>JAAWKH010000003.1 GCA_022797295.1 Peptococcaceae bacterium
CAATTATCCGATGAGGTTGTGGACAAGCTTAGTTATGATATATTCAACTATTTTTCGGCAGGCACCGAAACAGCTCTTTTGTACGGTATCCAAGTGGCTGCCTCTTTGAATGAAATTATCAGCAACCCCAATGTATATTCAAATTACATTATGGAAAATATGCTAAAAGCGAATGAATAAGCAATCAACTAGCCGCGCTCTTTAGGGTGCGGCTAGTTGATTTTTGAAAATTGAGGCGATGATTATTCCGCCATTAAAAATGTTTTTGTTAAGCTGTATTTTATAAAAAAAGTTGCATAGAAAATTTTCTGTTTGGATTAGATTTAGGATTGTTCCTGCCATTCGGCAGCCAGTTCTTCTGGAGTGGCCAGGCGCAAACCGCTTAGTTCGCCTTGTTCGTTGTAAACCGTCCGCACAACGTCCGCCGCTCCTTGTTTGGCGCTGCTTTGCACGCTGAACACCGCTCCGCCAGGTTGAACATCCACAAAGCCTTTCAACAGCTGACCCTGATAGTAAATACTGCGCTGGATACCCTCCGCTTTGTTAATCTCCTGGTATTCCAAGCCGAATTGCTCATATTTCGCCAATTTCTGGGCAATGGTCAGGCCGGGGTCGGCGGGCTGCTTGTCGTCGCCGGCAACCGCGATGTAGGCCACGTTCTGCTCGGTTACGCTTTCAATATGCTCCGGGTTTTCCTCAATCAGTGCATCTGCGCTATCGTAAGTTATGCGTTGAGCCGCCGGTTGCAGCAAGTCGCTAAAGTTTTCCTCTTGGTAAACCTCCAAACCTAGCAACGGACCCATTCCGTTGGTGCTGCCATCAGCGTTGTCGATAATCTGCCGGCGACAGCGCAGGTCAATCTCACCCTCCGGGTCAATCAGCTCAAACTTGAGGGCCCGGCCGATGACCTCGTCATCCACCACATCAAAGCCGTCCCAAAAGTAACGCACGCGCTGGCCCTGGTAGAACAACTGCCCGGCCTCGTTCATTTGCAAACCAAACGGTTCATATTCCCGGATTAATGGGCGGCTGGCGTTGGCCCGCTGTTTGTTCCATTCAGCTTGCTCCGCCGCGTTGGCCCAACGCAACCCGCTGAGCTGACCGTCCGTGTAGACGGTGTGCAGCTCGCCGGCTCCGGCTCCAAAACCAAGCCCGGCGTGTTCCGTAAACCAGCTGTTGGTTTGCTCGTCCCAAATGCCGCGCACCTCGCGCCCTTGGTAGAACATTTGCAGGCCCTGGCCGTCGCCGTCGGGGTCGTCATACTGCCAGCTGAGGCCAAATTTCTCGTAGGGAGCCAGCTGCTTTGCCATATTCCGGCGGGTTTCTTCCACAGAAAGCTGGTGCAGCGCCTCGTCGCTCAATTCGCCGTCAGCAATTCCACTGACAATCAGGGTTGATTCAGTCCTCATTACGTCAAAAGAGTTATTATTCGGGTTTGGCTCTGCCGAGTTGGTAGCAAATGCCACGCCGCCAACCAGCAGCAAACCAGCCACAGTCAGGCTCAAAAAGCTCACTTTTTTCACATTCATAATCGCCACTATCCTTTCTTCCATCACATTTTTGCCAAAATTATTGTAGAGGCTAGTGCTCAGCTGGTTGTCGGCCAGGGTTAGCCGCCGCTGCTCCCAATCCAACAGAGCGCTGGCATAGGCCTGCCGCTGAGGTAACTTGCAACCGGTGTTTTGCAGCACGGCGGAGTCGCAGGCCAGCTCCAAATCCCGGCTGAACAGGCCAAAAAACAGCCAGACCAGCGGGTTAAACCAATGCACGCACAAAGCGGCGGCAGCTAGCAGCTTGGCTGCTGCGTCAAAATGGCGGATATGCGTCCATTCGTGTAGCAGGGCAAAGTGCATAGCTTGCTCGCGGCTGAAATCAGCATTGGCCGGCAGCAGAATTACCGGGTGCAGCAATCCATAAGTCAACGGCGCGTCAATATCCGGCGAGAGCAGCACGCGCACCGGCCGGCGCAGTGGATGAGCAGCCAACCAATCGGCCAGAAACGCGGCAGCTTGCCCCTCCGGCTGGATTGCTTGCTGAAAACGCCGGCGGCAACGCCAGTAAGCCAGACCAAAATAAGCGGCACAGAGCAGCGCGCCGACAGCCCAAAGCAACAACCAAGGCGAAAGGGTTACCGGGCTGGTTGCGCCAGCCAAATTGTCAACCGGCAAATCCAGGTTGGCCAAAGGTTCTGTCATAGTTTCTTGCGTTGATTGCAGCAAAAAACCGTCCGTTGTTTTGATGGTGTTAGGGGTGATATAGTCCATTTTATCGCCAGCCGTAAGGTTTGGCAACCAATTCCAAACGCTAATCGGGCAGGGCAGACGCAACGGCAGCAACAAACGCAACAATGCCAGCCACCAAAGCAAGCGCCGGGTTTGGGCAGGCAGACGACCGCGGCTCAACCAGCGCAGGGCCGCCAGCACGATAATTAGCAGGGCTGCGTTGAGGCTTAGTTGGGGTAGACTTAAAAACAGAGGGCTGTTCATTGCCAATCTCCCACAATTTCGCGCAGCTCCGCCAATTTCTCCTCTGTTAGTTGCTTGCGGCCCAGCAGCGCGGCAAACAGCTGGTCGGCGGAACCGTCATAAATTTTGTTAATCAGCTCGTCAGTGGCAGCCGCCTGCACCGCCGCTTTGTCAATCAACGCCCGGCACTGAAAATGCGGCTCCTCTCGCTGCACCGCCCCTTTGTTGATACAACGCTTAATCAGAGTGTAAGTGGTGTTCACATTCCAGCCTACCTCGGCCTGCAAAATCTCCGCCACCTGCTTGGCCGTGGGCTCACCCAACCGCCAAATCACATTCATCACCTTTAGTTCCGAATCCACCAGTTTAATAGCCATTTTCTCATCCTCCTACAATAGAGTAAACGTTTGCTCTAAACATATACTACCACAGTAGTTTGAATTTGTCAATACTACTACAGTAGTTTGTTTGACAAAATTGAACGGTCAGTCCGATTTTTATTGCAAAAAAGCTTGTAAAATAGGCCGGATTTTAGTATAATAATAAGTAATATATTTTTTTGTTCAATTTTGGAGGAAGATGATATGTCTGAAAATTTGTCTGGTATCTGCGCCGTAATTTTGGCGGCTGGTGCCGGCAGTCGCCTGGGCTATCCCAATGAGCGCGGCGGCAAACCAATGGTGGAGGCGTTGGGCAAGCCTCTGTTGGCCTATGGGCTGGAAAGGCTGGCCGGGGCTGGCTTGCGGGATGTGGCTTTGGTGGTGAACCCCACCAACCGGCCAGTGATTGAGGCCTATGCCGGCGACGGCAGCAAGTGGGGTTTGGCAATCACCTACGTGGTGCAGGAAACGCCGCTGGGCATTGCACACGCACTTTCGCTCTGCCAGGAATTCAGCGGGCAGCGCAACGTGTTGCTGTTGCTGGTGGACAACCTTTTTGCCGCCAACATTGACGCGGCTGTGGCGGCTTACGCTCAAAACCCTGAGGACAAAGCGGAGATTTTTCTGGTGCCGGTGCCCAACCCACAGGATTATGGGGTGGCCGTGGTGGAGAATGGCCAGGTGCAGCGTTTGGTGGAAAAGCCGCAGCAGTTTATCAGCGATTTGGCAGTGATTGGCCTTTATTTTTATCCGCCCTCGGTTTATGATTTAATTCCGCAGCTGAAGCCTTCTGCCAGGGGCGAGCTGGAAATTACCGATGTGAACAGCCTGTTTTTGCAGCAGGGACGCTTGCATAGCTGCGAGCTGGCCGGCTGGTGGATTGACGTTGGCAACACGGAACGACTAGCAGAAGCGGAACGCCTTTTGGCAGAATAATTACCGCTTTAATATTCAAAAAAAGGGAGCCGTTTTAACGGCTCCCTTTTGTTATTTCATTATTTCACTATTTCACTCGGTCAAATATATCATCCAAATTAATCAGCAAATCGTCATAAAGGCTGCACTTAAACTGGCAATTTGAGGCTTCCGCGCGTTCCTCCTCGGTCATTCTGGCCAACTGAAAATCTGGATAGACGGCATAAACGTTGTGCAAAACCAGTTGGTCATTATCCAACAGATATTGCTCCACCGATTTTTCATTCGGGCTAACCAGCCAATATTCCCGCACCCCGCATTGCTCGTAAACCTGTTTTTTGTAAGTGCGGTCGCGCTTGGCTGTGGATGGAGAAAGCACTTCCACCACCAAATCCGGCGCGCCGTGAATGCCGTCGTTTTTGATTTTTTCCGGGTCGCAAACCACCATAAAATCCGGCACAAAATAATCCTTTTCTGTTAGGAAAACAGCTACGCCATCAGGAAAAGATTGGCAGGTTTTACCTTTTAGGAAAATATTAAAAATGGTACTGATATTGTCGATAATTTTAACGTGGCTAATCGACGGCTGGGGCGACATCAGCACCACTTGGCCGTTAATCAGCTCTTCTTTAAGATATTCCTCTTTGTAAGCTAAACTGGTGTTCATTGCAATGCCTCCTTTGGTTAATACTATAACATTTTTAGGCGGCAAAAGCAAGAGCAAATTTTAGGCTTAATCAAGCCGTTTTGTCTTTGGGCAGGGCCAGGTCAAGCAGCAGAATAAGCGCTGCCGCCAGCAGGCCGATAAACAGCGAGTCAAATGGCAGGTTGAGCAGGCGGGCGGCCAACATCACCACCACGCCTAGCACGCTGCTGGCCACTGCCAAGGCTGGCCGCACCCGGCCGGGCAGGAAAAGCGCAGTGGTCATAGGGGCCAGCAACACCACGGCCCTAAGCCCCATAGACATTGACCC
The DNA here is from genome assembly GCA_022797295.1 of Peptococcaceae bacterium. Lineage (GTDB taxonomy): Bacteria > Bacillota > Dehalobacteriia > UBA4068 > UBA4997 > Avidehalobacter. Next base: position 4,735 of record JAAWKH010000003.1, read on the forward strand.
CCAGCTTAAAATGGCGGTGCCCAAATTGCCTAGCGTGAAAGTGGCCGAGGAAATCAAAGTCAGCAGGATAATCAGGCGGGAAACCAGCAGCAGCTGTTTGCCGTCGGCCTGGCGATTGATGAACTTTTTGTAAATATCGTTGCTGATAATGGTGCCAAAGCCCAGCGCCATGCCGCTGCCGGTGCCCACCACAGCTATCAGCAGGGTGGCTAGGGCCACGCCGGCCAACGGCCCCGGCAAAAAGTGCAGAATAAAAGTAGGAAAAGCCTCCGCCGCGGCAATCTGAGGGAAGTAAATGTGCATATACATACCGACAAACAGGCTGAAAAAGCCAATGGGCGGGGTAAGGGTGGCGGCGAACAAGCAGCCCTTCACGGCCTCTGCATTGCTGCGCCCGGCCAGTGCTGCTTGGATGTAGGTTTGGGTGGAGATGACCCCCAGGGCCACATTCAGCCCCACGCCAAAATCAGTGCCAAAGCCACGGGCAAACAGGTTCATATACTGCACCTTGGGCAGGCTGGCGTAAAATTCACCCAGGCCGCCGTGCATCCGAATGGCCAGCAGGCCGCAGGCCACGGTGGCCATATAGAGCAACACCAGCTTAATCAGGCCCAGCAGTCCGCTGCCCTTAATGCCGCCGAAAAGCACATAGCAGGCCATAATCACCACGCTAACCACGGAACACCAAAACGGATTTAGGCCAAACATAGAGCCAAGCAGTGCGTTGGCGGCCAAAATTTGGGCCACGATGTTCAGCACAATGCCGATGGCGGTGAGGATGGAGGTTACCAGGCCGGCGGTGGGGCCGTATTCCGCGCTGATGATTTGCTGAATGGTGGTGCAATCACTGCGGCGCACCGGCCGGGCATAGATTAGGGCCAGCAGCAAGCAGCCGAGGGATGCGCCCAGGGTAAACCACCAAGCGGACAAGCCAAAGTTGAAGCCAAGCTCCGCCGTGCCGATGGTGGAGCTGCCGCCAATCAGAGTGCCGGTGATGATGCCGGCCACCAACAGCGCGCCGGCGCTTTTGCCGCCGGTGTTGAAATCCGCGGCGTTTTTCACACGCCGCCCGGAAAACACTCCTAAAGACATAATAATTAGCAAGGTCAACACTATGCTAACGATATGGATTGTGCTCAATGCCATTGCTGCACCTCCTAAACGGTTCGGCCAGGAAATCGCGCGCGGCTTGGGTCACAAAGGAAACCTCCGCCTGCTTAATGCAGCCGGTTTGCCGCTTCACGATTAAAACCAGCACCAAATTGTCATAAAGCCGCTGAGCGGAGGTGCCCACCGGCAGCTTGGCGTAAGCCGCCAGCAGAATGTTGTCCCGCTGGGGTTGCCATTGCCGTTTTGCTGTTTCCATCACTTTTGCCTGCCTTTTTGTCAAATTTAAATATAAAAAAACCGCCAAAAGAACCGGTTGCAGCGCGCTGGGCATAACCGATTTTTCGCCGGCTCCTGTTTGGCTGCTGCCGCCACTGGCAGGTGGGGCCACCAAACAAAACAGCTATTCAATTAACTATTATTATAATGGATGTAGGCGGGAAATGCAAGAGGTTTTTAGCAAATTTTCTTACCGATTTCACACAGTTTCCACATGGCCATGCTATATTAAGGCGGGAGGTGCAAAAATGGCGACATTACTTATCGTGGAGGATGACCAAGGCTGCAACGAGGCAGTCTGCGAATATCTGCAAATGGCCGGGCACCGGCTTTTGCCTGCTTATGACGGCGCAACGGCCCTACAAATTTTTGCCGAAAACAACGTTGACCTGGTGGTGCTGGATATTATGCTGCCCAAGCTTTCCGGGCTGGCGGTTTTGCGGGCCATCCGGCGGCAAAGCAAAACGCCGGTGCTGATGTTAACCGCCCTGGAGGACGAATACACCCAACTGCAAAGCTTTGACGCCCAAGCGGATGATTACCTCACCAAGCCGTTTTCCCTGCTGCTGTTGGGGCGGCGCGTAACCGCCCTGCTGCGGCGTTGCGGCAAAGGGCGGCTGCCGGAGCAAATGCACTTTGGCGAGGTGGTGGTGAATTTTCCCGGCTACACCGCCCACGACGCCAACGGGCAAATTGAGGTTACGGCAAAGGAGATTGCCCTGCTGAAACTGCTGGTGGAACACAAGGGGCTGGCGCTTACCCGCTCCCAAATTTTAGATGCGGTTTGGGGCCAGGATTGCGCCGTTTTTGAACGCATTGTAGATACTTACATCAAAAACCTGCGCCGCAAGCTGCGGTTAAACTGCATTGTGACGGTTAAAGGTATCGGTTACAAATATGAGGAGCAGCTATGAAAAACTTAAAACTTATGCCCAAAATTTTTCTTTACACCCTTTTTAGCATGCTGCTGGTGGTTGGCCTCAGCCAAGGCCTGATTTATCTACTGGCGCCCCGGCTTCAGTTTGCGCTAAGCAACCAGGCGGATTTGGTTTTCAGCTTCAACAATTACCGGCTGGTGGCCGGAGCAATCGGCAGAGCCATGCCCTTTTCCCTAAGTTTTTCCCTGCTGCTTTCCTTTGGCTGTTCGCTGTTTTTTTCCCAGGCCCTCGCCCGGCGGTTGGGGCAAATTTCCGCCGCCACAGAGCAAATGCGCCGGTTGGAAAAAGCGGCCGCCTGCCCGGTGGGCGCCCAGGATGAAATCGGTGCGCTGGCGCAAAATGTGAATGTGCTTTACGGCAATCTGCTGGCCACCATTGAACATCTGGAGCAGGAAAAGGCGGCGGTGCAGGAGCTGGAGCAGGCCAGGATGGATTTTCTGCGGGCCGCCTCGCATGAGCTGAAAACGCCGCTGACAGCCCTTAGTCTAACTTTGGAGAATATGCTTTTGGGCGTTGGCAAGTATCAGGAACATGCAGTTTATTTGCCGCTTTGCCAGGAGCAGGTAAAGCGGCTGAGCAATATGTTGCAGGAGATTTTGGCGGCCACCCGGCTTAATCCGGCGGCCGAGCCGGCGCAGACGTTAAACCTGGCCCAGCTTTTGGCGGAAATCTGCCAGCCCTATCAGCTGATTGCAGCAGCCCATCAGGTGCAGTTTCGGCTGGAGCTGCCGGAGCAATGCCCGGTTTGCCTGGCCGGTGGGCTGTTCCGCAAGGCGGCCTCCAACATCATTGCCAATGCCGTCGCTTACACTGCGGCCGGCCGCTCCGTAAGCGTGCGCCTGGAGGCGCGCCGCCTGGTGGTGCAAAACGAGTGCCCACCCCTGCCGCCGGAAGCTCTGCGCCGCTGCTTTGAACCCTTTTGGCGGCCGGATTTTGCTCGCAGCCGGCAGCAAGGCGGCAACGGCCTGGGGCTTTACATCGTGGCCAACGCTTTGCAGGCGCTGGGCCTGACTTACACATTTGAGCCTATGGCGGCAGGCGACGGAATGCAGTTTATAATTAATTTTTAGTTTTTTCCTTTTTTTCATACTACCTCCACATTGCCGGGCTATGCTGTTAATGCGCGCAAAAAAATATCAAAAAACGGAGGTATCACAATGAATATCAGCCAAAGGGCGTTTTATTACGTCACTCGCAAAAAGGGAAAAAGCCTGCTGCTTTTGGCAATTTTGCTGGCAATGGGCAGCTGCGTGTTAACCGGCCTGGCCATCTGGCGGGCGGCTGGAGAGGCCCAGCTGGAGCTGCGGCAAAGCCTGGGCGGCCGCCTGGCAATCTCTGTGGATTGGCAGAACAGCCCCTACGTGGTGGAGGAAAAGCTGGCGGAAAGTTACGATGAAACCAGCGGCAAAACCTCAATAAGCTCTCTACTCTATTCCACCAAACAGCTGACGCCAGAAAACATCGCCGCCATTAAGGGCGTGGCAGGTGTAAAATATTGCAGCGGCCGCTTTGAGGGGCTAACCCCTCTGCCGGAGCTTTCCCTGCTGCCGGGCACCGTGCCGATTGACCCGAAATATCAGGGCTGCACCAAAACCCTGGGCGTTTACAACAGCCGGGATGATGAGCTTTTCAGCGACGGCAGCCTACAGTTGACCGCCGGGCGGCACCTTGGCCCAGATGACCGGCAGGCGGTGTTAATCAGCGAGGATTTGGCGGCTAAAAGTGAGCTGCAAGTGGGCGATTACCTAACTGTCCGCTGTTACAGCCCAAAGGACGAGTCCTACAGCGGAGCCACGTTGCACCTGCAAATCGTCGGCCTGTTTGCGCCAAAGGAGGTGGAGGCGTTTGGGAAAATTATCCCCACCTACGATAAAATCCAAAACCTGGTTTTTATTGACCTCCCCTCGGCCCTGGCCATTGATGGCAGCGATTTTAACTACGGCTTTTCCGCCCTGAGCGTCGGCATAGAGGACCCGGCGGAGATGGCGCGGGTGCTGGCGGAAATTCAGTCTCTGCCGGAAATTGATTGGCAGGCCTTTACGGTGGAGGCGGACAATGAGGCTTATCTCAATGCAAGCGCCCCCTTAAACGCCCTGAGCGAGCTGCTGCCCACCCTGCTGGCGGTAATTATCCTGGTCAGCGGCATTATTCTGACCCTGATTTTAACCCTTTGGAGTAAAAGCCGGCTGCATGAAACCGGCGTGCTGCTTTCGCTGGGCTTCAGCAAGGCCGCCATCATCGGCCAGTACCTGCTGGAGGTTTTGCTGCTTGCAATTTTGGCCTTTGGCCTTTCCTATTTCAGCAGCTGCACGGTGGCGGAGCAAATTGGCAACCAACTGCTGGCCCAAAGCCTGCCGGCGGAAAACGAGGCCGCAACGGCAGCCGCTGTGGAATTTGGCGTTAAGGGAGGCGAGGCCATAGCCGTAACCGACGGTATTAAGGTTGCGGTGGAGCCGTTTGATTTGGCAATGCTTTATCTAATTGGCCTGGGAGTCATCATTGCCGCCGTCTGTCTTGCCTCGGTGCCGGTAATGCGTCTGCGGCCGCGCGAAATTTTGAGCAAAATGAGCTGAAACAAGCTGAAAGGAGGATTTTATGTCTACATTGCTATTGCAAAACATCTGCTACAGCTATGAAAAGGGTCGTCCCGGCCGGCCAATATTAAACAACCTTAACGCCGAGTTTGCCTCCGGCCGATTTTATGCTATTCTGGGGCCGTCCGGCTCCGGCAAAACAACCCTGTTAAATCTGTTGGGCGGGCTGGACGCGCCGCAGCAGGGACGGATACTGTTTGCGAAAGAGGATATTGCCCAGCGAGGGCTGGCTTATCACCGGCGCAACCGGGTGGCCCTAATCTTCCAAAACTACAACCTGCTGGATTACCTGACGCCGCTGGAGAATGTGGCCTTAACCGCCAGGGAGGATGCAGCGGCGGCCCTGCACCGGCTTGGCCTGACGGCGGCGGAGGCCCGGCGTAGCGTGCGGCAGCTTTCCGGCGGGCAGCAGCAGCGGGTGGCGATTGCGCGGGCCTTGGCCTGCGGCGCTCCGCTGATTTTGGCAGACGAGCCAACGGGCAGCCTGGACGCAGACACGGCCGCGGAAATTGGCGAGGTTTTGCGGGAAAACGCCCACCAGCTGCACAAATGCGTGCTGGTGGTAACTCATTCCGCCGCCCTGGCCGCGCAGGCGGACGTGGTTTTAAGCTTGGAGGGCGGCCGCCTGAAAATAAAAAACGTCATTTTGTAAAAAAGCGACTTGAATTTGCTACCCAGCTCTTGACAAACCCCTGGCAGAGGGCTATAATAAAGCCTATAAAACAACTAGGTTTATATTTTAGGATAGATTCAAGGAGGTTTTCAAAATGAAGATTGCGCAAACACTAACTGATTTAATAGGCAACACACCTATATTGGATTTGACTCAATTTAGCCAAAAGCGAGAGTTGCCGGCTAGGCTGCTGGTCAAGCTGGAATATTTTAACCCGGCGGGCAGCGCTAAGGACCGGATTGCAGCGGCGATGTTGGCTGATGCGGAAAGCCGCGGCCTGTTGCCAGCGGACGCGGTGATTATTGAGCCAACCAGCGGCAACACCGGCATTGGGCTGGCGGCGGTGGCGGCGGCCCGCGGTTGGCGGGTTATCCTGACAATGCCGGACACGATGAGCGCTGAGCGGCGGAATTTGCTGAAAGCTTATGGTGCGGAGCTGGTGCTGACCCCTGGCGCGCAGGGGATGAGTGGGGCTATTGCCAAAGCTGAGGAGCTGGCGGCGGAAATTCCGCACAGCTTTATTCCCAGCCAGTTCAGCAATCCGGCCAACCCGGCGGCGCATCGCAGCAGCACTGGCCCGGAAATCTGGCGGGATACGGAGGGGCAGGTGGCTATCTTTGTGGCAGGCGTGGGCACCGGCGGCACCATTTCCGGCGTTGGCGCTTATTTGAAGCAGCAAAATCCGCAAATTCAAGTGGTGGCGGTGGAGCCGGCCAGCTCGCCGCTGCTTTCCTCAGGGCAGGCCGGCGCGCACAAAATCCAGGGCATTGGCGCAAACTTTGTGCCGGAAACCCTGGATAGAACGGTGTATGATGAAATTGTGCTGGTGACGGACGCCGACGCAATGGCTACCGGCCGGGCCTTGGCTAGAGAAGAGGGCCTGTTGGTGGGCATATCCTCAGGCGCGGCGGTTTGGGCGGCGGCGCAGTTGGCCAAACGCCCGGAAAACGCAGGCAAGATTATTGTGGCTCTGCTGCCGGACGGCGGCGAAAGATACCTCTCCACGCCAATGTTTGCGGATTGATTGGCTGTTATCTTGGCAATTTGCGGGGCGGCTCGTTGCTCAGGCGTAGCCGGTGATAATCCTGGTTTTCCTGCTTCCAAAAGCCGCGCAGCACGCAATGGTCGGCATTGGTGGCGGCGGGGTGCAGCTGGGATAGTTGATTGAAAAGCGTTGGGTGCAGGCGCGGCGGCAAGTCCAAATAGCCGCTGTTGCCCTGCTCGTCCACCACCGTCAGGCGTACTTTGTTGGAAAGGAATGATTTGCGCAGTTCTTCAAAGAAAATGCCGACGATTTTGGCTCGTGGAAAAACGTGGCCGGGCAAAATCAGCCATTCCTCGCCTAGGTAAAGCGGCGCGGGCGGATTTGGTTGCCAGCAAATGTCCTCATCCAACACGGCGTAAGGGTCGGCGGCCAGGTGTTCCGGCAGCCAGTGTGCCAAATCGCGGCGTAGGCGGCCGGTGTAGTTGAAGCGCGTAACCAGGCGGGTCAGCAGATTGCCCAGGCTGATTAAAAAAGCGACTAAATCAACGCAGCAAATTCCGCCCATTATATAGGGATAGGTGTGGTAAAAAAAATCCAGCGGGCCGTAAAACAGCTCAATTTGCCCGTAACACAGCAGGCAAACCAAAGCAAACCAGAAGATTGCCCAGCGCAGTTTGCCAGCAAAATAGGCTCGCATAATTTTCTTGATGGAGTAATTCATATTAGCAACATCCTCTCCTGTTTCTTCCATTTATTTTGGGGTTGAGTGTTGGTGTAACTTGTTCAGGGTGTAGCCAGCACTCTTTTTTATTTTTTATTAACCGCCTCTATTCCTTTTCGTATAAGTTCCAACAAAGTAAAACCAGATTTTTTTGCTGCTGCTTGTATCTCTGCTTTTTCTGCTGGTGTAACGCGAATATAAAGACGCTCACTTTTAGGGTTGTCGCTATGCGGTCTGCCCTGTGTTGGGGACATTTTTACACCTCCTTTTCTGTCCGCACATTTATTATATAGCGTGCGTACAAAAAAGTCAATAGTTTTTTTCATAACATTTCAGATTGACAAAAGCAATCTGAAATGTTATAATAATAAAAAAGGCACCGCAAGTAAGCGGTTAGCTTTCGTTAGTGATTAAAACATTACTGCTTCAACCGTCACTGGGCCAAGTGGCGGTTGTTTCTATGTCTAAACTTAATTTCAATCGAAATTTTAAAAATTCCAATATGAAACGTCAGCTTAATTGGCACAGGCCTCACCTCCTTTCGAGGGATATTGACTAACCGTTAAGTGAGCAGTTAGCGATTGCCAAGTCCTGCGAAGCTGGACGCAGGCAGAGCTTAGTGCGAACAAATACCGCAGGTGCAAAAAGGATTGTACGAAAACAAAACTTTGCCCCTGCGGTGCCTACCGTTCATTACGATGCCTTGTTAATTATACAAATTATTTGTCGTATTGTCAAGCCAAATTTTATTAATAAAAACCCCCAGTTTCTTCAGAAACTGGGGGTTGAATTTTTAGTGTTTGGTTTGCTTAGTCAACTTTGCAAACGTTGGCAGCACGCAGTTTGCTGGGGTTTTTGGGGTCAGTTTCCACTTCAAAGGTTACTTTCTGGCCCTCGTCCAGAGTGCGGTAACCGTCAGTCTGGATAGCAGAGAAATGCACAAATACGTCGTCGCCGCCTTCATCGTTGGCAATAAAGCCGAAGCCTTTTTCTGCGTTGAACCATTTTACTGTACCGTTATTCATTTTGGGTACCTCCTGTTTGATATTTTCGTACCCATAGAAAATGAACAAATATCGCCAAACTAAAACGTGCAATACTAAGCTATTATCCTGAATACATGCACCAGTATATCACGTTGACTGCTTAAAGTCAAGGGTTTTTGCGTATTTACATTGGCATTTTTTTAGTTGTTGGCGATTGTGAGCGGCTGGCGGCGCGGTTTTTAGCTATTTCTGCAAAAGGGCGGCCAGCTCATCCAGCATATCAGCAAAAACTTGCATAGCGCTTTCCAGCGTTTTCGGGCTTTCCATATCAACACCAGCGCCGCGCAGCAGTTCCAGCGGGCTTTGGCTGCTGCCGCCGGACAAAAAGCCGATATAAGCGGCCACCTTTTCCGCGTCGCCGCTTAGGATATTCTGAGCCAGCGCCGTGGCCGCGCACATGCCAGTGGCGTATTTGTAAACGTAAAAGGCCCGGTAAAAATGAGGGATACGGCTCCATTCCATATCAATTTCTTGGTCAACCTGCATATCGGGGCCAAAGTAATCCAAATTCAGCTGATAGTAAACATCCTGGAAGTAGCGGCAGGAGAGGGCTTGGCCGTCCTCCGCCGCGGCGTGAATCAGCTTTTCAAACTCGGCAAACATCGTCTGGCGGAACACGGTGCCCCGGAAGTCGTCCAGATAATGATTAACCAGCAACAGCCGTTGGGCCGGGTCAGTTTCCCGGTTCAGCAGATAGCGCAGCAGCAGGTTTTCATTAACCGTGCTGGCCACCTCCGCCACAAAAATCTCGTAGTCCGCGTAGATATAAGGTTGCTTGGTGTTGGAAAACCAGGAGTGCATAGAGTGGCCCAGCTCGTGGGCAAGCGTGAACACGCTGTTCAGGTTGCCCTGCCAGTTCAGCAGAATAAACGGCTTGGTGCCGTAAACGCCGCTGGAGTAGGCCCCGCTGGTTTTGCCCTGATTTTCTGCCACATCCACCCAGCCCTCGCTGAAAGCGCGGCTGGCAATGCTCACATATTCCTCGCCCAACGGCTGCAAGGCTTGCAGAACCAGCTGGCAGGCCTCTGGATAAGAGATTTCCCGCGGGCGTTCCTGGGCCAGCGGCGTGTAAATATCATACATATGCAGCTCATCCAGGCCCAAAGCCTGCCGACGCAGCTGCAAATAGCGATAGAACAGGGGCAGATGAGCCCGCACGCCGGCTAGCAGGTTATCATAGACGGCAGGGGGAATGTCCTCGGCGAACAGAGCGGCGGCCAATGCGCTATCATAGCGGCGCACCTTGGCGGCAAAAACGTCCTTTTTCACGCTGCCGGCTAGCATTGCGGCCAGAGAGTTTTGCCAGGCGGCGTAAGTGGCATATAAACCCTTAAAGGTTTCCTCCCGCACTTGGCGGCTGGGGCTTTCCATCAAATGGGTGTAATTGCCGTGGGTGATTTCCACCAGCGCGCCGGTTTCATCCCGCACGGTGGGGAAGTGCAAATCCGCATTGTTGAACATGCCAAAGATACCGCGCGGCGCGGCGCAGACCTCACCGGCCAAAGCCAGCATTTCCTCCTCGTCGTTGGTGCGGATGTGGGGCTTTTGGCGCAGCAGCTCCGCAAAAAAGCGTTGGTAAACAGCCAGCTCCGGCCGCATCAACCAACATTCCAGCTTGTTTTCGTCAATGCTCAGCAGTTCCGGCGCTTCAAAGGCCAGCGCGGCGGAAACGCGCACTCCCAAATTTTGGGCGCGGTCGGCCAATCCCTGATAGAGGTGGTTGGCGTTGTCCTCGTCGCGTTTCATTTGGGCGTAAAGGAAAAGTTTGTCCAGTTTTTGCAGCATAGTGCAACGTAGCTCCAGATATTCCGCCAAATGCTCCGGGCTTTGGCCCAGTGTGCCAGCATAAGCCGCGGCCTGTTCCGGCAGGGCCTCCGCTTCAGCAAAGGCGGCCTCCCAGGCGTCGTCGTTAGCAAACACAGAAGCCACGTCCCATTTCAGTTCTGCCGGCACCTGGTCGCGCTGGGGCAGTTTTTTTACATTTTCAGTCATTTTTGCCTCCTCTTGACTAATCGAACAATTATTTTTGGGTTTTTTTTAGTACTAAACTAAAAATCGTTTCCAAGGTGGATTTTCCACCGAACAAAATAAATCACCAGCTAACGGGGTTGAGCTTTTCCACCAACTTTTGGTGGGTTATTAAATTTTATTAACGGCCAATGCCTACAAATGGCTTGGGCAAAGGCTTAAAGTTATGCACAGAGTTTTCCACATTTTCCACAGGTTTATCCCCTGCCGCCGTGGGTAAATTCCCTAAAAATTTGGGCAGGATGGCGAAAGATTGCTTGCATAAATTGGATTAGGCCGGCTGAAAAATTTTGGCCCAAAGTTCCGGCCCTGCCAAATCCTGCAATTTAGCTTGCGCCCAATCGGCCGCCGGCAGATTGGAAAAGGCATTTGGGGCATAATCCGCCAGGCTGCACTCTGCCAGGCGGTCGGCCCAGGGCGGCTGGGGCAGGCTCAACAGCTGGCGCACCAGTTCATCCTCGCCGGCGTTGATGAGAACCTCTCGCAGGGCTTCCGCCCGCTCCGTTTTGGGTAGGCAGCAGTGAGAACGGCAGGTGAAGCTGCGCCAGGGGTGGATGGTGCAGCATTTTTGCTTTTCGTCCAAAAATTGGCAGGAACCGTTTTCGCTGCGGCGCAGCGTGAGATCCACCGCCGGGCCGCAAAAGCTTAGCTCCGCCCAATCCAACAGCCATTCCGCCAGTCCGCCGGCAGGCTCGCCGCTGTGGCCGGATAGTTGCCAATCGGCAATCGTCAGCGGGGCGCGCTCGTGGCAACAGCCGTCACAGCCTTTGCAATCTGCCAAAGTGGCGGCTTGAAATTCCGCCAAGCCAGTCAGATAATCGCCCACGGTGGCCTCCGGCTGCAAAACTGCCAAATCATAGGCCATTTGCGGGCCCAAAAAGGGGTCTGCTTCAGCCTCCGGCACAGGGGTTAGCCAAAAGCGGATTTGCTCAGCCATGGTGCGCCGCCTGCCTTTCCGCGGCTTCAATCACATTGCGGCAGAGGATGGCGGTGGTCACCAGACCCACGCCGCCCGGCACCGGTGTGATGGCCTCCACCATAGTTTGGGCGGCTTCAAAATCCACATCGCCGCACATTTTGCCGCCGCGTTCTGGGTCTGGGTTCATGCCCACGTCAATCACGGTTTGGCCAGGACGCAACCAGCCGCCTTGCACCAGGCGGGCTTTGCCCACCGCCGCCACTACAATATCCGCTTGCCAGCAGACCTGCGAGAGGTTCTCGCTTTTGGAATGAGCCACGGTGACGGTGGCGTTGGCGGCCAACAGCAGCTGGGAGAGCGGCTTGCCCACCACCAGAGAGCGGCCCAGCACCACGGCCTGTTTGCCCGCAATGGGGATTTGGTAAAAGCGCAGCATTTCCATCACCGCCGCTGGCGTGCAGGGGGCAAATGCGCCGGGCTGGTTCAGATAAAGGGCTGCTTGGGCGGCGTTGGATAGGCAGTCCACATCCTTGGCAGGCGGAATTAAGCTGCGCAAATGCGCTTCATTCAGATTGGGCGGCAGCGGGCTGAAAAAGAAAATGCCGTGAATGGTGTGGTCCTGCACCGCTTGCGTTAAGATGGCGGCAAATTCATCCTCCCGAATGGTTGGCGGCAGAGTCATCGTTTGGCAACGCACGCCCACCTGCTCGCAATGCCGCTTGATGGAGTTTTCATAGTAAATATCATCAGGGCGTTTGCCCACCCGGAACACGGCCAACGTGGGCGGGCGTTTTTGGCTGTTCAAACGAATACAGCGGGAAAGGTTGTCATCCATAATAGACTCGGCCACCGGCTTGCCGTGCAGCAGCTTGGCCTGCGGTTGTTCTTCCAGCAGGCTGTTCATCAACTGTTCTTCCAACAGAATTTCATCCATTGGGTTCAGGTTTTCATCATTTAGATTGGCAAATTTATCAAGCATAAAATTTTTTCCTTCCTTAATATATAGTTTATATCATCCATTTAGCTTTCAGCAGGTTAAACACCTCGTCAAACCATTGCCAAAGCTCCTCTTTAAGATCCGCGCGGATTTGTTCCAGCAGCTCGGCCAGGGCGGCTTGGCTGCCGCCGCTAATCTGGTGGCGTTTGTCCAGCTGCTGCAAGTATTTGGCGGCGCAGCCGGCGGCGGTGGTTTCCTGCACGTCAAAGCGTTGGTTCATCGTCTGCAAAATTGAGCGCATCCGGGGCGGCTCGGCCTCTGTTCCGGCATATTCAGCCAGCGCTTGGCCCAAAATATCCATAACCTCGGTTGTGTGCACGGCAGCCAAAAGGCGCGGCCCCAGGTGTGGGTAGGCAGCAGCCAGTTCCAGCTCCGCGGCCAGTTCCACCAGGTTGTGCGCTTTCCAAAGGGCAAATTTGCGCGGCAGATTGCAGGCCAACACAGCGTCGGGTATGTAGGGCAGGCATTTCAGGAAGCACCAGCCCATTTTGCCCTGCCAAACCTCGTCGGCGTAGGTGTCGAAGCCAAAGCCGTCGTCGCCGTGCAGGCGCACGCCCAGGGCCAAAGCTTGTGGCAGAGGCCCAAGCCCCTGGCAGAAGCTTTGAAAATCCGCGCTTTGGCTGTGCCAGATGTTGCGGTCAAAACCCATGCCGCAGATAAAATCCGGCAGAATAGAGCCCACGTAAATAAGCTGCTGCTCCAAAATGGAGTACGGCTGGGCAAAAGGGCCAACTTGAGCCGTTAGCATTCGCTCCGCCATATAATTGTGCGCAAGTGGGAACATAAATCCTCCTTAAAACAAGCTAATAACGAATTAAAAAAATGTTAAACAGAAAAATGCAAAAAAAGGCTTTGCAAAATTGCTGCTTTGTGCTATTATTTAAATGGTCTATATTCACATTATACTAAATGAAAGGAAAAAAATAAATATCATAATGCAAAATTTTCAAAAATTAATTAAATTACCCCAGTTATTTTTATTTTTGTTGGGCAATGCTTTTGTGGCTTACAGCTATCAGGGCTTTGTTTCGGCCAATGATTTTCTTTCCGGCGGTACTTATGGTATGGCTGGTATTGTTACCTACTTTTTGGATTTTCTGCCTTTTTCGCTGGTTGTGTTGCTTTTCAATTTGCCTTGTATCATCTGGGCCTGGCGGGAGTTGGAAAAGCGTTTTGTGGTGCTCACTGCTGTGGCTCTGCTGTTGCAGGTGGTCTTTTTGCAGCTGTTTGAGGGCGTGGTGATTTATAACAACGATTTGTTGTTGGCGGCCATTTTTGCCGGTGTGTTTGTGGGCGGCGGCGATGCTTTGGTGCTGCGCAGTGGCTCCGGCAGCAGCGGCGTGCATTTGGTGGCGATGGTTTTGCGCCAAAAATACGGCATTACGGTCAGCACCGTCACCACTTCCATCAATGCGGTGATTATTTTGCTTTCCACTGGTATCTTTGGCATTGAAAAAGGTCTCTATACCCTGATTTTGATTTTTGCTTCTGGTCAAACTCTGCACGCCATTTTAGACGGCTTATCCCGTAAGCGTACGGCTTTCATTATCACCAGCCGGGGCGAGGAAGTGGGCGCGGCCCTGATGCAGGGGCTGCATCGCGGCGTTACTTTGGTTCCGGCCGTGGGGCTTTACAGTCACACGGATGTTAGCCTGCTGATGTGCGTTACTAATATGCTGGAGGTGGGCCGCCTGAAAACGCTGGTGCAGGCCCAGGATCCTTATGCTTTTATTACTTTCTATGAAACTACTGATTTTAGCGGCCATTTTCTGCGGCATAATATTATTATTGACCGTGAAGAGGATGATGAAGCCGCGCCAATGCCGGCGGTGCAACGTCCTAGTCGGTCGGTGCAATCTGCGGCCAGGCCAGCGGCGGAAGAGCCGAAGCCCCAGAATGTTAAGTTGAACAAAACGGCCAAAGGCGGCAAGTTTAAGTTGTCCAGTTTGTCGCATATGGGACGCAAGCAGGAGCGTAAATCAGATGATAAACAGCAGGCGGTTAGCCAACCAGTTGCGCCTGTTGAGCCGGCTCCTGAGGCTGCGCCGGCGTCTGCGCGTCCTAAGCCGCGCCCGGCTGATTCCACTGACTTTGCAGCGGATATTGCTTCACGTTTGGTTTCACGTTATGTGGCCAATGTTGATAAAATCGAAAGAAAAGATGATTTTTGGGAGGAATAGCTATGAAAAACGTATTTGAAGTGATTAAAGACCGTCGTTCCACCCGTGCTTTCAAGCCGGAACAGATTGAGCGCGCCGATTTGGAGCAGATTTTGGAGGCTGGCAGTTGGGCGCCCAGCGGCAAGGGCTTTCAGGGTTGGCATTTTTGCGCTTTGCACAATCAGGAAAAGGTGAGCCAGCTGGCGGCGGCCATTCGCACTGCCTTGCATCTGCCGGATAGCTATTGCTTTTACGGTGCGCCCACTTTGGTAATTGTTTCCTATTTGCGGGATCATCAGCATGCCTGGTTGGACGGTTCCGCTGCGGTGCAGAATATGCTGCTGGCGGCTGAGGGCCTGGGGCTGGGCAGCTGTTGGATTAATCAGCTGCGCACCTGCTGTGACGACCCGGCCGTGCGTCCGTTGCTGACGGAGCTTGGCGTGCCGGAAAATCATTTGGTAATCGCCTGCGTGGCCCTGGGGCATATCGCTCAACCAACCGCGCCCAAACCGCGGGCAGAGGGCGTAATCAACATTGTAGAGTAGGTGAGATTATGCAGGATGAGATTAAAACCCTGGCTGAATGGTTGCAGGAGAGTCAGCGCGCTGTCTTCTTTGGCGGCGCAGGCGTTTCCACGGCCAGCGGTATTCCAGATTTTCGCTCAACGGATGGCCTTTACAATCAGCAATATGCTTGGCCGCCGGAAACAATTTTGAGCCATACCTTTTTTGAGGAGAATCCACGGGAGTTTTACCGCTTTTACCAGGATAAAATGCTTTGCCTGGAGGCTAAACCCAATGCTTGCCATCTGCGCTTGGCTGAGCTGGAGGCGGAGGGCCGTTTGCGCTCTATCGTCACTCAGAATATTGACGGACTGCACCAGGCGGCGGGTAGTAAGCGAGTTTGGGAGCTGCATGGCTCCGTGCTGCGCAATTATTGTCAAAGCTGCGGCCGTTTTCATGACGCTGTTTATATGAAGCAGGCGGATGGCGTGCCCCGTTGCGCCAACTGCGGCGGCTTGGTGAAGCCGGACGTGGTGCTTTATGAGGAGGGGTTGGATAGTGAAATCCTCACCGGCGCTATTGAGGATATTGCCCAGGCGGATTTGCTAATTGTGGGCGGCACCTCGCTGGTGGTTTATCCAGCGGCCGGCCTGCTGAACTATTATCGCGGTCGGCGGCTGGTGCTGGTGAACAAAACCGTCACCCCGGCGGACAAACGCGCTAATTTGGTTATTCACGCGCCGATTGCTGATGTTTTTAGCCAGGTGTGAGGTCGATTAGACAGGGGGCAATATGGTGCTTAGTGTGCAAAAAATTATTGACAATATGGCAGTGGTTGCTAAGGAGTATCCAATAGAGCGGGCAGAATTGTTTGGTTCCTACGCTAATGGCCAGAGCACTGCAGCAAGCGATGTGGATATTATTATGGAATTTAGCACGCCGCAGGTTTCGTTGCTTATGTTAAATGATATAAGGTATCGTTTGGAGGAGCTTTTGCAAACTAAAGTTGATTTAGTTCATGGCCCGTTACCTGCGGATGGTTTGCTGGAAATCGACAGGAGGATAACTTTGTATGGGGCATAGGGATGAGGTTATTCTAACAAAGATTTTATCTGAAATCAGTATCGCCCAGGAAATGCTGGGTGTGCTTTCGCTGGCCGAATTTGAAGCTAATGAGCTTTTGAAACGGGCAATCTGCATGACGGTTATCAATATTGGCGAATTAGTAAAAAATCTGTCAGATGAATGCCGTGAAAAGTGTCCTGCAGTGCCTTGGCGGGCGATTGCTGGTTTTAGGGATATTGCAGCTCATAAATATCAAACGCTGAAAATGGCCGATGTTTATGAAACTGTAAAAACTGATTTCCCCAATCTTTATATGAAAATCTCTCAAATGCTTGAGGATAAGAGGTAATATTTTAATGCGGAAATATCAAAAAATAGTCCTGTTTTTGGGCTTGTGGGCGCTGTTAGGGTTGCTTGGCGGTTTGTTTTCCGTGCTGATGGCTGGTAAGATAGCCGTTTTGCCGGATGCGAAGAATGACCGCTTGTTTGCTTATGTGGGGCCGGAACTGCCAACTTCCTGGCAGCAGCCGGTCGATTGGCAGTTGAGTGCTCAACTGCCGGAGGTGCGGGCGGTTTGCGGCACGGTTGGGGTGGAGCCGGCCCGTGGCGCTGGCGAGTGGACTTACTTTGCCGATAGCTTCAGCCGCCAAAATGGCCTGGTGACAAGCTGGCAGGCCTATGGCCTGCAACCTTTGCGGGCGCAGGAGCAGGGCCTGTTGCCGATGCTGATTTTGCCTGCTTTGTCGGAGGCGGAAAAACTGCCGCCATTGCAGCTGTTTTGGCAACGGGAGCCGCAACAGTTGACACTGACGCTTTATGATTACAGCTGGTGGCACAGTTATGGCAGAGGCACTGATAATTTTGCTCGTGCGCCCAAACAGGAGCTTAAACCAGCCGCCGATGGCTCCTACACGCTGCCGCATGATGGCAAGTCTTATGTGGTGGCGATTGATGCGGAGTGGCGCACTGGCGAGAATGGCTTGGGCGGCAAGGCGCAGCTGTGTTTTTTCCTGCCGGGGGAGTTAACATAGCAAATATTGTGGCATATTCCCTAGTTATCGGGTATTAGTATAAAGGGGATGATGACAATGCGCAAATTGCAATGGTTAATGCCGGCCCTAATTTTGGGATTGCTGCTGGTGGGTTGCCAAAAGCAGGAATCTATTGCCGGGCTGCCTGATGAGGGGCAAGATGAGCTTTTGGCTCTGCTACCAGAGGATTGGCAATGGCTGCCGGATTGGCAGCAAGCGGAGGATTTGCCGCGCCTGCTTTTGCTTTACGACGGCGCTTGTGTGGAGCCGCTGCTGTGCGGCCACAGTTGGGCGCGGCAGCTACAAAATGGCGAGATGGCGCAGTATATAGCTTGCGGTGCGCACCCGTTGGAGTTGCAAGCTGAAATGCCGCATTTGGCGCATCCGCAAACTGCGGATGACGGTCAGGTGAAGCTGGTTTGGCAGGCTCAGCCCACCAGCTTTCGGGCGGTAGCTTATGATTACAGCTGGTGGGAAAAGCGGCAGGGGCTTGATTTGGGTTTAACGCTGGACGATGTGCCAAAGTCTCAAATGGCGCCGTCGGATAACACACTGACTTTGTTTATGGATAGTACGGGCGCTAGTTACAATATAGCTAGTGAGTTCGGCTGTTTTGTGCAGAAAATTCCACCAGGTAGTTATTTATACGTGGTGCGGGCGGAGTGGCAAACTGAGGCGGAGGCCGGGCCCGGCGGCTATGCGGAATGGGCTTTTTTGGTGGAGTAGGAAACGCTTGTTTGACAAATATTATTATATGTGATATATTAATATTGCTGGGGTATGAATTTATGAAAGTTAGTGAATTGATTAAGCTTTTGCAGCGAAATCAGTGTTATTTGTTGGAACATGGTAAGGAACATGATAAATGGCATAGTGAGCGCACCGGCAAAATTTTTCGTGTGCCGCGGCATCCGGGCCGTGAGCTACCAACTGGAACTGCGAATAAAATATTAAAAGACGCTGGTTTAAAGTAAATTCGTTGCGCAGAAAGGAGCTTGATATGCGAAGATATTATTTTCCTGCTGTTTTTACACCAGAGGATAATGGCAAATTTTCAGTGGATTTTCCTGATTTATCTAGTTGTTACACCTGCGGCGATGATATGGCTGATGCAATTATTATGGCAGAGGACGTTTTGGCAATGACGCTGGTCGATTATGAAACGGATAATTTACCTATTCCCATTCCATCAGCTTCAGATATGATACCGCTTAAAACAGGCGAATTTATTAATTATGTTGCCTGTGATACTATTGCTTATCGAAAAGCAGTTTTGGGTGAATATTTGTTTCACGCAGATTTGCAGAATGAACAAACTAAAAAGAAAAATCCCAAACAGATTTAATTCTGTTTGGGATTTTTCTTTTATTTCATATACTTATCAAGCTGTGTCAGCACATCGTGCACGTCAATCGGTTTGGCAATGTGGGCGTTCATACCGCAATCCAGGCAACGCTGGATGTCCTCGGCAAAAGCGTCGGCCGTCATTGCAATGATGGGAATGGTTTTAGCGTCTGGGCGGGAGAGGGAACGGATTGCCTCGGCAGCTCCGTAACCGGTTAGCACCGGCATCCGAATATCCATCAGGATAGCGTCATAGTATCCAACCTCTGATTGCTGGAACATCTCCACGCAAACCTGACCATTTTCTGCCCAATCCAGTTCCAGGCCTTCCTCTGTCAGCAGGGCTTCGGCAATTTCCCAGTTCAGGTCGTTATCCTCAGCCAGCAAAATCTTCTTGCCGGTAAAATCTCGGTTGGAAACTTTCTTTTTAGGTTGGGCCGGCTCATCATTCTGGGTTTCTGCATAAGGTCGCAGGCCGTAGTACAATGTGGATTTGAAAAGCGGTTTGCAGATGAAGCCGTTAATGCCAGCCTCGCGTGCGTCGCTTTCAATCTCGCTCCAATCGTAAGCAGAAATCAGCATAATCGGCACATTATCGCCCAAAATATGCCTAATCTCTTTGGCGGTTTCCACACCGTTAATACCAGGCAGTTTCCAGTCCAGCAGAATAATTTGGAAGTCCTCGTGTTGTTGGTGGCGTTTTTGCACCAGCTTCACGGCGGTTTCTCCATCCATCACACTTTCCGCTTGCACGCCAATATCCAACAGCGCCGCAGTGGCGCTTTCACAAAGCAGCGGGTCGTCATCCACTAGCAGCATGCGCCAGGGCGGCAGCACCATATCCATTTCCTGCACGCTGGCTTTTTGCAAGTCCAGACTGACATAGAAAGTGGAACCTTTGCCTTGCTCGCTCTCCACTGAGATTGTGCCGCCCATCGTGTCGATAATATATTTGGTGATGGCCATGCCCAGGCCGGTGCCCTCGGTTTTATGCACACGGTCGGTGTCCTCACGGGAGAATGAATCGAAAATGCGTTTGCAGAATTCTGGCGACATACCGTAGCCGGTGTCGTGCACTTCCAGATGAATTTGCACATAATCGTCGCCTTTTTCCGATTCATCTTGGTAAAGTACCAATGTGATGGTGCCTTTTTCCGGGGTGAATTTGATGGCGTTGGAAAGCAGGTTCAGCAGCACCTGGTTTAGGCGCACACTATCGCAGCAAACGTTTTCTGTGCTTATATCGTGAATAGACACGTTAAAGGTTTGCTTTTTGGCTCGCATTTGGGGTTGCACGATGCTGACAATACTATCCATAACCTCCCGCAGGGAAATTTGGTCAATATTCATATTCAGCTTGCCGCTTTCAATTTTGCTCATATCCAGCACGTCATTAATCAGGCCTAGCAGGTGCTTGCTGGAGAGGGCAATTTTGCCCAGACAGTTTTGCAGCTGTTGTTTGTTGTCAATGTTGGCGGTGGCGATGGCCGTCATGCCAACAATGGCGTTCATTGGCGTGCGTATATCGTGGCTCATGCTGGAGAGAAAATCACTTTTGGCTTTGTTGGCGTTCTCAGCTTCACGCTGCGCCCGCATAAGCTCCTGCATTTGGGTTTTGTTAATATCATTGTAGCAAATGAACAACACCAGCAAGCCGATTAGCAAAATAGCGCAACCTAAAAAGGCCATATTCATAGAGGAACGGCTCAACTGGTTTACAGACTCATCCAAAAGTCCGAAAGGCATACGAGTGGTTAGATACCAGTTGGAATAGGGCAGTTTGGTGCAATACCAATGATTGCGCTCGCCGCTCAGGGTTATCATCACAGAATAATTCTGGCCATTTTCCATGGCCTGTAAAAATTCCTGATTGTAATGGCTGAGCATTTCCATTTCATCTGGCTGAGCCAACTCCTGCAAACGCTCCAAAAAAGTGGTGGCGTTGCTGTTGTCGCTGCGGAGAGAATAGCTGCCATCGCGGCGGATGATGTGGGAAGAAACGAGGGAATCGTCAGTGTCCAAAAGCTGTTGCAGATATTCCAACGGCATGCCGGCAATCAAGCCGCAGCTTGGCGTGCCGTCAAACATCGGGTAATTGATGGGAATTCCCAACAGCAAAATGGTTTCACCGTTTTCATCAAATCCGGTGGCCACCCAGCGGTCGCCATCGTTTAGGGCTTCCACAAACAGGTCTTGCGCGTACATTTTAATCTGTCCGCCGTAAAGCGAATCCAGCCAGCCGTCACTGCCACAGAGAACCAACTGTTTAAGGTCGTGTTTTTCTGCCGCGTCGGACAGATAGGCGTGCAGCTTGGTGGTGCTTGTGGCGTCTTCAGGGGGGAGTTCATCAATAATTTCCTGTAGCTGATTAAAGCGATAATCCATAGATGTGCGGAAGTGCATTGTTACCCGTTCGTTGAGGCCGTTCATATACATATTGCCAACTTCATTAATGGTTTCCGTGGAGCGGGTGCGCACAAAGTAGGATAAATACCAGAAGATAGCAATGCAAACAATCCCCACTAGAATGCTGCAAAATACCAGCAGCCTGTTCTTTTGTTTTAGATTAGCAGTATGCACGTTTGTTTATACTCCTTACTTTGGGGTGATGGATTCATTCAGCGTCCAGCTGGCGCAGAGCGTTGATGGTTTGTTGATAATCCGCCCGCACTTGTTCCACCAGGCCGGCTGCGGCGTCAGTCCAGCCGCCGCGCAGAGATTCCGTCAGCTGGTCGCTGGAATTGCCCAGCTTGTTAAAGGCCAAATTTTGGCAAACGCCTTTGATGGTGTGAGAGGCCCGAAATGCCTCGCTATAATCTTGGCTGGCCAAGGAATCCTCCAGCAGTTGAAAGCTGGGGTCTGCCAAAAACTTGATGGCAAATTTGCGCACCAGTTTTTCGCTGCGCAGCCTGCCAATGGCGTCGGTGTAGCTGCCTTCCAGCGCAGCGTAACATTCTTCTAAAGTCATAGGGGGTAGCCTCCTTGCATAAAATTCATTAAAAAATGCTATTTTTAGTCTATTTTAGTCTATATTATTATATTTTAACTATGTTAAGCCAATATTAATTTGCCGCCTGGCGGTAAAAAGTGGTTATTCATTCAGCAGTTTTTGATGTTCAGGGTCGTTGCTTTCAATCTCTGTGATGGCGGAGGCGTCAGTGTTGGACAATGTATCGGCCATGTCAGAGGTGTAAATGCGATATTTGCCACGGCCGCCCCGTTTGGCTGTGTAAAGCGCGGTATCGGCGGCGTGAAAGAGGGTTTCATAATCGTTATCGAAAAACTCCGTTTGCACCACGCCCATACTCACCGTAAACTCAAAATCTTCATATTTACCTATTAAAATATTAAAGATACGTTCAATAATCGGTTCCACCTCATCGGCGTACTTCAGGAAGATCAGGAACTCATCACCGCCAATGCGGGCGGCAATATCCCCAGTGCGCAAACTATCTTTCAGCTTTTGAGCTTCCAGCTTCAGCACCTCGTCGCCAAAGATGTGGCCGTAGGTGTCGTTGGCGTTTTTGAAGTGATCCAAATCAAAGATAATCAGGGCGTACTTCTCGTGCGGATGGCCCTCCAGCTGCTCAATAATTTGCTTACGGGCGCTGGCGTGATTAAGCAGGCCGGTTAGGGAATCGTGATTGGCCTTGCGCTCCAAATCCGCCAAACGCTGCTTGGAATCGTGAATATCCAGCACTTTGCCAATGGCTCCCTGGAAGATCGGTTCTTCCTCTTCTTCCTGCCAAATGGCGCGGGCAATTACGCGGTGCCAGCGCAATTCGCCGTTATATTGCAGCTTGCAGTCGTAGGTGATGGCTGGCTTTTCTGGGGTGGTATTCAGCAACATTTGCTTAACGGCACACCAGGTTTCCTCGCCCATAATCGCCATAAACTGCGGGTTTTGGTGCGGTTCCATAATAATTTCGTCTAACCCTAGTTTTTGCGTGCCCCAGGGGTTGAGGGTTAGGGTGGGTGGGTCTATGTTGTATTCAAATTGAATTTCCTTGGTCAGCGCGGCGAAGAATTTGTACTTTTCCCGCTCCTTTTCCAGCAGGCGCAGAGTGCGCTCGCTGGCGCTAATTTGATTGTTGCGCAGCATTTCCGCGGCCACGTTTTGTTTGGCTCGTTTGCGGTCTAGGGCGACAACATCCTTGGCCAGGGTGTCGCGGATGGTGTTGGCCACCTCCTGCAAACATTCCAGCAGCAATGGATTAAAAGCGCCGCATTTGCCATCCACAATCATCTGGATGGCTGTTTCGTGCGGCAGGGCTTTTTTGTAGACGCGCTCGCTAGTCAGGGCGTCGTAAACGTCGGCCATAGACACAATTTGGGCGGAAATTGGTATTTCATCGCCTTTAAGTCCATCTGGATAGCCGCTGCCGTCATAGCGTTCGTGGTGCCAGCGGCAGATTTCATAAGCAGTTTGCACCAGCTTATCATCTTTGTAAGGCGTGGCCTCCGAGAGCATTTTTGCGCCAATCATCGAGTGCGTTTTCATAATTTCAAACTCCTCGTCGGTTAGGCGGCCGGGCTTGTTCAGAATGCTTTCATCAATGGAGATTTTGCCTATGTCATGCAGGGCGGAAGCCATGCTAATCATCGCCATTTCCTCCCGCGACAAATTATTGTAGCGGTCAGTTTTGTTAAACAGATGATTTAGCAAAAGCTCCGTTAGCATACGCACGTGAATAACATGCAAGCCGCTTTCGCCGTTGCGGAACTCCACAATGTGGCTTAAAATATCCACCATCAGATTGCTGCGTTCTTCCTTTTCCATCAGCTGGGTCACCAGCAAATCAGTCAGCTTCTTCTGCTTGGCGTAAAGCAAAATAGTGTTGATAACACGCCGGCGAACAATCAACGCGTCAAACGGCCTGCTGATAAAATCATTAACGCCCATATCATAAGCGCGTTCCACAAATGTTTGTGCGCTTTCAGATGAAATCATAATCACCGGGATTTCGTCAATCCAGTGGTGCTGATTCATCAAATCCAGCACGCCGAAGCCGTCCATTCTGGGCATAACAACGTCCAGAAGCACCACGGAAATTTCCGTGCCATACTTCTGGATAGCCGCAACGCATTCCACGCCGTCTTCAGTTTCAATAATATCATACTTGTCCTCAAGTATGTCCGCCAGAATTGAACGATTCATCTCCGAATCATCCACGATCAGAATTTTCTGCTTGTTATTCATGGCAACAACTCTCCCTTTGCCTCATTAAAAACAGCACAACCTGCGGCTGGAACCAACTTGAAGCAGAATAATGCGCTTAAAAAAGGATGCTTTAACCCCTTAAAAAAGTTCATCACTATTATTTTATTATATAATCAGCTAAAAATCAATAGCCTAAATGCAGAATAAATGCTTCAAAGCTAGAAAATATATCTGTTTGGCTAGCGATAGACTAGCCGCCAAGGCTTTGCGTCCCGCTGGTTGATTAATAAAATAGAGCTTGCCAAGCTGTTTTGCTTTCACAGCCAAAACAGTCTGGCAAGCTTTAGTGTAAATCAATAGACAACGGATAGATTTTGTAATGATGTAATCAGGGGTGGCAGGTCTTCATTAAATTTATCATAGCTATAGCCAGTGCAATAATTATTAATTTTGTTGGCATAGGTAAGCATTTTTTGAATAAGCTGTTCATTTTTCATAAATTGTAACTCCACTGGTTTGAATTTCTCTTTCCAGGCGTGAACCTTTTTCAATATGTGATACGTCAAAAATGTCCACAGGCAAGCCGGAGGCCTGTCGCACAGCTTCCATAAAGCCAACAAAGCGCAATCCGCGTAAGCGACTTTCCACCATAAGGTCAAGGTCGCTTGTTTCTGTTGCTGTTCCTGCGGCAAGAGAACCAAACAGTACAGCGCGTGAAATATCATAAGAGGCAAAAACTGGAGCTAGTGTGTGTTTGAGTTCTGTCAAATTTTGCAGCATAAAAAAACCTCTTTCATAAGCTGATGTAAGCTGTTCTCTTAATCCCACCAAAAGTACCAAACGGTGGAAAGGCTCAGCGTTTCCGCCAGCGAGCCCACAGTGAAGCCCTCGGCCGCCTGGTCGACGGTATCCGGCGCAAAGCAATAAAGCTCCACAGCCAGCGGGCGGGCTTCCTCAGCGGTGGCCGCCGCCGGCTTGGGCAGAATGTATTCCAGCGTGTCCATAGTTATCACTGCTGGAGCAGCGTCGTAAAGCTCAAACCAGCGTTTGGCTGCGGCCATATGCTGTTCAGTGTCGGGGCAATCGTTCCAGCCGCCAAAGGGAACCCAAGCAAAAACTTCCCAAGGGTTGGCTGTGGGAATTTCCGCCAGCAGCATCGGCTGGGTGTCCCTGGTGTGATAATTCCAGTAGCCGATGAAACGGTCGTTGTCCTCGCCGCCGGTTAAATCGCCGCCAATCGCTTCCTCCCAATCCCAGCCGTCCTCCTCAGCGCATCCTTGCCAGTCCGCCTGCATTTCCTGCAAAACCTCTGTGCTCTCCGGCAACGGCGCAGCCAAAATTTTCTGCCGGGCAGCCGTCACGGCCGCTGGGTCAAAATTGGGGCAATCATTGTAATCCGGCAAGGTGTTGTAAAGGCAGGATTCCAGCAAATTTTCCTCCAGCGTCAGCAAAACCGGCGTGAAGCCCTCCTTTCGGCCGCGCTCCCTGGCCGCCTGATAAGCCTGCCAAATTGGCTCGTCGTCACGCATTGGTGCAAAATATTGGCAAGGGCAAGCCAAAAAATTCTGCAAAGTTTGGGCCATTTCCGGCCAATCTTTTTCTTCTATTATATTAGTCATTTTGCTATCCTCCCAAAATTATCCGGCAATATAAGCGTCGCTAATTTCGCCGTTGATGTTGCCTTCCACCAAAATCACGTGGCCCCAAAACAAATCGTCGTCGTCATAGTAGGCGGTGAAATCGCCGTCTGGGTTCATATTAAATTCGCTGATTGAAATTCGCCGGGCAAATTCCGCCTCGGTCAGCGGCTGATATTCCTTTTCTTCGTTCTCCGCAGCATCCGCCTGCCAGTCGTTGGCGTTTTCCGTCAGCTCCGCGGCGGCAAAGGCGCGGAATTTGGCGTCCCATTCCGGCAGCTTGGCATAAAGCTGTTTGAATGCGGTCAGCGCAGCGTTGGCGGTGTCCGAGTTGTCGTCGTCAATTTCCAGCGAAACGCTGCATTCCTCACCCAGCCAGTCCAGACTGGCGTTGAACCAGTCAAACTGGCGCTCCAGCTCAAACACCACGCCGGGAAATGCCGCGTCTTCCAGCATCACCGGTGTGAGATAGGCCTGTCGGATTGGCTCCAGCCGCGGCTCAGTTTCCAGGGTTTCCAGCACTTCCAGCAGCATAAAATATTTCCCGGCGGCCGGTCCCTCTTTCAGGGCGCGGGCTCGCACCCGGTAAATGGTGAGCTTGCGCAGGCCAAAGCCCCATTCCGGCTGCATACCCTCCTCGGCTAGCCAGCTGAGGCAGCCGTCCTTTTGCAGCTGGCCGTCAGCCAGGTCAATCCAGGCTAGCAGCCCGGCAGATGGCTTCCACAGTCCTTTTCTGCCCCAGCTACCAGCGTTGCCAACCGATTCCGAGGTGAGCACCAACAGCTCCTGCACCTGCTCATCGTAGCGGCTGGCAAATTGTTTCCGCTCTTTTTCCGTAATCATAGCTTGCTCCTTGTCGCTTTATGTTTATTCGTCATCCTCTGGTTGGTTTTCCGCTTCCTCCTGCCAGCGGGCAAACTGGCGGTCAATCTGCCGGGCCATCGCCTGATAATAATCTTCATTCCAAGGTACAAACAGATAAGCCTCGTCCTGGAATTCCTCGCTGTTGTAGCGCTCCTCGCCGAAAAATTCGCGGGCGTGATTATCAATATCGCAGGGGAAATAGTGACTGCGGTCATAGTCCTCAGAGCTGTAATACCACTCCGCAAAGGCCGCGCCGTCGCCGTTGAAGTAATTGCGCAGCAGGCTGCCGTTTAAATCGGTGTTGTTGCGTAGCAGCCAACGCAAATCCGGCTGCTCATCCGGGCGGCCTTGGTTAGCCATCACGCCGTTTACAAATTTGCGATATTTCCGTTTAAATATGTCGCTCATCAGGTCATGCTCAATACACCAGCGCAGATAAATGGCCAGATGATTGTAGGCGCAAATTTCCCGTACCGGCAGTTTTTTATCCCGAATGGAATCCAGATGCGGCAGCGCGCAATCCATCACCAGCGGGCCGTAGTTGTAAAGCAGCTGTTCGTCTGGGTCGGTTCCAGGCGATTCGTGCAGCAAATTGGTGCGTTTAATATCCACCACATATTCCACATTGGCCGCGTTGAACATATCCAGCAGGGGTTCGGCTCCATTGCTGCATTTAAACCCAATCTCTTCCTCATAAAGTGGAGTTAGCTGGTAAAAATTAACGTCGTCGCCATCTGGCAGAGTACACCAGGCCGCGCCGTCGGTGCAACCCAACGGGCCGGTCAGCATAGCCCCGCAAAATTTGGTGTTGTCCGCGTAGGTTTCACCAGCGTTCAGGCCAATGGTGTGGCCCCAACCCAGCCAGGTATCGTTGGTGATAGGCAATCGGGCGGAGCTTTTCAGCAAGCGAATAGGCCAATACCAATTTTCATCCTGCATAGACTCCCGGTCCAGCCGCCATTCCGCCGGCAGGGCAATCAGCAGCTCGGCTCGCTCCAGCTTTTTGTCCGCCAGTTCCGACGGCACATTCATACGGTGCGCGCCCATACCAAGCGTTACCAGGGTGTAATAGGGGCGCTCGCGGGTGGGCGGCACCAGGCAGATGTCCACATGAATGTCCGGCGAGGTTATCTCATGAAAAACTTTTAGATATTCGCCAAAGTAAGTGTTGATGTGATCCTCCACCACATCCCATTCGGTTTGGGTGTAAACCTCCGGCGCGTCCTCTGCTTTGCGGCTGAGGATCCGCCGGCAGTTGTCGATAAAATCATCCACATCATCCTGGTCTGGGTTCAACTCGCGGGAGCGTTCAAAGCAATCCAAAGCTTCCATTTCCCGATCCAAAAAGTATAGGGCATAGCCCAGGCGAAAATGCCAAATATAATTGTCTTGGCTTTGCTCCGCCACTGATTGCAGCAGTTCCACAGCCTTTTCCAGCTGAGCCTGATCAATTTCCGGGTTTTCCCGTTTGGTCATGCCATCGCCCATAACCGCCAGATTGTTGTAGGCGCGGGCCTGTTGGGAAATCAGCTCCGGGGTGCGTTCGTCTGACGGCAGGTCGTCAATCGCTTTAATAATCTGTGAAAATTCGTTATCATCGTGCCATTGTTCAATTTGTTTAAGTAGGGCTTGCAGTTTTTCCTGTTCCATAGCTCTGCTCCTTTGAAAATGAAAAATAGGTTTAGTTTACTCTTTTAAATATATCAGCCAATTTAATCAGTAAATCGTCATAAAGGCTGCATCTAAATTCCTGTACAAATTCTGCGCACTCTTCCTCGGTGAAATAATCAGGCGGAATAGTGTAAATTTCGTTCAGCAGCAGCTGACCGTCCGTCAGCAAATATTGTTCGATTGATTTTGTTTCAGGAACCGCAATCCAGTATTCCTTAACGCCATATTTAGCGTAAACATCCTTTTTGTAGCCACGGTCATTTTTGGCGGTGCTGGGCGAGAGTACCTCCACCACCAAATCTGGTGCACCAAAAACACCACGGCTTTTAATTTTGTTAGGGTCGCAAACTATCATTCCATCTGGTATAAAACGGTCTTTTTTTGACAAATAAAGGTCAATGCCATCAGAAAAAGGCTCGCATTTTTTACCTTCAAGATAATCACTTAAAATACGATAAATATTACTGGCGATACGATTATGATTGACCACAGGCCGTGGCGACATCATAACAATACGGCCGTTCAACATTTCATCCCAGATTTCCTCCTGGTAAGCTAAATTGGTGTTCATAGATGGCGCTCCTTTCATTACTGAGCCTTTTGGTTTTGGGTTTGTTTGTTTGCATTTAAGGGCAAAAATTCTATTTTTAGCTGGGTGTTCATACCAGCTGCCAATCTTTGTAAGGTACGTAATGAGGGGTTGGCGTTGCCATTTTCCAGTTTGCTAATAGCCGCCGGGTTTAGGCCGCAACGTTCAGCCAGTTGTTTTTTTGTCAATCCGGTTTTTTTACGGGCGTCAATCATTGCTTGAATTATCGTAAATTCGGGCGCTTGAGCAATCCATTCCTGCTGAAGCTCAAGGTCTTGTAATTGTTCTGCTAAAAAGTCGTTAAATTTAGTCATTTTGCTTGCTCCTTTCTGGCTAGAAAGTCCTTGCGATAGCGTTTTGCTCGTTCAATTTCAGTTTCTGGTGTGTTTTGGCTTTTTTTCACAAAACCATTAGTTAAAACAATCTGCCGACCTAAAATGAAAAAATATAAAACCCGTGAAATATCCGAACCCACATTAGCTCGTAGTTCAAAAATACCATTATCCAAAGCTTTGGAATAAGGTTCTCTAAGCAAAGGGTCGTTTTGGGCCAGGATTTGGATTGTTCTCAACATTTTAACACGCATTTTCTTATCCAGCTTAAGGATAAACTCTTTAGCCGGTTCATTGCCGTTTGCTTTTGCATAAAAGACAACTTCAAATTGCTGCATTGTATTAGTACCTCTTTATTACCTATATTATATAGTATATATAACGCAACGTCAAGGGGTAGGCTAAACGACAATAATCTGGGTGAAGCGGCGGGATCATCTTGTTCAGATTAAATAAAAGGCGGCCAGAATAATCTGACCGCCTTTTATTATGGTGCGGATGAAGGGACTTGAACCCCCACGAAGTTAACCCTCACTAGAACCTGAATCTAGCGCGTCTGCCAATTCCGCCACATCCGCAAGTGCTTATATATAATAGCATATTCCGCCAGGGAAGTCAAGCGGTTTAACGTAAAAAAAATGAAAAATTTTGTAATTATAGTTGTAATTATAATAGGCGCATAATATAAGCGCTACCGTTGGGGGAGAATAACGGTAGCGCTCTAAATTAGCAGAAGCTAGATAAGTTCAGCGATATACAAGGCATCTTGGCCCTGATTTGTCGCCAAAAAGATGATTGTCTGGTTATCTGCGCTCCAGCAGACGTCTTTAACGCTTAAATCAGTAATCTGATAAATGCGCTTTTCCAGCGGATAGCTCATAAAGAGCTGGCCATCTGCGTTGGTGAACAGTAACTTGGAAGCGTCAGGCGACCACGCCAACAGATTGCCGCCCATTTCCTCATCGGAGATGTTGTAAACCTCGCCTTCAGACAAGGAAATCCAAATACCATCGTGGCTGTTTTGAGCCATAATAGTGCCATCTGGTGAAGCCACCAATTCAGTGGGTTGGCATTTGGCAGTGGTGGGGGAAAGCAAAGCGCTAAGCTCAGCCGGTTCCATATCACTGCGCGAGGTTACCAAAGTAACCTCTGGCGAGTTGGCTTCTGTCAAGTTCGCCCGCCAGCTGTAAACGTTATCCGCATCAGCGGTGTAGAAGCTGGCAGCCGTGCCGCGCCCGTTGATAGCAGGGCTGTAAATCTGGCTGCTTGGCACTTCAGCCAACAAACGAACGGACAAGGTACCTTGCGCGTCGGTGCCGTAAGCAGCTTGCGGCAAAATTAACTCGCCGTTGCCGGTTTCATCAGCCGGCGGCTCCAATTCCGCTTGGGTTGGCTCAACAGCTACAGGGTCAACATTTGTCGGTGTGGTTTGCTGGGTCTTTGGCGTTTCATTGAGCGTTCTGGTTTGCACCGGCGGCTCAGTTTGCACTGGCTCAGCTGGTTTGGCTGGTTCAGGTTGGTTTGCAACAGCATTTTGGTCAGATTGCTGCTGGCCTGGATTAAATTCTTCTGAATTTAGCTCAGGGCGCTGCGGGCCGACTGGCTCATGCTGCCGCACAATCTCTGCCGTTTGCAATCCTGGCACAAAAGGCCGGGCTTGCGGTTCGTCGGAGCCTGCCGGCAGGCCAAAGGCTGCCCAAAACAACACCAGGCTGGCGGCAATGGTGCCCAGGCCCGGCCAAAAACTGGGGCCAAAGCGCCGAGCTTGCCGGTTGCCGGTTTTGGAAAAGGGAACAACCTGCGGGGCTGCTGCTTTTTGCTGTTTCTCCTGGGCCACAGCTGCCATCACGCGGCTGGAAAAATCTGCTGGAGGCTGAATGGCAGTTAGGCTTTGCCGCAGCAGCATTTCAAATTCTTCATCTGATTGCCAAGGTTTCTGCTTAGCCATTGCCATCCATCTCCTTTCCTGTAAATTGGTTAAAACTTAAAATTGAAACTGAAAACAAAACTTAAAACTGCCAAAAGTAAAGTGTTGCTTAATTTGCTTGCATTAAGCGCAGCAAATTCTTTTGCAGTTGCTTTCTGCCGCGGAAAAGCCTGGTTTCAATGGTGGAAACCGGCAAACCGCAAATTTCTGCAATCTGCTGATAGGATAGGTCCTCGATGTAGCGCAGATAAACAACCTCGCGATAATTGTCCGGCAGTTGGGCAATCGCCTCGTCAATGTTTTGCCTAAGCTCGCGGTTTAGATAATTCTGTTCCGGTTCGGCTGTGGAGGCCGCCTGGGCGGCGTCGGAGCCCTCCGGGGCCAGATATTCCTCCGCGTTTTCCACGGGGATAACATTGTGCGGGCGTTTGTTCAAGGTGTTTAGGCAGCTGTTTTGAGCCACCCGATACATCCAGGAGAAGAACTTTTTTTGCGGGTCGTATCTGTCCAGCATACGGTAAATCCGCAAAAAGGCCTCTTGAGCCAAATCGGCTGCTTCGTCGTAATCGCCGGCCAACCGATAGGCCATGCTGAAGATTTGTCGCTCGTAGCGGTGCACCAATTCGGCAAAGGCGTCGTCGTCACCCTGTTGGGCCGCGCGTGCTAAATCTTCATCAAGGAGGTTTTTCATAAACATTCCTCCTACGCTATAATTACAGTTTTTTGGCGCAAAAACTTGCGCCCCTGGCTGATAATTTTCAAAAACAATATTGCTTTTAGTATGCCAAAAAAACGGAGTCTAAACTCTCAACATAATCCACAACATTATAACACAACTTGCCAAATTATACCAGCCTTTGTCCGTTTTTTTTTATAAAAATTCCAAAACTTAGCAAAACCCCTTGCCAAGGGCGGTTTGGTATGCTATAATATTCAGATAGACCGGGTTGCGGCAGGCTGAGCCAAAAGGTTGCCGGCCATTTGCCCCTCAGCTGCGCATATGTTAGCCCAGACAGTCGCAAAACCCAAGGCAGATATAACTCTACGTAAGATGTTTTTTTCGCAAGGAGGTTCCCTAAACGTGGCAAAAGCTTCGGACCCTAAAAATCAGCAGTTAAACCTGGCTGAACAGCAAACAGATGATATTATAATAGAAGAAACCGATTTGGCCAATGTTGGCCAACATGAGGGCGATGCGCAGCAGGTGGCGGATACCCAACCGGAGGCTGCCAACTACGGCGCTGAGCAAATTCAGATTTTAGAGGGGTTGGAGCCGGTTCGCCTGCGGCCGGGCATGTATATCGGTTCCACCAGCAGCAAAGGCCTGCACCATTTGGTTTACGAGATTGTGGACAACAGCATTGACGAAACCCTGGCCGGTTTTTGCGATACCATTACCGTGCAACTGCACAAGGACGGCAGCGTTACCGTAATTGATAATGGACGCGGCATTCCGGTGGATATTCACGCCAAAACCGGCAAGCCGGCGGTGGAGGCCGCGCTGACCATTCTGCACGCTGGCGGCAAATTTGGCAAAGGCGGCTACAAAGTTTCCGGCGGTTTGCACGGCGTTGGCGTTTCCGTGGTGAATGCGCTTTCTCGCTGGCTGAAGGTGGAAATTCACCGCGACGGTCATATTTACACTCAGGATTATGCCCGCGGCCAGGTGATGAGCCCGTTGCGCACGGTGGGCGAGGCCGAAGATACCGGCACCATTATCACCTTTTTACCGGATGATGAGATTTTTGAAACGTTGGAATTTAGTGCGGAGGTGCTGGCTAATCGCTTGCGCGAGCTTTCCTTTTTGAATGGTCGCGTCACCATCATCTTGGATGACCAGCGGGAGGGTGGCAAACGGCAGGTTTGGCACCATGAGGGCGGCATTTCCGATTTTGTCAGCTATCTGAACAAAACTCGCGAGCCAATTCATCCGGTGTTGTATTTCCAGGGCGAGCAAAATCAGGTGCAGGTGGAGATTGCTATGCAGTACAACGACGGCTACTCTGAAAATATTGCGTCCTATGCCAACAGTATCCGCAACATTGAGGGCGGCACGCATGAGCTGGGCTTCAAAACAGCCCTGACCAGAGTGGTGAATGATTACGCCCGCCGTTTCAATTTCCTCAAGGATAAGGACGGCAAGCTTTCCGGCGAGGACGTGCGCGAGGGTTTGGCCGCGGTGGTGAGCGTGAAAGTGCGCGAGCCTCAGTTTGAGGGTCAAACCAAAACCAAGCTGGGCAACAGCGAGGTTAAAGGTATCACCGAGCGGATTTTGACGGATTCCCTTTCCGTTTATCTGGAGGAAAATCCGGCCAAAGCCAAGCTGATTATCGACAAAACGGTGCGGGCCGCCAGGGCGCGCGAGGCCGCCCGCAAAGCGCGCGAGCTGACTCGCAAGCAGAATGTGTTGGAAAAAACCAGCCTGCCCGGCAAGCTGGCCGATTGCTCTGTGAAAGACCCAGCCTTTTCCGAGCTCTTCCTGGTGGAGGGCGAGTCCGCCGGCGGTTCCGCCAAACAGGGGCGCGACCGGCGCACTCAGGCCGTGCTGCCATTGCGCGGCAAAATTCTGAATGTGGAAAAGGCCCGGTTGGACCGTATTTTGTCCAGCGAGGAAATTAAAAATATGATTACCGCTATGGGCACCGGCATTTCCGCTGATTTTGACATCACCAAAGCCCGCTATCACAAGGTTATCATTATGACTGATGCCGACGTGGACGGCGCGCATATTATGACGCTGCTGCTGACATTCTTTTTCCGGTATATGCCGCAGCTGATTGAAAAGGGCTACATTTACGTGGCGCAACCGCCGCTTTACGGCCTGAAACCTAAGCGCGGCTCCAAGGAGCAGATTTTTATTTATGACGATGTGCAATTAAATAAATTCTTTGCGGAGCACAAGCGGGAAAATTACGGGATTCAGCGTTACAAAGGCTTGGGCGAAATGGATTACGACGAGCTTTGGGAAACCACGATGAACCCGGAAAACCGCACGCTGGTGCAGGTGACTATTGACGACGCGCTTTATGCGGACGAAACCTTTTCGATGCTGATGGGCGACCAGGTGGCGCCGCGCAAACGCTTCATTGAAACCAACGCCAAAAACGTTGACGACCTTGATATTTAGAGCAGGAGGCAAACTGATTAATGAGTGAAAATTATAAAGATGGCAACATCAAACGCAGCGAGATTAGCCATGAAATGCGCTCCGCTTATCTGAAATATTCTATGAGCGTAATCGTGGGCCGGGCGCTGCCGGACGTTCGCGACGGCTTAAAGCCGGTGCACCGCCGCATTTTATATTCGATGTATGAGCAGGGCGTCACCCACGATAAGCCCTACAAAAAATCCGCCCGTTCTGTGGGTGATATTATGGGTAAATATCATCCGCACGGCGACGCCGCCATTTACGACGCGCTGGTGCGTTTGGCGCAGGATTTCTCTATGCGCTATCCATTTGTGGATGGTCACGGCAACTTTGGCTCTGTGGACGGCGATAGCCCGGCCCATATGCGTTACACCGAGGCGCGTCTGCAACGCTTTGCCCTGGAGATGATGCGGGATATTGACAAGGAAACCGTGGATTTTGTGCCCAACTACGACGGTGAGGAAATGGAGCCCACCGTGCTGCCCGCAGTGGTGCCAAATCTGCTGATTAACGGTTCTGCCGGCATTGCGGTGGGTATGGCCACCAACATTCCTCCCCACAACCTGAACGAGGTGGTGGACGGGATTAACGCCTTGATTGACAATCCCGATATTGAGATTGAGCAGCTAATGCACTACATCAAGGGGCCGGATTTTCCCACCTACGGCCTGATTTTGGGTCAGCAGGGAATCAAGGACGCTTATTTGACCGGCCGCGGCGCTATTAAAATGCGGGCCAAAACCCACGTGGAGGTGACGGCCAAAGGCAAGCAGCGTATTGTGGTGACGGAGCTGCCCTACCAGGTGAACAAGGCCCGCCTAATTGAGCGTATGGCTAATTTGGTGCGGGAGAAAATCATCGAAGGGATTACTGAAATCCGCGATGAATCCAGCGGCGCGGGCATTCGGGTGGTTATTGAGCTGAAAGCCGACGCAGTGGCGAAGGTGGTGCTAAACCGCCTTTACAAGCACACCCAAATGCAGGACACCTTTGGCGCGATTATGATTGCCTTGGTGGATAACCAGCCGCAGGTGCTGAACCTGAAAGAGATTTTGCAGTGCTATGTTAAGCACCAAATGCAGGTGGTGGAACGCCGCTGCCGGTTTGATTTGGCCAAAGCGCAGGAGCGGGCCCACATTTTGGAGGGCTTAAAAATAGCCCTGGATTATATTGACGAGGTGGTGGCAACCATTCGCAACGCCGCCAACCCGGACGAGGCGCGCACCAAATTGATGGAACGCTTCGGCCTCTCCTACAAGCAGGCGGCGGCCATTCTGGAAATGCGTTTGCGGGCGCTGACCGGTTTGGAGCACGGCAAAATTGACGCGGAATATGCCGAGTTGATTAAAACTATTGCTTATCTGGAGCAGGTGCTTTCCAGCGAGCGGATGATGCTGGGCATTATCAAGGAGCAGCTGGTGGAGATTAAAAATAAATTCGGCGACGAACGCCGCACCACGATTGTGGGCGAGGAGGGCGCGCCGCTGGATGAGGAAGATTTGATTGCCCAGGAGGATATGGTTATTACCATTTCCCACGCCGGCTACATCAAGCGGCTGAACCTGAACACCTATCGCCAACAGAAGCGCGGCGGCCGTGGGGTGACGGGTATGACAACCCGCGACGAGGACTTTGTGGAGCAGATGTTTGTGGCCACCACGCACGATTAT
This sequence comes from Peptococcaceae bacterium, assembly GCA_022797295.1. Lineage (GTDB taxonomy): Bacteria > Bacillota > Dehalobacteriia > UBA4068 > UBA4997 > Avidehalobacter. Next base: position 40,123 of record JAAWKH010000003.1, read on the forward strand.
CTGCTCATCTTCACCAGCCGGGGCCGGGCTTTCCGTTTGAAAGTGCATGAGGTGCCGGAGGTTGGCCGCACTGCCCGCGGTTCTGCTCTGGTGAACCTGCTGGCTTTAGACGCTAACGAGAAGCTGCGCACGGTTATTCCTATCACCAGCCTGGATCGTCCCGGTTATCTGGTGATGGCCACCCGGAACGGCACGGTGAAGCGCACCGAGCTGGCCCAGTTTAAGAGCCGGCAAAACGGATTGGCGGCTATCAGCTTGCAACCAGACGACGATTTGATTGCCGTGTTGCTGACCGACGGCGGCTCAGACGTGCTGCTGGCCACCGAGCAGGGTATGGTCTGCCGCTTCAGCGAGGAGGATATGCGCCCGATGGGCCGAGCCGCCCGTGGCGTGAAAGGCATTTCCCTGTTGCCCGGCGACCGCGTTGTGGCGATGACCAAGGTGGAGGAAAACAGCCATTTGCTGGTGGTTTCCAAGCTGGGCTTTGGTAAGCGCACCGCTCTCACCCAGGATAATTACCGGCGCATTGGCCGCGGCGGCAAGGGTGTTTACACCATGCGTTGCAGTGAAAAAACCGGCCCGCTGGTGACGGCGATGAATGTGCGCGAGGACGATGAGCTAATGCTCATCACCAAGGGCGGCATGGTTATTCGGATTAACAGCGGCGAAGTTTCCGAGCAAAGCCGGATTACGCAGGGCGTAACCCTGATTAATTTGGAGGGCGACGACGCGGTGATGGATGTGGCCCGCGTTGCCACCAAGGAGGAATCTGACGCTAAGGAGCAGAGCCAGCAAGCCGGCCTGGAAGTGCGAGACGCTGAGGATGACGCTGCTCATCTGCCAGCCGGCCTGCATGTTAAGGAAGAGGATAAGCAGGCGTTGGAACAGCAACAGATTGGCGATTTGTTGGCCAGAGCTGAAGCTGACGCGGAAGATTTGGATGAGGAATAGACTTCTGTTTTGATGAAAGTTCCTTGACAAAATTCATTGCAGAGTGCTATAATAATAGCAGAATGAAAATAGCAGATTCATTTTATCACAAAAAAAGTAAAACGAAAAACCCCCGGTGCAAGCGGGGGTTTTTCTATGTTGTTTAATCTAGGCACAACCTGAAGCCTAGGCTGATTATCGCCGCCTGTCGTCCAGCCATTTGCAAATATAATAGGAGATTACGTTTGCCAAGACGGTAGTGGCTATAGTAATTAGCAGATTCATTTTATCACCTCCTATCTGCCGAGGCGATAATTAATTATATTATAGCATAGAATGACTGTAAATGAAATAGTTTAGCTAAAAAGGGATTAAAAGGGGCTATTGTTTGGGGGCAGTTGCTTTTTATCTGTAAATTTGTTAAAATATAGGCAAATATACAATATAGAAAGGTGATAGTGAGATGAAAAGGTGTTTGCTATGCTTGGTGTTGCTTTTGGTGGGTTGCGGCCTGCTGACTGGCTGCAACGAGGCGGCCGGGCCGCAGGTTGCAGAGCTGGCTGAACCGCAGGTTTTACAGCTTGATGAGCTGATGGAGCTGCCGGAGCAGTCTTTGTTTTTGGATAGAGCCTATTTTTTGCCGGGCGGCGATTATTTGCTTTATGGCGATTATGTGCTGCCGGAGGGGCGGCAGGGGTTATTGTTTCGCTTGGCTGCTGGAGCTGAGCTGAACGCAGATAATGTGCAGCAGCTTTGCATTTGGCCGGAGCGGGAGTTTTTTGCTGCTGCCGATTGCTTGCAGCCATATTTTTTGGCTCGTTCGGGAATTTGTGTGTTGAGCAATCAGCAGCAGCATAAATTTTTGCTGTATGATGTGGCAACCGGCGGCACGCAGGAGGCAGCCCTGCCGGCGCGGCTGAATTTAACGGCGGAGGATAAGGCGCTTTGGTTGGCGGATGGGCAATATCTGTTATTCCGCTTGCAGGTTGATGCTAAGGAGCCGCAACGGGTGAACACGCAAATTAGCCTTTACGATGAGGCGACCAATCAGGAGCAGGCTTTGGCGGAATTTTCCGGCGGGTTAAGTAGCTGTCTGCCGCCGGATGAGGAGCACGAAAACTGGCTGCTGTTGACTGCCTGGGGCGATTTGCTGGAGCTGAGCCTGCCGTCAGCGGGTCAGCCGCAGGTGCGGCAGAGAAATTGCCCGGACAAGTGGCCTGCGCCGCAGCCCTGGCTTTATTATAATGATATGCAGTGGGTGCGTCAGGCGGACGGGGATTATCTGGCCTTGCAGGTTTGGTGTGAGGACGGCGCATACTATCAGATAGTGGATTTGCAGGGCGGGGAGATTGGCAACTGTCCTTTTGAAGATGAAAATGGCGGCGGTTTGCTGGCGGCGCAGGGCAGTAGGCTTTACTTCGCTGGCGGCAATGCGCAACCAGAGGATTACGGCCAGATTTGGGCCTGGGATTTCAGCAGCGACGAGCGAGAGCAGCTTTTTGGCACGGCGGCGGATAATATGTGGGACGTGAACGGTGGCGCTCTGCGGCCGGATGGCAGGGAATTGTTGCTGTTCAGCCAGGGCAATTTGCTTAGCCTGCCGCTGGCGGAGTGATTGAGATGAAAAGATTGTTAGCGATGGCCTTGCTGGTGTTGGCGTTGGTTTGGTTCGACGCAGCATTTATGGAGCACGGGGCATTGGTTTGGCCGCTGCCGCAGCCTAAAGGCGGCGTTTACGCGCTGGCTTGGGTGAACAACACGGATTGCCTGTTGGTGGCTCAAAACCAGGTGGAGCCGGATGAGCAGCGGCGTAATCAATATACTTATGATTTTTATCTGCAAAGCGACAATCAGCCGCCGCGTTTGGTTGGTTCCTTGCCGGCAGGAGTTTTTTTGCGTTGGTTGCAGGTTTTGCCGCTTTCTGACGGCCTAATGTTGGATTTGCATTGGCGCGATGAGCTTTGGTTTTACGACGAGCGCAGCCAAACGATACAGCGGCAGCCGGACGCTGACCGCCCCCAACCGGAGGAGGGGGAATATATGAACGCATTTTGGCTGGCGCACGGGTTGTATTTGCTTAGCGGGGATTTGGCAGGCGGCGGCGTTGGCCTCAGCCTTTACGACAGCCGCACTGGGCAGGAGCAGCTGCTGGCGGAGTTGCAATTTGAGTGGGAAATTGCTCAGTTTGCGCCGGGCGCTTATCTGGGGCCGCAGGCTGGGCGCGGCCGTTGGCTGGCATTGAACTGGCTGGGCGAGCTGGTGGAGATTACTTTGCCGGAGCCGGAGGGCGATTTGCCGGCGGAAGCGCGGCTTTGGCAGGCGGCGGAGCAATGGCCGCTGCCTGAGCCAGACAAAAATTGCTGGTATTGGCATTTTGGGCCGGTGCAGGGTCGGAATGGCGATTGCTGGCTGCTGGAGGTAATCTTGCCAGGCCGCCAAAGCGCGCTTTATCAGCTGGTGGATTTGCAAAGCGGCGAGCTTCAGGCTAGTTTGGAGTTGCCCTGTACGGAGGCGGAAAATTATAATTTTCTGGATGTTTATGGCAGCAAGCTTTACTTTGCCCAATCGCCTGCTTTGGATAGCTTTTGGGGCAACAAAATTTGGGAATATGACTGCCAAACCGGGGAGCGTCAGCTTATCTGGCAGGATAATTTAACCCGGTGGCGTAATCTGGTGTTTGATGGATATAATATGCCGGATTATATCGGCAGCGGAACGGTTAGCCCAGACGGTAAGGAGCTGCTGTTCTGCTCTAGTCAGGGTTATGTGCGGCGGCTGGCGCTGGCGAGTTGCGGAAAGGCGGCCGGGCTTGTTAATGTAAGGGTTTTTTACGCAAACAAAAGAGGAAAGAGCGGCTCAATCCACAGAGTCCGCTCTTTTTCTCTATGCAGTTTTACCTTGCAAAGCTTGCAACACATTCAAGCGCAAACTGTTTGAAAACTATAAATTAGACGCACAACAAAATATATATAATTATTTTGTTGGAGGAATATATCTTTCAATAATTGCAGATGTATAATTTTGAGGATTCCATTCCGAAGCCAAGCCAATACTAAGACCTGCATTAGGACCAGAACTTGATAAACCAGCAGACAAAGATGGAACAGCCGTTAGTTTCCTTGTTGCATGTGAGTACGTGCCTACAGAGGAAAAATTTTTAGGAGATGTATAATCAATAATACCTCCCTTATATTCATAATGTACATTAAAATTATCATATTTAATGCTCAGTCCATCACCACCAGACATATCAGTGGGCAATTTAAAAATGCCTGCTACGCCAGATCCATCAGAGAATGGTATTATCCTATTCTCTACAAATTTTGTTCCGCGAATAGTTTCTTTTTTTACATCACCATCTGTAACTGTTGTCTGATTATAACTCCAAGAGCCATAAATTGTATGAGAATCAAGATTTGTGGATTGTGATGCACAACTAATAGAATCATACCCCCTATCTCTAGGCATTGTTTTCCAATGAGCATTCGTACTAAACGTATACATAGTATTTCCTTGATAAGCAGCACCATGATATACATCGATATAAGCGGAAATTTCTGTATTGCCAACATACGGGGTAATATCATTATTTAATTGTTCTTGTATTGCCAAAACTGCAGCAACTTCTCTATCCGATACTTCTTTAGGAATCTGTATTAAAGTATCATCTTCCTCATTAAGTTTATAACAAGCTAAACTTATCGTAGCTTTCTCACTATTTGCAAATGCAAGTATGCTTTCATCAGTCCAGAGTTCTAACCCTTCTTCATCCATACCAAGTGCAATTAATAAGGCTTTGGCCTTATCAACATCATCATTTATAATCATTAATTGAGCATCCGGGTTGACATATGTGCGAACAATAGTAAAATTCTCATCAACCTTTTCCTGAATATCAAAGGAATAGCCGTTTACTTCTACTGTCGTGTTCTCCAAAGGCTCATTTGTCACTTCGTCCGCAGCAAACGTCGGCACTGCCATTACCATGCACAGGCACAGGCACAGCGCTAAAAACAATGTAGGAATACAAACATCTTTTTTCATAATTATTTTTCCTTTCTTACAATAAAATATTAAATTTTCTTAAAACAAAATTAAATTAGTCCAACGGAATCACCCCTTTCAAATTTTCCCCCAAATGGGGAAAGCTCACCCAACTTAACAAAATCACTTATTGTCGTAGGCATAAACGGTGATATTATCCGTGCCGCCGCTGCCATTAACAACCACATCACATTTAATGCGATAGCTGCCGCTATCGCTGGCCGAACCGGTTGCCGAAAAACGCAATTTTCCGGTGCCGGTCTGATTAGTCCAGCTTTGCTGCGTTGTATAGTTTCCCCGGCTATTCTGTTTTTGTAGGGAAATATTAGCTGTAATCTTATCGGAACTACTAGCGGGGTCCACATTCAAAGTACAGTAAGCATTGTTGCCACTAATAACTAAATTAGGTACGCACTTTGCATTGGAATTCCAAAACGGCATAATCTCACTGGCCACAGCCACTGAGCTAAAAGCCATTGCCAAACAAAGCAGCAGAACGAAAAGAAATCTTTTGTTTCGCATTTTTTCACCTCCCCTCATTTTTTGGTAAAATCCTTTTGGATTTCACCCTCTGTATATATAACAATTCAGACCTACCAAATGTGACAAGCATTTCCAAATTTTTTTATAATTTTTTTATTTTTTTTAATACACAAACAAGGAGCCCTCTACCTAAAAGCAGAAAGCTCCTTGTTTTAACCCTATTTTTTTTACTTGCAAATTATGCCATTGGCAATTTTCAGCATTTCCTCCTTGGGCAAATGGCCCACAATGCTGAAAATAATTTTTCCATCTGGGCTTGTCCACGTTAAATCATTAGGCCAACCATTCTCCGTTGCTTCCAAAAACCTATCCTCCAAAGCATTATCCAAAACAACATCCTTATTTATCCTATGTTCATTATCAGCGTACATATTCAAATTGTCGCTGGCAATAACAGCATAAATTGCTAAAATTTGATTATCAGCGTTTACATAATCAAAGTTAGCGGAAAAACCAAACGGGTTTTGGTAATCCTCCAATTCATATCCCTGCGGCACATAGGTAACTTCAATTTCCGGCAGCACAACTTCGCCTTTTGTTCCCTTGTAGGTAAAGCTGTATTCCACATATTCCTCATGCCAGTCGGTCAAAATATTAACCGCCCAAACGCGCACCTGCGGAACCAGCAGCATAGTATATCCGCACAAAAATAAGAGCAAAACCGCCGCCAAAGCCCACCTTTGCAGCTTATGAACCCAAGGCTCGCGGTATCTCAAAGCAAATTTCCAAGGGTCAGCCAGCATTTTTTCAATTTGCCTTGCTTCACTGCGTGTAAATTCAGGTTCAACAATGGGTATGGCTTCAAATTCCTTGGCGGAGGCCAAAATCAAACAATCGTGCAAAATCTCATCAAATTCCGAATCCGTCAAAACCACGCCCCGCCTTTCCTATTTTTTTTCTAATCTTTCTTTAAGTTTTTTCCTAGCCCGACTAACCCTTTGCCTGGCATTTTCCGGTGTAATATTCAGTTGTTTAGCTATATCTTTCTCTGAAAAACCCCAAATATAATGCCACTGTAAAACATTTCGATACATTTCAGGCAAATTGTTTATCTCGTCAACCAAAAAAATGTAATTTGCTAATTCCCCCAAAGTCCCCGGCCTTTCTTCAAACCAACCAGAATCAGTTGGTACAGAATGAGCCTCTTTTTTGTTAATATTAAGCGACTTGTTTTTTGTAACCAAACAAATCCAGGCTTTTATTTTTTCTTCTGAAAGGCTTTTAAGTAAATCAAAATTTTTGACAATCGCAATAAAAACTTCTTGAAAAACATCTTTTGCCATATCTTTTGAGCTAAGATACTTTAAAGCAATACTATAAATCAATTTATAATGGGTTTTGTATATTTGTCTAAAAAGTTTTTTATCTTCCTCAGTTTCCAACTGAGTCAAAAGTAAAGCCAGCAAACAAAATCCACTCCCTATATAATTTTGCTCGTTAGCATATTATATTATATAATACAAAAATTGTCAATTCATACAATTTTTAATTGTTGGCGATAAAGCCAATCTTGCGCGGTTTGGGTGGTTCCGGCTTTTGGTTATGCTGCTGTTTCTGTTTTTGCTTGCGCTCCGCTGCCAAAATATCCGCTTTGGTAAGCTGGGTTAGGTCTTGCACCGTCGGGTTTGGCAGCACGCTCACCCTGGCGGCCAGGCTTTGGATCACCGCGTCAAAAAGGTTGCGCACTTCGCGGGCGTTGCCAAAGTTGTTGTCCCGTTTGTCGTACATCTCAGCGCAAATCCGGTCAACCTCCGCTTCTGCTCCCTCGCCAAACGTATAGCGTTTTTGCTGGACAATATCTCGGAAAATCTGGGCCAACTCCTGGCCGGTGTAATCATCAAAATGAATGTATCTGGTGAAGCGAGATTCCAGGCCGGGGTTGCTGTTGATAAAATCCCGGATTTCCTCCTGATAGCCGGCCACAATAACCGCCAGGCTTTCCCGCTTGTTCTCCATTTCCGTTAAAAGCACGTTGATGGCCTCCGTGCCAAAATCATTTTCACCGCCTTGGTTCAGGGTGTAGGCCTCGTCAATGAACAAAACGCCGCCCACGGCCCGCTTAATGGCCTCCTTGGTTTTGGGCGCGGTGTCACCTATGTTGTTGCCCACCAAATGCTCCCGCTTAACTTCCACCACGTGGCCTTTGGGCAGCAGGCCCAGTTCCTTGTAAATTTTTCCCACCAAGCGGGCCACGGTGGTTTTGCCGGTGCCGGGGTTGCCGCTGAATACCATGTGCATCGTGGGCGGCTCATCCAAAAGCACGCCGCGCTCCCGGCACATTTTTTGGTAAATGGCCATCTGGTTCAGCTCCGTTACCTCTTCTTTAACGCGGCTCAGGCCGGTCATTGCCTGCAACTGTTCAATCGCCGGCGTTTCCGCCTCGTTCAGCTTGCCCAAAAGCTTGTCGATTGCAGCCTGAATATCCTCCTTAGTCAGGATAAAATCCTGTGGGTTATATTCCTCGATACTCCCCAGGCGGTTAATCTTCTGTTTGATAACCGTGTCAAAAAAGTTGCGCACATCTCTGGCGTTGCCAAATTCATCGTCCCGCGTGCGGTAAATCCGCTCAAAATAATTCTCCAACAGCGGCCGGGCCGCGTCCTCAATCTGATTATTACTATCCGCCAGCATTTTATAAAAAATCTGACAAAGCTCGGCAGGTTTATAGTCCTCAAAGTGAATAAAATTGCCAAAGCGAGATTTCAGGCCGGGGTTAATATCCAAAAACTTCTGCATTTGCTTTTCATAGCCGGCGGCAATAACCATCAGATGATCCCGGTTTTCCTCCATAGCGGTCAGAATGGTTTCCACCGCCTCATGGCCAAAATCGCGCGGGCTTTCCTTGTGCAGAGTGTAGGCCTCGTCAATGAACAAAATGCCGCCCATAGCATTGTTAAGACAATTTTGCGTTTTTGGCGCCGTCTGGCCGATATATTCCGCCACCAAATCGGTTCGTTTAACCTCCACCACCTCGCTTTTGTCCAGCAGGCCAATCTCGTGATAAATTTCGCCAATCAGGCGGGCCACGGTGGTTTTGCCGGTGCCGGGGTTGCCGGTGAACACTAGGTTTTTGCCAATATGCAACGGCAGCATATTGAATGCCTTGCGCTTGATGTTAAACTGGTGCAGCTTGATGATATTGTTAATTTCCTCCTTAACGGAATCCAGGCCAATCAACGCCTGCAATCTATCCAGCGCGCTTTTAAGCTTTTCCGCTTGAACCGGATCTGCCTCGGCTGGAATTGCCGCCTCCTGCGCGTCCTGTGCCGTCTGTTCAGGCTCTCCCAGCTCCTTGCTTAGCTTTTCCACATATGATTTAAAACGGTTCGCCCCCATTGTCAAAGCTTGTTTGCAAACCGCCAACTCCTTTTGCTTATCCACCGGCACGCCGAACTGACCCTTTTCATAAATCCTTTGCAACTCGTAGGCGGCAAAAGTGTTGCCGCCATCCAGGGATCTATGGATAAAAGACAAGCCTTTGGCAATGTCCTTTTCAATTCCCGCAGCCTCAAATCCTTTGAGATAGTACTTACCCAATTTAAGCAAGGCGTTCACCTCGCCCTGCTCAGCGGCCTTGTGGTAATATGCCATCGCTTTGTTCCAATTTTGATCCACCATATGCCCCATTGCATAAAGCTCGGCAGCCTCGTACTGCGCCATCGGATAGCCGTTATCAGCAGCCATTAAAAAGCATTCGGCCATTTTGACGTGATTTATGTAACCCAGCCAGCCCTGCTCATGAAAACGGCCCAGCTCATATTGCGCTCTGGCGTTTCCTTGCTCCGCGGCCAGAGTGAAACAAGCATAGGACTTTTCATAATCCTTTTTTGTGCCGTAGCCGCGGCAATAACAAACGCCCAAATTACAGTTGGTGCGCGGGTGTTTGGGATCCTGCGCAAAAGCCTTTTGCAGCCAGTTGAAAGCGTTGCTGTTGTTCATCTTCACGCCCTCGCCGGTTAAATAAAGCACGGCCAGGCCGTTTTGCGCGTCGATATGGCCCATATCCGCCGCGTTGGCAAAGTGCGCAAAGGCCTTTTCGGAATCCTTTTTTACTCCCTGGCCGTACAGATAACAGCAAGCTATATTGTAATTGGCGGCCGGGTGGCCATCTGCCGTCATCAGCACCTTTTGGAAACATTCCACAGCCAACGGGTAATTTTTCTCAATCCCATTGCCATTCAAATAACATTCGCCCAGCCGGTTTAGGGCTTCGATATGATACTTACTCGCCGCTGTTTTGAAATATCTAAATGCATCCTCGTATTTTTCCGCCTGCCAAAATTCTAAAGCCTTTTGGTAATATTCCTCTGCGTTTATCAAAAAAATCTCCTACTTTCTTTACATATTAAAATGATTATAGCATAATTTGTCTGAAAATGCAAGTTGGAGGCTTGTGCCGCAGGGCTGATTGTGTATGAACAATTTATAGCGGAAACCATTGCTTATCCGGCCAAAGTTTGTTATAATGTAAACAGTGTTTACCGACAGATTTGGTAGTTGTTTTAGGAGGTATATCTGAGTATGAAGAAACTGTTTGCGATGATGCTGTTGGCGTTGACAATGCTGGCTGTTGCCTGTCCGGTTTGGGCGGCTGATGTGCCAATATATTTTCGGGGGCATTTAACCACCACCGGTTTGGAGCGGGACGGAGCAATTTACTTATCCCAGCGGGCTTTGTTTGAGTCTATGGCGCTGGAGGTTAGCTACACCGAGGCTAGCCAAAAGATTAATCTGACCTTTAACGACCAGGCATTTCAGAATGGCGGCCAGCTGGATATGCAGGTGGGCAGCCGGGACGCGGATTACAACCGGGATTACATAAATACGGAAAGCGGCGAGCAGGGCAGCGACCACGCCTGGTTTTATCTGGAGCACGTGCCTTTTGTGAAAGACGGGCTGGTTTATCTGCCCATACGCTTTGTGGCTGAGGATGTTTTGGGCTGTAATGTGGAGTGGAAAGACGGCGCGGTTTATATTGACCTGCCCTATACAACCTGCACCGTTGGCGAGGATGAATACAGCCTTTGCCTGGCCTCCGGGGATTTTTATCACAATGGCGAGCGGGTTTTTCGCCTCAAGCTGCCGGGCTATGCGAACTGCCATAATTTGGCTGTAACCGGGGGTTTGCAGGTGCGCCGCACTGAGGCGGGCGCGTATCTTTTGCAGGCGGAGGGCCGCAACACCGGCGGGCTTATCAAAAGCCTGCGTTGGTATGCCTGGATTTTCCCCACGTCTGACGGCTATAGCAGCCAGGACGCTTATATATCCACTATGCAGAGCGCCGATTGGCTGCCGGGCATAGTGCAAAGCCCCGGTCGGGTTTGGTTGAACGACGGTGGGCAAGTTTTCTGTTTGGATGAAGCCAGCGGCCAGGTGCAGACATTTGACCAGAACAGCTGGATGGCGCAGACTTTGGGCGATGATATGGCTTCCGGCTATCTGCAATGGACGGACGGCCGCTTGGCTTTGCTGGGCGACACCGACGGCTACGTGCTTTGGGATATGCAGGCGGAGCAGGGGGTGGACTTGACCCCGCTGCTGTTGACTGACGCAGTGCGGGGCGAAGCGGAGGAATATCTGCGGGCGGAAGCGTTGGTGGATTTTCGGCCGGACACGGATTTTGCCTATTATTGGGCGGGGCTGGGCAAGCAAAGCTTGGCCGTGGGCGACGTTTACCCTTATCTGCACTTTTTGGGCGAGGAAGCCGGCCGGCTGCAATTTGAGCTGCGCTGTCATTATCACACCAGCGGCTACGGCGACGCCGGCCAAGCGACCTTTCCTTTGTCTATTGACTTGGCGCAAATTCAATTTTAGGCATTGACATCCGGCTAAGAAAATATTAAAATTATAGAATATAAAAATTTTTTTGATAAGAAAGGATATTACTATGGATAATTTACAATTTGTAGCGCAAACCGATCCGGAACTGGCTGCGGTTATGCAGCAGGAGCTGGCCCGGCAGCGCAACAAAATTGAGCTGATTGCTTCGGAAAACTTCACCAGCCTGGCTGTGATGGAGGCTCAGGGCAGTGTTTTAACCAACAAATACGCCGAGGGCTACCCCGGCAAGCGTTACTACGGCGGCTGCGAGCATGTGGACGTGGTGGAGGATTTGGCGCGTGAGCGGGCCAAAAAGCTTTTTGGTGCAGCGCACGCCAATGTGCAGCCCCACAGTGGCGCGCAGGCTAACACGGCGGTTTACTTTGCCTTGCTGCAACCGGGAGATAAGGTGCTGGGTATGAACCTGGCCCACGGTGGGCATCTCACTCACGGCAGCCCGGTGAATTACTCCGGCAAAACCTACAACTTTGCAGCTTACGGTGTGGAGCCGGAAACTGAGGTTATTGATTACGACCATGTGCGCCAGATTGCCAGGCAGGAGCAGCCCAAGCTGCTTGTGGCCGGCGCTTCTGCTTATCCGCGGATTATTGATTTTGCCGCCCTGGCGGATATTGCCAAGGAGGTTGGCGCCAAGCTGATGGTGGATATGGCCCACATTGCCGGCCTGGTGGCGGCTGGTCTGCACCCAAGCCCGGTGCCGCATGCTGATGTGACCACCACCACAACTCACAAAACTTTACGCGGCCCACGCGGCGGTATGATCCTCTGCGGCGAGGAGCTGGCTAAGGATATTGATAAGGCTATTTTCCCCGGCTGCCAAGGCGGCCCGCTAATGCATGTGATTGCCGCCAAGGCGGTTGCCCTGGGCGAGGCTTTGCAGCCCAGCTTTAAGGAATATGGCCAGAAGATTTTGACCAATGCGCAGGCTCTGGCTGAGGAATTGCTGGCGGCAGGTTTTCACCTGGTTTCCGGCGGCACGGACAACCACCTGATTTTGGTGAACCTGACCAGCAAGGGCCTGACCGGCAAATACGCCGAGCATCGCCTGGACTCTATTGGTATCACCTGCAACAAAAACGCGGTGCCGTTTGACACCCAAAGTCCTTTCATCACCAGCGGCATTCGCTTGGGTAGCCCGGCTATGACCACCCGCGGCTTTGGCCCGGAGGATATGCGTCAGGTGGCCAAGGCGATTGACCTGGCCCTGAGCTACGGCGAGGACGAGGCCAAGCTGCAACAGGCGGCAGCCATTGTTAAGGAGCTGTGCGCGGCGCATCCGCTTTACCCGGAATTGGATTAATTAAGGAGATTTTTGAAATGCGCGAATCCTGGGACGAATATTTTATGCGCCTGGCTTATCAGGTAGCCACTCGAACAACCTGTCTGCGGCGTAGCGTGGGGGCGGTGGCCGTCAGCCCAGACCACCGGATTATCGGCAGCGGTTACAACGGCGCTTTGCCCGGCGCGCCGCACTGCGACGAGGTGGGCGGTTGCCTGCGCGAGCAGTTGGGCGTGCCCAGCGGGCAGCGGCAGGAAATCTGCCGGGCCCAGCACGCGGAGGCCAACATTTGTAATTCTGCCGCCAAGCACGGTATTTGCTTGGACGGGGCGACAATTTACGTCACCAACCAGCCTTGCACCACCTGTGTGAAAGCGATGGTGACCAGCGGCATTCGGCGGGTGGTTTTCGACGGGGCTTATCCCGACGATTTGGCTTGCCAGCTGGCCAAGGAGGCCGGGATGGAGCTGGTGAGCCTGGCGGAGCTGCGCGAGCGGGAGAAGAAATGAGAGAAAGGGCGATATAATGGAGCAGAAGAAGATTTTACTGGTTTTCGGCACGCGGCCGGAAGCAATTAAGATGGCGCCTTTGGTGAAAACATTGCAGGCAGACAGCCGCTTTGAGGCCAAGGTGGCGGTGACGGCCCAGCACCGGGAAATGCTGGACCAAGTGCTGGAATGTTTTGATGTGCACCCGGATTTTGACCTGAATATGATGAAGCACGGGCAAACTCTGGCGGATGTGACCAGCGGGGCTTTGATTGGGCTGCAAAAGATTATCGCTGAGGAAAAGCCGCATGTGGTGCTGGTGCACGGCGATACCACAACCACGTTTGCCGGTGCTTTGGCCGCTTTTTACGAGCGTGTTCCTGTGGGCCATGTGGAAGCGGGCCTGCGTACCAGCGATAAATATGCTCCCTATCCCGAGGAGATTAACCGCCGTTTGACCAGTCAGCTGACGGACTTCCATTTTGCGCCTACCGAAACTGCCCGGCAGAACTTGTTGCATGATGGCATTTCCTCCAAGCAGATTTTTGTCACCGGGAACACCGTGATTGACGCTTTGCTGCAAACCGTGTCTGACGGCTGTGATTTGGAATCGTATTTGGGGGCGGATGTTTGTAAAAAAATTAATTGGGACAAAAAGATTGTGCTGCTCACCTGCCATCGGCGGGAAAATTGGGGTCAGCCAATGCGTGAGATTTTCAGCGCCGTGGCCCGTTTGGCTAGGGAGATGTCCCATGCGATTGAAATTATTTATCCTGTGCATAAAAATCCGCTGGTGCAGCAGGCTGCGCACGAGCTGCTGGGCGGTGTGTCGAACATTCATCTGGTGGAACCTTTGGATTATCGCCCCTTTGCCCAGCTGATGAGTCTTAGCCATTTGGTGGTGACAGATTCTGGTGGTATGCAGGAGGAGGCGCCGGCTTTAGGCAAGCCAGTGCTGGTGCTTCGCGACGTTACCGAGCGGCCGGAGGCAATCAAGGCCGGCACAGCACGCCTGATTGGCACCAATGAAGAATCTGTTTATGATGGTATTCGCACGCTGCTCACTATCGGGAATAGTTATCATCAGATGGCCCACGCCGCTAATCCTTACGGCGACGGCCGGGCCGCCCAACATATTAGGGATATTCTGGCGGCTTTGCTGTAATGCGTTATGGCAGTTAATCTGAAAAAGCCGCCTAAGCCGCCCACGGAGGCGCAAAAGGCTTTTGAAGCCAAGGTGAAAAACGCCCAGCGTTCAGCGGCCAATGCTTCTTGGCAGCTGCTGCTAGGCTTTGGCGTTAGCTTTGCGGTGAGGGTTGGCCTGCTTGGCATTTGGCTGGGCAGCTGGATTGACCGCCGCTGGTTGGGTGGCACCGGAATTGGCGCGGCTGCTATCATTGTTTTGGTGATTTTTTATTCCTTTTATATGCTCTATGCGGATTTAATGCGCTATGAAAGGCGTATGCAAGCGGAAAAGGCGCAGGCAGAGGCTGAAATGCGAGAAAAGATATAAAGAAAAGCACCGGATTTGCTTTGTCAAGTCCGGTGGTTTTTCTTTAATGAGTTTTTCAAATTTTTTCCAGCAAATTTTTTATTTGTTCCAACGCTTCATTATATTTTTCAACAGTTAGCGTTAACGCTTTGTTTGCACTTTCCTCTTTGGATAGTTTGTCTGTAAAATGATTATAACTGGAAAAAAAGTTGTTTGATATATGCGCCGTTGTATGCAGCAACCGCAGAGCCGCCGCCCGTTTATTTAGATCCTGTATATTCAGCGCTTGGGAAAGCTCTGCCAAAAGGCCGTCGGTATATTCTAATTCCTCATCTGAAATATCTTTAATGGTGGTTTGAATTTTTTTCAGCAAATCAGATAGCTCATCTGCTGTTTGCGCTGTGGTTAATTGCTTGCGCTCGTTGTTCGGTAGGAAATCTCTTACATCTGTTTCCCCACGCAAAAAAGCGCCGCTGACATTAAAATATTCCTCTAAAGCTGCCATTGCTTTGGAATTTGGTTCTCTTAAACTATTTTCATAGCTTCTAATGGCGGTTTCTTTTAAGCCCGTTAATTGTGCTAATCGGGCTTGAGTTAGATTTTTAGATTTGCGAAGCTCTCTTATTCGCTGAGCCATTACGGTTTTTTCTTTCATATTCATTGACTCCTAGAAAAAACATTATCAAATGTAAATATTTTATGATAGAAAACTATTGACATTAGCGAACGATAATATTATAATATATATTATCAAATGACTATATTTTTTAGAAAAGAGAACAACAACGCAAGCCGCAAAAAGTACACAAAAAATGTGTGCTTGCACTTCAAAGCCCACTTGTCTAAAAATTCTTTAATAGATATATTATATCGTAAACAGATGTGTCTGCGCAAGTATAATTTAATTAGGCGAGGTGATTTTATAATGAAAAAAGAAGATTTTGTTAAAAGATTGAGGGAATTGAGGCATGTCAAAGGCGTTTCCGCCCGTGCGATGAGCTTGGCAATCGGCCAAAGCCCTAATTACATAAACAGCATTGAAAGAAGCAGAAACTTGCCGTCAATGAAAGTCTTTTTTGCTATTTGCAAATATTTAAATATTATGCCAGAAGAATTTTTTGATATGGATGTAGGTGGCCACAGCAATATAAATGAATTGAAACAAGCCGTAAAACATCTAAATAGCAATCAGATAGACATGCTTATTCGTTTGCTAAAACCTTAAATTACCGCGATGTTTTTCTATTTCTTATACTTTTAATGCTGTTCCAAATTAAACCCCCTTTGGTTTTGACGCCAAAGGGGGTTTTTGTCAAAATTTGGTTGACATAACTTAGCAAAAGGCTTATAATAAAACAAGCAGGGAAATGACGGTTTGACGGTTGCCCCAATGATATTCTGCGCGAGCGGAAAGGAGGGGGATGTGCAGAAGCTCCGCAGAAAATCTTTCTGAAAGGGGTTGATGCAGATTACTTTGACTACTTTAGGCAGTATTTGTAGTATTCTGGGCCTATGCTTTGCAATATATACTTATGTAAAAGCCGAAAGAAAGAAGAAGTGAGCCGTCTGCTAGCACCAGATGGCTCACATTGTTAGTTTGAGGGGCTAACCTCAGATTAATAATGTTACAAGTTATCAAATGCGGGCAACCGTCTTACAAGTTTCCCTGCTTTTATTATATGCTATTTGTGGCGTTTTGTCAAGCCCGATAGTATAATTATAAAAAAAATTAGGAGGTACCAATGGCAATTCGATATAACCCCACACCCCTTGATATTCTGAATTTTTTAGGCTGCACGTCGTCCGGCGGCCGGGCTGAATTGGAAAAATTTGAGACGGCAAACAATGTTAAATTGCCGCGGCTGCTTTTTGATTTTCTTAGCGCGGCCTGGAAGCAGCCCTTGTTTGCCACGTCTGATATATGGACGACCAAACGGCCGCACCTCTGGTTCTTTTACGATGAATTGGCGGAAAGCATTGCTGATTTGCAGGAAGACTGGGCGGAATGCCCGGAACAGTATACGGATGATGTTTGTTTTAAGCTATCGCACCTGCCCAAGGAGCGTTGGCCGGAGATAGTGCCGGACTATCTGGAAATAGGCAGTGATTACAGCGCCGGCGTTGCAACCTTTGGTATCCGCCGGGACGAACTGGCGCAGCCAGACCCGCCGGTTTATATGCTCCACGAAGCGGATATGGAAACCGACTGGCATATTATAGATGAAACGCTTTCCCTTTTTCTTATGCGGATGCTTGCGGATACGCTGGGCTGTTCTATGTATAAAACCGCTCAGAATGTTTTGGCAAAAAAAGCAGGATGGCATTATTGCAGGATTAAAGACTCCACAGAAGCCAGGCAGCAGGCGGAGCAGCTGGGAATTGACCTGACAAAAGCCGCTTGCTGCGGCGCGCTTTATTCTGCTGCGGTAACACCGGATGTTTGCCGCTATTGCTACATAGAGGATAAAAAAACCTTTTTCCTTTTGATTGAGGATACCGGAAATAACAAAACGACCTGTGTTATTATATCTGCCAACTAATTTAACCAGAAAAATAAAAAGCCGCCTCTCCCATTTTTAAGGGAGGGCGGTTTTGTTAAGCCTCTCTATTGAAGCTCCTTATTGAAGCTCCTTGCCCTCAAAGGCGGCGCGTTTTTTAATATCCTGCATTAATGCCTCAAACTGGGGCATGTCCAGGCTTTGCGCGCCGTCGCACAGGGCCGCCTTTGGGTTGTTGTGCACTTCAATCATCAGGCCGTCTGCACCGGCGGCCAGGGCCGCGCGGGAAAGCGGCTCAATCATCCAGGTGTTGCCGGCGGCGTGGCTGGGGTCTATGATGACCGGCAGGTGCGATTGCCGCTTCAAAACCGGAATGGCGGAAATATCCAGGTTGTTGCGGATACAAGTTTCAAAGGTGCGGATGCCGCGCTCGCAGAGGATAACCTGCTCATTGCCGCCGGCCAGGATATATTCCGCGCTCATCAGCAGCTCCTCAATGGTGTTGGCCAGGCCGCGCTTTAGCAGAATTGGTTTGTTGCAGTGGCCCAACTCCTTGAGCAGGCGGAAGTTCTGCATATTCCGCGCGCCCACCTGAATAATATCCACGTCGGCAAATTCGTCCAGCTGGGTTTCGCTCATAATCTCCGTGACGATGGGCAGGCCGGTGGCTTTTTTGGCGGCCGTCAGCAGGCGTATTCCCTCATCCTCCAGGCCCTGAAATGAGTAGGGGCTGGTGCGGGGCTTAAAAGCGCCGCCGCGCAGAAAAGCCGCGCCGCTGGCTTTAACAGAAGCCGCCACGGTGGCCATTTGTTCCTCGCTTTCCACAGAGCAGGGCCCGGCGATTACCGTGAAAGTGCCGGCGCCAATGCGCAAATCGCCCACCTGCACAATAGTGTCCTGCGGGTGAAAACTGCGGCTGGCCGCTTTGTAGGGCTCGGATATGCGGCGAACATCCCGCACAATATCAATGGTCAGGATTTTTTCCACATCAACATGGGCGGTGTCGCCCACCAAGCCCAGGATGGTGGTGTTGGCGCCCTGGCTGAAATGGACGGCAAAATTCTGCGCCTCAAAATCTTTAACCAGTTGTTGCACCTGCGTTTGTTCAACGTTGTTTTTCAAAATTACAATCATACTACCATACTCCCTTACTAATAATGATTAATAGTAGTTTAATCGAAAAAAAACAAAAAGTCAAGCTAAATTTTTTCCCAAAAAACACCTGCTGTTCATATAGAATTCACATAGTTAGTTTATTATATAATCGTAGCTTGTGAGTGTAGAGAGATGAGGGCCGGCACAAACGAAAAGTCGGCCAAAACGCGAAAGGGGCGATGCGTATCGAGTAATAAAATATTGACGAGTTAAAAAATTATATTATCTTATTAAGAACCAACAAAAAAACTTGATTAAAAAAGAACCAACTTATTCTTCATTTTTTGTAAACTTTTCTGATTAAAATTAAAAATAACTTTTTCATCATTATAACCAAGTCCTATACAACTATAACAAAAGGCCGGCGAAAACCGGTCTTTTGCTATACCTGGGCAAAGGTTGCGGTGATGGCGGGTTAATGATATAATATAAAGCAAAAAGGAGGCGTTGTCAATGACTAAGCTGCTGATTGTGGACGATGAAGCCGGTATCCGGCAAATTATCAAAAAATACGCCCAGTTTGAGGGCTATGAGGTGGCGGAGGCTGCCAACGGAATGGAGGCTATTGATTACTGTCGGGAAAACGCCGATGTAGATTTGATTGTGATGGATATTATGATGCCGGAGTTGGATGGGTTTTCCGCCTGTCGGGAAATCCGCAAAATACGTGATGTGCCGGTGCTGATGTTATCTGCCAGGGGCGAAGAATACGACCGTATTCACGGTTTTGAGGCTGGCGGTGATGATTATGTGGTGAAACCCTTTTCCCCGCGGGAGCTAATGCTGCGCATTGACGCTATTTTGCGCCGGGCTGGATCTGCCGCCAAGCCGGACGAGGCCCAAGGCCAGGATGGCCACGAAGTGTTGCAAATCGGCGGCCTGTGCATTGATTTTTCCGCTCGTCTGGTTTATGTGGACGGCGAGCGGCGCAATATGTCGCCCAAGGAATATGAGCTGTTGTTTTATCTGGTGCAGAACCGCGGCCGGGCCTTAACGCGGGAAAAGATTATCACCGAAATCTGGGGTTATGATTATTACGGCGACGACCGCACCCTGGACACGCATATTAAGCTGCTGCGCAAAAGCTTGGGCAAATACGCCGCCTGCATTGTCACATTAAGAGGCGTGGGATACCGGTTTGAGGCCAAAGAGGATTTGGAAGAAAGGTAAACTATGCTAAGTTTCAAACGCAAAGCCAAAACCTTCAAATATAAAATAGAGGGAACGGAGGCTGCCGGCCGCTTTCGGGCCAGGCGGCTTTTGGGTGGCATAAAATGGCGCATTTTTCGTCATTTTATGCTATTTTCCTTGATTATGCTGGTGCTGCTCTGGTTGGCGCAGACGGTTTTTTTGGATACCATTTACAAGCAGGTGAAAACCAACGATATGCGCCGCGTTTCATTGGAAATTAGCCAAAGCCTGCAAAATGATGGTTTTGAAAGCGACGAGTTGTCTGATGTGATGTACGCCGTGGCTCGCAACAATTATATGTGCGTGTTGGTTGCCAAGCTGACCCCAGACGCCGGCCTGAATTTGCGGGCGCAAAGCGTGGATGTGAATGCCAGTTGCATTATTCATGAGCTTAACGCGGGCGAGGTGCTGGTTTTGGCGGCAGAGGCAGCCAAAAATGAAGGCAGCGTTTTCTATGAATTAGATTTTGGGCCTGGCATACATGAAAACAGTGAGCTGGCCCAGTTGCTGGGCAAGCGCTTTCGCTATCTCACCCGTTTTTATCAGTTGAATTATGATATTCCAACGATGTTGTTATCCGTGCGTTTGGTGGACACGGAAACAGACGGGCAATATGTGGTGCTGATAAACGGCAACATTGCTCCGCTGGACGCCACTGTCAGCACACTGCGCCTGCAACTGGTGCTGCTCACTGGGGTGATGATGCTGCTGGGCTTTATTATGGCGTTGGTGGTGGCCGGCCACATTTCCCGGCCGATTATTCACATCAGCAAGCTTTCCCGCCGGCTGGCTCAAGGCGATTTTGAGCTGGATTTTAGCGTGCCCAAGGCCGATTTGGAAATCAGCGAGCTGGCGGAAACGTTGAACTATGCCGCTGTGGAGCTGGCTAAAACGGAGCAGCTGCAACGCGACCTTATCGCCAACATTTCACATGATTTGCGCACCCCGCTAACTTTGATTACAGCTTACGGCGAGGCTATGCGCGACTTGCCCGGTGAAAACACGCCGGAAAATGTGCAGGTGATTATTGATGAAACAGAACGCCTTTCCGTGCTGGTGAATGATTTGCTGGATATGTCCAAATTGCAGGCCGGTGCTATCAAGCTGGAGCGGCGGGAGTTTGAGCTGACAGAGCTGATTGAAAGTATTATTGTGCGTTTTAACAAGCTGATGGCCACCGAGGGCTACACCATTGATTTTGTGCCGGCCGCCCGCCTGTGGGTGGAGGCGGATGAAATTAAGCTGACTCAGGTTATCTACAATTTGATTAACAACGCCGTCACTTACACCGGCCCGGATAAGCTGGTGAAAATCCGTCAGTTGCTGCACCGTTCCGGCCACGGCAGCCGTGTGCGTATTGAGGTTATTGACACCGGCGAGGGGATTGCTCCAGAGCAGATTAAAGACATCTGGCGGCGTTACTACAAAGGCAGCGCCAATCACCAGCGCAGCCGGGCCGGCAACGGGTTGGGCCTGGCCATTGTCAAGAATATTCTGGATTTGCATGGCGGGGCTTACGGCGTGGAGAGTACCGCCGGCCAGGGCAGTTGCTTCTGGTTTGAGCTGGAGGTGAAGCGGCAGGAACCGCTGACCTAAACGCCAACGACAAAATACCAATAATATCCGTGAAAATTTTGGGGATATTTTGGGGAAATAGTGTTGTAATTCTCACCGTTTCGGTGTAAAATATAAGGTACGGGTCATTTTGTACACCGTTTATAGACAATCTTGTGAGAGCGGAGGAGTTTTTGCAGCGTGCTGTTTTCCAGTGTTGAATTTTTGTGCGGCTTTTTGCCGTTTACCTTGATGGTATATTATTTGTTGCCCGGCCGCCGGCTGCGCAACCGTTTCCTGTTGCTGGCTAGCTTGTTCTTTTACGCCTGGGGCGAGCCTCTTTACGTGTTGCTGATGTTGGCCTGCATTGCCGGCAATTACACGTTTGGCTTGCTGGCGGCTTTGTTTCGCCGCCAAGATGTAAAGTGGCTGGAAAAGCTGGGCCCCTGGCCGGCGCGCCTGAATATCGTTTTGATGTTGGCGTTTAACCTGGGCCTGCTTGGCGTTTACAAATATGCCGGCTTTGTGGTGAGCAACCTGAACCAGAGCTTTGGTCTTCAGCTGGAGGACCCCGGCCTGGTGCTGCCGATTGGTATTTCCTTTTTCACCTTTCAGGGGATGAGCTATGTGCTGGACGTTTTCCGAGGCCAGGCGCAGGCCCGGCGTAATGTGCTGGATGTGGGGCTTTACGTGGCCTTTTTCCCGCAGCTGATTGCCGGCCCCATTGTGCGCTACAACACTATCGCCAAGGAGATTGACGGCCGCCGGGAAAACTGGCGCGATTTTGCGGCCGGGGTGGATTTGTTCATCATTGGCCTAGGCAAAAAGGTGTTGTTGGCCAACAACTTCGCTCTGATTGCGGAAAAGATTTTTGACGGCGCTACTTATGACAATCCGCTGGAGATGGCCGTGGCGGCCGCCTGGATTGCCGCCGTGGCCTACACCTTGCAAATTTACTTTGATTTTAGCGGTTATTCCGATATGGCTTTGGGTTTGGGCCGCATGTTTGGTTTTCATTTTCTGCCCAACTTCAATTATCCTTACGTGGCCCGTTCCGTCACCGATTTTTGGCGCAGATGGCATATGTCGCTTTCCAGCTGGTTTCGGGATTATGTTTACATCCCGTTGGGCGGCAACCGCCTGGGTCTGCCCCGGCAGATTGTCAATCTGTTTGCGGTTTGGCTGCTGACCGGTCTTTGGCACGGCGCTAACTGGACGTTTGTCGTTTGGGGGCTTTATTACTTCTGTTTTTTGGCGGTGGAAAAAATCTGCCGGGAAAAACTGCCCAAATTGGCCGGGCTGCTGGGTAAAATTCCGCTGTTGGGCAATCTGGTTACCATGTTGGTGGTGATTATCGGTTGGGTTATCTTCCGCAGTGCGGATTTGTCACAGGCGGTTCAGCACATCGGCCTGATGTTTGGTGTTTATGGCAACCCGCTGACGGATGAAATCTTTACTTTCCAAATGCTGGAAAATCGGGTGCAGCTGGCTGTGGCCTGCGTGGCCTGTCTGCCATTGTTGCCTCTGCTTAAACGCGGATTGCACCGTTTGCACGTGGTGTTGGGCCGGGGCTGGGTTGGCGTGCCGCTGGGCGTGCTGCGCGATTGCTGTTTGCTGTTGATGCTGCTGTTGGCGTTGGCCGCGCTGGCTAAGGGCAGCTACAACCCGTTCATTTACTTTAACTTTTAGGCGGAAAGGGGAGGCTGATTTTGGACAAAACAAATGCAGATAAGCAGAAGTTGCTGGAGAAATATCCGGCTCTGCAAGCCTGGTTGGGACAACGCGGCCAAAAACGTCGGCCCCAGCCCCGGCGTTGGTTTTTGCCGGCGGCCTTTCTGCTGGTGATATTTGCTATGTGCGTGAACACTTACGGCATTAATATTGTTGAATTTTACAATGAAATTGGCAAGGTTGCGGACGGCGCGGAGGAAAAGGACCTTACTTGGTATGAGGCCAGCGAGGCTTTGGTGGAGCATTGGACGGATAAAACCGTGGAGGAAATGGCCTTTAAGGATTTGCTGGTGGAGCTGCACGGCCTGGAAATGCGCCTGCTTGACCGCCATTTTGTACGCGACGCCGACTATTCCTATTCCATTGTTAAGGATAACCACGATTGGCTGCAATTCATCACCTTTGAGGCGCAGCCCAGAGAGATTGTGCGGCGGATTGAAATTTTGCAGGATTTAGACATTCCGATTTTATACGTGCAGCCGCCAACCAAGCATATTGAGGGCTACACGGAGTTTCCCGTCACCCTGAACGACCATTCCGACGAGAATGTGGCGGCCAACTTTGCCCTGCTGGATGAGGCCGGCGTGCCGTATTTGGATTTGCGGCAGGCGGCCGAGGAGGACGGGCTGGACAAGGAGCGCATGTTTTATCGCACCGACCATCATTGGCGGGTGGAAACGGCTCTTTGGGCGGTTGGGCGCACCGTGCAGGAGATTGAGGAGCTTTTCGGCTGGCAGCTGGATCCGGACGGCGATTTTTGCGACCCTGCCAACTGGCGCAAAACGGATTATGGTCAAAACTTTTTGGGCAGCCAGGGCCGGCGTGTGGGGCCATATTACGCTGGGCTGGATGATTTCACTCTGCTCACGCCGCTTTTCGACACTAAATTCCAGACGGAGCTGAAACAGCACACCGGCGAGCTCAAGGTGTTCTATGGCGATTTTGTCACAACGATTATTGACAAAACCTTGCTCACCGAGCCGTCCGTTTACACCAACCGCTACGGCGCTTACTGGGGCGCGGATTATCCCACCTTGTTGGCGGATAATCTGAACAACAGCCGCGGCAAGACGGTGCTGCTGATTAAGGATTCCTACGGCCTGCCTTACGGCGCATTTTTGGCCACGATGGTAGATAAGCTTTATATGGTAGATTTGCGTTATTACAACATTGAAAATTTGTCTGATTATGTAGAGAGTGTGAAACCGGATTTGATATTGATTATGTACTGCTAAGCAGGAGGTGTTATTATGCCAAAAGCTGAGCCCTGGCGCACCGTATCCCTGACTGATGATTGTACCAAGCTGCGCCTAGTTGACCAAACCCGTCTGCCAAACGAGCTGGTTTGGTTGGAAATTTCTGAGCTGGAGGAGGTTTGGCAGGCCATTAAAACCCTGGCAGTGCGTGGCGCGCCGGCAATCGGCGTGGCGGCGGCGGCCGGCCTGGCCTTGGCGGCCCGGCGCATTATGGCCCCGGACTTCCCGGAGTTTTACCAAAAATTTTGCCGCGCCAAGGCCTATTTGGCTGGTGCGCGCCCAACGGCGGTGAATTTGAGCTGGGCGCTGAATCGGATGAAGCAGGCGGCTCTGCAAAACAAGCAGCGCAGTATGCCGGAGATTAAGGCCGCGCTGATTGCCGAGGCCAACGTCATTCGTGATGAGGACATTGCCTGCTGCCGGGCAATCGGCGAGGCTGGCCTGCCGCTGCTGGAGAACTGCCAAAGCGTGCTGACCCATTGCAACGCCGGTCAGCTGGCGGCGGTGCAATATGGCACGGCACTGGCGCCAATTTATCTGGCCCAGGAGCGCGGCCACAGCCTGCACGTGTTTGCGGATGAAACCAGGCCGCTTTTGCAGGGGGCCCGCCTGACGGCCTGGGAGTTGCAGCAGGCGGGCCTGGCCTGCACTTTGTTGTGCGATAATATGGTGGCCACTGTGTTGGCTCAGGGCCGAGTGGACGCTGTTATCGTGGGGGCGGACCGGATTGCTGCCAACGGCGATGTGGCCAACAAAATCGGCACCAGCGGCTTGGCGGTGCTGGCCCGGCATTTTAAGGTGCCATTTTATGTGGCCGCGCCGACATCCACCGTGGATTTGGATTGCCGCAACGGCAAAAATATCGTGATTGAGGAGAGGGCCCCGGAGGAGGTGGCGGAGCTGTGGTATCAGCAACGAATGGCGCCGCCCGGCGTGGATATTTTTAACCCGGCTTTTGACGTTACTCCAGCGGAGCTAGTTTCTGCCATCATCACAGAGCGCGGCCTGGTTTATCCGCCGTTTGCGGAAAATCTGGCGGCCTTAAAATAATGGTTCTAAAAATAGCCTTAACTTAATATAATAGCTAATGGGCCCGATTTGCCGGGCCCAAAATTATAAGTGGGAGTGTGTTTTTTAGATGAAGCAGTTTAGTTTGGCGCAAACTGCGGCGGAGCTGGTGCAGACGGGCGGCCGAATGCTGGCGGCCGGGCTGGTGGCCGGGCACGACGGCAACATCAGCGTGCGCTTGAATGAACAGGAAATTTTGGTGACGCCGGCTGGCAAATCCAAGGGCGAACTGGGCCCGGCGGATTTACTGCTGGTGGATTTGCAGGGCCGGGTGCTTTCCCACGGGCCGGGCCGGCCAACCTCGGAGCTGCCAATGCACTTGCGGGTGTATCAGGCAGACCCCGCGGCGCGGGCGGTGTTGCACGCCCATTCGCCTTACGCCACTGCTTTTGCTTTGGCGGGGCGCACTTTGCAAAGCCGTCTGCCGGAGGTGACGGAGTGTTTGGGAGAAATTCCGCTGCTGCCCTTTGCAGAGCCAGGCACTCAACAGCTGGCTGACGGCGTGGGGCAGGCCGTGGCCCAGGGAGCGCGCGGCGCTTTGCTGGCGGAGCATGGCTGCGTGGTTTGGGGCGATAGCCTGAGCCAGGCGCTTTACCGGCTGGAGGAAATGGAGCTGGCTTGCAAAATCGAGTGGTTGGCTAGCTTCCTAAAATAGATTGCTCCAGTTTAGTTTATCGCAATCCACCGCCAGTTGCAGGTAATAGTCCAGCAAGGCGAGCTGGTTTTGCACCTCGTCACGCTGTTGCTCCTGGCCGTATGCCTGAATGCTTTGCAGGGCCAGGTCAATATTAATTACGTCCTGGTGGTTCATCAGGCCCAGCCAATACGGCCGGGCCTTTTGCCATTTTTGCTGGCTTTGGCTCAGGGCTTGTTGCAGGCCGGGCCAGTCCTCTGCTTGCAGGGCGTTTTCCACTTGAACCAGGCTGTTTTGCATTTCCGCCACGGTTTGGCTCACGTAGCCGGAGGCCAGCAGGCAAAAACCGAGGGTTAGCGCGCTGGTCAGCAGCAGCCAGCCCGTCATTCGAGCGTTGTAACCAATGTGCATTGCTGAAAAGCCTCCTTTTTAATGTTCTTTTTGCGTGCAGCCCTGGCCGCTGGCGGTTGGGGCAAATTTGGCTCCCTCGCGGAAAGGCGGCGGGCTGCCGGCGGCTTGGCCGGGCTTGTTGGCTTCTTTGGCTTTCAGCTGGCAAAAAACGTCGCCTTGGAAATCAATGCTCATAAAAAAGACCTGTTTGGCTGAGCTGATGCTGTGCTTAGCCAATTTTTTTTGCAACCATTCCTCACTGTGGCCCAAATTTTGCAGATGTTGCCGCTGAATTTTGCCGTCGATAATCAGGGTGACGGCCGGCGTTTCATGCTCCGGCTGCATTTGCAGGTCTGCCGGCTGCACAGGCCGCTTGTCCGCTCGCGGCATCACCGAAAGCTGTCCGTTAGTTTCCATTAAAGCATATTCCACCTCGGCCACGTTGAAATAGCCCTTAGCCC
The DNA here is from genome assembly GCA_022797295.1 of Peptococcaceae bacterium. GTDB lineage: Bacteria > Bacillota > Dehalobacteriia > UBA4068 > UBA4997 > Avidehalobacter. Next base: position 66,678 of record JAAWKH010000003.1, read on the forward strand.
GCAGTTGCTCCAGCAAGTCGTTGGTGTTCAGGCGCAGGCGGCGCATTTGCTCCTCCAAAATCTCGCCGCCGCGAATTACAAAGCTGGGCCGGCCGCAAACCAGCAGCCGAAACTTCTCGCTTTTCAGATTAATTAGGGCGATGGCAATTTGCAGCACGGTAATGGTGATGATCGGCAGCAGGCTGTTTAAAAGCGGCGTGCCATTGTTCTGCACGCCAATGGTGGCCATCTCGGAGATAATCAGAATTACCACCAGCTCAAACGGTTGCAGCTGGCCAATTTGCCGCTTGCCCATTGCCCGCATTGAAACCATTGTCACCGCGTATAAAATGGCGGTGCGGATTACTAAAAGCAACATAAGGCTCCTCCTGTTTCATTATTATAGCCTAGTTTGGCCGGGCGTTGTCCGAAATATACGAATACTTGCATAATTCGGGGCCGCTTCAGCCAAGCTAAAGGCGAGATACCAGGAATAAAATTAGCTGAAACAGTGAAAGGAGTTTGCCAAGATGTCAAAAAAAGCAGAGAAAGCTAACCCAGGCAGCGCGGCTCTGCGTCAGCAATCGGAGGCGCAGGTTTACCAAAATATGCAAGCGGAAATGAGCCCGCCCAGCCATCTGTTGCGCGGTTGCCTGCGGGCTTTTTTGGTGGGCGGCCTGATTTGCCTGCTGGCCCAGGGAGTACAGGAGGTGTTGCTGCGCTATGGGTTTAATCTGGAAAACGTGGGGGCGCCAACCTCGGCCGTAATGATTTTGCTGGCCGTGATTCTCACTGCCGCCGGCGTTTATGACCACATCTCCCAATTTGCCGGGGCTGGCAGCGCGGTGCCAATCACCGGCTTTGCCAACAGCGTTTGCTCCGCCGCTATGGAGTATCGCAGCGAGGGTTTGGTGCTGGGTGTGGGCGGCAATATGTTTAAGGTGGCCGGGCCGGTGATTGTTTTTGGTGCGGCAGGAGCGTTCATCGTCAGCATTGGGTTGGCTTTGTGGTACACACTGGGAGGTGGCGGCATATGAGCGTTTTGCAGGCTGGCCGACAGACCTGGCTTTTTGCGCCGGCTCCGCTGCTTTTAGGTTGTGGGGCAGTGGTGGGCAAGCGCGAGGGCGAGGGGCCGCTGGCGGCGGATTTTGATGTGATACACAAGGACAATTATCTGGGCCAAAAAAGCTTTGAGGCTGCCGAGCAAAAGCTGCTGGAGGAGGCCTGCAATGTGGCGGTGCGTCATTCCGCCGTGGGCCGGGACGAGCTTTCCTTGCACTTTTCCGGTGATTTGCTGAACCAGATTACCAGCAGCAGCTTCACGGCCCGCTCCTTGGGCGTGCCATATCTGGGGCTGTTTGGCGCGTGCTCAACCTTTGCGGAGGGGCAGGCCCTGGCGGCGCTTAGCGTGGCGGCCGGGGCGGCGCAGTATGCTTTGGCTTCCACCGTCAGCCACACCAACGCGGCGGAAAAGCAGTTTCGCTATCCCAATGAATATGGCGCGCAAAAAAATGAAACCACCCAAATTACCGTAACCGGCGCGGGGGCGGTTGTGCTGGGCAGCGTGGCTAAGCCGTCGACGGCGACGGCCCCGGCTCAGGTGCAGGTGACTTCCGCCACCATCGGCCGGGTGGTGGATTTGGAGGTGAAAGACCCTTTTAATATGGGGGCGGCAATGGCGCCGGCAGCTTGTGATTGTTTGCTGAGCCATTTTAAGGAGCGCGGCGTGGGCCCGGATTACTATGACCTGATTGTCACCGGCGATTTGGGGTGGGTGGGCAGCCCGCTGTTGCTGGAGCTTTTGAACCGCCACGGTTGTTTTGTGCCGGATAATCGCTTGACCGATTGCGGCAAGTTGATTTTCAGCCCGGAGCCGAAAAATCTAGCTGGCGGCAGCGGTTGCGGCTGCATTGCCAGCACGGCCTGCGGCCATATTCGGCGGCGGCTGGCCCGCGGCGAACTGCGCCGGGTGTTGCTGGTGGCCACTGGCGCGCTGCTTTCGCCTCTTTCCGTGCAGCAAAAGGAAAGTATTCCCGGCATTGCTCATGCCGTCAGCTGGGAGGTGGTTTGAGTGTTGATGCACTTTGTTTGGGCTTTTGTGGTGGGCGGCCTGTTTTGCGTGGCCGGCCAACTGCTAATGCAGGGCTGCAAGCTCACCCCGGCGCACACTATGGTTTGCTTTGTGGTGCTGGGTTGCGTGTTGGGCGGCCTGGGCTGGTATCAGCCGCTGATTGAGCTGGCCGGGGCCGGCGCCACCACGCCGATTGTCAGCTTTGGCAATTCGCTGGTTAAAGGGGCGATGCAGGAGTTTTCCCAAAATGGTTGGGTTGGCCTGCTGACGGGCATTTTTGAGGTTACCGGGGCGGGCGTTTCCGCCGCTCTTATCTTCTCATTTTTGGCCGCCTTGTGCTTTAGACCTAAATCATAAAATTACTGAATATTTTTGAGCAAGGCCTTTTTAGATAAGCATTTTCAGTCCAATACCAATTAATATCAGGCCGCCAAGCACGCCGGCTTTGCCGGCCAGGCGTGCACCCAAGCGGCGGCCTAAAGCCACGCCGAACAGCGAGAGGCCAAAGGTGCAGGTTGCTATCAGACCGGCCGCCTGCCAGATATTGGGGCAGCGGCCCACTGCGGCCAAGCCCAGGCCCACGGCCAGTGCGTCAATGCTGGTGGCGACGGCTTGCAGTAACACCAAGCGCAAGGTTAGCTGAATAATGGCTTGCGTTTGGCCGTGCAGACTATCCAACAGCATTTTGCCACCCACAGCCACCAGCAGCCCGCAGCCCAGCCAAGGGGCCCAAAGGCAGGCGGCCACGGCCAACCAGTTGCCGGCGTAGTAACCCAGCAGCGGCATTAAACCCTGAAAGCCGCCAAAGGCGGCGGCCAACAGCAATGCCTGGCGCAGGCGAGGCTGCTGCGTCATTCCACTGACGGCGGAAACCGCCAAAGCATCCATTGAAAGAGCTGCTCCCAGCAGCAAAATTTCCCCGATAGACAAAAAACACCGCCCCTTTTCGCAACAGGGGCGGTGTTCTGTTGTGGGAACACCCCAGCTAGATAAAGAACCGGCCCCCTGGCTGGCAATCCTGATTGGATTATATGCCGGGTAGGCCGGAAATATAAATAGTTATCTATCAAAAAATCGTCAATAACTCAGATTAAGCCTGAGCCTGATGCCGATTGAAGCAATCGCGGCAGTAAACCGGGCGATCATTTACGGGCTTAAAAGGCACCTGTGCTTCCTGACCACATTCAGCGCAAACAACGGAGAACATTTCCCGTCCGGCGTTGCGTTGCTGTTTGCGGATGGCTCGGCAATGCGGGCAACGCGCAGGCTCATTCATAAAGCCTTTTTCGGCGTAAAATTCCTGCTCGGAGGCCGAGAACAAAAATTCCTCACCACATTCCTTGCAAACCAGGGTTTTGTCTGTGAATGCCATTTTTAGATGACACCTCCTTTGGGTTAATTTTTTGGTGCATTAATTCTGACAGCTCACAATTTTCCCCAGCCCAAAATCAGCAGGTGAAAACCATAAACTGTTAAAAAAATAGGCTTTGTTTTCTTGTTGGACTATCCTTTTGGATAGTCGCGTTTGCTTGTGGCTATATTATACCCTATGCGAAAATAAAATGCAACATTTTTAGCAAAAAAAATTACATTTTTTACAAAAAAATCTGCGGCTTATTTAAGTCGCCGCCAAGCGGCTGATTAAGCCTAAACAGGCTTGTTTGGCTGCGGAGATGGCCAAAAAATGTCGATAAACTTTTGCCGCTTTGGCTTGCAAATTGACGGCGAAGCGATTATAATATTAATGTAAAAATTAGCCATTTGGATAATCAAGGAGGTTTATATGAAAGGCAAAGTAAAATGGTTTAACGCGGAAAAAGGCTTCGGTTTTATCGAACGAGAGGGTGGCAGCGACGTTTTTGTGCATTATTCGGCTATCCAATCGGACGGTTTTAAAACCTTAGAGGACGGCCAGGAGGTCGAATTTGACGAGGTGGAGGGGGCCCGTGGGCCACAGGCGGCCAATGTAACGAAGTTATGAAAATTGCAGTAATCTCAGACACGCACTGGCAGCCCAGCCAGCCCTTGCCCAAGGTGCTGCAACTGGTGGCGGAGCAGCAGCCGGATTTGCTGCTGCACGCCGGTGATTGGACCAATCTCACCCTGCTGGAGGAGTTGCGGAAGATTGCGCCGGTGCGTGGTGTGGCTGGCAACTGCGACCCTGAGGCCGAAGGCCACCTTTTGGGCTACTCCAAGGTGGTGGAGGTTGGGCCGTTGCGTATTGGTTTAACCCATGGTCATCTATATGGTCACCTGCCTTTGCCGGCAGCGGCGGCGCGGGTGTTTGCCGAGGAGGACAGGCCGCTGCAAGCGGTGGTTTTTGGCCATTCCCACGTTCCCTATTGTGAAATGCAGGAAGGGTTGCTGCTGTTTAATCCTGGTTCAGCTCACCGGCCGCTTGGTGAAATCAAAAAACCCTCGTTTGGCCTGCTACACGTTAGCGAAGCTGGCCAAATCAAGGGCGAAATAGTTTATTTTGAAAAGTAAGCTGTCGGTCCGCCGGGTTTGATAGGGCCGTGCAGCGGCCACAGTTGGCGCAACCATTACATATCGGTTGGCTGCCGCAGCCTTGGCATTGGAGGCCAAAGCGGGGCTGGTGCAATTCAGCCCGGCTGATGGGCCGGCCGAAGCCATCACAAAGCTTGTAATGCGCCGGCCGGCCGCGCACATTCACCCCGGCCTTGTGGGCCTGGTGGCTTTGCACTTGCTTGTTAGGGATAAAATATTCCCGCCCGTCTTTGATGAAACGGGTGCCGGTTTCAAAAAAGTAAAAGCTGACGTTATAAGCCGCACATTCGCGGCTTAAATTTTTTACCCAAGCGAAATCACAAGGGCGAGCGCCGTCGTAATTTTCACCGCCGCAGGTTACCTGCTCAATCTGTCCGCTGGCCAAATATTTAGCCAAGCTGACAGGGCCGATAAACGGTGCGCAAAAAACGCCTTTGTGCTTGAAGGGCAGCTCCAGCAGCAGCGGCAAACGCTCGTCTGCGCGGCGCTGATTTTCACAAGTGACATTGAAAAAAACGTTTTCCCAGCCTTGTCCCCAATCCCGCGGCAGGCAGGCGGCCACGCGCTCCGGCCGCTTGGTCAGCAACAGAAACTTCACATCAGGCCTTTGCCAGATGATTGACCAGGCTTCCTCTCGCCATTGGTCGGCCTCTGCCAGAAAGAAGTCGGACGTCATACAAACGCGCACTGTTTCACCGCTTTGGATTTTGTAAGAGCCATGGCGGTTTTTTTGCAGGGGATAATCAAAGCCGTTTTTAGTGCGATAAATGTTAGCGCCGTTTTGGTCGCGCATTTTATCTAAAAAGTACATATAACAGTTGGCGCAGCCTTCGCTTATTTTTTTGCAGCCGTGCCAGGGGTTCCATATATCATGCATTTTCTTTCGTCCGTTCAGCAACCCACTAACGCCTTATCTGCTTTGTCACTCTGTCGCTCAAGTCGTCGGCGTATTAAAATACGCCTGCCTCCTTTCGCAACAGGTTTCCGCGCATCTAAGGCATTATTGGGCTGCTTCTGTAGTTTCGTCCGTTCAGCAACCCACTAACGCCTTATCTGCTTTGTTACTCTGTCGCTCAAGTCGTCAGCGTATTAAAAAGGCATTATTGGGCTGCTTCTGTTTTTATAACGTATAATTGCTCATTGCTTTCAGTTCCATAATCAAATCGCGTGCCTCTGCCGCTTTCTCAAACTCCAGCCGGCGGGCGGCCTCGCGCATTTCTTTTTCCAGGTTGCGAATAACCTTTTCCCGCTGTTTGCGGTTAAGCTTGCTGTAAGCGTTTTTATCGCCGCCGGCAGCGTTTTCCGCCTTGGCTGTGTCGGGCAAGATTGCGCTGATTAAATCGCGCACTTCCTTTTTAATCGTCTGTGGGATGATGCCGTGTTCCTGATTGTAGGCCAGCTGAATATCGCGGCGACGCTGGGTTTCTGTAATTGCTGCTTGCATAGAATCGGTCATCTGGTCGGCGTAAATAATCACCCGGCCGTTCACATTGCGGGCCGCGCGGCCAATCGTCTGAATTAGTGAGCGGTGCGAGCGCAAAAAGCCTTCCTTGTCGCCGTCCAAAATCGCCACCAGTTCAACCTCTGGAATATCCAAACCCTCGCGTAGCAGGTTGATACCCACCAGCACGTCAAAATTACCCAATCGCAGGTCGCGCACAATGGCCATTCGCTCCAGCGTTTTCACATCGCTGTGCAGATAGCGCACTTTCACGTCGGCTTCTGCTAAAAAGTCTGTCAAATCTTCAGCCATTCGTTTGGTTAGCGTGGTAATCAGCACGCGCCCGCCGGCGGTTGTTACCTTGCGGATTTCCCCCAGCAGGTGGTCAATTTGCTTGTCGATTGGGTGTAGTTCAATCACCGGGTCAACCAGGCCGGTGGGCCTCAGTACCTGTTCAACCACCTGCGGCGAGTGCTCCAGCTCATAATCGCCGGGTGTGGCGGAAACGTAAATGGCCTGATGGATACGTTCCTCAAACTCTGCAAAGCGCAGCGGGCGGTTGTCGGTTGCGGAGGGCAGACGGAAGCCGTATTCCACCAACGATTGCTTGCGCGAGCGGTCGCCCTCATACATACCGCGCACCTGCGGCAGGGTGACGTGGCTTTCATCAACCAGCAGAATAAAATCCTGCGGGAAGTAATCCAGCAGCGTGTAGGGCGGTTCACCAGGCGCGCGGCCGTCCATATGCCGGGAGTAGTTCTCAATTCCCTGGCAGTGGCCGATTTCCTCCAGCATTTCCAGGTCAAAATTGGTGCGTTGCTCCAGCCGTTGCGCCTCCAGCAGGCGATTATCGGCTTTCAGCACGGCCAGCCGTTCAGCCAGCTCCTGGCGGATTTCCCGCAGCGCGCGCTCCATTGTGGCGTCGCCGGTGACGTAATGGCTGTTGGGATAAATGCTGATGTGGGGCAGGCGGTGCAGAACCTCGCCGGTGACGGTGTTCACCTCTGAAATAGTTTCCACCTCGTCGCCGAAGAACTCCACCCGCACCGCCACATCATTATAACCGGCTGGGAAAATTTCCACCACATCGCCTTTGGCGCGGAAAGTGCCGCGGTGCAAATCCAAATCGTTGCGGGTATATTGAATGTCCACCAGGCGGCGCAGCAGTGTGTCGCGCCCGATATTTTGGCCGGTGCGCATTGAAATGGTCAGGTTTTGGTAAAACTCTGGCGAGCCCAAACCATAGATAGCGGAAACGGAGGCCACCACAATCACATCTCGGCGTTCTAGCAGGGCGGCTGTGGCGGAGTGGCGCAGTTTTTCAATTTCATCATTGATGGAGGCGTCCTTGGCAATGTAGGTGTCAGAGCGGGCAATGTAAGCCTCTGGCTGGTAATAATCATAGTAGCTGACAAAATATTCCACCGCATTTTCAGGGAAAAACTCCTTAAATTCGCCGTAAAGCTGAGCGGCCAGAGTTTTGTTGTGGGCGATTATCAGGGCTGGCCGCTGGGTGCGGGCAATTACATTGGCCATGGTAAAGGTTTTGCCGCTGCCGGTTACGCCCAACAAGGTTTGGTGAGCCTGACCTGCCGCCAAGCCAGCGCAGAGAGCGTCCACCGCCTGGGGTTGGTCGCCCGTCAGCTGGTAATCACTATGCAGTTTAAATTCCATCGGTTGCGCCTCCTGTGTGTAATTATTCTGCTTATATTTTAACAAACAAATGTTCATAAGTCAATAGCTATGAAGAAACCAATCAGCTTGATCTTAACTTTTTGCTTGCTAGCCGCTTTTTTGACCAGCCGCCTATTGTTTAGCATCGCCTAAGTATATTTTTTATATCATTTGGCAAAATCTGTCAACAATAATGTGCAGGCGTAAAGCAGGCAGAAATATCTAACTTTGGCTTGACAAACAACAACAAGTTTTATATAATAATAAATGAAAAGAGGTATTCGTTCTCAACGATTACCCCTCTAATGTTTGGCAAAAAATAGCCGCGTTCTTTTGCAGAGGAGAGCGGCTATTTTTTTCTGCACCATTTTAATATAAAATCAACAACTTGAACGCCAACCTGAATGGCAAAGAGTATTAATGTTGCTATATTTATAAAAAACATTGCATCACCCCGCTTTCCTTACTATGTAAGTAATAGAGGGGATACGTCACCCTCTCATCACTTCGCTTTATGCAATGTGAATCCTCGAAAGGCAACCGCTTCATCAAACGAATATTCTCTTTTCAATATTAATTTTAACTTACAAAAAATAAAATGTCAATATTTTGTATTAATAAAATATTCACTTTGTTAAATGCTTTACAAACAAATTACAACTATTTGCCAAACGGCACAAAATAGTTTATACTATCCGGGGTTTTTGACCAGCCGCCTATTGTTTAGCATCGCCTATGTCCATTTATCTGCTGAAAGCGTCTTGCAATTTTTGGACTAATATGCTAGAATAGGGAAAGAAAAGAGTTTATTTGTTGAAAGCGGCTGGCCCTCGTGTATACACGACGTTGAAAAGCGAAGTGAGCGAGGGTGGAAAAAAGCCCTCTCTCGCTTACATAGTGAGGAAAGAGGGTGTTGCGATGATTTGGATAAGCATAGCAGCCTTAGTAATGCAGGCAATTCAGCTGGGCATTCAAGTTGCAGAGTTTTTGAAGAATATAAGCAAACAAAAATAGCCGCCTTCCGACCAAAGACCGCGGCTATTTTGTTTAGCTCATAGAGAGGGCCAGTCGTATTCACGAATGACTCTTTTCATTTATAATCTTATCACAGGATGTGCATTTTGTCAATGCGTAATCGAAAAAAAACAGTTGTTGTTCTGCTGCTGGCCTCCTTGCTGGGCTTTGCCGGTTGCAATTATCTGGCCGGGCGCGGGGCGATGTACGACATTATTTATTCATCAGAATATTCGCGGGATCCTTACACCAGGGAGGAAATGACGCCGGTGCAGGGAAACGACGAGGATTGGCAGCTGCGCCTTTTGCCGGCGGCGGATGACGCCCCGGTCGCTTTGCAGCTTTTGGACGCGGCGGGCCAGCTGCTTTGCACGGTGCCGGCTGCTGGGCTGGAGGCAAACCGTAATACTACACTGGCCTTGCGTGCGGAGGCTGGCTTGGGCCAGACGGTTTGGCTGACGGCGGAGCGCTGGGCAAAATCCAGTTACAACGGTTATATTGACGGCGGTTTGCAAGGCGGCCGGCTTTGGCTGGTCAGCGTTGCGGATGGCAGCGTGCTTTTACAGGCGGAAACTCAGCCCGGCGAGCTGTTTCTCACGGCCTGCGGCACGCGCTGCTATTTCTATTATCCTGGTAAAACGTCTCGCCGGCGGGAGGATATTCGCCCGGCTCAGATTTATTGGCGGGATTTTAACTGCTGGCTGCTGCCGCACCCTGTTTGCACCTTTGATTATGTTGGTTCGCCGGTGCTGACCACTGCGGAGGGCGAGGAATTGGCTGTTGACCGGCTGCGCTTCTATGTGCAGGAGGATAGTCTGCGGTTGGACTTCACCTGCTATGAGCAGACAGACGCGGAAAATGACCGCTGGGGCTTTGTGGTTAAGGATTCGGTGGAAACGCCGCTGTTGCCGGCCTGGCCTCTGCCACAACCGCTTGAAAACGTTGAAAATGGGCAGGCAACCCAATGCTTCTGAATAATTAAAATTAAGGCGGTGTTTTCCAAACGAAACACCGCCTTAAATTGTTCTTAAATTTTTCTAAATTAGCTGGCGGCTATCCGCAACAGCGGCAAGCCTTGGCGAGCCTGTTCAGACCAGGCGGTAAGCAGCTCTTCCACTTTTAGGCTACGGCAGGTGATTATGTAGCCGCCGCAGTTATCAGAGGATATGCTCACAATGTCCTCATATTCTCTTTGCGTGTCAGTGGTGTAGTAAATACGGTAAAGCATGTCCGCGTTGGTAGGGTCGGTATATTCCAGATATTCCTCCGGCTGCAAAGCATGCAATGCCTCCATATATTCCTCCAGCACCCAATCGTTATCCCGCATAATCAGCGAGTGAGGCAGGCCAACATAGCGATAATGCCAAGGTTCAAAGGCAATGGTGGTAAGGGCGGTTTTATCCTCGTCGTAGCGCAAGATGAAACCATGCTCCCAACAATGAGCCAACAGCCATTGGCCTTGCTTGGTGTTGCGGAAACTTTCCAGCAGACTGGCGTTGCTGCTTACGTCAATCGCCAGGCCGGTTTGGTGCTCGCTGGTGCCAGGAAAGGCGGTGTAGCGTAGGGTGTTGTTGTAGGCGGTTGTGTAGCTTTGGCCAGAACGTTGGCGGCCGGCTACCTTGCCATAGAAAAGCTGCTTTTGCACTGCAAAACTACGGAAGCCGGAGATGGTGTTCAGTGGCAAATTGTTTTCCGCCTTGTAGGCGGTATACATCCGCACATAGGCGTTGGCGGCGGCGTCGCGCAGCTGCATTTGGCTTTTGGTGCTGGGGGCCAGTTTGGCAATATCCAATAGGTCATTGGGCTGCCAGCTTGCGTCCAGAGTGTGCTTGCTGTTTACCAGCAACAGCATTTGGTCATCCTGAGTGGTATCAAAAGCTAAGGTGAGCTGAGGGCAGAACAGCAGCCAACCGAAAATTAGGCCCAGGCAGAGGCCCCAGCTCCAGGGCTTGCCAAAAGATGTTTGCATAACAAATTACTCCCGTCACAAAAAATTTGGCGCATAAACACGGTGTTTAGCGAAATCTTCTATAATCTTAAATATTATACAACTTTTTGTCGGGCTTGTCAATCGGCTTGATAAAAAGCGGCGGAAAAATCTTGACAAACTGCTTGGATAATGCTAAAATATAAACACAAAGAGCCGGCCCCTAAATTGGGTCAGCCCTCGAATGTATTAACTATAAAATAGCCGTTTCAATCGTGGTGGACTGGGCGGCTATTTTTGTTTGCGCCATTTTAATATAAATTCGGCAACCTGTACTCCAACCTGAATGGTAAAAAGCAGCAAAGTTGCGATACTTATAAAAAACATTGCATCACCTCCTGTACTTAAAAGTAAGCACTGGAGGGCCCCAGACCTCTCCGCACTCCGACAAAGCCAGCGTGAATCATTGAGGACTAACCGCCTGTTTAAGTTTTCGGCTCATTATGTGCAAGGCAATATTGCCTTTAAAAGCCAGCGGTTGAAAACGCCCGGCTTTCTGCTGTTTATTATACGATTTTTTGTCGGGCTTGTCAATCGGCAAATTTTTTTGTCCAAAATTAAAAAAAGCTTAAAACACCTCTATATTTTTTGTGCAGTAAGTAGTATAATAGAAAGAAGAAAATATAGAGTGATTGTCATTGGAGGGGTTTATTTGTCAACAATTATTGCTGTTACCAACCAAAAGGGTGGCGTGGGGAAAACCACCACTTCCTCCTCTCTGCTGGCAGCCTTGCATCAGCGCGGCTTTCGTGTTTTGGGCATAGACCTTGACCCTCAAGGTAGCCTGGGCTTTTGCCTGGGGCTGGATATTGAAAATTGCGCCACGGTTTATGACGTGATGAAGGGCGCCAAAGCTATCGGAGAGGTTATCGTCGAAACCGAATGCGGCGATATTCTGCCTTCAAATATTCTGCTTTCTGGGGCGGAGCTGGAATTTAACCGGCCCGGCCGGGAGTTTTTGTTGAAAAATCAGCTGAAAGACGTGCAGGATGATTATGATTTTGTAATTATTGATACGCCGCCGGCTTTGAATATCCTGACGGTGAATGCTTACGTGGCGGCGGATAGTTTGATTATTCCAATGGCGCCGGAGATTTTAAGCTTGCTGGGTATTTCTCAAATTCGGGAAACCATTGAAACTGTGCGCCGTTGTTACAATCCAAATTTAAAAGTGTTGGGTATTTTGCTAAACAAATTTAATCCGCGTTTGAATTTGAATCGGGAGGTGCTTGACCTTGCCGAGCAGATTGCTTCTCAGCTGGACAGCCGGGTTTTCAACGCCAAAATTCGGGCCAGCGTGGCGGTGGCCGAGGCTCCCGCTCATGGTGAAAGCGTGTTAACATACGCGCCAAGTTCCAAACCGGCGTTGGATTTTCAGGCCTTGCTGAACGAGCTGCTAAACCAGCGTTTGATTAGCGTCCGGCCTGCTGTAAGGGAGGCTGATTGATATGGCAAAGAAAAATGATAAAAGCAGTAAGACTGCTCATGTGCTTAATTTGATTACTTCACCAGCTGAAAAAGCCGCTCAAAAGGCTGCGGCGGAGGCGGAAACTAATCTGCCGGAGGTGGACGAGACTACTGATTCCTCTGCCGCTGGTTTTGCCAGCGAGGCGGCCGAGGCGGCGGCTGTCAATCAGCAGGCGGCTCAGGTGCATCAACCGTTGATTCCGCCAATTTTGCAGGTTGCACATCGGCATGATGAGTCTTTGGCGGAGCAAATCCGCGGCGCGCTAGAGGAAGAATTGGCCCCAGAGCTGGCCGAGGCGGCGGCTATTCAACAGCCCACGCCACAGCCAAAGGCCGCGCCGGAACCTGAGCCGGCTCCCGTGCAGGAACCGGAACCGCTACCAGTGCAGCCTGAGCCTGCGCCAATGCCGCAGCCAGCTCCAGAGCCTGAGCAGCCGCAGTTCAAGCTGCCGGCTTCAGCTATTGTTTCCTCTTTCACCATTCCAGAGCCGCCGCCGTTGCCGCCGCTGGATGAGGAATTGAGCTTTGTTAATGTAATGCAAATGTTGGTGGATAGCATGGCGCCACGTTATATCGAAAATTTTGGCCTTTGCAGCTGCACGCGCTGTTTGGAGGATGTGAAGGCTTTGGCGCTGACCAATCTGGGCCCGAAATATACCGTGTTCCGCGCTTCTGAGCGGGTGCCAATGCTGACGGTTTATGAAAAGCGTTACGCCAGTCAGGTTGCGGCGGAGCTTACCAAAGCTTGCAATGTGGTGAAAGCTAATCCGCGGCATCGTTAGGGTGCTTCCGGGTTTTGTCGAATATTTTGCATTGTGTTGCTTGACCAAATTTAGTATAATTAAATATGTAAATTGATAAAAATGCAGGGAGGCTTTGATAAAATGGAGGTAGATCTGTTAAATTGTAACAAGGCAGATATTTATTCAGCCTCTGGGCCGTTGTTGTGCAACGCCAGGGTGCATTGGGATTCCGCTGGTTTTTATTTGCTGCTGGAGGTTCCTGCTGACTTTCCACTGGATGAGGAAGCGGAATATCCGATCCTTTTTTACGACCCGGCCGCCGGTTTGGTGCACAGCCATTGCAAGCTGAAAGCCCACAGCAAAACGGAGGATGGGGATTTGGCCCTTTCCTGCACAGTTTTGGATGTTATCCAAACCATTCAGCGTCGGCAGGATTTGAAAGTGCCGGCCACTGCTCAGATTGAGGTTTCTGTGGTGGCAATGCCGCGGGCGGCTCACGATAAGCAGGTGCCGCTGGTTTCGGAAATTGCAGTTTCGGTAACTAACTCTCTTGATGAGGATGAACAGGATTTGTTGCCGCCCAAAAATGCTTCTTTTACGGCGCTTACCCAAAATCTGAGCGCTGGCGGCGTTTATTTCATTTGTCCTTATGCTTTGCCGGTGGATACCGAAGTGCGTTTTGAGCTGCACGAGGGGCCCAAGCCTATTGAACTTACGGCAGTGGTTTTGCGCACCGAGGCTTTGCCGCCTTACAAAAAACAACCGCGCTTTGGCCACGGTTGCCGTTTTATCAACCTGAAGCCGGTGGCGGAATCTGGCCTGCGCAGCTACATTTTCCGTTGCCAACGTAATATGCGGCAGCGTCGCTTTTAAGTGAATATTACCTACTAATATTAAAAGACCACCAGCAAATGCCAGGTGGTCTTTTAATATGTTTAGACTGAATTAGTGTGGATGTAGCTGGATGGAAAAAACGCTTTTGCGAATTAGCGAATCCTCATCGTCGGTTAAATCCACAAATTTGGTTGCATAAAGTTGTTCTGGGTAGTTGCTGGGCAGGGGCCGCAGCACGGAGGCTTTCACCAGCAGGGGCGGCTCCATAACCGGCAACACCAACTCGATTGTTTCGCCACATTCCAGCGGCAGATTACTGCGCAGGGCAATGCCGCCGCTACTTAAATCGTGGCTGATAAACTTATGCTGCCCTTGCCAGCTGCCGCCGCTTACAGGGAACATTATACTTTCAAAAGCGGTGCGCACGCGCAGGTTTTTGCGGGCCTCCGCGCCCAGGCGTTTGCCAGGTTCCACCAGCAGACGGTCTGCCGCGTGGTTTACAATCGTGCCCTCCATTGCCAAATCATTGTCAATATCAATCAAAGTTATTTTTTGCTGAATGGAGAGAGCGGTGGATGGCATACCAGGCTCATAGGTTTGGATTAGCAAATTAAATGGTTTTTCATCAGCTGGGCTTTCTAAATGCGCTATGGCAATCGGCCGGTGCTCAGCGTCAGAAATTAAAAAACGACGTTCCATAAAAAATATCCTCCTCCAATTAGGCCCTATTTTTCAGTGCTAATGTGCAGCGGGTCGGCGGTTTCAGGTTGGGTGTTTTCCGCAGTTGGTTCAGTAGGCTCGGCGTTTTCGGCGGCCTCGGCGGTTTGTCGGGCGGCGGCCAGGGCTTGCTCGCGGTCGCGCCGGGCTTTATCCGGGTCGTTCGGGTCAAAATTCAAAAAGTAAACGTAAATTTCCACGATGGCCTGAAAAAGCGCGTCGGGAATTTGCTGGCCCAGCTGCAACTGGGAAAGCATTGTGGCTAAGGAGTTGTCCTCGTAAACGGGCACGTTGTTGTCTGCGGCCACTTCCAAAATCTTTTCCGCCAGATAGCCCATGCCAGAGGCTACCACAATGGGGGCGGTGTTGGCGCTGCCGTCGTAGCGCAGGGCCACGGCGCGGCCGGCGGGGTTGGGTGTGTTATATCTGGACATTCAGGCTGTTCTCTCCTTCCACAATTTTGGGAAACACGGCGGAAAGGGTCAGCGGCTGTTGCATTTGCACCACTTGAATTTCCTGTGGGCGCAGACCGTTTTCCGTTAAAATACGGCTCATTTCAGTTTGAATTATCTTGGAAAAGGTGGCCGCTTGTTCCGGGCAGGAAACTAAAATTTCCACTTCGTCGCCGCGGCTGGCCAGCACGATGTCAAAAAAACCTAATCCTTGCACATCCAGCTTAAAGAGCACGCGGAAAGTGTTATCTCGCCGCCCGCCGCCCTTGTGTAGATTGTCCTCAGCGTCAGGGTCAACCCAAAGCTCCGAGAACATCATTTTGCCTTGCCATTCGGCTGGGATTAGCAGGTGTTGCAACGGCATATAAACGCTTTCATTAATCAGCAAAGCCCGCACAATTTCCTTAAAAGCGTCTTGCGCTTCTGGGCCTCCCTCGCCACGCAGGGCTTTGGCGGCGATTTGGGCTAGCTGGTTGGCAAACTCGTTTTGTTTGGCCGCCTGCATAAAATCGCTGTTTTTGATAAAGTTCAGCAGGGTTTCCGGCGTTAAGGCGCCCAGGCGTTGCTTTAGGGCGTTGTGTCCAGTCAGTTGATTAAAGGATTGCAACAGTCCCTCCTTGGAACCGTTTTCATAGCGGGAAATATCCAGGGCCAGCTGGGAAATTAAGCTGCGAGAGGCTCCCATATCATGCGTTTGTTCGGTGTAGTTGGCTAAAAAGCTTAATATTTTGCCTTGCAACAGCTTCAGGGCTCCGGCGCGGTCGCCTGCGGCAAATTGCTCGCCTAGCTGTTGGGCCAGCCCCATCAGCTGGTTGCTGTAGCTGGCTGGAATTTGACGGCTAATGTTGGTTAGGGTGCGCAACAGATTGCCCTCAATGTGGCGGGAGGAAGTGAAATCGCTGTAGCGCTTCAAAAATTGCAGTATATCGCCCTTGATGGTGTCCGATTGGCTTTGGGCATAGGCTTCACGCAGCAGCGAGAACAGCGGCCCGGTGAAACGTTGGCCATCGCTCAGCTGTTGCTTTAGGAATTGCGCCAGCTGTTTTTCATCCAGCGGCAGCATTTTCAGCAACTGGCTCATCTCGCCGGCAATTCCCTGCTGCATACCGGAAGCCACCACGGATTTGTATTCCAGCATCATCTGAGCCAGGATGCGGCTTAAATCCGGCGTGCCGCGCAACTTTTGCATAAAAGCTTGGAAGTTGCTGTCATAGCGCAGGGCCTTGCCGGGGCCGGTGGAATCGCCAGAGGTTTGCTGCTCGGTGCGGTTGTCTGGCCGGCTTACGCGGTCCAGGCTTGGCGCGTTTTGGATGTTGGTGTTGGCGCCAGGGTTGCTGGGCAGCTGGCGGTTAATGTTCGAGGTATCTTGCCCCGGTACGGGGTTGGTTACGCCCATCAAGTTTGCCATTGCTGACACACTCTCTTTCAATTCAAAATATTAGTTAATTTTACGGTCAAAAGCATTGAAATATATCCTTAATATATAATTATATAATGTTAGGCGGCAATATGCAAGGGTTAATGGGCGAAAAATACAAAATGTTCTGAAATAAAAAGGATAGACGCTTGATTTATCGTCTATCCTTTGGCTATATTTAGTTGTAATGCCCTCGGCAAGACAATATTTCAATCACACCATTATTAATACGATAAACCAGCCGATTGGTATCGTCAATGCGGCGGCTCCAAAATCCGCTTAAATCGCCGCGCAAAGGCTCCGGTTTGCCGATACCGCTGAAAGGGTCGCGTGCAATATCGCGTAATAAGGCATTTATACGCTTTATAGTTTTTTTATCCAGGGATTGCCAATATAAGTAATCCTCCCAAGCCTTATTTTGAAATAACAGATTATTCATTTTCCATAGCTTCCAATTCAATTAAAGTTTTTTTCACGCCTAGCCCTGCGTTCAACTCGGCCACGCCTTGGCGTAAAATGCTCATATTGGGTTCAGAAAAAAACGGGTCATAGGAAACTTCAAAGGGAATGGCGTGTTCGCGGGTCATTTTTTTGGCAAATATGGTGAAAGCAGTGGTCATATTCATTCCCAATTCCTGACAAGTAAGTTCCATATTTTTCTTTAATTCTTCATCCATCCGAATACTGATTGTTGTTTGAGCCATAAAAGACGCCTCCTTTATTTTAACTTAATACAATTATAATACATTGTTCCGCCTTTGTCAATATGCTGTATGCCTTTATTTGCTTAGCCAGCAATTCTTTGGCTGTTAGGCATTGACAATGGCGGCGGGAAGTAGTATAATGATATTATAAATGTGTGAAAATGTTGTTGCCTGTTTGGACAACAAAAAAGTAAAACCCTCTTAGTTGCCGCTAGAGGGTTTTTACTTATCTGGTTCCACAATCGACGGAGACCTGTCGAGGCTGGTTGGTTCTATTTACCGCCGTTCAGTCATTTGATGATGAAGTAAGCCAGCGTGCTGCCGATTGCCAGGCTAATTGCATCAACCATAACGGTGATAACTATGTGTGAAAAAGTTGTCACTGTATTTTCCCTCCTTCCTGTTGTCAGGCGTAGGGTGGACAACATAATAATTGTAGCATAAGATATTGGAAAAAGCTAGATAATTAGATGAATTATAAGAAAAACAGATCGCTGTATAGGCATTGACAGATATTACCAAATGATGTAAAATAGTGCTTACAGATGAAGTTGGAAATGGCAAGCGGTTCGTCAATATCCTCCTGAAAGGAGGTGAGACTATGCCAATACGGATAACGTTCCACGTTGGGGCTTTTACAGTCACAATAGAACTGAAACGTACACATAAAAAGAACCGCCACTCCGACAAGTAGCGGTTCTTAAGAACTAAAATTTTTAAGAATTGAAACTAGACGAGCTGCCGTTGTTACGACTTCATCTGTTTATATTATAACGCAATAAGATTGCTTTTGTCAAGCAAAAAAACCAGCCCCTCAATTTAAGGGACTGGCTTTTTTTTGTTTTTAAGCTTAGCTGGCGGCGTTGGGATTGCCGGTGGCGTTCCACTGCGAAGGCACGGTTACTCTAATATCGTAACTGGTGCCTTGGCCAACTGCTGTGGTCACAATCTTCATAGTGACGTTCAGCGAGGTCTGGTTGACGTTGCTGGCTGCGTCACAAATCTGGTTGTAACAAGTGATGAATGCGCCGCTGGGAGCGTGATCCAGCTTAATTTGCAGCACCTGAGCCGGAATGTTGATTTGGTTAGGATAGCTGACGAAATCAATGCGTCCTGCTGTTGACGGGTTGCGAGAGCTTACCAAGCTTTGGATACTTACAAAATCCGGTTGACGGTTGTTAGCGCCCAGCAGTGGGCCAGCGTCAATTTTCTGCAAGGTGGGCGGGTTGGTTTCGCGGTTTAGCCGATAAATTGGTTCAGTAAACTGAATGGTAATTTCGCCGGAAACCGTTCTGTTGTTGGAGCCTGGATCAAACTGCAATGTATGGCTGATTGTCTGAACCATTGGCGGTGTGCTGTCCACCAGGGTAACCGGGTAAATAGCGCGGAAAGCGTCGCCGGAGCCAAGCGGGCTGCGGCCCACGGCCAGGAAAGCATATTCTGCGCCGCCGGAGAGCGTCCACTTTTTGCTACAATCCACGGATTCAATGCGCAAATTCAAGCTGGCGTTGCCCTTGCCGATAATCCGGCTGCCGTCCGGGTTGGTTGCCCGGATGTAATTAGCCATATCGTCCTTGTAGGTTTGGGGAGCATAAACGTCAAACACTGAGCCGATAGAGCGGTTGTTGCTGGTAACGTCAGTGTACATTGCCTGCAAAACGCTGAAGTTATCTTTCAGATAATCGCTGGGGATATTCAGTTCCTGAGCTTCGGAGCTGGAGAACAACTCATTAAAAGGCCGCTGCAAACGGTTTACCATATTAGCGTCGTAGTTAATCAGCAGATAGTCCACATCAGCCTGGCGGTCTGCCTGAATGTTGACGATTGGGTTGTTCAAGTCCAGCGTGATAACCGGGCGCACAATTTCCTTAGTGCGGAATGTGTAAAGCTGCACTTCAGAATATACCTGACCGGCGCCTTTGATTACAAAGTAAACGTAGTAATCAGTGTCCGCTTCCAAATCTGTTACCAGAATGGGGTTCTCCGAGGAGCCCACGCTGACGTTGCCGGTTTTAATCCGTTTGTTGCCGCTGTAATTGGTTGGGGTTACAATATCCCGATAGTTCGGTTCTTCCACAATCAGTTCGCCAGCGCCGCCCTCAGTTGGCACGTTGGCCAACTGCACTTCAGAGCCGTTTTCATCACGGGTGTTGATAACGCCGGCCGGGGCCACCACATAGTAAACGGTGCCGGTGCGGTCCAGCATTAAGTTCATATAGGCCGAAGTGTCGCCGGGTTCAAAGGTGGGGCGGCCGTTGGTAAATTTGGGCGCGCTTTGGTCGTCAAACTGTTTGTAAGGACGGAACAGAGCCGGGGTGCCAATGTCGCTGACTTCCTCTGCTTCCACCATACTTTCGTAGCTGGCGGAAACGTTGGCGGCCAAGTTGCCCAAGCTGACGGAGCTGCCGGCCATTACGGAAACCCACAAATTCATGCGCTGGCTCCAGGAGTTGCGCTCGGTCTGGTTGCCAATACGGGTGAAATGCACGGCGTATTCGTAAATGTGGCCCTCCTGCAAATCCTCATTGAGTTGCGGGAAATCATCGGAAAGGCTGATGGAGCGGTTCACGCTGCGGCCCTCAAATTTGCCGTCGGTGGTGATGGAGAAGATGAAATCATCGCCGCCCACCTGTTGCCACTCGCTGGGAGTGTCGTTTTTGCTGGCCCGTTCCCGTTTGTAAAGCTCAAAATCAGCGGAGGTGTCCAGCCACAGCAGCAAATCCCAATCTACAGAATCCTCCACGGTGGAGGTGGAAAGCGGGGTGATGGAGAATGCAATGTCGGCGTCCTTGTTTCCGTTGGTGTTGGCGTCAATAATATTATCCAACTTGGTGATGTTCAGCTGTTCCAACCAAGCCTGGGCCGCAATGGTGGTGAAGCGGGGCAGAGCCGTCACGCCCATTCGGTTGCGGTTGGTGGAAGCGTCGGTGATGTCGTGCATTTCAAAGTAGTAGGTGTTGCCGGCTGCCAGGTGCAGGGCGCTGTCTTTGTTTTCGTCATTGGTGGTGGCGAAAGTGAGAATCAGCTGACCCTCCTCCAGCTCCATTTGCACGTTGCGGTAGTCGATAACCCAATCTTCATCGTTATTGTTATCCGCAGTTCGTTCGTTCACGCGGGTGGGCAGGCGGTCGCCGGTGGACGCGCTGTAAAGCCACACGGTTTCCCGCAGCACGCCGGCCATATCATCTCTGGCTGCGTCTCTTTCCTCCGGCGTGGTTGCGTTTTTCACTGCCTCGTAAAGAGCCATAAAGCTGATGTTAGTGTCCGCGTACATAACGTTCTCGCTGAAAATCAGTTTGACGTCCGTGTTGGCATAGGGACGGCTAGCATCGTCGTTGGCAAAGCGGGTAAATTCCTGCGTCACCGTGGGCGCAATGGTGTCCTGCGTGTTGGCAGTGATTTTATGCGCTGTTTGCTCATAGTTGCCGGCGGAATCCACCGCCACATAGTAAATATCATAGGTGGTCTGCACGGTTAGGCCGGAAACGTTCATATTAAAATCAGTGTTGGCGCGGGCGGATACCCGGCCGCTTTTTAGAGCGTTCAGACCATAAGTAATCTGCATTTTGGCGTATTCACTGGACAAATCAACCTCAGTTACTTCGCCGTCGTTGTCTGGATCATCCGGGTCGCCGGTTATCTGCGGCTTGGGATATTCCGTGCCCTGGGTTACTGCCACCCAGTACACAGTACAGTTTTCATTCAAAGCGCCGATAAAGCCAATGGAGGTGGGCTGCTCGCGGTTCACGCGCAGGTCGTTCACCCATTCCGGCGGGGTTTTGTCCACCGTGGTGAAGCTCAGGCGGCGCACGGTGGAATTCAAGCCGGCGTCTGCGTCGGTCAGCCACAGGTAAAGGTCATAGGTTTCCAGCTCCTCCAGCTCCTCGTCGTTCACATAGAAAGTGTCCGGCTCGTTTTTGGTCATATGAATACTGCCGTAGCCCAGGTTGCCGGAGATAGCGTTGGACAGGAAATCGTTGGCCGTGGGCGCAGCGGCGCCTTGGGGCAGCACGGCCCAGTAAAGATAGCAATCCTTGGTGGTCATCGCCGTCACCTGAGCGTCGATGTTGGTAATCAGGCTCATATAGGGGTAACCGGAGGCGAAGTTGGGCACCGTGTTGTCCGGGGTGGTGAAGAACACCCGTTTAACCGGGCTTTCCTGTTTGCGGGAATCCACCAGCACCGCGGAAAGATAATAGGAACCGTTAGAGGTCAGGCCGGTAATGCGGCTGTTGGCCTCAGTTTCAGAGGCGGTGAGCCGGGTGTTGCCGGTTTTGGTGATGGAGGGGCCCCAGGTGGGCGGTTTAATCAGGGTTTCGGCGTCGTCAATGTAGCCGTTTGCTTCCGGGGTGATGGCCCAGTAAACCGTGCCCTGTTTGTTGCCGGAAAAGATGGCGTTAATTGAGGTGGGCGCAATATCGTCCAGCTCGGGATAGCCGGAAAGCAGGCGGGGGTCTGATGAGGACTCCTCAGCCAAAACGCTGTCCATCACTTGGCCGGCAATGTTGGCGGTGATGCCAGGCCGGATTACAATATTATCCGGCAGCATTGTGGTGGAGGCTCCCGGTGCGCTAACATTCAGGGTGCCAATATCGCCGTTGCCGGAAACTGCAATGCCGCAGTCCAAATTCAGCTCATCCACGGTGGCGTCACGGTCTATGGTGAGGGTGGAAGCGGTGGCCATTTCGTCAATGGTCAGCTTTTCCACGGTGCCGCGGCCCACGGTGAGGGCGGAACGGGGCGTTTTGTTCACCACATTTTTCATGTTGCCCGCAATCGTGAAGCGCGCGCCCTCCTGGCCATCCAGATACACGTTGGCCAGGCCGTCGCGGTTACGGGTGTTATCCTCCAGATAGGCGTTGGTGCGCACAGTGGTTTTTTCAATCTCGCTGTCATTTTGCACGCTGACGGAAATATATTGGCCGGAAAGGGTGTCGATAATCATTTCCGGCGCGTCCACGTTGCGCATGGTAATGCTGGCGTCTGCGCCCTCGCTTTCGCCGCCGCCGGCCACAATAATACGGCCCAGCACGCGCACATTCTCCAGGGTGACGTCGCCCAGGCCAACGCCGCTGGTGAGGTAAAGGTCGCCGCCAACGGTGGTGTTGCGCAGGGTGGTGTGGGGAGTGGTTATGGTAACATTGCCCCAAACGCTGCCCAGGTCATTGGTGCCCTCAGTATCCACCAGGGTGCCGATAGCGTCGGAGAGCAGTTTGCTCATTTCGCCGCGGGTGATGTCGGAAGCCGGGCGGAAAGAGCCGTCCTCATAGCCGTTCACCAGGCCGCGGTTTACGGCTGTTTTTATGTAGCCGCGGCTCCAGCTGGCAAAATCATGACCGTCGCGGAAGTTGGTCACCTCGCCGGCGGCCTCCTCCAGGCGCAGGTTGCGGGCCAGCACCGTGATTGCTTGCTCACGGGTGAGGGAATTTTCCGGCTCCGCCATAGTTTCCGAGGAGCCTTTGAAATAGCCCGTGGCGTAGCCGATAGCAATATCCTCCGCATACCAGGCGGCGGTGGAAACGTCGGTGAATGGGGTGGGGCTGGTTTCATCATAACCATAGGCCCGGTTCACCATTGCCGTAAACTCGGCGCGACTGATGGGGTCGTTAATGTGCAAATCGCCGTCGGCGTAGCCGCTCAAAACGCCCCAGCTCATCAGCTTATCCACAGATGGCTGAAGCCAGGCGTCCACGGCCAGGGCCGGGCGGGCCAGCAGGCCAAGGCTTAGCGTTAGGGCTAGCGCCAGCGCTGCCAGGGTGAATTTTTGCCTGAATTTCTGCATAAAATTTTTTTCCTCCTTTATAATATAAAACAATTAAAACCTGTTTTTAACTATTCTTTTATATTATAGCACCTTTGATAAAAATTTTCTACTAATTTTTTTTACCAATTCAAAAAAATATTTGCAGAAAAGAGCTGCCAACGCTAACCTTTTTCTTAAACTTGTCGATAAATATATGTAAGGAATTTTTGGCGCTGTTTGGTTGCGCCCAAATGAGGGCGTTATTCAATGAGGAAAGGGCGGAGGAAAAAATGGATAACGATATGCTGGAAGCGTATTTGTTTGAGATGAACACGCTTTTAGAGCAAATAGACGAATTGGTGTTG
>JAAWKH010000023.1 GCA_022797295.1 Peptococcaceae bacterium
GCTGATGACATTTTTGGAAATATCTGCGCTTTTAATGCTGCTTTTGGCAGTTGCAGATTTTGCATTAAGACATGGCAAAAAGAAATAGCCGCCCAGTTTTCCGACAGGATGCGGCTATTCTTTAGCTGCAACTTCTGAGGGCTGACCCGGTTTGAGGGGTCGGCTCTTTGTGTTTATATTATAGCATTTTTGAAAACTGATTGTCAATAGCTTTTGTTTACTAAGTTCTATCTTTATATGATATAGGTGTGTCGATTAAACCAATTAGATAGTCTGCTGATAAATTATAAAATTTACATAAAATAATTAAATCATCTATTTTTAATTCTGTTGTTCCTTTTTCAATGTGGCCATATCCTTGTTGAGATTTATTTAAGAGTTGCCCAATTTGTTGTTGGTTATAGTCTTTATCTTCTCTAACATTTCGGATACGAATACGATAATCCACATTGAAACCTCCTTTTTTTCATACAATACTTATAATCTGAGTATTTTCAGCCTATCGAAATTTGTTCGGTGGTATTTGATTTCTTGATTAACAATTACGTTTTACCTTTAAGCGCTTTAACTATTGTTGGTGGTTGGCTGACAGTTTGAGCGTAGCGTCCGTTATGTACATCGCCGGCCAAGTGGCCGTCAACCAGTGTGATAACCCGGCGGCGCATTATATTGACGTAACGGCTAGCGTGGGTTACCATCACCACGGTTACGCCCTTGCTGTTCAGTTCCATCAGCAGGTGGAAGATGTCCCAAATGCTGTCATCTTCCAGATTGGCGGTCAGCTCATCCAGCAACAGGATTGGCGGGCTGCACACCAGGGCGCGGGCCAGCTCCACATGGCGGATGTCGCTAAGGTTCAGCTCTGCGGGAAAACATTTTTCCACGTGTTGCATACCCACCAAGGCCAACGCTTTGGCCACTGCCTGCGGCGATTTGTTACGCAAGCCGCCGGCTTTGGCGGTTTGCAACAGATTGTCATATATGTTCAGCTTGCGGATTAGCCGCGGTTCCTGCCAGACAATGCCAAAAGTGCGGCGCAGGCGGATTTGCCAAGGGCCGAAAAGATGGCTCATATTAGTGTTGTCCAAAAAAGCGGTGCCTTTATCTGGCCAAATGTCACCGCCCAGCAGGCGCAACACAGTGGTTTTGCCGGCGCCACTGCTGCCGTTCAAAAACACAAATTCGCCTTGCTCAATGGTCAGGTCAATATCCTGCACTGCCATGCGCTTTTTGCGCTCATATTTAAAAAATTTGGTGACGCCCTCCAAACGAACAACCGGCATTTCCAGGCCACTTCCTTATAAAAAACATCATATTTATATTATATCATAAGATGGCAGATATTTCAACAAATTTTATTGATGAGATATTATTTTTTAGCTTTGTTTTACTAAATGGCTTGCATTTTGTGGGTGATAATGTTATTATGTGAAAAATAATATATAATAATGTAGGGAGGATAAATTAATGGCTATGAATTATGATTTAAGCGCTTTGGAGCTTTTGCAGATTTTGGGCTGTGAGCCGGCGGCGGATTACGAGGCTGATGAGCGTTTGCCCAAACTGCTGAATGATTTTTTGAGTCGCATTTATGAAAATCCGCTTTTTGAAACTGCCGATATTTGGCAGGATGGCATGGCTTATTTTTCCTATGAGAGCATTGCGGAGAGCATTGATGAGGATGCGGGTTACTGGGCGGAGCACGCGGAGGAATGGGCGGATAGTGAATATTATTCTTTTGCTGAGCTGCCGCAGTCTGAATGGTCCACACTGGTGCCAAACTATTTGAAAATTGGCAGTGATTATGCTGCTGGCATAGTTGAATTTGCGATTTTGGAGGCTGATTTGGGGCAGGAAAATCCGCCGGTTTATATGCACCACGAGGCTGACGATGAGCGAACTTGGAAAAGGTTTAGTGATACGCTATCCAGTTTTTTAATGTATATCCTCTGCGCGGTACTCAGCTGCGAAACCTATGAAACCGCGCAGGAGGTGCTGGAGGACGAGGGCTGGGAGTATATCGAATGTGATAAACCGGAAAACATCGGTCGTCAATATGATTTTATTCAGGGGTTGTCCGTGGCCTGCGGCTATGACGCGGAAACCAACACTATTCTTTCCGTGTTGGAGGATAACGAATGCAAGGCTTTTCTAATCAGCCGCGAATAGAAATTGGTGTTGTCGAAAAAAACCGCTTGCATTTTATCGCCTTTCAGCATATAATAGTATAATGTAAATTCAAACATAAATATAGTATATTATAATGAAAGGAATTTTTCATAATATGGGTTTTTGGGAAGACGCCAAATATATAGCCTCGCAGGATCCGGCTGCCACTGGGCCTTTGCAGGTGTTTTTTATGTATCCTGGCTATCACGCGGTGCGTTGGCACCGGATTTCACATTGGCTGCATATACATAAGCTGCGCACGCTGGCCAGGGGTATCTCGCAGTTTGCCCGTTTTTTAACGGGGGTGGAAATTCATCCGGGGGCTAAAATCGGCAAATGCCTGTTTATCGACCACGGCATGGGCATTGTGATTGGCGAAACAGCTGAGATTGGCGATTACTGCAACATTTATCACGGGGTTACTTTGGGCGGCACCGGCAAGGACAAGGGCAAGCGTCATCCCACTTTGGGCAATCACGTTTTGGTGGGCGCCGGCGCTAAAATTCTGGGGCCGTTCACGGTGGGTGATAACGCCCGCATTGGCGGTAACGCGGTGGTGCTGAAGGAGGTGCCGCCAAACGCCACGGTGGTGGGCGTGCCGGGCGTGATTGTGACTAAGGGCGATAACCAGCAGCAATATTGCAGCTGGGAGCTGGACCAAGTCAGCCTGCCGGATCCTATCCAGCAGGAAATCGACCAAATGCAGCAGCGTTTGAACACGCTGGCCGAGGATTTGCGCAAGGTCTGCCAGGAGCAGGGCAAATAGCAAAAAGCTGCTATTCTTAATAAAAATCAACTAGCCGCGCCATTTAGGGTAGCGGCTAGTTGATTTTTTGCCTGTTAGAGTGTTGTTGGGATGTGGAGTCGAAAAAAAATTGCCGCAAGCCTGTATATTTTTACAACTTTTGCTTGACAATCTTCTTAAAACATGGTATCCTTTTACAATAAAAAGTTTAGTTAAAAAATTTTAAGTAAAAAAATTTAGTTAAATTTTTTATTAACTGAATATTAACTGCTAACAAACTGAATTTTGGCTAGGCTTTTTTGTTAAACAAGGAAAAAAATCATTTTAAGAAAGAGGTATAAAAACATGACTTTTGATAAGGTTAAGGACATTATTGTTGAAACTTTGTGCTGCGAGGAAGACGCTGTAACTCCTGAGGCCACTCTGTTTGAGGATTTGGGAGCGGATTCTCTGGACGCTGTGGAGCTGAATATGGCTTTGGAGGATAACTTCTCCATCAAAATTCCGGACGAGGACATTGCCAAGATGAAGACAGTTGCCGACGTTGTGGCTTATATTGACGCCAACGTTGCTGAAGGCGAAGCGAAATAAGCAACCGAAATGATTACACTGGAAGCAATGCGAGCGGCCTGGCCGCAGATTGGCCTGCGGATGTTGGCTGTGGGCCACGCTCTGCCAGCCGCCGGCCCGGTGCCGAACAGCTATATGGAAAAACTGGTGGACACCAGCGATGAATGGATTGTTAGCCGCACCGGCATAAAAGAGCGTTACTTCTGCTCCGGCCAGCAAAATGTTGAGCTGGCGGAGGCTGCCGCCAGGGAGGCTATGGCCAGGGCTGGCGTGGAGGCCGGCCAAATTGGCGTTTGTCTGGTGGCCACTTTCACGCCGGACCGGCAATCGCCCTCAGTTGCCTGCTGTTTGCAGCAGCGCTTAGGTCTGCCGGAAGACGCTGTGATGTTTGATTTGAATGCAGCCTGCGCCGGTTTTCTCTATGGTTTGCAAACCGCCAGGCAAATGCTGTTGACGGCTCCAGCGGAGCGGCCCTATGCCTTGGTTTTGGGCAGCGAAACCCCCTCGCGCGTGTTGGATTTTACTGACCGCAACACCTGCGTACTTTTTGGCGATGGGGCGGCGGCGGCTGTGCTGGAGCTTTCAGCGGAAAATCCCTATTATGCCATTTGTGGTAGCCGTACGGACAATGAGCAAATGCTTTACTGCACTGGTTTGGCGGATGAGCAGCCAGGCGTGGTGCATATGCAGGGGCAGGAGGTTTTCCGCTTTGCGGTGGATATTATCCCGCATAGTATTGAGCAGCTGCTGGACAAATGCGGTTTGCAGCTGGCGGATATTGACCACGTGATTTGTCATCAGGCCAACAACCGTATAATTTCTCACGTGGTGAAAAAGATGCACGCTAGACCGGAACAGTTTTTCATTAATTTGCAGCATTATGGCAACACTTCATCGGCTAGTATTCCGCTGGCTCTGAACGATATGTGGGAGCATGGTTTGCTGCAACGCGGCCAAAAGGTGATTTGCGTTGGTTTTGGCGCTGGCTTCACCTGGGGAGCCTGCCTGCTGAACTGGTAAGCGAAAAAAATTTAATGTTGGAGCGAACATTAATCCAAAAAATTGAGGTGTGATATAGGAATGACTTTGCGGGAAATTTTAGGTTTGGAATTTCCTTTTATACAAGGCGGTATGGCCAACATAGCCACCGGCGAATTTGCGGCGGCAGCCAGCAACGCCGGCGGTTTGGGGATTATCGGCAGCGGCGGCATGAACGCCGAGATGTTGGAGGAGCACATTAAGCGGGCCAAAAGCCTGACGGATAAGCCCTTTGGCGTTAATCTGATGTTGATGAATCCTGAATGTGATAAGATGGCGGAGCTGCTGGTGCGCGAGGGCGTGCCGGTGGTGACCACTGGGGCGGGCAGCCCTAGCAAATATATGGAGATGTGGAAAGCGGCTGGCATTAAGGTTGCTCCGGTGGTTTCCGGTGCAGCGCTGGCTCGCCGTTTGGAGCAGGCTGGGGCAGACCTTTTGATTGCCGAGGGCTGCGAATCTGGCGGCCACATTGGCGAGCTTACCACTATGGCTTTGGTGCCGCAGGTGGTGGACGCTGTGCAGTTGCCGGTGGTGGCGGCTGGCGGCATTGCCGATAGCCGGCAGCTTTTGGCGGCTTTTGCTTTGGGCGCGGTGGGCGCGCAGCTGGGTACTTGCCTGCTGGTTAGCGAGGAATGTCCAATTCACGCTAATTATAAGGAAGCCGTTTTGAAAGCCCGCGATAATAGCACCACGGTGACCGGCCGGATTGCCGGTGCGCCGGTGCGAATTTTGAAAAATGCGATGACGCGGGATTATCTGAAGCTGGAAAAATCCGGGGCGGAGCTGTTGGAGCTGGAGAAGTTTACCTTAGGCGGTTTGCGTCGCGCCGTGTTTGACGGCGATGTGCAACGGGGCAGCTTGATGGCTGGTCAAGTAGCTGGCTTGCTGAAAGAGATTAAGCCTTTGCGCCAGATTTTTGAAGAGCTGATGGCCGGTTTGCCAGCAGTGGCTCAAGGCTTGACCGATAAAAAAATAATCTGAAAACCTAACTTTAAATTAAACTGAAGTTTTTTATGGACGGTTTTAGTAAAAAAGCTTCATTAAGGAGCAATTTATATGCCGATAATTAAAGGCAGAAGAATGAGCTTGCCCGTTATTCAGGGCGGCATGGGCATTGGCGTTTCCCTGGGCGGTTTGGCGGGCAGCGTGGCGGCCTGCGGTGGTATGGGCGTCATCAGCAGCGCCAACACCGGCTTTCGGGAAAAGGATTTTTGGCAAAATCCCTTGCGGGCTAATCTGCAATGCCTGCGGGATGAAATCAAAAAAGCCCTGCGTTTGGCGGCTGGCCGTGGTTTGGTTGGTGTGAATATTATGGTGGCGACCACTCAGTATCCCCAGGCTGTACAAACGGCGGCCGAGGCCGGAGCAGACGCTATCATCTGTGGCGCCGGCTTGCCTTTGGATTTGCCGGGGCTGGTTGCGAATGTACAAAATCAGGATGTGCTGCTGGCGCCCATTGTGTCTAGCGGCAAGGCCGTCCGCACCATTTGCCGCCGTTGGGATCGCAGCTTTGGCCGGGTGCCGGATTTTGTGGTGATTGAGGGCTCAGAAGCCGGCGGTCATCTTGGCTTTAAGCGGGAGGAGCTTTTGAATGGCGAGGCTAAGCCTCTGCGTCAGTTGATGCAGGACGTTTTAACTGAGCTGCAACCGTTTGAGGCTAAATATAACTGTCGTATTCCGATTTATGTGGCTGGCGGCGTGTTCAGCGGCCAGGATGTGGCGGATTATATCCAGGCTGGCGCAGATGGGGTGCAGATTGCCACTCGTTTTATCGCCACCCACGAGTGCGACGCTTCGCCTGAATATAAGCGGATTATGCTGGAGGCTAAGCCGGAGGATGTGCAGATTGTGCAAAGCCCGGTTGGCATGCCAGGCCGGGCCCTGAAAAGCCCTTTGCTGGAGCGGCTTGCCGCCCTGGGGCGCATTGCGCCGGAGCGTTGCTCGCGCTGCATTAGCTCTTGTCAGCCGGCCAGCACGCCATATTGCATTACGCAGGCTTTGATTGAAGCGGTGCAAGGCAACTGGGAAAAAGGCCTGTTCTTTTGCGGCAGCAACGTGGGTCGGGTGCGTAAAATGTTGCATGTTGATGAACTGTTGGATGAGCTATGCCGGGAATGGCGTTTAATATTATAAAATATTCTGGCTAAAATAAGCTTGATATAAAAAATTTAGAATTAAAACCAAAATAGAAAGGAACCACAAGATGAATTTAGCTTTTGTCTACGCGGGACAGGGAAGCCAGCACGCTGGTATGGGACGCGATTTTTATCAGGAGTTTCCGCTTTACCGCGAGGTTATTGATAATCTGGACGTTGATTTTGATTTGAAGCAGATTTCCTTTGAGGGGCCGGAGGAGGTGCTGACGCGCACCGAGTACACCCAGCCCTGTATGGTGGCCTTTGCTGCCGGGGTTAGCGCCCTGTTGCAGGAGGAAGGCCTGACGCCGCAGATGGCGGCTGGCCTGAGCTTGGGCGAATACTCTGCTTTGCAGGCAGCCGGCGTTTTTGACGCGCAGACGGCGGTTAATCTGGCGGCCTTTCGGGGGCAGGCTATGGAGGAGGCAGTGCGCGACATTCCTTGCGGTATGACCGCGGTGCTGGGCCTGGAGCGGGAGAAGTTACAGGAAATTTGCCAGCAGGCCTCGGCTTTGGGCGTGGTGTCCATTGCCAATTACAACTGCCCGATGCAGCTGGTAATCGGCGGCGCGTTGCCGGCGGTGGAGGAGGCCTCTCGTCTGGCTTTGGAGGCCGGCGCTAAGCGTTGCGTGCCCTTAAAGGTCAGCGGGCCTTTCCACACTGCTTTGATGGATTCTGCGGCGGAAAAGCTGCACGAAGAATTTCAAGACGCCGAATTTGGCGATATGAATTTCCCCGTTATCTTCAATGCCACAGCCCGGCCGTTAGGCAATGATGAAACCCTGCCGGAGCTGCTGGAAAAGCAGGTGCACCAAAGCGTTCTCTTTGAGGATACCGTGCGCTATATGGCGGAACAGGGGATTGACACTGTGGTTGAAATTGGGCCGGGCAAGGCGCTCTCCGGTTTTATTCGTAAAACGGTGAAGGGTATTAAAACCTATGCTATTGAAGACGCGGAAAGCTTCCGTCAGACAGTGGCCGCCCTGCACAATCAGGGGGCGTTGCAATGAGTGAATTTAATTTTGCCGATTTGCACGGCTTGCGCGCTCTGGTGACTGGCGGCAATCGCGGCATTGGCAAGGCCATTGCCTTGCGTTTGGCCCAGGCCGGGGCGGATATTATGATTAACTATGTGGGCAGCGAGGACGAGGCCAAAGCCACCGTGGCGGAGATTGAGGCGTTGGGAGTTAAGGCCGCCTGCTGCTACGCCGATGTTAGCGACGGCGCGCAAGTGGAGCAGCTTTTTGCCACTATGGTGCAGGAGCTTGGCGGCGTGGATATATTGGTGAACAATGCCGGCATCACCCGCGACGCTTTGCTGTTGCGCCTTTCGGAGGCGGATTTTGACGCGGTTTTGGCCACTAATTTGCGTGGTGCGTTTTTGTGTATGAAACAGGCCAGCAAGCTGATGATGAAGCAGCGTTTTGGCCGGATTATTAATATTAGCAGCGTGGTGGCTTTGCGCGGCAACGCCGGCCAGGTGAACTATGCGGCCAGCAAGGCGGGGATTATCGGTATGACCAAATCTCTGGCTAAGGAATTGGCTAGCCGTAAGGTGACGGTGAACGCGCTGGCGCCAGGCTTTATTGAAACCGCTATGACGGCTGATTTGCCGGAGGCGGCTCGCAGCAAAATGCTGGAGAGTATTCCGGCCGGGCGGATGGGTCAGCCGGAGGATGTGGCGGCGGCGGCTCTGTTTTTGGCCTCCAAGGAAGCGGCCTACATCACTGGGCAGGTTTTGCGAGTAGACGGCGGCATGGCAATGTAATTTAAGGAGTTTAAATATGGAAAAAAGACGAGTTGTGATAACCGGCCTGGGCGCTGTGACGCCCCTTGGCCACACTGCCCAGGTCAGCTTTGCGGCGGCCCGCCAGGGAGCCTGCGGTGTTGACAAGATTACCGCTTTTGACGTTAGCGACCACAAAGTGAAGCTGGCGGCAGAGGTGAAAAATCTGCGGGTGGAGGAGCATTTGGACAAAAAGGAAGCGCGCAAATTGGACCGCTTCACTCAATTTGCTCTGATTGCCGCTCAGGAGGCTATGCAGGACAGTGGTCTGAAGCTGGAGCAGGAAGATCGGGCGCGGATTGGCGTTTCCGTTTCCAGCGGCATTGGCGGCCTGAGCGCCATTGAAAGGGAACATTCCAAAGGGTTGGATCACAGCTTTGATCGAGTTTCGCCCTTTTTCATTCCTATGTCTATCGGCAATATGGCGGCTGGTCATATTGCAATTACTTACGGCTTGCAGGGGATGTGCACCTGCCCGGTGACGGCCTGCGCTGGCGGCACCAATGCGGTTGGCGATTCATTCCGCCAGGTGCGCGATGGTTACGCTGATGTGATGGTTTGCGGCGGGGCGGAAGCCAGCATTACGCCGCTGGGTATTGGCGGTTTTACCTCTATGAAAGCGCTGTGTGAAAGCCAGAACCCTAACCGTGCTTCCATTCCCTTTGATAAGGAGCGCAACGGTTTTGTGATGGGCGAGGGCGCCGGCATTTTGGTGCTGGAGGAATATGAACACGCCGTAAAACGTGGCGCTAAAATTTACTGCGAGCTTTTGGGCTATGGCAGTAACTGTGACGCTTATCATATTACAGCCCCTTTGCCGGACGGTTCCGGGGCGGCCAACTGCATGCGTTTGGCTATGGCGGATGCGGATGTGAAGCCGGAGGATGTGGTCTATCTGAATGCCCATGGCACCTCCACCCAGTTAAACGACCGGGCGGAAATCGGTGCGGTTAAACAGGTTTTTGGCCCGGCCGCAGCTAAATTGCAAATTAGCTCCACCAAATCAATGGTTGGGCATATGCTGGGGGCTAGCGGTGCGGTGGAGGCCGTGTTTACAGCTTTAACCGTTCATGAGGGCGTAATACTTCCCACCATTAATTATCAGGTGCCAGACCCAGACTGTGATTTGGATATTGTGCCAAATCAGGCGCGCGAGGTGGCTGTGACAGTGGCAATGTCCAATTCCTTTGGTTTTGGCGGTCACAATGCTTCCCTGATATTTGGTAATATGAAACGTTAAATCGTTTCAGCGTTAAAATTATTAAGGCAAGAGCAGGAGGGCTGAAAAATGCAGCTAAACTCTAATGAGATTGAAAAAATTTTGCCGCACCGTTATCCGTTTTTGCTGGTGGACAGAATTACTGATTACCAGCCGGGCCAGTGGGCCAAGGGATACAAGTGTGTTTCTGCCAATGAACAGCAGTTTTGCGGGCATTTTCCCGGTCGTCACGTGATGCCAGGCGTGTTGATTTTGGAGGCGTTGGCTCAGGTGGGCGCGGTGGCTATTTTAACTGACCCTGAGGCTGCCGGCAAGCTGGTTTTCTTTGGCGGGGTGAAAAACGCCCGTTTTCGGGCCAAAGTGGAGCCGGGGGATATTTTGGAACTGGAATGTGAGCTGATTAACCGGCGTGGGCCGCTGGGTATTGGCAAGGGCGTGGCCAAGGTGAACGGCAAAGTGGCCGCGGCGGCGGAGCTTTCTTTCGCCATCGGTGAATAAACCTTAATTTAAGCAGGAAAAAAGTTTGGAGATTGACAGGTGATTGAAATGGCTGATGAGAACAAGCAACTGACCAAAAAACTGGAAGAGAATTTTGCCGAAATATATGCTAAATTTAAAATCCATTTTTATCAGGAGATGTTCTCGCAGCTACATGGGCGTGAAACCTCCCTCACCACGGTGGAAACGCTTTGTGTGGAAACCATTCATGCCTTGAACAATCCTACGGTGAAAGAGTTTTCCTCATTCATCAAAATTTCACCGCCCAATGCGGCTTATAAAATCAACAGCTTGATTAGTAAGGGGTATATTAAAAAAGTGCGCTCAGCTGACGACCGGCGGGAATATCAGCTGATGGTTACGGATAAATATTATCAGTATTATAATATTAGCGCTTCCTATCAAAACCAGGTTATGCAGCGGATTCGGGAACATTTTAAGCCGGAACAGTTGGATATTATCAATACCGTTTTGCAAGTGATTAATGACGAATTGATGCCGGAAATTCCGAACCGGCTGGTGGCCGGGGTGGCTGCCGGTGCACTTGCCGGCTCTGTGGATAATCTGTAGAAAAGTTCGTTTTTTTGCCGGCAAGGGGCTTGACAAACCACCGCCAAGTGTGTATAATTATAGCATAACTGAATATTGGAAGTTTACGGTGCTTTTATAGCTTAAAAAGGAAGCCGGTGCGAATCCGGCGCAGCCCAAACTCTACTGTATTTGACGACGAACAGAATGTATACCATTGAGCCATTGGTGTTTCCCGGCTTGAGAAGGTGTTCTGGGAGAAGGAGTCATAAGTCAGGATATTTACCGTAAATGTTGCTTTTGTCTTTAGGGTGGGAGACTTTGGCAAGAAATATCAGCGCCTTGCTTATATTTCATTCGTTTTTTTACGGTTCACCTGTTGGGCCGTTTTTTGTTTCCATCCAACTTTTGGATGGAATTTTTTGCTTTATTTTTCCTTAATGAAGATTCTATGCTATTTTCAACATTCGGTTAATGTTTTTTTTGTTTCTCTTTTTTTAACTTTCTTTTTACCTCATTTTGTGGCCGGCGGCTGGGCGGCCTTAAACCAATCAGCCGCCGCCTCCAATCTGTTTTGGTTGTGTAATGTTTTCCAAACATTCTTTAAATAAGATAAAGCCCTCAGTTGTCAGCAGACTGAGGGCTTTGGTTGTTGATAATTATTTATAAATATCGCCGCGATTTCCGATATTTAATACCTGTACAAGAAGCTGGTCATTTTTTATGGCGTAAATTACGCGAAAAGAGCCAACGCGCAAGCGGTACTGGTTTTGATGTGCTAAAAGCGGCTTAATATCGCCATATGTTGGCAATAGATTAATTGCTTTTAACAGACGTTCACGCTGATTTTGAGGTTGTTTTTGCAAAAATTTTAATGCGGGTTTGTCAATTAAAATCTTATAGCTCATAATTCAACCCCAAGCAATTTGGCCGCCTCTGTCAGGCTGACAAATTGTCCCTTATCTGGGTCGGCTTGATAATCGTCATATAATTTGTTGCAAAAAGTATCATCGGCTGCTTCGCTGACAGCATCCAAGGCTGCTTGCAGCATGTTGGCAATGTTAGCTAACTGATGTTCATTGAAGCTGTCTAAAATGGCAATACATTTTTCTCGATTATTCATTGCAAAGCCTCCTTGAGCTTTTTAATTAATGGTGGAACAAACGCACGCCGGTGAAAGCCATAGCAATGCCATATTTATCACAAGTGGCAATCACATGGTCGTCGCGCACGGAACCGCCGGTTTGGGCGATATACTGCACGCCGCTTTTGTGGGCGCGTTCAATGTTGTCGCCAAAGGGGAAGAAAGCGTCTGAGCCAAGAGCCACGCCTTGCAGTTGAGTCAGCCATTCCCGCTTTTCGGCGGCGGATAAAGGCTCCGGCCGGCTGGTGAAAAATTGTTGCCAAACACCCTCGGCCAGCACGTCCTCCCATTCTTCAGATATGTAAACGTCAATGGTGTTGTCACGGTCTGGCCGGCGTATGTCTGCTTTAAATGGCAAGGCCAAAACCTTTGGGTGTTGGCGCAAAAACCAAATGTCCGCTTTGTTGCCGGCCAGCCTGGTGCAGTGGATTCGGGATTGCTGGCCAGCGCCAATGCCGATAGCCTGGCCGCCTTTGGCATAGCAAACCGAATTGGATTGCGTGTATTTGAGAGTGATCAGAGCAATCAACAGGTCGCGCACCGCCTCCTCCGGGATTGACTGGTTTTGCGTGGGCCGATTTTGCAGCAGGTTAGCGTCTATTTGCACATCGTTACGCAACTGTTCAAAGCTTATGCCGAAAACCTGCTTTGTTTCCAGCGGTTGCGGCTGATAATCCGGGTCAATTTGGATAACCAAATAGCTGCCCTTGCGCTTTTGGCGCAGAATTTCCAAAGCCGTCGGGGTGTAGCCGGGAGCGATGATACCGTCCGAAACCTCGCGCAGCAAAAAGCGGGCGGTTGCTTCATCGCACTCGTCGGAGAGCGCGGCAAAATCACCATATGAGGACATCCGGTCGGCACCGCGGGCTCGCACATAGGCGGTGGCAATGGGGGATAGCTCCACGCCTTCCACAAAGTAAATCTGCCGCAGTGTTTCGTCCAGAGGCACGGCTACGGCGGCTCCGGCTGGGCTAACGTGTTTAAATGAAGCGGCCGCCGGCAGTCCGCAGGCTTCTTTAAGCTCTCGCACCAGCTGCCAGCTGTTAAAAGCGTCCAGCAGATTTATGTAGCCGGGGCTGCCGTTCAAAATGGTGATTGGCAACTCTCCCTCGGCATATATGCGGGCCGGTTTTTGATTAGGATTGCAGCCATATTTTAATGATAATTCCTGCATAGCAAAAAAATCCTTTCGTGTTATAATATATTAAGGGGTGTGGTTTTGTAAACGCTTTTGCAGATAAAACTTCTGCGCCAGCGCTTGCGCCGCCGCCAGTGGCAAATCCGGCTGGTCGGCAGGAGCTTCGGCTTTAAGGCTGTTTAAGCGTGTTTCCAGCTGGTTGCAAAAGCTATCGTAAAAGACGGCAAAGCCTTGATTTTCCGCGGTTTGCAGCAGCAGCTTAATATCAGCAATAGGTAGTAGATTTTTCAGCAAGCAAATCAGCAGCAAGCTGGCCACCTGCTGCCTGGTATAGCGTTTTTTGCGCGGCGGTTCAATCAAGCCCTGCTTAACATAGTTGTTAATCATGCTGGCCGTGATTGGGCGCTCGCCTTGTTTGCTGCGCCGCGGCGGCTCCGCAGGCGGCTCCGGCAGGTCAGGAACCAGTGATTGCTCTAAAATTAGCAGCACCTGGTCCATATAAAGCTCCAGTTGGGGCAGTTCAGCGTATCTGGGAAAGCTGATGGTATTTTCCGTTTGACTTGACATAATAGGGCCTATTTATATTCCGCGCGTTCGCCGCCAATCAACGGCGGGCGGCAGGTGGCGGCGGTGATGATTGCTTGTCCCAGATTTTTTTGGGTAAGACGCAATGGCACGGCCACACGACGCAAGTGCATACCAATCAATGTTTGGCCGATGTCTAGGCCGCAATCAGCCTGGATACTTTCCACCAGAACCGGCTCTTGCAGCTGTTGGTAAAAGGCCGCGGCAAAACTACCGCCGGCGGTTGGTTTGGGCACCGCGCTAACGATAGTTAGGCGGTGGCGCAGGGCGGCGGCTTTTTCGATTACCAGGGCGCGGTTTAGGTGCTCGCAACACTGAGCGGCTGCCGTAAGGCCATAGCTTTCGGCCTCGGCCAAGGCGGCTTCAGCCAGCACCTCGCCCAAACGGCGGCTGCCATTTTTGCCAATGTGGCCGCCCAAAATTTCGCTGGTGGAGCAGCCAATCACCATCAAGCCATCCTTAGGTGGATCCGCCGCCAGCAAAAAATCATAAAATAGCTCCGCCGCTTCATCATGCAGCTTTTGCAGCTGTTCCGGAGCCAGCTCCTGCTCCAGATAATCAGGGGTTGTCATCTTTATCGCTCCTTTTTTTGGTCGGTTATGGGCTGTTAATTTTTTTGCTCCTGGACAATGTTGGCCAGTTCCTGGGCGTGTTCCACGGCGCAGGTGTCTTCAATGCCGGTGATTTTGTCCAAGCGGCGTTGGTGTCGGTCGCCGGCGAACTCTGTTTTCAGCCAAACGTCCACAATTTCCAGAGCCAGCTGAGGCT
Source organism: Peptococcaceae bacterium (assembly GCA_022797295.1). GTDB lineage: Bacteria > Bacillota > Dehalobacteriia > UBA4068 > UBA4997 > Avidehalobacter. Next base: position 14,324 of record JAAWKH010000023.1, read on the forward strand.
CCAGCACGCGGGCGCCAAGGGCCAGCACGTTGGCGTTGTTGTGCTCACGGCAGGCTTGGGCCGTAAATAAATCGTGGCAGAGGGCTGCACGAATGCCGGGGATTTTGTTGGCGGCAATGCTGATGCCAATGCCGGTGCCGCAAAGCACAATGCCGCGGCTACATTCGCCGCTGACCACGGCTTTGCCGACAAAAAAAGCGTAGTCTGGATAATCCACCGAGGATTCGTCAAAGGTGCCAAAATCTTTAAGTTCCAGCCCCAGGGCCTTCAGGTGGGCCTTCACCTGCTCTTTCAGCTGGTAAGCGGCGTGGTCGCAGCCTAGGGCTATTTTCTCTGAAGAGTTGTTCATTATTCAGCCTCCTTTTTTGGGTTTGGGCAAATTTGATAGTCAACAATATTTGTTGCTATTGATTATTCGCTGTCATTCCGGCTTTTCCTCTAATTTGGCGGCCAGCTTTTGCACCAGCGCTTCAATTTGCTGAGCACAGGCCTCATAGGCTTCGCTGTCGCCGCCGAAAGGGTCGGCAATATCCTGGTTTGGCTCGTCCACATATTCCGCCAACGTGAACACCTTGTCGGTCATTTCCGGCAGGGCTTGCAGAATAACCTGCTTGTGGCTTTGGCTCATGCACAGCACCAAATCAGCGTCAGCCAGCAAGTAAGCGGAAAGGGCCCGGCTGCGGTGATGTTCCAGATGCAGGCCGCGCCGCTCCATAGCCTCCTGGGCGCCGATGGAGGCCGGCAGGCCTGGGGCTGCTCCCACCCCGGCAGAAAGCGTTTCAACCTCTGGCAGATAATGCTGACACAATGCTTCCGCCATAGGGCTGCGGCAGGTGTTGCCGGTGCAAACCAACAGAATACGTTCAATTTTTGGCATATTAGCCCTCCTTTGCAAATCTATAATAGGAATAATAACACTTTACATGCAAAATAGCAAGTTATTTTTTATATTGCAAATTTCTCCCCAAAGTGTTATATTAATAATATATTTGTATTAAGGAGAGGTTTATAATGAAAAATAAGCGTTTTTGGTTGCTTTTGGTGATGCTCGCAATGCTGTGGGGGCTTCCTCAGGCGGCCTGGGCCTTGCCGTGTATAACCCAAAGCCCTGTGGAAATGGGCGTTGAGGTGGAGAACCCTTATTTTACCCTGACTTTTAATGAGGAAACTGTGCTTGATGAAACTGCTGCTGTTGATTTGAGCAATTATGAAGTTAACACGGCAGAATGTGGCCTGACTTTGAGCTCGGTGGATGTGAACAGCGCCAGCCGCACATTGGTGCTGAATTTTTCTGGTAAGGCGGAGGCCGGAAACCTGAATATAACGATTAAGTCGGCAGTGGGCAATTTTGTGGATGATTCCGGCACTGCCGTGCCTTTGACAGTTCCGTCAATTACCATCAAGGATTTGCCATTTACCGTAAAGTTTGACGCTAACGGCGGCAGCGGTTCCATGGATTCAAAAACGGTGGGATTGGATGACGGCTTTACGTTTCCGATTTGTACATTTACGCCGCCAGCCGGAAAACTGTTTGATCACTGGCACGTTAATGGCCTTGCTAGTGTATACAAAGCGAACGACTTTTTGGTTTTAAGACAGCATATAAATTGGACCAGAGAGGTGCTTGTCATGCCGAATTGGCGGGAGGCTCTCACTGTGCATTTTAACGCCGCTGGCGGCAGCGGTGAAATGCCGGATGTTGTGATGGATAACACAACCCCGCTGGTTCTGCCGGAATGTTCTTTCACACCTCCAACGGGTAAGGAGTTTTTGCATTGGCAGGTTCCTGGCGATTCGCAGGTTTACACCGCTGGTGAAAAGGTGGATTTAAGCCAGATTGCGCCCGCCGAAGGGGAATTTACGATTACTGCGGTTTGGCAGGATATGCTGCCGGATACCATTGTGACTGTGCAATTTGATGCTAATGGCGGCAGTGGTGAAATGCCGGATATTGTGACGAAATCTGGCGTTGGCTTTATCCTGCCGGAGTGTACTTTCACACCGCCAGCTAACAAACAGTTTGTCAGCTGGCAGGTTTTGGCGGATACCGAACTGGCCGCCGGCCAGGAATTTGCTTACACAGCGGCCGGAACCTATATCGTTTCGGCCAAATGGCAGGATTTGCCAGAAGAAGTGCCAACGCCAAGGCCGGAGCAGCCGGGAGATGACAGCGGCAGCGATGATGATTATGACGATGGCCCCTCGGTGGAGCGCGTGGACGATCTGGCCACCAATGAATCGCCGGAGTTTACTATTTCCGGCCTGGGCGAATCCTATCTGCAAGGAATTGTGAAGTCGGAGCCGCAGGTGCGCTGGTATGACCGGGTGGACATGCCGGATTATACCAAAACTTTGTATCAAACGCTGCAAAATGGCAGTAATAATGATGAGCTGGCGGATTATTTGATTGAGGATGAGTTCTACACATTGCGGGCCAAAAATCCTAAGCTGATAAGGGGCCGCCGTTTCACCGTAAATCAGGCTGAAACAATTACCAGTACGCCGCAGCTGGCTTTGGCTGGCGGTTTTGTGAGTGATGAACGGCCTTTTACGCAGGATGAATATATGCTGGTGGATGTGACGGCCGGCGACCGCTCCATTGATTATCCGGCCCTGCGGGAGGGCGACGTGGTGCTGACCAGCGCTTTTAACGGCATATTTGTAACCAGATTGACCAAAAGCGGCAATGCGGATTATGAAAAGCAGCGTCAGGACGCCTGCACCTACATTACAACCGTCTTTCAGGCCTTTGACCGCGACCATCCGGAAATTTTTTGGCTGAGCGGCAAAAGCAAGGTGCGCATATTAACGGTTTCAGTAAAATATGAAAACCGGGTGGTGGACGAGGCTTATTTCTTCTTCACGCTGGCGGACAATCAGGCTTTCAATCTGCGTTCCGCCGCCTGGACGGCTCCTGGTTCCGTTGAGCAGGGATTGCATAGGCGCGATGCGGCTGTGGCCCAGATTTTGCAGGCCACCGCAGCGGCGGAAAGCCGCCACGAAAAACTGCGCTCTTTGAACAGCTGGCTGACCTTGCATAATGAATATAACACCTCAGCCGATTTGCTGAAAATTGGCAATGAGCCGCATGAGTGCCTGAGCGCATTGGAGGGCCGCACAGGCCAGAACGGCCCCGTTTGCGACGGCTACTCCCGCGCGTTTAAGGTGATTTGCGATAAGCTGGACATTCCCTGCGTGCTGGCAGACGGCTACGCCCGCTATGCCAAGGACGGCGGCGGCGAAGCGCATATGTGGAACATGGTGCAGATGGACGACGGCCGCTGGTATGGTGTGGACGTCACCTGGAACGACCCCGCCGTGCTTGGTGGCGCAGGTGCGCAGTCCGGACACGAAAATGAGCGCTATCTGCTGGTGGGCTCTGAAACCGTGATAAACGGCCTTTCTTTTGCGGCTTCACATCCTGTCACCAACCGGGTGGCTGATGGCGGCGTTGCTTTCCTCAACGGGCCGGAGCTGGCCTCCGTCACTTACAACGCCGCCCTGTATCAATCTGCCGCGGCTGCTATGCCCTTTTCCGATGTGGCCGCAGAAGCCTGGTTTTATCCGGCGGTGCAGTTTGTTTACTGGAACGAGCTGATGAACGGTGTGGACGAGGAGCGCTTTGCCCCCAATGAGCCGCTTTCCCGTGCGCAGCTGGTGCAGATTTTGTATAACCGGGAGGGGCGGCCCAAGGCGCAGCAGGCGGCGTCTTTTGCTGATGTGCAGCCGGATGATTGGTTTGCCGGGGCGGTGGCCTGGGCGGCAGAGCAGCAGATTGTTTCCGGTGATGATGCGGGGCTTTTTGCTCCCAATCAGTCTATCAGCCGTGAGCAGCTGGCGGTTATGCTTTGGCGCTATCAGGGCAGCCCAATGCTGGCGGATTATGTGTTGAGCTTTGAGGATGTTAAAGATGTTAGCCGTTATGCGCAGCCGGCCCTGGCTTGGGCGGTGCAGCAGGGCATTGTCAGCGGCAATGCTCAAGGCCGTTTGACTCCGCAGGCGGCGGCCACGCGGGCAGAGGCGGCCCAAATGCTGCTGAATTTTTGGGCTGAGTGAATTTAACCATAAAGATTACTCCTTGTTAAGCTTTTATAAATAATATTTTGGGTGTTTTGAAAGTAAAATAATTAAGAGGAGCTGATGAAAGTGAACAAAAGCAAAAAAGGCCTTTACCTGCTGAGTTTGTTGGCCTTACTAAGCCTGTTGGACCTGCTTTGCGCTTGCCAGCCCAAGGAGGCCCAGCTGCGCTTTGGCACGGCCGGAACTGGTGGCAATTACTATGCCTGGGGCAATGTGCTGGCTCAGCTGTTGGAGGAAAAGGCGGAAATGCCGGTGGATGTTAAAGCCACGGCTGGTTCCGCCGCCAACCTGCGACTGTTGCAGCAAGGCTTTTTGCAGCTGGCCATCGCTCAAAGCGATACCTTGCAGGACGCGGCAAACGGCCAGGGCGATTTTGCTGAAACTGGCCCTCTTGATGGCTACAGCGCGGTGGCCTGGCTTTACACTGAGGTCTGCCAGCTGGTGGTGGTTGCCGATTCGGAACCACCACGGCGGTGGCGGAGCTGGCCAAGGAGCTGGATATTCGTCTGATTTCCCTGGATGAGCGGGCTATCGCGCAGCTGCTTAGTCTTTATGATTGCTATAGTTCTTCACCTCGGTTGGTTTTCAGGCTAATTTGAAGGTGTTGAAAAGCGGCGGCCTAAGCCTGTTAATTTTTCTGATTTGTGTGATTGTGCTGATTGTATCCCAAAATGGTTTGGCTCTGGGGCTGGCTAGCCTGTTGGGCATTGACCCTTATATTGGCTTTTGCACCGGATCCATTCCGATGGTGGGCGGCCACGGCACGGCCGGGGCTTTTGGCCCGGTTCTGGAGGATTTGGGACTGGTTGGGGCCACCACCCTTTGCACCGCTGCGGCCACCTTTGGTTTGCTGGCTGGCTCCCTGATGGGCGGGCCGTTGGGGCGGCGGCAGATTTGGAGCTGGACGATGAACTGGAGGAATTGGAAATCCAATATGAAACGCTGGCGGTGCCGGAAATTCATACCGGCAAACGCAAAGCTTGAAATGATCTAATTAAAATAAGCAATTTAAGGTGATAGAAGATGAAAAAGATAAAAAGTTTAGCTGTTTTTTTGATTTTGTTGTGTTTCTTTTCCGCCGGTAATGCTTGGGCCGCTGATAGCCTGCCCATTTATATTAATGGGCAAAGGCAGGAATTTTCGGTGGAGCCTTACGCGGTGGACGGCTCCATTGTGGTGCCGGTGCGCCAGATTGCCGAGGCCTTTGATGTGCCGGTGGTCTGGGACGAGGCGGCGCAGCAGGCGACTATTCAGCGTGGCGAGGAAACACTGGTTTTGCGTTTGGGCTCTCAGACGGCCTTGTATAATGGGGTGGAAGTTCCCTTGCCAATTAAGCCGCAGACTAAGGCTGACGTTACTTTTTTGCCCCTGCGTTACGTGGCGGAGTGGCTGCAATTACAGGTGGAGTTTAAGGACGGCGCGGCTTATTTGCAGCCGGCGGAGCTGGGCGATACGCCGGACACGCTGACCCTGCCCAAAGGCAACAGCAACGCCAATTTGGCGGTGGGCGGGGATATGCTGCTTTGGCAGGATAAAATTTATTTCCGTTATCGGATGTATATTGAGGGGCTGGCCTGCACGGCTAATATTGTGCAGTGGACGCCGGAAACGGAGGATTTTGATCCAGCGCGACCAACACCCAAATATGAAATATTGCTGCCGGGGGATAATTACTCCCATTTTAATGTTTGGCAGGGAGAGGTTTACGCCATTTGCAATAACAATTTTGTTAAGCTGGGGGCGGATTTTAAGCCGGCGGCAACCCTTGTGGAAAACGTATGCTATGCGCAAATTCAGGACGGCTGGCTGTATTATATAACAAGGGCTGAGGAGCCGGAGAATGAAAAGCTTTATCGGCTGCCGCTGGCCGGCGGCCCGGCGCAGGATTTGGGGCTGGCTAATATTCAATCGCCGGAGGATTGGCTGGAGCGGCAGATATTGCTGACGGACAACCACATTTACGCTTATGTGCAAAATGCTGGGCGTAAGGTGCTGTTTGCAATGTCTCTGGACGGCACGGAGCGGCGGGAGATAATTGCCTTGGATAACGTGGGCGCGCTGGATTACGCGGACGGCTATTTGTACTTCAATTTGGGTTATGACTATGGCTATGCCAACGATGAAGCGAATATCGTGCGCTCCAGCCTGCACCGGATTAAAACGGATGGCAGCGGCCTGGAGCGGCTGAGCGAGGCCGGAGCTGAGGATATTAATATTATCGGAGATTGGCTCTACTTTTCCCAAATTGAGCGAACTTATACCAGCGACGACGGCGGCCTAACCTTTGGCGGCTGGCGTTTGTGCCGGATGCGTCTGGACGGTAGCGATTTGCAGGTTCTGACGGATGGAAAACAATCCGGCCTGTGCTGCTACGGTATGCCAATGCTTTACGACGGCCGCGTTTTCTTCACGGAATTGTACAGCGGCAATGGCCAACAATGGTGGGAATTGGCGCTGAATGATTAAATATTTAGATAGTAAAAGGTCTGTTCCCGCCGGTTGGCAGGAGCAGACCTTGTTTTATTGTTCGGTTTGGTTGGGGTAAACCGGAGTTTGATAGCTGGTAAACTGCGGTTCTCCATCAACGATTTTGGCAGTGCAAACCTCGTACCACCAAGGGTCCTCATATTTGCTTTCCTCATCAAGCCATTGTTCCAAATCAAGCGGTCCTGCAAGGTTGGGGCCGGCGGTGACTATCTTTTCGCTTTTGGGGCGGTTTTTCCTGCTAATTGAGCTAGGATAAAGCGGAGTTTTAAGCGGGGGCTTGTTTTAAGCTGTGGTTTGTAATATAATTAAGTTGAATGTCAGAAAGGGGTGGCATTGCGGCCGCACCTGCTGAAGGCCGCCATTCAGGGTGTGGAGATTAAACAGCTGAGCAAGGCCTGCAAAGCCGACTTGAAAGCTTATTTTAATAAATTTAATTGATAAAGGAGAAGATATTATGGCAAAATTAGATGGCAAAACAGCATTAATTACCGGCGCGGCAGTTGGTTTGGGCGCGGGCATTGCCGAGGTTTACGCAAAATATGGCGCGCGCCTGTGCTTGGTGGATGTTGACGCGGCGGTGGAGGAAACCGCGGCCCGCTTGCGCCAGGAATATGGCGCGGAGATTATTACGGCGGTGGCTAACGTGGCGGACAAGGCGCAAATGAAGGCTGCGGCGGCCAAAACGGCGGAGCAGTTTGGCCGGCTGGATATTGCCTGCTGCAATGCCGGGGTGTGCCGTCTGGCTCCGTTTGAGGAGATGCCTGACGAAATGCGCGATTTTCATATTGATGTGAACATTAAGGGCGTGTGGAACACCTGCCAGGCGGTTATTCCTTATATGCTGGAGCAGGGCAAGGGCAGCATTGTGATTGCCTCCTCGGTGACGGGGGATATTGTGGCGGACGCGGGCGAGGCCGCTTATGCGATGAGCAAGGCCGCTTTGGTTGGCCTTACCAAATGTTTGGCGGTGGAATACGCCAGCCGCAACATTCGGGTTAATTGTACGCAGCTAGGTTATGCCAGAACGCCAATGGTGGAGAAGATGGCGGTGGAATCCAACCCGGCCGATCCGGAAAGCGCGATTGCGGATATTGCCAAGGCGGTGCCGATGCAGCGTTTGGCCAAGCCAACCGAGGTTGGCGAGCTTTTTGCCTTTTTGGGCAGCGATGAAGCCAGCTATCTGACCGGCTCCCAGGTGGTTATCGACGGTGGTAGCACTCTGCCGGAAACAATGAGCATGGGTGTGTAAACGGGGGTGTGGCTTATGAAACGGACAGTTGATAGAAATTACTTTGTCAATTCCACCAGCGCGGCTTTTTCAACAGGGATTGCCGTTAAGTGTCCAAAATGTCAAGGGCTTGGCGTTGTAAAAACAGATGGCTACAAGGCTTATTTTAAATGCCCAAATTGTGCTACAGCTTTGACCAAGGAACGCACGAATTACCGCTGCGACGTGCATAATCAGTGCCCAAAGTGTGGGCGTTATTATCGGGTGGATATTGACGAGGAAAGCAAGCAACATTTTCCGGCCTTGCGTGTGGCCTGTCCGTTTTGCGGCCATATGACCGCTGGCAAAGTTCACCGGACTAGGCAGGGTTTTACTTACTATAGCGAGGTGCAAAACGGCCGGGAGCCGTTTTTCGGCTTTGAACTGTGGTTTTTGGCTTATTTGGGGCGAAAAGCGGTTTGGGCGCTTAATCGGGAGCATTTGAACTATTTAATTGATTATCTGAGCGCCGATTTGAGGCAGAAGCCGGCCGGTTACTTTTCGCAACACGCTCAGGCCGACCATTTGCCAACTTTTATGAAAACAGCCAAAAATCGCGAACGGATTGTTAAGCTTTTGCAGGGAATGCAGAACAGATGAGACGTAGAAATTTTTTTAGCGAATAAAGCCGGTAACGGTGAGTGTTATCTGTTAATTTGCTATAGAGAAGGAGCTGTTATAAAAGATGAAGAATAATTTGTTTAGCTTTGCTACTAAAGAGCTTTCCCAGGACGCCTTTCTTTGTTGGTGTTTGAATTGGTATAATGAGCCTGAAGCTCCATTATATTCTATGGCTAAGGATTTAATGGCTCTGTTTGGTGAAACGGACTTACCGGATAAGTTATCGCTGAAAATCTATCAGCAATGGAAAAAAATTGATATTTTGTTGATTTTACCAGAATTAAACCGTGTGCTGATTATTGAGGATAAGATAAGCTCTCAAGAACATGACCAGCAGATTGCAAGGTATCGTGAACAGATTCAAAATATAACAGAACAGGAACGCGAAAGTCTTGGCATTAAGTCAGACCCTACGATTCGGACAATTTATTTCAAAACTGGTTTTTATTATGATTGCGACCGGGAAACTGTGGCCGATGTTAAGATTGACGGTAACACTTTTTTCGAGACTTTGGAAAAGTACAAAAATAAAAGTGAAATATTGGACTCTTATCTGGCTTATTTGCAGGGAAGTTTGGCTTGGTATGAAGAATATGGTCAATATGCAGAAAAAGATTTTAACAGTGACTTTTGGTGTTGGAATATTGTAAATTATCATATTGCGCAACATAATTTTATGCAAGACTTGTTTAGGGATAAATTACCTGAGTCCATGTGGGTGCCGGGTGATGAGCGTTATAAAATTCAGCAGGGCGCTAACATCGGAGGCCGTCCCTGGACGGAGCTGACATTTTTAATTAATACTTATCCGAACAGTGAAGATAGTTTCTATTTGTTTTGGCGCGTAGATACGGATGGAAATGGCCCATATTTGTCTTTACGTTTTTATGAAAAATTCGCTAAAAATGACCAGGAAAAGAAAGAACGTCATATTCAGGCTTATACGGCGTTGCGCCAGGCAGTTGAGCAAATGCTGAATGAGCGGCAGGAATTGGCTTTAGATTGGGATAGCGTTAAAGGTGGCTATACCGGCGGCTATTATGAAAGTAGAATTCTTACCATTAATTTGTTTGATGTGTTGCGGGATTGGAAACAGAAGAAAGATTTACTTGCCTTACAAGTAAATACAATTACAGATTTTTTTCTGAAACAAGCGGTTATTTTCTAAAAAGATTTAGAGATTAAAACTCATCTATAAAAAATATGTAGGAGGTGCTTTATGGCTGAAAGACCAGTATTTTCTATTTGCGACAGCAAGGTTGTTAGCAAAATGTACTCTTTTGAGTGGTTTCCGGGCTTTGCCGTATCGCAGAAGCAAAAATCCATTGACAGCCTGCATAAAGCTGTTAAGGAGGCGGACGCGCAGGCTAATCCTTTGGAAATCAGCAGTAAAAGCGCTAATCCTTTAGGCGTAAAGTTAAGCGCTTTTAATCTGTGTTTGAATAATCATACATTGGAAAATATTTTTCAAAGCGCCAAGCTGTTTGAAAATGGCGGGCCATATCTTGATTTGCTTGAGGTGCCGCCTAGGGAAGCTAAGCGTGATGAGAGGTTGCATAATTCTGGTCAATTAAAGGCGTTTTGTTATCAAGGCGCTGTTTTTCCGCTGACTCCACAAACGGTATTTTATGACTATATTTATATTCAGGCTGTAAAACAGTCGCTTGCGGAGCAGGAAGTGAGGGCGCTTGCGTATTTTACTCATTTTACAGATATTGAGTTTAACCCCAAGAAGAGCATTAACACGCAGGCAAGAAGCGTTGCTTTGATTAGACAGCTTTTGGCAGATTATGGAGAACTGCCGGATTTATCTAAGAATGAATTTATTCGCTATCACGAGGCGCACTGAAAAGTCAGGCGGTTTTGCCAAAATCCGGGTAGGCTTTTTATTCCACCACCGGCGCCTCAATGGCCGGCGTGTTGTTCCAATCCCAAAATTCGGTGGTTATTTGCAGGGTGCTTTCTATGTTGTTGGCGCTGGCGGAGGCGCAAATTTGGGCTTGGCGCAGCTGGTGGTCGTCTAGCGTGACCCAGATGGTGTAAGTAAGGCTGGAAAAGTATTTTTCATAGTAGCCGGAGGCGGTTTGAGGCTGAAAACTCAGTTTATAGCATTTTTCCTCATCCAGATTTTCCGTTTCTGTTTCACTGATGTTTAAAATGTCGGTAAGCTGAAAGGCTGCGCGAGGGTTAATTTCATTGAGCAAAGCCTCTTGGTTTAAAAGCTGTTGGTCCTCCAAAACCAGCCATTGCTCAGTTAGGGTGTCCTGGCGATAGGTTTTGGCGCCGATTTGGTACAAATCCATTGGGGTGCCTAAAACCTCGCCGGCCACGTGAAAATCAGCGCCGTTAATTTCCCCGTGAATATCGCCCAGCTGCATTTCCTCATCTCCCAACAGCAGGCAGCTGTGGGTGGCAAAACTGAGGCTTTCTGCGGCCAGCAGATTGTCAATGGCCGTTTGGGCCAGCTCATTGGGCGGCAGCTTGGGGGCGTTCAGGTTGGGGCGAATTAGGCAAACGACGGCGATAATCAGTAGCAGAGCCAGCCCGACTGGAATTAGGATTTTTTTGGTGCTTATTTTACTGGTATTCATTTTTTGCTTCCTCTTTTCAAGTTGATTTTTGCTTAAAATTACTAAAAAATATGAGTGAATGGCGGATAAAATATATAAACCAGAGAAAATTTTTGCAGGACGGAAATTTTTGCAGGGTTTTGTTGTTTCTGCGAGAATTATTAAATATAGAAATATAGCCCGCTTGTGGAGGAGGTGCTTTTATGCCACTGCCAGAGGCTTACAAACTGAACGAAGTGTTTTCAGCGGCGGAAATCGCGCAACGGGTGCAATGCCTGGCGGCGGAGATTGACGCTTGCTATGCCGAGCTGAGCGCGCCGGAAATCACCTTGGTTTGTGTGCTGCGCGGAGCTTGTGTTTTTTATGCTGATTTGCTGCGGGCCTTGCAAACGCCGGCCAGATTGGATTTTTTGCAGGCGGCAAGCTATGTTGGCAACCAGAGCAGCGGCAATCTGCATATCAGCAAGGATATTGGGGATATTGCCGGCCAGCATGTGCTGTTGGTGGAAGATATTGTTGACACGGGATTTACTATGCAGCTTTTGTTGCAACGCTTGCAAGAGCGTCAGCCGGCTAGCCTAAAGCTTTGTACTCTGTTGGATAAGGCGGCGGCTCGTAAATATGAAGTGCCGGTGGATTTTGTGGGCTTTACAGTGCCGGAAAAATTCCTGGTTGGTTATGGTATGGATTATAACGATTCCTTTAGGGGATTGCCTTATATTGGCGAGTTGATTTTATCCTGAACTTTTAAAACTGAATAAAATAATGCAAACGATTATTAAAGGAGGCTATTATTATGATTGAAAAAGAACAGGTTCTGTGGCAGGTGGCACAGCAAATGACCTTGAATTTGCAGGCTAACACCAAAAAATTAGCGGATATGCCGGCTGGTGAACTGGAGAACATTGCACAGACCCCTGGCATTTTCGCCGTGTTTTATAATGGACGTGAGCTGGGCTTGGGCATTGGCAAAACGGACGAGCTTTCAATGCTTTATGTTGACGCGGCTTCACAAATTGTGCGCCATTTGCAGGGCAACGACACTGGGGCCACAGGTTTGCGGCGTTCCTTGGCGGCTATGTTGGCTGTGAAATATGATTTGCAGGCGGTGCCTCGCAATGATGATGAGAACGATGTGGATCGATATGATAACTATGCTTTGGCAGCGGATAGCGAAGCTAAGCTGACAGATTGGATGCAGGAAAATCTTTATATCAGCGTGGTGGCCGCCTCGCCTGATATGATTGACCAGCTGGTGCCGGTGATGATTACCTCCAACGCTCCGGTTCTGAATTTGACAAACAATAAGAACAACCAGTACGGCGCAGAGGTTAAACGTTGCCGCAAGCAGCTGACAGCGGCGGCTAAAGCTTATCAGGCTTAATTTAGGCATTCGTACATAAAACAATCGCTACCGTTTTTTTTGAATGGCAGCGATTGTTTGGCGATTGTTTAATAAAGCGACGCATTGTTTAGAAATAATTTATAGCGGCGTTTTCAAAATTAAACGCCGCTATAAATAAACAAATTGTTGAAAAATCGTTTTTTTAGGCTGTTGCAATAACTGTTAGCGGCAGTTGTTGTTGGACTGCTGGTTAGTCTGCTGATTGGACTGACGGTTAGTCTGTTGGTTAGACTGACGATTGGTCTGTTGGTTGGACTGACGGTTAGTCTGCTGGTTGGACTGCTGATTGTTAGTACGATTGTTAGCCATAGTTTTTTCACTCCTTTTTGTTTGTATTGCAACTGCACTTATATTATGGCTTTAGTTTGCGGCAGATATGTATAGCTTTGTTATTTTTTTCAGTAGAAAATTTTTATAAAAAGATGTATAAATCGTTGCGGACGGCAGATAATATAAGCAGAAGTCCGCATGGGGATAAAAGGGCAAGGCCGGGTTGGCGGTCGCTAGTCTTTTTATCAGCGGACTTCTTTTTTAATGGGAGGAATATTAAATGCAGCTTTTAGTGGCCAGTGGAAATGCGCACAAGGTGGCGGAGATTGCGGAGCTTTTGCAGGGCAGCGGTTGGCAGGTGCTTAGCCTGCAAGATTTTCCAGATTTGCAGTTGCCGCCGGAGGATGCGCCGGATTTTGTTGGCAATGCGGCTTTGAAAGCTAGGGCGGGGGCGGCAGCCACTGGCCTTTGGACGCTGGCTGATGATAGCGGTTTGGCTGTTGATTACTTACATGGAGCGCCTGGGGTTTATTCTGCCAGATACGCCGGAGAGCAAAAGGATGACGAAGCCAATAATCGCAAGCTTTTGGCGGCTATGCAGGATTGTCCGCTGGCGGAGCGTACCGCGCGATTTATCTGTGCCTTGGTGTTGGCCGGGCCAACAGGCCAGCAGTTTGCCACGGAGGGACGTTGCGAGGGGCGCATTGCCTACAGTGGACGTGGTGAGCTGGGTTTTGGTTATGACCCTCTTTTTTTGCTGGGTTCCGAGGGGGAACGCACAATGGCTGAGCTGGAGATGGCGGAAAAAAATCGCATTAGTCACAGAGCGGCGGCCTTGGCGACAATGCTCCCAATTTTGCAACAGGTTGTTTCGGAAGAAATATTGTAAAAAAGCTAAATTAGGGCTTGATTTTTAGCGCAGATTGTGCTATATTATTGGTTAGCTTTGGATTTGCGGGTGTAACTCAATGGTAGAGAGTCAGCCTTCCAAGCTGAATACGAGGGTTCGATTCCCTTCACCCGCTCCATTTGCGCCAGTAGCTCAGCAGGATAGAGCAACGGCCTTCTAAGCCGTGGGTCGGGGGTTCGAATCCCTTCTGGCGCACCAATTAGTGTGTATAAAATAGATACACGTTGAAAAAACCGCCGAAAACGGCGGTTTTTCCTCATATTTGAGCGAATTTGGCAAAGAAATTTGTCGAGTGAGCGTTAGTTCAAATCTCACGAAAAACGGGTTAAAATAGATGCAAAAATGAGGTTTCAGGCAACTGTAAGGATTCGAACCCCTAAACAAGCCAAAAATTGAATATTTGGGCAAATTAAGGCCGCCTGTACTATCAGATAATAAGGTAGTGCAGGCGGTCTTTTTTGTGTGAACACTAAGCTAAAATGTTATGTAACTTATCAAGCATAATTTGACTTGGCTTGCTTTTGCCCCTTTCCCATTTGCCAACAACAGTTTGCGCAACGTTAAGCTGCCTGGCAAGTTCGGCTTGACTTAAACCTTTTTGCTCTCGCAGGGCTTTTATATCAATTTGTATATCCGGCAAAGGTTTGCCGTTTAAGCCCCGAAAATAACCAATCAGTCAACGGCCTTGAAATTCAAGAGGCTGGAGTTTTTCACTATCCTTATTCAGAGTAATTTCACAGCAGTTTATCTTCTCAAGCGTTGCGGTGATTTGCTTTTCCAGATCATTGGAGATGACTCCCTTTTTTCTGGTTCTTTTGAACATCTAGGCCATAGAGCTGTAAGGAGTGAGAGCTGCAAGGTCTGGTCAGGTATCTTCATTTTGTTTAAAGTCAAATGGATTACATTCTTATGATGCTTTAAAATTTGTGTATTCCAAGAAATAGTAAAATAAATATCTTCCGGTTTTAACCGGAAGATATTTATTTTAATTGCCAACTAATCTTTGAAGCGGAAATTTCGTAGGATTTATCACATAGCCATTTGCCGTCAATTAACTGTAAGCGTAGTGGATAATAACCATAATTAAAATGTGGATATTCTGCTCCCATTATAACAATAATTTGTTTTTCGCTGTTTCTCCAAATAAAGTAATCATCTGTCTGCCAGTTTAGCATTGTAATTGGCATACAGGCAATATTTAGTTTATATGCTAACCCCTCTGGCTGGTCAATATAAGTCGGATAATCTTGCATAAAAAGATTATTAATGTAAACTTGGGCTAATTCATTAACAAATGCTTCATTATAGCATTGTTTAATGGCTTCGGTAGTTTTAAATTCTCGAATTAAACCAGCATAATCTTCGTCAGGTTGTTTTGTATTAATTATGCCATAATAAATATCATAGTTATATTCTGGTGCATAAGTTGACACATTAGAAAAAATTTTTCTTTCTGAATTTGGTATTATGTGAAAATTATCAGCTACATAAAGTTGATTTGCTTTGTTAGCTTTTGTTAGAGTATCTTCTAAAATATTTTTTAATTCGGTTTGATTATAATAATAATCTTTTGGTTCTTGCTCCTGGGGGCTGAAACTTTCATCAAGTAACCATTGGTCATTTATTTTGGTTAATGTTAATGGTAAGGTTGTTTCAATGCCGGTTAACATAAAATTACCTTTAAGCATAACTTGAAGTTTATCTTGTTTATTTATAATGATTTCTATTGGCTGATGTTCCCATTTTATTAATGAGATTGGATAAGTGGCTAAATATCTGCATTGTAAAAGCTGATTATTCTGAAATACATATTTATTGCCATTAGATGTAAATATATCCATTAAATATTGTTCAGCTAGAGAGGGGATAAATGTTTTTCTTATATATGTTTTTATATCATCAGTATTGTTAAATGTTTTTATTAGTTTCCAAATATCACCGTTTGTGGGTAATGGTAATTGCTCTGATTCTACAATATAGCCATAAGATAGGTTTGATTCCGGTGTTAGAATATCATCATTTGTAGTTGAAAATTGTCCAAGGTATATGAGATTTGCTATTTCTCCTTTGGTTAGTGTGTCATTAACAATTTGATAAACCTCATTTGGTGTATAAAAATTATGTTTATTATCATTACAACCAGATGAAAATAAAATTAAAGTCACTAACATAAAAATGTACAATTTTTTCATAATACCGTACCTCAAAATAAATTTATCGTTTATTTTGTTTTATCTGGAAAATCACTTTCTTTAATGATTTCTGGCACAAAATATTCGTTGTGTGCTGTTTCCAGATTAATACGCAGAAATTTCTCTGTATCATTGTGGTATTCTTTTATGTAAACATAATTGTCGTAAATAAAAGCGTCAAAACTATGATATGGTGGTACATCATAAATTATTTTGACATCACCGTCTGCATAAAAGGCGGCTAGCGTTTCGGCGTTGGGCATTGGCGGGTCATAATAGCGAAAAGTACATTCTAGCTTTTCTGCCATAGCTGCTGTTTCATCGGGAAAAATATCGTCAAAATCGTGCCAGGCTGTTGACTCGTTAATAGCAACATAGTTACGGTAATAATTTCCATTTTTATCAACTGAAATTATGGCGTTTTGTCCAACGTCTAAAAGCTGACGTTGTTCTGTTTCAAGCATATCTTTTAAATAAGTTTTGCTTAATAGTGTGTTAAATTGATTGCGGTTAGAAAAGTTTTGCTCTTGATTGCAAACAATGATAAAGCTTTGCTCTAACTTGTTTTGCCAAATAATCTTTTTGCCAAGTGCTTCGCCAATGGAGCGTAGAGGCAGGTATAGTGTGTCGTTGTGCATTAAAGCGGCAGTGTTAATATTCAGCTGTACATCGTTTACTAAAATAACATTGCTGGACGGTTTGATTATAGCCTTATGTTTATTTAATGTTATTGTTGCTTGTTGTTCATTTTTATCCCATACAACATCGGCGCCGCAAGCCTCGCCAACTAAACGAAGTGGCAGCATTGTTTGGTCGTTTTTAATTAATATGGGCAGGTTAGTGGTTTGAATTTGACCGCTTATATAATATGTAATTTCAGTATTTGACATCTCCGTGAATATGAATTCATTATAAACAGAATTATTATAAGGTTGTGTTGGTATACGAATAAAAAAATCCGGCAAGTCTTTTGTTTGAGCAAAAGCTACGGTTGGCAAAAGTATCCAAATAGTTAATAATATTAAAAAGAATGTTTGTTTATAAGATTTCATAAAATACCTCCAAAAAATCTTAAAAATTTTTAATAGTAGTTTTTTTATCATAGTCAAAGCGTCTTAACAAATGAACTTTTATATTATTTTTGTCTATGGTATCTGCGCTTATAAGTTCATATTCAGACAGCAGACTGTCAAAAGCGTTTGGCGAAATCCAGCCCAAAGCAGAATGAGGGCGAATATTGTTGTAAAAAGCCTCAATATAAGCAAAAATATCTAATTTGGCTTCATATCTTGTGTGATAATGCTTAAGATGAATCAGCTCACATTTAAGACAGCTGAAAAAGTTTTCGGCAACCGCATTATCATAAGGATCACCCTTACGC
>JAAWKH010000024.1 GCA_022797295.1 Peptococcaceae bacterium
CAACACCAATTCGTCTATTTGCTCTAAAAGCGTGTTCATCTCAAACAAATACGCTTCCAGCATATCGTTATCCATTTTTTCCTCCGCCCTTTCCTCATTCAGATTTTTTGCTTAAAGTACTGAACTGAACCTGAATGGCTCAGAACCAAGCTGCTTACTGCTGCCCGTTTGGCTCCGAAGTTGCCGCGCCGGCAGGCGCAGCCTCCTCACCCTCTGGAACATTTTGCTCCGGCTCAGGGCTGGTGAGCTGCTGCCAGGTGTTTTCCACCACTTCCATGCAATTAAAATACAAATTAGTCAGCTGGTTGTTGGGAATGCCAAGCTCCTCGGCCAACTGATTAATTTGATCCCAATCAGCGCGTTCATAGCACAAAACCAGCTTGAAGAGTTTGCCGCAACGTCCCTCTTGACGCAACAGGGCGTCGCGGATTTCATCCGGCAACGGAACCTGCGCCAAAATTTCCTCCAGAGGAGCGTCAATCAAATAATTCAGGGTTGAAAACATACCCATCAGGTAGGCGTCGCCTTTGGAAATAGGCATCCCTTGTGCATAATCCATCAATTCACTACAAAAGCTGGCCCGCATAAAGGAAAGTTTTAAAAATTCCTCAGAAGCCGGGTCAATTTCACTTTCTTCATTGCTGGCGCTCAAAAGATAAACCCATTGCTTCAACTGGCCAATGCCCAAGGTCATCACCGCTTGCCGAATAGTGGTTACACGGTTGCGCATTGCATAGTAAACCGAGTTGGCAATCCGCAACAACCCGTAAGTCAGGGTTGCGTCCATCGAGATGATATGTTCAATTTCCTCCACATCGGGGCTTTCCCTAGTAACAGCCACCATCAGACGGAAAAAGTTGCTTTCCAAATAGCCGCTGTTGTGGGCTTTGGTAGCCAAAGTTTCTGCCACATATGAGCCTTGCAGCATTTCCACGCCCATACCAAGCGCTTTGTTGTAAAGAGCTTCATCTGTAATATCTGTGGCAATAACCTGCTTGCCCATGCTGTGAGCCAACTCAATCACATTACGCAAGGTTGCCTCACTGGCCGTGCGGAAGTTCAGTTTGATATAATCAATATCCCCCATCAGGGAAATATATCTAGGCAAAAACTGGAACTCATTTACCGCAATTTTGTAGCCCTCCTTGGCATATTGCTTCACAAAGTGCATTGCCAAAGGATGAATAATCACGCTGTCATTAATTTGAATTACCAAACTAGATTTTTCAAAAAGACGCGGGGCTTTTTTGGTCAGCAAGGTACTATTGAAAGTCATAAAATTAAGCGAACCTTTCAGGCCCTTATCCACATTTTGGGTTAAAACATTATAAACAGTATCGGCCACAGCGTAATCGCTCTGACCACTGCCCGGATCCTCCGCGCCATAGGCTTGGTTTTCCCCGTGATACATAATTTCATAACCGATAATTTGCTTGTTGGTATCCTTAATCGGCTGCCGAACAATATATTTGCTTCCCATCAATCTGCACTCCTTATTTTAATGGCTTTTTTCAGGATCTGGCCAGCAGATTATCCATAACCGAAACCAAATGGCCAATTTCCGGTTTGCTCATCTGTTCATTGGCGCCAAGCTCCTTGCCCTTTATCCGCATTTCTTCAGTAATCAGCGAGGAGAATATAATTAGAGGAATACGCTTCAGCTCCAAATCATCTTTAACCAGCTTGGTCAAGCGATGACCATCCATTTGCGGCATTTCAATATCCGTAATAATTAGCGCTGCTTCCTCATCAATGCGATGACGCTGTTTAATATCAAGCAAATGTTCCCAAAGGTCGCGTCCATTGCCGAACATCGACAAATTGGTATAACCAGCTTTGTTTAAGGATTCCCGAATCATCTTGGAAAGCAAAATGGAATCCTCAGCAATCAGAATAGCCCTGGAATCACGTTCGCGCGGCCCTAGCTGGTCAATTTCCGACATCTGAATACTGGTTTCCGGCGCAATTTCCGCCACAATTTTTTCAAAATCCAGAATTGTCACCAAATCGCTACCGCACTGAGCAATGCCAGTTGCCACGCTGTCATCACCGCCGCTAATTGTTTTGTCCGGCTTTTGAATATCCGTCCACGAGATACGGCGAATCCCCACCACTGTATGGACGCGAAAAGCAATGTTCATATTGTTAAAATTGGTAACGATAAAAATATCTTTCGGGTTAGGCACATTGGTACCATCGCCCAAATATTTGGGCAGGTCAATAACCGTGATCACCAGATCGCGCGGCTTAAAGATGCCCTCCACCGCGGGATGTGTGTGCGGCATAAATTTGACCGGCTCGCAGAGCATAATCTCGCGCACCTTGGCCACATTAATGCCGTACAGAACGTCTGAAATTGTAAATTCCATAATTTCAATTTCATTTGTGCCAGACTCCAATAGAATTTCGTTTTTTTCTGCGTCCATAACAGATTCTCCTCTCTCTAAATCGTCTTAACCGGCTTGCCGTAAGATTGTACAGTCGCCATGCCGGTGGCGGCGTCAAAAGTTAACGTACGGGCCACACCGCCGCCAACATCCTCAGCCACCAGGTGGATTCCTTCCATCTTCAAAATGGTGTGCACACTTTCAATGTTGCGCTGGCCAATATTGCCCAACGCCCCTTTGCCTGCCACTTCAAACATTTTGGCACCGCCGGCGCACTTGGCGGTAATCCTGCTTTTCATCGCTCCCTTTGCCTGCATGGCCTTTAGGGTTTCACGAATGCCGGTATCGGCGTATTTCAACGGGTTTTTACGCCCAGCTTCCATATTTAATGGAAGCATAATATGCACCAGTGCAGCCAATTTCAGCTTTGGATCATAAAGACAAATTCCAATACAGGAACCAAGAGCATAGGTGATGACTTTAGCATCGCCGTTTACCATTTTCATATCAGCAATGCCAACCACCACCGGCTTTGAACCACTAATCATTCTACCCCCAGCTTTCTCAATAGATAATTCAACGAGCGAACATCTGGCGAGAGCAGCAGGCGACAAGGAACTTCTCGGTTATCAATCATAAAGTTTGAGCCAATCGTCATCAAATAATCGGTCTGGCCGCCGTACTCTGCCATGGGAACCGCTAAAATAGCGCCCTGCATGTCAACCGCCATGCTAGGCACGGATAACTCCACCTTAATCCCAGCCAAACCGGAGAGAGCGTTGATAAAGGTGGAAATCATAATATTACCAATTTCAACCAGAGCCGACATTTCCAACTCTTCCAATTCCTCATAGGAAGCCAGCTCCTTATCTAACATATGTCTAATAATCAAATTTACGAACTCCAGCGGCTGCACGGAAAGCATAATACCGTTTACTTCGCCGCTGATACCAACCAAAACCCCGGCGGTGATGGCCTCAGGCCCACCAATCCAATCAATGGCCTCATTGTAACCCATAATCCGCACTTCAGGCAAAGTGATACGAACCTCGCAACCCAGCATTTGAGAAAGCGAGGTGGCGGCGTTGCCGGTGCCAATACTGCCGACTTCCCTCAGAGTATCAATTTCCAAAGCGGTCAATTCATCATAATTCTTAATCTTCATAAGATTATCTCCTTCCAGGGGATCATATCGCAGATTTTAACGCAAACCATTCACCGTGGTTTCAATCTCATCTGAAGCCTGAATCATCTTTAAGGTGTAGCTAAAAGAACGCTGGGCCTCAATAAGCTTACTCAACTCATAAGCCAAATCCACATTGGAGGCCTGCAAATGCTGCCAAACCACTCGGCCGGTGCCCAACATAACTTCACCGTTTTTTTCCACCGGCACATAGCGCTTTTCACCCACATTTTGCATACCATTAGTGTTGACGAAATCAAAAACCCCAACTGGCTGCTGCGCGTTTTGATCCTCCACTTCAATCAAGCGGCCTTCATTGCTCAAAACAAAACGACCGTCGCCATCGGATAGATACCAAACTGTTTTTTCCAAAATTTCATTACCATCCGCGTCCAGCTCCGGCTCCTCGCCCTCTTCCAAGGGCACCGTAAACATTGATACCACAAATGAGCCGTCCCTAGTATAGGAATATTCCTCAGTCGCCGGATCCCACAGGGCAAAAAAACCGTCGCCCTCAATCGCATAATCCTGCGCGCGGCCAGTATCAGGCATTGCCTGCGCAGCAAAATTACTGTCAGCGCTAGACATATAAGCGCCGGAGCCACGCGGCAAACGTGCGCCGTCCACACCGTCCATAAAATCGTACATCAGCGCAGTGAAAACCGGACGTTTAGCACAAAATCCGGTGTTGTTCACATTGGCAATGTTGTTGCCCAACACATCCAAACGGGTCTGTTGCTGCTCCGCTCCCACCGCAGCTGTATAAAATGACATATTCATGCTGCCTTGCTCCTTTTTTATTCTAAAAGCCGATATTACATGCGGCCAATATTCGATGCCGCGTGGTTCATAACCTCATCATACATCTTTGACAACGAAGCCGCGCTTTGATAAGCCCGCTGAGCCGAAATCATTTTAGTCATCTGCTGCAACCAATCCACATTGGAACGCTCCAGCATACCGTTATGTACGCGCACATTGTCATTCAGCTGCGCCTCGCCGTCCGCTTGAAACAAACCGCTAGCGTCCTTAGCCGGAGCCGCATCCTCGCCAAAGGAGAAAACGCCAATCCGGCCCAGAAAATCACCTTGCACAGAGTAAAGCGTGCCGCGCTCATCACATTTCAACTTATCCGTCAGCAGATAAATGGGTGCGCCAGCCTCGTCAAGCACCCGGCCGGCTCCCGGCAAAGTCAGATAGCCCTCGTTGTCCAGGCTAAAACTGCCGGCGCGGGTATAAAGCGTTTGGTCGCCCTCCGCCATTTGAATTGCAAAGTAGCCGTCGCCCTCAATGGCAAAATCCAGCACTCCACCTGTCGCATCAAAACCCTCCTGGGAATAATCGGTGTAAAGCTGGCTAGGAGCCGTAATATAGCTCTGGTTCCCCAAATCCTCATATATTTTATTCTTGTTGCCCACGCGGCTCCACAGCACATCGTCAAAGGTAGTCGCGGTGAAGGTATCCGATTTGTAGCCGCTGGTGGAAACGTTAGCCATATTATTGGAAATAACATTCAAATTCCGCCCGTGCGTCAACATTGCAGAGGTCAGATTGTAAAATCCCTTAAACATTTTATCGGTCCTTTCATCATAATATACTAATATATTTATTCATTTGTAAAAATTCGCTGTTAATCAGAGTTTTCCTCTATAAAATAATTGCCAACTTGCTTTTTTTCATCAAATATAGCTGGTTTTTTATTCCTGCAAGTAAGCAAACAGTTTATCGCGCAGCTTGCGCAAAGCTTTGGTGTGAATTTGCGACACGCGCACCGGGCTTACCCCCAACACTGTTGCAATTTCTGTCCGTTTCAGTTCCTGCTCGTGATACAAGGAAAGAACCAGCTGCTCGTTGGGTTCCAAACTGGCAATGGCCTCCGTCAAAAGCTGCACCAGCTCCGTTCGCTGCAATTCCGCCTCCGGCGAAGTTGCGCTGTCTTGCTTGGCCGCGCCCATAGTCCAATGCTCGCAGTTTTTTTCCAACATCTCTTCCAAGGAAATAACGTTTCGAGTGAAAGATATGCTCACCGCCCGACGATATTGCGCCAAGCTCAGGTTCAAGTGTTCGGCCACCTCAAGTTCAGTTGGATCGCGCCCCAGAGTATTAGTCAGCTCCACCGTGGCCTGCTCAATCTTCTGCACACGCTTGCGGACAGAGCTTGCCACCCAATCCTGCTTTTTGGCATAATCAATAATCATCCCACGAATACGGATGGAGGCATATGTTGAAAAGCCGCCTTTAGCCGGGTCAAACTTCTCAACCGCATCGGCCAGCGTAATCAGCCCTTCATTGATAATATCATCAAGCTGCGCAAAGGAGGAATAGACGTCCTGCAAGCGCAAAGCGATACTTTTTATCATACCACTATAACGCAACACAATCTGCCACTTCACATCCTCGCGGCGGGTCTGCAAAAATTCCTGAAACAACTCCTCTGTTGTCATCGCAGAGAAATCCAGCGGCGCGGCGGCACTCATAAGCCAACCGCCTTCTTTCCGGGTGTCTGCTGCACAGTGATGTTGCCCAGCGCCTGAATTTGGGCTGTGCCAACAATCTCATTAAAGGCCAGCACACACAAGTTGGGGAAGTATTGCCGTAAAAGACGGCTCATATATATACGAATGACCTGACTGGTCAGCAGAACCGGGGAACTGCCCAAATCCGCAAATTTTGGCAGACAGTCGGCAATCTGAGAGATTATCGGCTGCAAAAGCTCCGGCCCCATTGATAGATAAATTCCATGTTCGTTTTTGGTCAGAGAGGAAACAACACGGCGTTCCACCTCTGAATCTAAAGTTATCACCCGCAACTGGCCGTTTTCACAGAAGCGGCGAGTGATGGTGCGGCTCAAAGCGCCGCGCACGCTTTCGGTAATCAAATCTGGGTCGCGAGTGGAGTTCATTGCATCCACAATCGTTTCCAAAATCGTCACCATATCCCGAATGGGGATGCCCTCCATTAGCAGATTACGCAGAATTTTTTCCAGCAAAGCATAAGAGACAATCGCAGGACAGGCCTCGTCGGCCAGCTCTGGCGCCGTCTTTTTCATATTTTCCACTAACTGAATGGTTTCCGTCCTGGTCAGCAACTCATAAGCGTGCTGCTTGATAGTTTCCGAAAGGTGGGTCAGCATTACGGAAAGCGGATCAATAACCGTGTAACCATAAATTTCAGCCATTTCTTTATTTTCCGGCAAAATCCAACGCGAAGGAATGCCATAGGCCGGCTCAATAGTTTCAATGCCGTCAATCTCACCCAGCGAATTAGCTGGCTCCAAAGCCAAATAGTAATCCACCAAAATTTCGCCTTTGGCCACTTCCTCGCCCTTAATACGAATAATATACTGGTTGGTGCCCAGCATTGAACCATCGTGCAAACGTACGGTTGGGACAACAAAACCCATTTCCTGCGCATATTGCCGACGGAAAATTACAATTCGATTAATTAGCTTACCACCGCTGCTTTCATCCACCAAGGGAATCAGGCTGTAGCCAACCTCCATTTCAATCGGCTCCACCCGCAACAAATTGTAAACGTTATTAATATCCTTATAGTAATCCGTTTCTGATGGCGCTTCCGGCTGAGGCTGTTCCGCCTCCGCCTGAATGGCCGCAGCCTCTGCCGCCGCCTGCATTCGCATACCACGTGAAACGTAGGTGCCCAAACCAAACAGCACCGCCGCCACAATCAGCAAAGGAACATGCGGAGTGTTGGGCATTGCAGCCAGGAAAACCAACGCCGCACCGGCCACCATAATTGCTCGCGGCTGAGCAGTAAACTGCCGAATAACATCCGTATTCAGGCTGCCCTCAGATACGGAACGAGTCACGATCATACCAGTGGCGGTGGAAATCATCAGCGCCGGCAGCTGGGAAACCAGACCGTCGCCAATGGTGGCGGTGGAATAAATCTGCAAAACAGAGCCAAAATCCTGCCCGCCCTGAACCATACCAATAATAATACCGGCCACCAGGTTGATCAACGTGATAATAATGGACATAATGGCGTCGCCCTTAACAATTTTGGTTGCGCCGTCCATTGCGCCGTAAAAATCGGCTTCTTTTTGAATTTTTTCTCGACGCAGCCGGGCGCCCTGCTCGTCAATCAGGCCGGTGTTCAAATCAGCGTCAATAGCCATCTGCTTGCCGGGCATCGCGTCCAACGTGAAGCGGGCGGCCACCTCGGCCACGCGCTCAGCGCCTTTAGTAATAACAATAAACTGTACTAAAACGATAATAACAAAAATAATGATACCAATAACCACATTGCCGCCGGTAATTAGTTGGCCAAAGGCCGCAATAACATCACCGGCATAACCGCCGTTGGACAAAATCAAACGGGTTGAGGAAACGTTCATACCAAGCCTAAACAGCGTGGTTATCAGCAACAGCGATGGAAAGATGGAAAATTCCAGCGCCTCGGAAATGTTCATGGTGATCAGCAAAATCATAACGGACAGCGAGATGTTTATCACCAAAAAAACATCCAGCATCCAGGGTTTTAATGGTAAAATCAGAAAAAGCACAATGATAACGACAAACAATGAAATCGCATTATTCATAAGTCGTCCCATTCTGCTTCCTCCTCTGTGATTTTTTTATTTACAAATTAGCAATTCAAGTTGTCAACTCCAAGGCCGCCGCCAATTCGTCTAACATTGCCGCCTCCACGCCCAGCAAAAACTCACTGAACGGGGCCAACATCAGCAACAGCATTACCAAGCCAATCAGCACTTTTAGCTCAATGTTGATAGCAAATACATTAATTTGGGGAATTACTTTCATTAAAATGCCCATACCCACCTGGCCTAAAAGCTCTGTCGCCAAAATCGGCAGGCATAATTTGACGGAAAGCAGCGCGCACTGTGCAAACAGTTCCACCGCCCGATTAGCAGCCGCGTCGCCCAATGCCGCCGAGCCAAATGGCACAATATCACCCGAAGTCAACATAATTCGTAACAGCGTTTGGTGACCGTTGGCCGTAAGGAAAATCAGCAACATCAGCATACTAAGCAGACTGGCCGTGGTAGTCCGCTGGGTTTGCGTGCCAGCGTCGTAAGTGCTAGCCATACTCATACCCATTTGCGTATCTATAACCTCGCCGGCCTGCTCCGGAATATAGAAAAAAAACTGCATAATCACCGCTAGCAGAAAGCCCAGACCAAGCTCCAGAAAAGCCCGCAGGCAAAATTCCACCACCGTGTTCGGCACTTCCACGCCAGCGCCAGTGTAGGTGCTAGCCACCACCACCGTCAGCAGCATAATAAAACCGGCTTTGTAAATGCCCGGCACATTGTTGCGGCCAAACAATGGGTTTAGCAACACAAACCCTGACATCCGCATCAAAATGTATAAAAAGAGCGTCAAGCTTCCCCATTCCAGCATTGCTTACAGCGCCCTCATCAGTTCAATTAATTCCAGGAAAAAATCCTGCAAAGTGGTCAACATCCAACTGCCGCCAATTACCATAAACAGTACCACCACAATCAGCTTAAACACAAAGGAGATTGTCTGCTCATGAATTTGCGTCACAGCCTGTAAGATAGCCGTGAACACACCAACCATCATGCTCATCAGCAAAATTGGTGCGCCCAAGCGGATGGCAACGCCCACTCCGTCGCGGAAAATATCCGTCACCTGTGCAACATCCATTCAGCTTCCTCCTTATGCCAAGTTACAAGCCCCGCTATCGGAAGCCCTGCACCAGTGTGGAAAACACCAGTTCCCAGCCGTTCAAGGTGATAAACAGCAACAGCTTAAACGGTGTGGAAATCATTGAAGGCGGCAACATAATCATGCCCATCGACATCAACGTGGAAGAAACAATAATATCAATCAGCAGGAATGGTATATAAAGATAAAAACCAATTTGAAAGGCCGTTTTCAGCTCGCTGGTCACAAAAGCCGGCGTCACCACCGTCATTGGCAGCTCCAGTCTGGCCGCGTCCTCAGTGGGCATCTCTATATCCGCCAAATCGCAATACATCTGCAAAGACGAAAGCTCCGTCTGGTGCAGCATAAAGTCCTTCAACGGCACTGCGGCCCGGCTGAAAAATTCCTCCTGCGTGATTTCATCGTTAATATAAGGCGTGTAAGCCTCCGCCTGAATTTCGCCAATCGTCGGCCCCATTGTAAACAAAGTTAAAAACAGGGCGATGCCAATCAGCACCATATTCGGCGGCGTTTGCTGCGTGCCCATCGCATTGCGCAGAAACGAAAGCGTGATGATATACCGCGTGAATGAGGTTGTCATCACTACCAAAAATGGCAGCAGACTGACGAGCGTAATCAGGAAGATAAATTCCAGCGCCTGCAGGCCGTCGCCATTTATATTGATAAAACTATCCAACGTCCGCTCACGCTCATTTCTTTGTAGACATATGCAAGAACCGACGGAAATCCACCCCAGCTGTGCCGGGGCCGCCAGGCTGATTTTCCAGCCAGGTTTGCGATTCCTCCTCCGTCAGCTCAGCCAAAAGCGTTACGCCACCTTGGGCCACACCCAAAAGCAAGCACCGCTGATTTAAGCGTACCAAAAGCAATCGTTCCGTTCGGCTGATGGGGATTTGCCGCAACACACAAAAATCGCTTGCAGAACCTGCAACAGCCAGGCCTGGCAAAGCCAGCGTGCCTTGGCGGGCAATCAGGCTGGTGACCCACCAGGCCAAAGCCAAAATGGCAACCACCGCCAACAACATCCCCAACAATGACCCAACGCCAGCAGGCATTACGGATTTCCTACAATGGAAGTAACCGTTTTCAAAATACGCTCCGGCTTAAACGGCTTCACAATGAAGTCCTTAGCGCCAGACTGAATGGCTTCGATAACCATTGCTTCCTGGCCCATTGCAGAGCACATCACCACATTTGCGCTGCCGTTTTTGGCACGGATAGCTTTCAAAGCCTCCAAGCCGTCCATATTCGGCATCGTGATGTCCATAATTACCAAATCCGGGCTAATCTCAGTGTACTTTTCCACTGCGTCAGCGCCATCCACAGCCTCGTAAAGGTCAGTGTACCCATTTTTGCTCAAGGTATCCTTAACCACCTTGCGCATAAAAGCTGCATCGTCAACCAATAAAATTTTTGCCATCGTTAATCGTCCTCATTTCTATGATTTTCAGAAAGCGTAAATCCAGCCTATCTATTTTGTAAAATCTTCCAGCTCCGGCTTGCGCAAAATCTCCCCAATCCGAATACCGAAATTGTCATCGATAACAACCACTTCGCCACGAGCAATACATTTGCCATTTACAAACAAATCCACCTGGTCGCCGGCCAGCTTATCCAAAATAACCAGCGAACCTTTGGCAAAGCTCAAAATATCCTGCACCTTTTTGCGGGTGCGGCCAATTTCCACAGTAACTTCCAACGGCACGCCCATAATCAAATCCAGATTTTGAGCCTGCTCCTCGCCCAACTGATCCAACCCGGCCAGCTGCGGCATCGTCGGCTGTTGAGTATTAATAACTTTCGGGTCCGGCGACGCTTGTGGAGCCGGCGGCTGAGCAGCCGCCATATACATCGGCATCATCATCTGCATCATCTGAGCCATCTGCTCAGGCGACATCATTGGCATCGCCATTGGCTGAGCAGGAGCCGGCGGCGCTTGAGCAGCCGCGGGGGCAGCTGGAGCCGGGGCCGGGGCAACTGCCGGCGCAGGAGGAGCAACCTGTGGCTCTGGAGCCGGTGCAGGGCTTGCCGCAGCACCACCGCCAGCCAACATTTTTTCAATCTCCTCCTGGGAAAGCACGCCGCCTCCACCACCCGAAGGTTCAGGAGCAGGAGCAGGAGCTGGTGCAGGGCTTGCCGCAGCACCACCGCCAGCCAGCATCTTTTCAATCTCCTCCTGGGAGAGAACGCCGCCTCCGCCTGAAGGTTCCGGCTCCGCAGCAGGTGCAGGAGCTGGCGCCGGCGCAGCCTCCTCAGCGGCAGAGTCGCTGCCGCCCAGGCCAAAGCCGCCCAACAACTCTCTGGCCAACTCAACCGACATTACATTCATAAATTCGCTTTTCAGCGAGGGTTCAATATCTAAAGCAAAACGAACAACCACAATCGGCCCCTGTGCAACTGGCAGCCGTTCATTCTTAAAGGCCTCCAAGTCATCAAGGTCAAAGGTTTGGGGAGTGGAAATATTAACCACCCGACCCAAAAAATCAGACAAAGCAGTGGCAGCCGCGCCCATCATCTGATTCATAACCTCACAGGCCGCGCTCAACGAAAGCTCGTTAAGCTCAAACTCCTCATCCGGGGTTTCCGTACCCATCAAGATGTCAACAATCACCTTAATATCGCTCATCTTCAGCAGCATAATGTTGCTGCCTTCCAAGCCGGTGACGTATTTAATTTCCACGCCAATAGCCGGTTCAATACTGCCCAGCTCAAAATCCTCAGCGTTCACCACGGAAACCGAAGGCGTTGTAATATCAACCCGGTGGTCGAGCATATTGGATATGGCTGTCGCCGATGAGCCCAAGCTGATATTAGAAATCTCGCCAATCGCGTCTATTTCCAGTGGACTAAAAATACTATTGCTCATTTACCTGACTGTCCCTTCTCTCAACATTATGGTAAACCCGCCTGATTTTCACGGCGATATGCTTTTCACTAACGCCCATCATTCCATCAAACCACTTGCGGCCACCGATGCGCAGATAAACCGCGCTATCCTTTTTTTGGCTCAAATCAATCACATCGCCCACGTTCAAATTGTAAACATCGCGTAGTCTGAGCTCAGTGCGCCCCAACTCCGCCACAATTTCCAAATTGGAATCGCGCAGATGATCAAAAATATCCTCCGATTTATCCTCCGCAACTGCACGATTAGCGGGATTTTCCTGATTGATTTTCGTAAATATATTGGTCAACATCAAACCTGGCAAACAAACGCTGATTCGTCCCTCACAATTTGGAAATTTCAGCACCAAATCCACCAAAACAACGGTTTCATCCATACCGATTAACTGCACCAAGGTGGGGTTTGGCTCCACCCGGCCGTAATCAAAATCCAGCTGAATATAATTCTCCCAGCTGTTGCCCATAACTGAAACCAGTTCCTTCATTAGGTTCTCATACAGGCGAATTTCCAAATCCGTGTAGATATAATCATCCGGCAAGTCGGGTTCGACGTCACCGGTACCGCCCAAAAGCCGGTCGATCATGCTAAGCATAACCGGTGTAGTTATATAAAAGAGCACCGGCGATTCATCCCGCACGCCCTGCATATTCAGATGAGACACCGCCAAAACCGTGCCCTCCGTCAGCGCGTTGGAAAATTCATAATACCTTTGCTCCTCAACCGAGGCCAATTCAACCTCACAAGTGGCACGCAACAAACCGTTAATCCGCGTGTTGATAATGCGCGAATAATTATCAAAGATACCACTTAGCATTTTTAGCCTATCTTTGGTAAACTTGCGTGGACTGGTAAAATCATATTTGGGATATTTCTTTTCCGGCTTTTCTTCAACAGGTGGCGCGCCGCCCCCCTGCATAGAGTTGAGCAGTGCATCTATCTGGCTTTGCGATAATACCTCCGCCATCAGACAACCTCTTTTCCGCTCTAATTTTACATACTAATCCGCATCAACTCATTGTAGGCGTCCAACGCCTTGGTTCGCAACTGTGCCAGCATTGAAACTGAAAGTTCCGCCTTGGCAATGGCAATAGTAGCATAGGCAGGATTGTCCAACTGGCCCGTCGTCAACAGATACTCCGCGTTGGCCACCTGGTTTTGCGCCTCCGCCACCTCGTTTATTGCCGAGCGAAAAATATCCGCAAACGAAACGCCGGGATTTTCCTGTTTGGTTTGCGCCTGTGGTTGCTGCAAAGGCATCTCATTCCACAGCGGATTCACACTATTAATCGTCATCTTATCACCTCAAAGCATTTTGTCAAATATTGGCAAAATCGTCAACGCCAGCCTACCTGCCAATTTCCAGACTGGAAGACAACACACTTTTCAACGTGTTAAAAGCCGTCACATTGGAGGCATACGCACGCGAAGCCGCCATGGCGTCGGTAATCTCCTTAACCAGCGTTATATTGGGCATTTCCACATAGCCCTGCTCATTGGCGTCCGGGTGGCTGGGGTCATATGTAATTGGCAAATCGCTAGGATCCTCCACAATTTCCACAACCCGAACACCGCCCGCATTTTCATAACCTCGATTAGAAGCCGCGGCCGCTGCAGCCATTGCTTGCCGAAAACCATCCCGTCCGGATTCAGCCTGAAAAACCACCATCTTACGACGATAAGGCCCGCCTGCTTCCGTGCGAGTGGTATTCATATTAGTTACATTTTCCGAGATAACATCCAACCGCAGTTGTTCAGCGGTCAGCCCAGAACCCACAATATTCATAGCGGTCATAAAAGCCATAACTGACAACTTCCCTTCTCTTATCCGTTAATTGCCGCGCGCATAATAGAAATATTACCAGAAATTGCTCGATAAACATGCTGCAACTGATAAGCATTGCGCACCAGTTCCACCATTTGCTCAGTGGTGTTCACGCCGTTATCATCCATTCGCACGGATTCATCAACCTCATGAACCTCCCATTGGGCATCTTCCATAACTTTGCGCACAGCCTGAGCCGGTTTTGGTTCAGCCATTGCCGCACGCAGCTTTTGTTCAAAGCTTTCCTCAAATGTCACATATTTAGTTTTGTAGTTTGGGGTTTCAGCATTGGCAATATTGTCTAAAATTGCCGTTTGCTTAGTCCAGAGGAAATCCATAGAACGCTCCAGCATCAAATTGCTGGTACCGCAAATTGTATTCATTCCGTCAACCTCCATACACAAATTCAACCCAAGCCGCTACAATCAACAGTATATTCTTTATGCGGTCTAAAGATATTATATGCACCTGCGGCAGAATTGTCCCAAAACAATTATCTGTCAGCTTTCTTAAAGCCGAATTGAAACCATTCTGAACAATGCCAAAAGGTCTTTTTTAGCGACTACATACTATCATACACTTTTTTAGCGCATTTTGCAATAGGTCTGACAAAAAAAGGCCGCGGTTGAAACAAGAAATTTTTGCCTACTAGCAGAATTTCAATTCAACCGCAGCTATTTCCGTGCAAAAATTATCTAAAACTAATTATTATCAATAAATTTTCCGGTTCAATCTTTCAGCTGGAAACGCCTGGTCTGATCCTGCAACAAACGAACCTGATCAAAAAGCTCCGCGCTGACTGCGGCAGATTCCTCACTGCTGGCCGAATTGGTCTGCACCACAGCCGAAATCTGGCTAATACCCTCAGTCACCTGAGCAATACTTTCAGCCTCGCCGGCAATAGCCTCGGCAATCTGACCCATTTCATTGCTGGCCTGCACAACCAAATCCAAAGAACGCTGCAAAGTCTGTGAAACTTCATCAACCACTGCGCTGCCACGCTCCGCTGCCTGCACCGAATTTTCAATAAGATCCTGCGTCGCCTTGGCTGCCAAATCAGATTTTGTAGCCAAATTGCGCACCTCATCCGCCACCACAGCAAAACCTTTGCCAGCCGAACCAGCACGCGCCGCCTCAACAGCAGCGTTCAAAGCCAATATGTTGGTTTGGAAAGCAATATCAGCAATCGTAGCGATAATCTCGCTGATTTTGCGCGATGCCTCCGTAATATCCTGCATTGCAACAACCATATTATTCATTTGCTCACTGCTCAGCGTCACCTGCTCACGAGCTTGTTTGGCGCTGTTTTGTGCGCTGGCCGCCGTACTCACATTATGCTCAGCCGTACGTGAAAGGCTATCCAAAGTGGCAAACAATTCCTCCACCGCGCTGGCCTGCTCGGTTGCACCCTGAGCCAAAGCCTGCGCCCCACTGGAAAGCTGCTCGGCATTGCCAGAAACCCGATGCTCCGCATTGGTAATCTGTTCCAAAGCAGATGACATCGTATTTGTAAAACTTTCAATAGACTGCTCAATCGAACGAAAATCACCAATAAAAGGCGTGGTGGCATGCACATTAAAGCTGCCGCGAGAAAGCTCGCCCATAATTCGGTTAATATCATTCACATAGCCGCGAATAATTTGCAGCGACTGCTCCAGCGTGTTTGCCAAATCGCCCAGCTCATCCTGCTTTTTGTGATTAAGCTGCAACTCCAGCTTGCCCTCCAACAAAGGTTTGCTCTGCTCTGTAATATGCAAAATCGGTTTAACCACACCGCTCAGAACATAAATCACCAGGCTCAGCAAACACAAAAGCGCCAAAACGCAGCACACAATAGAGGTTATCATCATTGTGGTGATAATGCGAGTTAACTCGGCGTCGCTTATTTCGCTAAGCTCCTCACTACAAGCAACCACCTCGTCCAACATGCCCACCAAGGTCCCCAAATTGGTCTGAATTGTATTTTGATAGAAGCTTTGTGCAGCTAGCGGATCTTGCTCCAACATTTCCAACGCCTGGCTGGCTGATTGGTGCAACTCCTTATGTAACGGCTCCATCTGTTCGCGCAACTTCAAAACGCGGGCGTCGTCAGTTCCAGCCTCACCGTAAAGCCACTGACCCAGCACACAAGAGGTTGGGTCCAAGCTGCCGGTGAAATCAGTGCCGGCATAAAGCGCATTACTAAGGTTACCAGACCATTTATAGTGAGCAGTTTCCGCCTTTTGAGCCCGATCCAGCAGGGCCGAAGCCTGCTTGCTATCTCCTTCAGTAGCCCGAATATTTGAAATACTAACAAAAGTCATTATGCTAAACAACAAAACCGAGCTGATAGTCAGCGCCACCCTCAACCAAACCTGTTTTTTTATGCTCTTACGCATTATAACTTCCTCCTCGCTAATTTATAGCCCGTATTTTTATCAAACCGAGCAATACTACGAATAGTATTAGCCTGTGAACCTATCAGGCAAACAGGCTGTAATGCACAAAACCTTTAAGCCAAAAAGGTATATATATAATTAGCCCTTTAGCCGATTTTTCCTGCAAGCTTTTGCTATTTTTTTATATTTTTATTGCTTTTTCTATCCAATCTACCGTTATTTTACAGCCAATCAGCCAAATTCTACCATTATTCGCGCTCCGCATCCTGATAACGAATAATCACCTCGTCATCTTTGCGTAGCGTTTGGCTAAACTGCCCTGGCTGGCCGTTAACCAACAGCTCAACCGGTTGATGCAGGTTGTCAAAATCCAAGCCGCTATGCTGCAAAGCGTCCACCAGATAATGCGGTTCGCCGCTTGGTTTGGCCGGCAAGCTAACCTGCCGACCGTTCAAATTAACCGCCAATGGCGCGCCCAAAACCGGAGCTTCCACCGGCTGCGGTTCCGGCGCAGCAACCTCGTCGTCAAACTGCTCAACAATCGGTTGCGAGCCAGACTGCGCCGCCACAATAACATCGCCGGTTTTCACCTGATAAGTTAAATCTGCCGGTTCGCCATTAACCAAAACATCGCCGGCAAAATTTTCACCCAACAATTCAGCCAAATTGCGACTGGCGTTTTGACCAGGTTTGGCCGGTGCAAATTCAATCGTATCGCCGGCATGCACCACGGCGGACGGCTCTGCGTCCACTCCATTCAACACAATTTTAGCCGGCTGACACTGGCCGCCACGTATAAACTGACGATTACCATTCAAAGTATATGTCAGGTTAGCGCCGGTGCGGCCCATCATATCGCCATAACGACAACCGTTCATCAGCAAAATATCCCTAATGGTTAAAGTGCCGCTACGGAACAGCTTGGCAGGGCTGCCATTCAACGTCACCACATAGCTATCGTTAATCATCCCCAAAGCAGCGGAAATGGCAATGCCCAAAGGTGTGGAATATTCTGGATTGTTCAGTTCAATATCCTCAGCGAAAGCATTTTTTTCAAAATGGTTGCCGGCAATCGTCACCCGATTGTCATCCATTTTTAATTTATCAGCCACCGCCTGACGCAAGCCGTATAGCTTGCTGCCCCCACCGGCCAAAAACACAGCGGAGGGAGCCTGACCATTCAACTCCACAATTTTATCAGAAATTTCCTTAGCCAGCTGGTCTACCGCCGGTTGAATTAATTCCACCAATTTAAGCAAACTGGTTTTTTGCTGCAATCCCAAAATATCGGTGTAACGCAAAGGCTCCTTGCCCCCCAGAGCCATTTTCAGCCCCTCTGCGGTTTTAAAATCCACCAACAGTTTCTTCATTATAAGCTCGGTTATCTCATCGCCGGCCACGGTGGCCATGGTGTAACCCACCACGCTGCCATCGCGGCAGACGGCTATATCCGAAGTGCCGGCGCCAATATCCACCAGCACCAAATTAAGCAAACGAATATCCAATGGAATGGCGGCGTTTAGGGAAGCGATTGGCTCCAAAGTCAGGCTGGAAACTTCCAAGCCCAAACGGCCCACCACAGTGTAAAGGCTATCCACCACTTCACGCGGCAGGAAAGTGGCCACCAAATCCACCTCCAGCCGACGGCCAAAATGACCTTGCAATGTGGACATCGGGTAACCATCCAGGCGGTACTGAGCGGCGGTGTAACCCACCATATAAAAATAGCTGTCCTTATCCTCCAGCACCACAGCCTCCGCCGCTGCCAGTGCATTAGCCTCCAGCTGGTTCACAATTTCATCCGAAACCTGACGCGGCTCCTCAAATTCCATCGTGTAGCTGGCCTTTTGAGAACGCAGAGAGCGGCCGGCGGCCGCCACGCAAACGCGCTTGATACGCATTTGCAGGCGTTGCTCAATCCGGTCAATCACACGGCGGACAATATTGGCCACCTGTTCAATATCTTCAATTTGGCCATCCAGCATCGCACGCTTGCCGTGCTCCTCTTTCTCAATAGCCAGCACATGAAAGCGGCCTTCCTCGGCCCGGCCAACAGCGCCAACAATGCTGCGGGTGCCAATATCCAGCGCGCAAACTATGTTTTTTTCCTGCTCCTGATATTTTTCCGGCAAAGCCGCCACCTCTTTCATCAAAATGCTGTCCTCTGCCAGCGCCGGCTCCGGCAAACCCAGGCGAGCCGCCACGCGGCGTCTGGCCACATTCTCTCGCCGCCGCATCAATATTTACTATTATAATCCAGTCCATCTGCATAAGCTTCCGGCTGGCTGTCATAAGCTGGGGCTTCCACTTCAACAGTCGGCTGCACCGGCGAAGCAAAACCACTTTCCTGCTTCAGCTTGAAATGAGCCATCAACTGATCCATAATCTGCGATTGCGAGGAGAGCTGTTCGCTAGCAGCCGCAGTTTCCTCACTGGTAGCAGAGTTAGTCTGTACAACAGCGGAAATCTGTTCAATGCCTTCGCGAATTTGTTCAATGGATTCAGCCTGTTGGTGGCTGGCTTCCGTGATGCCGCCCATCATCTCAACCGCGCTGCTGGTAAGCTCACGCGTTTTATCCAACGCCTGCGAAACATCCGTCACATAAGCGCTACCCTTTTGCACTGCCGTGATAGCGTTTTCAATACGTTCTTTGGTGGCCTTGGCCGCTTCGTCAGATTTGGAAGCCAAATTACGCACCTCATCCGCAACCACAGCAAAGCCTTTGCCGGCAGAACCAGCCCGCGCCGCCTCAACAGCGGCGTTCAAAGCCAAAATATTAGTCTGGAAAGCAATGTTCTCAATCGTATCAATAATCGCCCGCACTTCCTCGGATGCGCTCTTGATTTCTTCCATCGCCGTCACCATATTCGCCATATGGTCGCCGCACTCGTTAACCTGGGTGCCGGCCTGGCTGGCCATACCCATAGAAGTCTGGGCCATTTGAGAGTTCTGCTCCGCATTATGCGTAATATCGGTAATAGTGGCCGAAAGCTCCTGCACGGCGCTGGCCTGCTCAGTGGCGCCTTGGGCCAAAGCCTGCGCGCTGTTGGAAACCTGGTCGGCGCCAGAGGAAACCTGATCGGCAGATTGAGCAATCTGGGCCAAGGTGTCGCTCAAGCCGGCGTTGATTTTCTGGATAGCCCGCAGCACAGGCTGTAAATCGCCCACATAAGCGCTACGGTCACGGGAACGAATATCAAAATTGCCATTTGCCATCTCGCCCAACAGATATTCAATATCTTTGATGACGGTGGTCAAATCGCCAACCACCAAGCGAGAGGCCTCAACCATATCGCCAATTTCATCATTGCTGTTTACCTGAGGCAAAGGAGAATGCAAATCGCCGTTGGCCAAATCCTGCAAGCGTTTCACACATTGCGCCAAAGGTTTGGCAATGCCGTTGGAAATTTTGGCGGAAAAGAACATTCCCAAAAGCATCGCCAAAACAATCATAGTTCCCACAACGCCAACGCCAAGCATAACCGCGTTGTTGGCCTCGGCTGACCGAGCGTCGCCCTGCTCCACTTTCAAGTCCATCAATGAAGCCAAATCTTTAAGCATTGAATTGTAATAAGGATCAAGCTCATTCACAAGGCGGGCTTGCACGCCGGAAACAACCGCGCTATCTTTATTATCAGAAGCAGCGTTTACCAGTTCACGAGATAAGGTTTGATAGCTAGCCCAAGCCGTCTTAATATTAGCATATGTAGCTTTGTTGGCGTCGGAAACCAAAGAGGTCTCCACTTTTGCCAAATAATCTTCCACCGAAGCGATCAACGTTGTTACACTGTTGGCAGAGTTGCGGCTAGTTTCAGCATCCAGATAACCGATAGCGTCGTGTACCTCGCCATCCAGCTGGGCCAAACTGCTCATAACCATACCAATATCACCCTGCGCAAAACCGAAATTTTGCAAAGCATCATCATATTTATGCTGAATGTTGCTCATCATAAACACGCTGACAATACCGGATAGGCTGGCCAAAATGGCCACGCCAATAACCACAACCGTAATTTTGCTTTTTACTTTCAAATCCTTGAAATTCATCGCCATAACCTTCTTTACTAATATTCTGCTTATTTAAAATTCCCTTTTAAATTTTGCCCAAAATATCCACCCAAAATTTCTGCAAACTTAACTTTGCCATTAAACAGGGGCAAGCCCCCAAGCTCAGATCAAGCTGTTATAAAATGAACGCTTGCCTCCGAGCCGGGTGCTTATCCTCTGATCCATTAAATTTATTTTTTCCAACAGTTGCTGTTTTTTAGTAACCTGGGCGCTCAGCGCCTCCTCATCAGGGTTTTGAGGTTCCGCTCCGTTCAACAAGGCAGAAAGGCGAATGGCGTCGGCCTCCGGTTGGCTCAGCAAGCAATCCCGCACGGCAACATCCATCTCCTGCAACTGCAACAAAACCGTTTCCCGTTCTGTCAGCAGTATTCGCACCGAAACCTCGTCCCGTCGGTCAATGGCCTGGGCCAAATCCTCCGTTAGTTTAACAACCTCCAACAGCTTTAAATATTCGCTGCTTTGTTTCAAACGTAGTGTTTCCAATTCATCTTTCAGCATAGGCATTTCTCTCCTGCGCATTTGGAGCCTGCGGCAACTGCGGATTGCCGCGCTCGCTTTGCTCGCTTTGCTCGCAATTTTTGGCTGCCTGCTGAAAAGTGTCGCGCAAATCAGCCAGCATTGGCTTTATTTTATCCAGCTCGCCTTTGTTGCGTCCCACTTTAACCCGGTTCAACTCATAGTAAAAGTAATCGTAAAGCCGGTGCAGGTCAGCGCTGATGGGAAACTCATGGTTAAGCGTGTCATCAAGATAACGCACAATCGCCAGGCACCGATCCGCAGATTCATCCAGCAGCGCATAATTTTTTTGCGTCAACGCCAAATCACAGCGCCCCAAGCGCTTAATCAGCTCATTCAGGAGCAGCAGCAGCAACTCGTTTTGGGTCATACTGAAAATTGCTTGCTCCTGATATTGCTGATAGCCGTTATGTTCCATATTTGCTCCTTTTTAATAGCCGCCCTGCAAACCGGCCAGCATGGAGCTTTGGTTGTTCATTTGAGCAACCAACTGTTCCAAAGCCGTGAACTGTCTGGTGTAGTAATCCACCTGATCGCTCATCTTGGTTTGCCATTTTTCAATTTGAGTTGTGAAATTGTCATAT
Organism: Peptococcaceae bacterium; assembly: GCA_022797295.1. Taxonomy (GTDB): domain Bacteria; phylum Bacillota; class Dehalobacteriia; order UBA4068; family UBA4997; genus Avidehalobacter. The sequence continues at coordinate 21,517 of JAAWKH010000024.1, forward strand.
TCCTTTTGCAACGAATTGCTGTTTACGGAGTTGGGCGAATATTTGCTGCCAGCCTTTTGAATCAGCAAGCCCATGCTACCGCTGGAGGTGTTGGCGTAAGCGTCCAAAACTTTTTTCATATTATACATTAAACCGTTGCTGGAAGCGCCATTATCCACCGTTTTGGAAAAGGCGTCGCGCACCTTGTCGGGATCGCTCTCCAAAGCCTCACGCAGCGCATTCTCATCCAATTCCAGCGTGGTCAAGCCATCGGAATAGCTGGAGGTAATGCCCATCGCCTTGAAAGCGGCATTCTCTGCGCCAGTCATCTGAATGGTGGAAGTCAGCGAACGATACAGGTTTGACAAGTCGTTTTCACCAAACAAAATGCCTTGTTTAGCCTTTTCCTCATAAGCCTTAATAGCCGTTTCGCTCATACCCTTTTTGTCCTCATCGGTCAAAGGCATATAGCGAGAATGATCTTTGCTGGATTTTTCATTGGGCAAAGTGCTGTAAGCGTCGTGAATTTCCTTCACCATCTCGTTGTAATCCTCAACAAAGGATTTAATAGCGTCCACAATAGCGTCGCTATCGGAGGTGGTGGTGAAAGTTACCGCCTCGGATGTTTTGTCAAGCGCGCCTGTTTCGTCATAACCAAAGGCGCCTTTCAACGTTACAGACATCCCGTCCATATCAAACGTGTTGGAAGCACGCTTCAATTCCATTTCCTTGCCGTTAACGGTAGCGGTGAAGATAGCGTCCTGGCCTTTAGTGTAAGTGCCAACCGCATTGCCGGCAGCATCAACAAGTTTGCCGTCAGCGCCTTCTGTAACTTTGCTGGTGCCGTCCTGATTAAAACCGAACAAGCCAGCCAAACCGCCGCTCATGCTCACCTCGCCAGCCGCGCCGGTGTCCTTAGCAGTAATGGAGAACTCGTTGGTCATCTTGGAGTAAGCAATGTTCACGCCGGTATCCGCGCCGTTGATGGAGTTCATAACATCGGTCAGGGTGTCGTCCTCACTGAACTTACCAACCGAAACACCGTTCACTTTCAAATCCAGCACGCCTTTGCTCTCTGCAAACAGGTCGCTCTTCTCAGTATCGCCGGAGCTAACCTCAAATTTTGTGTCCGCAGCAGCGCTAAAGCTCAATTTGTTGGCGCCATTAGCGGAAACGGTAACTCCCGTTCCCTCTAGCTGCTTGTTTATTCTCTCCGCAATATCACTGCTTTTAGCGTCATAGGGAACATCGCCCAAATTGATAGTTTTCGTTTCATCGCCAATTTGCACATTGATGGTGCCGCCGGAAAGCTTAATCAAGTCGCTCAGATTCACTTCAGCTTCCTGAGTTGCACCTTTGGCAGCGTCAAAATAACTAGTGCCCAGCAAATCGCCCAGGGTTTTGCCGGTGTTCAAGTAGCTGGTAAGGCCATTATCGCCCAAGCCAAGAGCTTTACCGGCAGTGGAGGTTACCGAAAGAGAAGAACCCTCCGCCACTGTAAAATCCAGTTTATTGCCGTCAGCCTTAACCTCAATTTTATCGCCAAATTTGCTTTTCAGCTGGTCGTTAATTGAGCTGACAATGTTATCCATAGTTAAAGGATTGCTATCGTTAAACTCTGGCAGGGTAACAGTTTTGGTTACGCCATCCAAGTTAAACTCAATGGTTTTGCCGGAGAGATATTCCGAGGGAGTTTGAGTGTAGGAAAGTGAATTTGGCGTAACGTTAAAGGAAACATTGCTGGCCGGAGCTTCGTTGCTAGTCTTGAAGCCCAATATGGCCTGCATATTATCAGTAGCGCTGCTTACATAAATGCTGTTGCCGGCGTTTGCTTTATCCACAAAAGTGATTTTATCACCGTCAACCTTAACGCCAATTCGGTCGCTGGCTTTCACATATTCGCCGGAGCCGGTTTTCACCTGGCTTTCACCAAGTTTTTCCTCGATAGCCTTAGCCAGTTCCTCCGTGCTTGTATAAGCGTCCAGCTCGCCAAAATCCAAATATACCGCGCTGTTGCCATACATCATAGTCATACCGCCAGAGATATGGCTAACTCTAACGTCGTTTGTCAAATCCAGCTCACCGCTGGAAACTGTCAGTTTGCCATTGGAAACAGAGCCTGCAGATTGTGCCAAATCCGTAGCGCCAATGCCCAAAGTGCGTTTGGCCGCTTGCGCCAGCTGCTTAACGCCATTCAACTGAATGTTGCTGCTGGTTTTACCAATAGCGGAAACCAGGTCGGCATATTTACCATTGGTAACTGTTTTAACCGCTTTGTTAAAAAAGCTGGGGCTGAACAGGTTGGTGCTGGAAGTATATGAGGTATATTTACGGGTTAAATTCACCATTTTGTCAATAATGCTGCGGTAAGCCTCTTGTTTCCACCGCGTCATTTCCTGTTTTTGCTGCAAATTGGTAATTTTGGTTTGATAACCTTTCACAGCATTTTCAATCATAGTTTCGGTATCCATACCGCTGGCCAAACCGCTGATAATATTGCGGTTACCATAAATACTGGACGTGCTGCTTGTGCTATTAGTCAAGCTGCTAATCGATGTCATAGTATTCACACTCCTATTCTTACAAATTTTTGGGTATATATAAATTTTTAAGCTTTTTTACATTTTTTTGGCCATTGCCGCTAACTCTTTGCCTTATTATATCGAATAAATATTAAGTGGGTGTTTTATTTGGCTGCCCGCAGCCCACTCTCTCATTAATTATATCGACATTTCCAAGGAAAAGGTTAGGCGTTGACCACAATTTTTTTCTCGGCATTTTGCCGGTATTTGCCAAAACGGACTGCCGGCCAAACAGCGCCCGCAAATTCTCCCAAAGGAGGTAGTTTAATATGGAAACAACCAACACCGCTTATGTAAGTGTAAATGTAATGCAAGCTTTGGTGGAGGAAAAGGTGGATAAATGTATGGCGGAGGCCAACATGTGCACCTGCCCGCGTTGCCGCATAGATGTTATGGCTTTGGCGTTGAGCCGCCTGCCCTCAAAATATGTGGTGCTGCACTCCAATGACACTTTGCCGATGTTGACGGTTTACGCCAACCGCTACAGCGCTGCCGTAACCTCACAGTTGATGGCCGCTTGCCAGCGGATTAAGGAAAACCCGCGGCATGATCGCGAGCACGCCGACCACGAGGACATCGCATTCATCCGTAGCTAATTTTCATCCCAACGGGATGACCCAACGGAACTTCAAGCAGTCTGCCCAAAAGGCAGGCTGCTATTTATTTGAGTTTGGGCAAATGGACTCCTTATTCCTCCGAACGAGCTGCCAACTGAGGCAGAGCCGCCAGCAGAGCCTCCGGCGGAGCTTCCTCGGCTGCGGCGTCCTTGTTGACGCGCATCGCGTTTAACAGTTCCTCACGCAGAATGGTTATTTCCTTGGGTGCGTCCACAGCCAGACGCACCCCACCTTCATCGTTGGCTAAAATGGTAACCTTGATGTTGTCGCCAATCCAGATTGCCTCGCCCGCCTTGCGGCGCAGGATTAACATTTTTCCGCTCCTTCAGCGGCGGCAAACTCGGAAAGCAAATGACGCATACCGTAATCGTCGTTCTCCAAAATCACCTGCATTGCCTGGAGCGTTTCATCATTGATAACCACCGGGCATTTCAAATTCAGAGTGCTATTCGCAACTGGGCTTTTCACCACGCACATCACATAATAGCACAGCTGGCGGCTGTCATCCACGCCAAGCTCCGCCAGCTCATCCGCCGTCAGTTCAGGAGCATAAGTTGCACACAAGGAAAAAGGGTTCATCAGCACAAAGGCCAGGCCAGGCGTGGCCAAGCTTTGCAGGCAAAGCAAGGTGCCGTCGCTGCCGGCAAATGGCAACAGCAAAAAACGCTTTTCCTCCTCAAAGGCAAAAATGCCTTTAGCAAAGTGCAAAACATCAGTCGCTTCATATTCAATCTCGCCAAAATATTTGGTTTCAGTTTTCAAAATATCACCTCATTAGGCTTCATTATAACCAACTTTAATTTTAACCGTTTTTCTTAACCCTTATGCCTGCACATCAACCGGCTGATAATCTGGGTCGGCAGACGGCGGAACATAAAGCGGGCCGCCAACATATTTGATAATCACATCTGGCATTTGAGCAACAGAAATTTCAATATCAGCGGGCACAAATTCAAAGCTGGCATTATCCACTTTCCAGTCAAAGTTCAGCTTATCCATCTCATAGCGAATTTGCATTTCCCCGGCCTGCCAATCCATTTCCACGCCGCCTTTGGGCAGAAAATCCAGATTAACCGTCACATTCATCGCCTCCTGCTGCGGTTCAGTTGCAATTTGAGTAACCACATCTTCGCCCACTTTGGCGTTTAACAAAAGTTTACCGTGACGAGCATAAGCCGCGGTGGCTTCATATGCCGCCTGACGGCCGCGCTGCGCTGATTGCTCCACACTGCGCATCGGCGTGGGCGATACTGAATTGCGCGCCTCAAACGTGTCCATTTGCACACGGATGGGGCGGCTGTTAATCTTCAGCCCGCCTTTTTCTCGTCTAATTTCCATCTCGGCCGTGCCGCGCCGATATTCCCAAGTTGCATTGGTTGTTTTCATTTCAATCTCGATTGGCACAGTTTTAATTTCAATTAAGGGATACATACAATTTACCTCCTTCACTTGTGGATATATCCCATCCAAATTTATCTTGCTGTTCCTTCATTTGTAAGCTATGTTAAACCCTTTCAGCCCTCCAAAAATCGAGCGCGCCGAAAAGGAGGTTTATCTCATATAGTCAATCAAAGACTCCGAGAGAATGTTGGTGCCAATTTTCAGCGCAGCGTTGTAGCAATATTGCGCCCACGCCATGTTGGTAATAGCCTCTGCATCGCTCATTTTTTCCACATCCAAAATCTGCTCATTCAGGGTGTCTTTTTCAGATTTCAGTTTGGTTTCATTAGTGTTCAAAAACTGAGCTTTGGTGCCAAGCTCCACAAACTTCACATTCATCTGATCCAACGAGGTTTGCAGCTTTTTGCTCAGTCGATTCAGGCGTTCCTCATCGCCAGCCTGGGCGAAATCGCCGTTTTCCGAATTGCAATTTTTCAGAATATCGCCAATTTCTTTCATCAGCATAATCGCATTTTTCGGGTCGCCGTCCGCGTCGGTGCCCCAGCCCAAAAAGTCCGCGCCGCACAAAGCGGAATTGTAAACCGTGGAAGTGATTGGGGTGCCGTCGGAGTTCTCCTGCATGCCCAAGCCAATATCCACATAGGTTTTTTCGTCAACCATACCCTGCAACAGCTTTTTAGCCTCGTCGGTGGTGGCGTTCACATCCACCCCACGATAAAGCAGCGTTTTGCCGTCCTCGCTCCACTCAAAGGGTACGTTCAGAGAATCCGCCCCAGCAAACAGAAAGTTGCCGGAGTAATTAGCGTTCATGCTCTGCACTGCCGCATTGGCCGCCTCCAAAATTTCCTGGCCCAAAGCCTGGCGGCCGCTGGCGTCAGGCGTGTTTAAGCCAACCAAGGTGCCGTCGTTGGCCAAGCACCAGCCAAGTTTGTTTTTCACCAGGTCAATAGTATCATAAGCCTGACTGAAGCTGCTGCGCACATTGTTGTTGTTGCGAAGCTGCGCCTCATTGCGCCAGTAATTGCGGCGCAGCTGAAAAGCCTTGCTGGCTGCGGCCGGATCCTCCGCATAGGAATTGAAAGTGCGGCCGGTTTCCAGCTTTACCATTGCGTCAGCCAGTTTTTTATAGGAGCCTTGCAAATGATTTTTGTAGCCAAACATCAGGCCATTGGTGGTTATTCTATATAAATTCATTGTATTTCACCTCTTTATAAAACTACCTTATTCATATCACAGGGCCAAATAATTAGACGGCTGTTCCATTAACCAGCTTATCAATCATCTCATCCATCGTGGTAAGCAACCGGCAGGAAGCAGAATAAGCCTTGTTATATTGCATCATATTAATAGCCTCGTCGTTCAAGTCCACGCCGGAAACGCTATCACGGTCGCCGTAAAGCTCGTTCACCGCCGTAACGTAATTTTCCAGCCGCCCATTGCTAATACGCGTATCCTCCGCCAAGGTGCTGCACATTTTGGTCAAAAAGCCCTGGTAACTGCCGGTGAAGAAAGTGGTTTTGGACAAAGTGGGATCCAAATCGCTCGGCTTATATTCAAAGTTGTTATCTGCCGTAATGCTCAAAAGGTGCTGAATGTTATCCTGCAAAGTGGTCTGCGGATGGTCGGGGTCAATCGGCTGTTTGGTTTGCAAAATCTTGGTTGCGCCAGTGGCCCAGGCCTGGGAAATGCTGATGTTAGCCGCCGTTATGTTACTTACATCATTTCCATTACCGTTGTTGCTGAACAGGGGGCCGCCGTTATAATGGCTATACATCGGATCTTTTATCTTGTCAGCAGCGTTCACTGGATCGCCCTTTTCATTAACAAATTGCGGCTGGCTCTCCGTTAGAATCGGCGGATCTTTTTCGTAATCCTCTTTCACATAATATTTGCCATTCACAGCATCAGCAATCAGTTCCTTATTATTAGCGTCAACAGGCAAACCGCTAGTCGGATCTTTCTTAGTCAGGTAAAGCGTGCTTTCTGGCAGCATATTTGCATCATTCCAGGAACCAGCAAATTTCTGAGCCATCAAATCCAACGCCTTTTGATAGTAAGGAATACCGCGCTTGGTTTTAGCGTTGGGGTCAACCTTATCCACAGTGTCTTGAGTGGAGAACTCTCCCACCTCAGTCAGCAGTTCGCGATTAGCTTGCAGGCGGCCCAGCAAATCATTATCCGTCAGCTTAACTTCCGTGCTGTCCTCATAATTGCCGGCGTCATTTTTCACCCGCATTAATTTACCGCTAGGCGAGGTCAGCGGCCCCATTGTCATAGACAAATTGTCAACATATTCATCCGGCGCGTCCGGCGGTGCATTTGGATCTTTTGGTTTGGTATCAATGGAAAACTGAGTGATGTATCGACCATTAATCAGTTGGGCTCCGTTGTTGCCCAGCGGATTGCCGTTATCGTCCAGGCGCCCATCCTCGCTGTCCAGCTCCACAATCAGTTTTTCCACCGTCAGGCCAGCGCCCACCGGCTCGCTCTCGTAGCGCACATTGATTTTTACATATTCGGAAAGCTGATCCAGCAACAGGTTGCGCTCGTCACGCAGTTCCAGGCCAGGGCCGCCGTGAATATCACTTTTGCGAATGGAGTCGTTCAGTGTTTGAATTTTCTGCAAAATACCATTGATGGTGTTTACATCCTGCTCAAAGGACTTCAATGTATTTTGTCTGATCGTTTCCAGTTTGCCGGCATAGGTGTTGAACAGAGAAACCAATGATTTGGCCGAGGTGCGCACCAAAGTGTCATATTCATCCTTGCCTGCGCCACTGGCCGCCATATCGGTCAGCTGAGCAATCAAGTCGTTAAACTGAGCCTCAAAAACGCCCTCGTCATCGCTGCCTTTGCCAACCTCATCCAAAACCCCAGCCAGCTGTTGCAGGCCTTTCAGCTTGGTTTCATAAGCCGCCGCGCTGGACATTTCCGTGCGATAACGAATATCCAAATAAGGATCGCGCAGCTGGGAAACGCTGGTGGTGATAACACCGCCGCCCACGCGGGCCTCCCATTTGCTGCTGTAGCGGTCTGCGCCGCCCATATACATACTTTTTTGCTCCAGACGTTGTCTGGTGTAGCCAGGTGTGTTAATATTGGTAATGTTGTTGCCGGTAACCTCCATAGCCTTTTGCGCGGCGTAAATGCCCAGCTTAGCAATGTTATAAGCGCCAGCTGTTGAAATTGTACCCATCTTCTATCACTTCTCCCTCTCTTATGCTCCAAAATCAAGTTTTTTACGTGGTTGCGTATTATCTTCTCCGCCCGGTTTGGCGGCGTTGCCCTCCAGCTTGGGCGCTGATTTCAAACCGCCGGTCTGGGCCGCCTGCGCGGTTGCTCGCAAAACCTCTGGCGGTTGCACCGGCTGGGGCGGCTGCATCATGCGGTCAATCTCCCGCAGGCCGCGTTCCAAAGCGTTGCGGGCTGCTGCGGAAATGCTATTGTAATCGTGGTAGGCGTTTTGCAAACGCTCGGCCGCCACTGCCGCCTGTTGTCGCAAATCAGCCGGAAAAGCCGCCGCCAACCCGGAAAGTTTAACCTCTGACAGGCCCAGCTCCGTCAACTGTTTGCGCCGCCGGCTTTCCAAACTGCGCATTGTCAAGCTGATAGCCTGTTCCTGACGGATACATTCATCCACGGCCAGCAAATCATCCTTATGCACAGCGTCAATCTTTCGCTTTTCCACCTCGTTTAGCTGAGTGATAACTCCCTCAATCTCAGCCAGCAGCTGCAAATATTGCTCATAAAGTTCATTTTGCACCAGCTCACACCTCCCCCAAAAGTAACATCTTGCGGGCAATGGCCCCGGCGTCCACTTTGTAGGTTCCGGCCTGCACCTGCTCCCGCAGAGCGTTCACCGTGCCAGTGGTGGTGGCGGTGCGCACCTCCTGCGAAATCTGGCTCAGCAAAGTCTGGCGAAAAGAACCGCCGTTGCCAATGGTCACCGTATCAAAATTTTGTTCCAGTTTGGGTTCCGGCTTGCCTGCCTGAACCCGATTATTTTTTAATGAATTTATTGAATTAACTCCGTTTACAGAATTTGCTGCGCTCACCGAACTCAGCGGGATTCCGTTGTTAGGCGAAATTCTCATTCCCATCGCCACCTTACCTTTTTTCTTCTATTATATATACTATCGGTTAGACTTACTGCTGATTAAACAGGAA
>JAAWKH010000004.1 GCA_022797295.1 Peptococcaceae bacterium
GGGGCATTTTATCAATATTAGCCAGCGCTGCTTCCAAATAAATCAGTGGGGCAAAACGAAAATTGCCTTTGGCCAGGTTGACAGTGCGCAGTTGTCCGGCAAAGTCGTAAATTTCCGAAAAGAGATGCTTGTGGATTGCTTGCAGCGTAGCAAATGTGCCAGATGGCATTTTATCTAGTAGACCGTTTTCAAATACTTCAAGCGCTTTCTTTTTGCTGTTTTTTTTTCTTCTTCATAAGCAAGCTCGCTGGGATTGGTTAGACCTAATTTATTTTCCAGAGTCATTGGTTGCTCCTTATTCCTGATTTATTATTTCGTTTTAATATTCCTCATAGGCATATTGGATTTGCTCAATCTCACCCTTAAGAAATACATTGCAGTATTCTAAATCAAATTTTCGGTAATCCCATTCTATTTCTTCATCCAGAAAATTGTCGCATACTTGAGGGAGTATTCCGGTTTTGTCGGTTGCTTCGATTATCTCGGCAAGCTCAAAAGGCGGTATATCCTCGATTATGCCTTTGCCCTGTCCGGACGTAACATAAGGATAATGATTTCCTGAACCTTTTTTCATCTCTGTTATCGAGAGCAGTTCAATGGTGAATTCCCAACCTGCGCCATAATCGTACTCCATTTCAAGAACATCGCCAACGGCAAGTTTAAGCGCCGAGAGCTTCGTTTTGATAGGGTCAATCACAGGTTCAAACTCAAAGTCGTCTTCAATGACAATTTCATAGCGTTTATCGTTAAATTTGATATTAAAAAGATGACTTGCTGCGGCTTCAAAAGAAGCTAAAATTGTGTAGCCTAGTTTGGCTACGCTTGATAGAGAAGAAATTTCAATATCACGCCAAATTTTATCGGGAACCTCTTTTATTGCAACCTTGAATTTATATACATCGGCCATTGTGCATCATTCCTTTCGTTTTGATAAGTATAAATAATCAATGTAATTGTAGCAAAATAAAGCAGGATATTCAATTATGTCTGTATAATAATTTTAAATTTAAGAGATCGCTTTAAATATTTTATCTACAATTTAATGAGAAATGAGAAATAGGAATTAAAATCATGAATGAGAAAATTAAAATATTGCCGGCCTTTGCTTATCCGCAGGAGGTAGGCCGGTTGTTTGCTGAATATACAGATATGTTAATTGCCGGCGACAGTAGATTTCAGGATTATTTGGCCATTCAGCATTATGAGGATGAATTGGCGCAGCTTTCGGTGAAATACGGTCTGCCTTATGGCCGGCTTTATCTGGCGTTTTGCAATGATGAAGCTGTTGGCTGTATAGGTCTGCGACGGCTTAATGTGAAAAACTGTGAAATGAAACGCCTGTACGTTATGCCGCAATATCAGAGGCTGGGGATAGGCAGACGGTTGGTACAAAGGATTATTGCCGACGCCAAGGCAATAGGTTATGTGGCAATGCTGTTGGATACCTTGCCTTTTTTGACGGAGGCGCTGCGTATGTATAAGAAAATTGGTTTTTATGAAATAGAGAGCTACAATAACAGTCCGCTTGATAGCTCGATATATATGCGGCTGGATTTGTAGCAGGAGATTATTTTTAATGAAAGGAAACAAATCATAGAATGCAAAATCAAGATACGCTTTGCAAAAGTTGGGAAGACGGTTTTTGCAAATTGAATAATTTATTTATACACTATACAAGAACGGGTGGCAATAAGCCTCCAATAGTATTATTACATGGATTAGTTGCTAATGGAATGTGTTGGAAAAATATTGCACAAGCGTTATCTGATAACTTTGATGTGATAATGCCAGATGCGAGAGGACATGGGAAATCAAGTGCACCAGACTATGGCTATAACTATGAAAATTTGGCAAATGATGTAATTAGTTTCTTGACGGTAATGAATTTATCTAATGTTATTTTAGTTGGACATTCTATGGGTGGTTTGACTGCTACATTGGTGGCTTGTCAATCGTCCTTGATTCGAGCGGTTATTTTGGCAGACCCAACATTTTTAAGTTTGGAAAGACAATGGGAAGTTTGGGAAAGTGATGTAATTGAACAACATAAAAAAATGCTTACCATGTCCTTAATTACACTAATTGCAAACAGACAAAAAACACACCCCGATCGTTCAAACGAATTAAACGAGTTGTTTGCAAAAGCACGTTTGCAGACGAATATAAATGCGTTTGATATTCTTATGCCTCCAAATCCTGAATATCAACAGATAATAAAAGAAATAAAGTGCCCTTGTTTATTGCTATATGGGGATAGCGGCGTTATTGGTATCGAACAAGCAAACAACTTATGCAAAATAAATCATTTGGTAACAGCAGATAAAATCAAAAATGCTGGACATGGCATTTATTTAGACCAACCGTTGCAATTTGTAAATAGTATAATAAAATTCGTTGATAAATTATAACAGGAACCATTTGTAATGCAATGGCTTGGAGAATGGCTGTGAAATTAAACACCTGTTTGTAGCAAGAAGAAAATCTATATGGAGCAGAAAATTTTATTGTTTGAATGCGTCGGTATAAAGGATAGCGGTGTTTTTCCACTGGCTAATACCGGGCGTGGGCGTGATGTGTCGCCAGAATTTGTAATACATAATTTAGCGCTAGATGCGCAGACGCTGGTTGTAACTTTGGAGGATTTAAGCCACCCAATAAAGAATTTTACCCATTGGCTTATCTGGAACATACCGGCAATGGCTAAAATACCGGCGGCTATTCCGGCTGGAAACATTGTTGCTGAATTGGGCAATGCAGGGAGTGGCTTATGGCTGGCACCGTTATGCCGGGCCAAAACCACCTTACGGCAAAACGCATAAGTATTGCTTCACGATTTATGCGCTGGACTGCCGTCTGGATTTGGGCACTGTTGCAACCAAGCGAAAGGTGCTGAAAATGGCTGCCGGCCATATTATCCAGCAGGGCAGCATTTGCGCTTATTTTGAATAAGGTTTAAGGAGTTTGTTATGGCTGTAAATATAGCAGAAATGTATACGTTGTTATTTGCCAAGGATAACAATGTTGCCTATGAGGCCTTGCAGAAATTACAGACTGAAAGTGAAAATGCAAATTCGGTCTATCCTTATATTGATAAATTTATTGATATGCTTGATGATAAAAATGCCTATATACGTGTCCGGGGCCTGACTTTAATTGCTTATAATGCCAAATGGGATACGGATTACAAAATTGATGAAATAATTGATAAATATTTGCAACATATTGTGGATATTAAGCCAATAGTTGCCAGACAATGTATAAAATTGCTGCCGCTGCTTACAAGCAGCAAGCCGGATTTTTGTTTGGATATTATTAGCGCATTGCAAAAGGCGGATATATCGATTTATGCGGATAGTATGCGGCCGTTAGTTGCCAAAGATATACAAAATTCCTTACAAAAAATAAAAGCTTGATAATAAAAAGAGGCAAAACAAATGGCAGAATATCTGGTGGAAGAGTTATCTGAGGAAATTCAGGCCGAAATGGACGATTTGGCGCAAAAAGGCAACCAGTTGGAAAATGAGGGGCGCTTGGCCGAGGCTGTGGCGGCCTGGCAGGCAGGGCTGGAGCTGATACCGGAGCCACAGCAGTTTTATGGCCAAACGGTGTGGTTTTTGGCGGCTATTGGCGACGTTTATTTTCAGCAGGGTGAATATAGGCTGGCTCATGAATGCTTTGACAAGGCCAGAGGCAATATGACTGGCGAGGGCTATGGTAATCCTTTTATAATGCTGCGTTTAGGGGAATGTTGCCTGGAAATTGGTGACGAGAAAAATGCGCTGGAATATATGTTGCGAGCCTATATGTTTGAGGGCGAGAAGATTTTTGCACCTGATGATGATGGCGAAGATGACGGAGCCAAATATTTTGAATTTTTAAGGACGCACATTGATTTGGGGTTAGATAATGATTGAGCAGTTTTAATAAATGGTGGATAAAAATCCATATTTTAGGGGTTCAATGAACCCCCTCCCAATGGCCAATAAAAGGCTAATAAGGCTGAGTGTTCAGAGGTTTAGGGGTTCGATGAACCCGTTGAATGCTGCAATTTTGTTTAATAAGATGATGTGCAACATAATTATATATGTAAATTTTATGCAGGCATACAGGGAAGTTTATTAAAACTAAATTTGATTGTTAAATTAGCGAAATGTGGGTGAATGAATGCGCATACATTTCGCTTTTTTATGTTTTTTTGGCAGAAAGTTGAGCCAAAGATGCGCATTGATTCACCTTGGAATGTTGAAAGTTTTGTTTGGGAACAGGCATTTTGACAGGATTTTAAGCAATATTACGGTCATATATTGATGTGGTTTTGTTTGGGAAAGCTCTATATATGGTATGGCAGTTTGGTGTTGGTGAGGAATGCTGAGGGATAATCTATAGAGTGAGCTGGGATTTAGGCCTGCCAAGGCAGGGCAAGCATAGCAAAAATGTACATTTATACTGCTTTTTGGGAAATCCCCAATCCCCAGATTCCGCCTTTATGGGCGGGGAATAATAAAGAAACGAAAAAGGGTGATAAAATGAATAAAGAGAAAAAACATCATTTACATATTGAACTAACAGAACAGCAGTATGAATTACGGAAGAATAATTGTAAGGCTAGTGGTTTATCTATGCGATTGTATCTTGCCAGATTGCTTGAGGGGGTACCGATAAAATCAAGGCCGAGTGCAGAAATTAGAGAGCTTCGAACTTAAGTTCATAAGATAGGCTTAAATATTAATCAGATTGCTCGCAGTATCAATGCGGGACAGGACTCGCCGGAATTGGCGCAAAGGGCATTATTTCTGCTGGGTAAGGTGTATGAGATGATGTATGAGATAGCTAAACATAGGTAAAATACAGATATTCTTTGTTTTGTAATACAAAAAAGATAATATCTGTTGTATTTTGTTACCTATTGTGTTATACTACATTGTGTATAATTATATCTAATATAGTATAACTTGGTTTTTTCTAGTCGAATTGTGCAAGTTAAATATTTGCTCATACTTAAAATATACTTTGTTATATATTGAACTTTATGGGTGGTAATATGGCGTTGAAAATTCCTTGGGAGCAGGAAGAAGCAGTAATATTACTGGATGCTCTTTTAAAAGTGAGAAACGGTGATATAACTCGTAAAGAAGCTGTCGCTAATGTGTCTAATGAGTTACGCCAAAGAGCCATAAATAAGGGAATTAAAATAGATGATATTTTTCGTAATATAAATGGCATTGGTTTGCAGATGTCTTTCATGGAATATATTATAACTGATGGAAAGCAAGGAATGCCTCAAGCATCTAAACTGTTTAAGGAAACAATTAAATTATATAATGAAAAGAAAAATGAATTTGAAAAAATCTTAATCGAGGCGAAGCAAAATTTAAGTTCCGATTCTAATAATGAACACAATATAAAAAATGTTAAAACTTTAGCCAGCAAACAAAAATTGTCTGGAGAAAATATAAAGGCTAGACGTATGGCTTTTAAAAATTGGTTGAAAAGTAATTGCTCATCTGAGTCTAGTATATCCAATTATGCATTTGCATTAAATGCTGCATTTGTTTTAGAACAGTGTGGGGCATTAGCGATGCGGCTTTCTTTGGTGGACAGAAATTTGTTTTTTATTGAAGATATTGATGAATTACGAAATATCAGAACAGGCTTGTTAATAAATCAGATAAAAGATAAACCAAGTGATAAATTTATCTCTGTTTTAAATAAGTATATTGAATTTTGTAATGGTGGAGAACCTGAATATTTTGAAAAAATAAATCTTGCTGAGCAAACAGATCACATTGATGGTACAATATTAGAGGAAAATAAAAAAACAATATATGATAATAATACGCAGTTGGCTTCTGAATTGCAAGAGCCTGTAACTGAACAGGCGCAGGTTGAATATGAGGAAGAAATAGAACAACAAAATATTAATGATCTTCAAACTGATAATAATATTTTGGATATTGTGGAATCAGATTACAATGTGCCTGAAGAAAATGACTTTGGCTTTGAAATAATTCTTAAAGAAGATTTTCCTAATGGTTTTAGAATGAATTCTGCCATTGACAAGAATCGTTTCAGAAAGTTTTTTTCTGAACGTTTTGCTTCGGATTTGCTAGAATCAGATGAATATATAGTTGAACAACTTGAGAAAATTGGTGTGCAGCGAGAAGGACGCATTTTTATTAAAAATGATTCAGAACAACAGAAAATAATTCATTGTATTATTGATGATTTGACTAAGGCGTTTGATGATGGTGCAACTTGTGTATATATTGAAGCAATTTGGAAGCGTTATCAAAATTCTTTATCTGATAATCTTTGTATATATAATATTGAAGCGCTGACGGATTTGTTAAAAAAGGAATTGCAAGATAAATATTCTTTCTTTTATAACAAATATTTCTGTGTTTATAATAGACAAGCGGATACTTATCAAGATGTATTGAACTGTTTAAAAAAATATAGTGTACCTGTATCATATGAAACTTTATTTGAAAATCTTTGGTATTTGCCATCAGATAAAATTAAACAGATTTTAGCGTCAAATAAAATTTTTGTTTGTACTTCAAGAGGACACTATTTTTATGCTCCTAATTTACCTGTTAGTTATGGAGAACTGGAGCAGATTTCGGATATTATTTCTGCTGAATTAACTAACAGAAGTTATATCAGTGATGTAGAAATGTACAGTCTGCTGCAAGAAAAATGTCCTATGGTGTTAATTAACACAGAGGAATTCTCGATGCCAGCCTTACGTAATGTTTTAGGATATTTGTTAAGTGATACATTTTCATTCAATGGTAAAATAATAACCTTAAAAGATAAGCAGATTAGTTTATCGGATGTGTTTGCAGAGTTCTGTCATTTACATAAAATGCTAACTTTAAGTGAAATAAAAGATTTTGCACAGGAACTGGATACAACTATTAATTGGAATATATGGAATACAATTAGGCAAAATATGGTGCGTATTTCTGAAACAGAGTTTGTGCAATTTGATAATGTGAATTTTGATGTATCACTAATTGATAAAATGTTAGAATCAATTTGTCAACATGAGTATGTGCCAATTCAAAGTGTTGGCTTATTTATGCATTTTCCAGCCATTGGTATACAATGGAATAGCTATGTTTTAGAAAGCTATGTTTATGTTTTGAGTAAAAGTTTTTGTCTAATTAATGCTGGTTTTGTTGAGCATGGTTGCTATGGCGCTATTGTACGTAAAAACTCTATATTTGTTGACTATCAAAAATTAGTTGTTGATGCACTGGCTCATTCTCAACAATGGAATACAAGCAAAGAGGCTTTAGAGTTTTTAATTCAAGAGGGTTATCAATCTAGTCGACGTTTTTCTAATATTGATAATGTTATAAAAGAGGCTAAACTTTTGCGTGAGCAATTAAACAAGTCTAAGGAATGAGGATAAATTCGTGTACAAATATACTTGGGATGAAGAAACTGGCGGTTTGCTTTTGCTTCCTGAAATATCAAGATTTAGCAATGAACCACGACCAGTTTACTACAAAGAATTAGATGCTTTGGGATTTGATAAATTTTGGAACTATCCCAAAGATGATAAATTGCCTTTAATGTGGGCTGAAGCTAATAATTATATTTATAAAGGACAAATAGTTGCCAAGACTAAGGGAGGTGCCTTATATACTTCACCTGAAATAATACTTTTAGATAAGCCTGAACCTGATGGTATTGAATTGAAATTTGTAGATATTGACAGAATGATTGAAAAAAATAGAATAATTATGGAGGAATTAGTTCAGGAAACTATTCAGAAAGTTTATAATACCTATAAAAAATATAAAAATAAGGTTGATGTGTTTTATGTTGCTTTTAGTGGTGGTAAGGATAGCGTTGTTGCTCTTGATATAGTGCAACGTGCTTTGCCGCATGATGATTTTATAGTATTGTTTGCTGATACTCAAATGGAATTTATAGATACATATAATGTTGTAAATCAAATTGAATTTTGGTGTCAAATAAATTGTATACAATTTTTTACTGTCAAGTCGCAATATAATCCGAATTACACCTGGAATCTTATTGGACCTCCTGCTCAAAAGATGCGTTGGTGCTGTGGTGTACATAAAACTGTGCCACAAATATTATTTTTGCGAACATTAACAAATAAATTAAATTTTAGGGGTATGGCTTTAATGGGAGTACGTTCTGATGAAAGTGTAACTCGAGGACGATACAACGAATTAAATTATTCTACAAAGCATAAGGGACAGTATGATTTTTATCCGATATTTAATTGGAGTTCAGCGGAGTTATTTATATATATTTTTCAAAATAAGCTAATTATTAACGAAACATATAAATCTGGCAATAGTCGTGCTGGTTGCTTGGTTTGCCCAATGGAGGCTTCAAAAAACACTTGGTTTAAGGAGCAATTGTATAAGGGGAGGGCACATGATTGTCGTACAACTACATTTTTTAATAAAATAATCATAGAACAAACAGTTGCATCAAATTTAGACCAAGAGCACCTTAAAGAATTTATGAATATTGGAGTTTGGAAGTCTAGGCATAATGGTAGTAAATTATTAACACAACACAGTATTTTTCATGAAGAAAAAATTGATAATAATGTAATGATAACATTAGATTATATATCTGTAGACTGGAGAGAATGGCTAAAAACTATAGGTCAACTAAATTTTTTATCAAATAATATTGTTAAAATTTTTATTGATTCAAATTGTTATATTTTGGAGTATGATTATGCAAATCAAAAGCATATTTTTACAGTTAGAAATATTGGACACACACAGAAAGATATATATTTTATTTCGTGGTTAAAAATTATTCTAAAAAAATCAGCGTATTGTATTAAATGTCAGATATGTGAAGCAAATTGTCCTAATGGATATATTCATATGAGTGGCAATAAATTTTACATTGATGATAAATGTACAAAATGCAAACAATGTTATGATGTTAATGGTGGATGTGTAGTGGCTGCTTCACAATATATACCAAAGGGGGTAAATAAAATGAATGGTAGCATTGATCAGTATAAAAATATGGGAATTAGATATTCTTGGGTTGTTGAATACTTGGAGAAAGGTGATGACTTTTGGAGTGATAACAACTTGGGAAGTGAAATGCAAAAGTCGTTAAAAAGGTTCTTAGGTCATGCTGGAATTTCTGAAAAAAATACTATAACTATATTCGGGAAGGTAATTTTTTCATTAAAGCATAATTCAACAATTATCTGGGCGCTTATGCTTTGTAACTTAGTTTATACATCGCAGTTTAATTGGTGGGTAATGAATATACAACAAAACAGAATATATTTACAAGAAGAATTGAACGAAATGCTTAAAGATACACTTACTGATAATCAAAGAAAGAATGTTTTATCTGGATTTAAAAATATTTTCTTTACTAATAATATATTAAGTCAGGAAATTGGTTTTGGTATAGTTACTGTTCTGGAAAAAGAACGAAATTCTTTTTTGGTTGATGCTAAAAGAAAACCTTGGGATAACCCCGACCCACGTGTTATTTTATATTCATTGTATAAGTTTGCCGAGGCTTGTGGGGATTACTATCAATTTTCCTTGTCAACTTTGCTTGATGATACTATTGAGCGTGATGGAGTTAGCCCTACTCGCATTTTTGGCTTAAACCGAGAAACAATGGTGCCAATTTTGAATGGGCTTGCTGTTAATTACCCGGAATTTATTTCAGCAAGTTTTTCTCTTGGTTTGGAAACTATTGATTTGTATGCAGATAAAACTGCTCAAGATGTACTGACATTATTTTAAAAGAGGTGTCAAAATGAATCACGAAACATATCAAGATTATTTTAACATTGATCCTAAATATTATGCGGCTGTTACAGCTGACTTAATTAAAAGCGGTAAGGTTAAATGGACAGCCTTTTATCCACATGAAACTTTTGTGCGTTTACTTGAAAAAACGCATATTATGTTATCTGGCAAGGATTCTCGCTCACTTTGGGTTGAAGGTGCCTATGGAACGGGTAAATCTCACGCAGCTTTAACTGTTAAATCTTTGTTGGAAGCTAGCGATGATGAAATACAAGCTTATTTTGATGATTATGGTTTAAATAAGGATTTATGTCAGCAGCTTATCACTGATAAAAATAATGGTAAACTAATTACCATTCATCGTATTGGGACAGCTTCTATTCGTTCTGATCAGGATTTAATTTTGGCAATACAAGATAGTGTGATTGATGCGTTACATAAGCATGGCATTGAGAACCGTGGTGAAGCCTCGTTAAAAGATGCCGCACTTAAATGGTTTGATGAAAAGGAAGCTAATCGAACTTATTTTGACAGCCTAATAAAAGAAGAAAAGTATATGTGGGAGTTTGGTGGCAAAACAGTTTTGGAGGTTATCGACACCTTAAAAAATGGTAATGCTGATGTTGTTGCTAAATTAATGCGTAATATATTGCGTGTGGCAGAGGATAATGGCATAACAGCTTTGCGTTTGGACGTTCCCGCTTTGTGTGAATGGATTAAAAGCGTTATTGATGATAATGATATTTCGGCTATTTTATTTGTTTGGGATGAATTTACATAATATTTTATTAATAATCAGAATTCGCTTACAGGCTTTCAGGGATTAGCTGAAGTTAGTCAATCTCATCCCTTTTATTTTTTGATTGTAACGCATGAAAGTCAATCTTTGATTGAAGATAAAGATAAGCGAAAGAAAATTCTGGATCGTTTTGTAGGTGGTGGTACAGTACGCATTGAAATGCCAGAAAATATGGCTTTCCGTTTAATGTCTAAGGCAATGAAAACAACGTCTGACCCTGTGCTGTTGCCTAAATGGCAGGAATACAAAGCAGATTTAAATGATAATTTAACAGATGTGCGCAATAATATTACTTCACACGCTAAAAAAAATGCAACTATGGGTCAGAAAACTGTAATATCTGATGAGGAATTACAGAATATTGTACCCATTCATCCTTATGCAGCACTTTTGTTGAAGCATATGTCAGTTGCTTTTAATTCAAATGCTAGAAGTATGTTTGACTTTATTATTAGTAATGACATGACAGAGGCTAAAGGGTTTAAGTGGTTTATTAGTAATTATGGGCCTCTTGATGACCCAAATTTGTTAACAGTGGATATGCTATGGGACTTCTTTAATGGTAAAGATCAAACAGGGCTTAATGATGATGTTAGGGTTATTCTGGATTCATTTGGTTTGCTAAAAGCTGGAAGCTTAACACCTGAACAAGTGCGTGTATTTAAAACTATATTGCTGTTGGAAGCTATATCAGTTAGAGTGAATAGTGTGGAATTGTTGCGGCCAAATGAGCAGAACATTGATTTAGCCTTTTTAGGTACAGATTGGAATAAAGGAAAAGCTCGCAGTATTGCAGCAGGTCTTTGTCAACAGGGATTGCTATTTGAAAAGCCAGTTGGCAATGGTATGAAAGAGTATACAGTAGCAAATAATGGCGGTAACAAAGCTAAAATTGAACAATATAAGGAAGAAATACGAAAAAGCACGAGGACTTTAGATTTAGTTGTATCTGCAGATTTGTTAAGCGCTTTGCAACTGACGGATTCTATACGAGGCCGTTATATAATGGAAGCTGCTTCATCTGCAAATTTCACACAGGCTAGTAATAAATTTAATTCTGTTAACAAACCTAATAGATTTAAGATACTTGTTACCTTTGCATTGAATGATAACGAATCTGCAAAACTTAAAGAGCTTAACAACAAAGCCATTCTGCAATCAGATAATGAGCTGTATTATATTGAATGTTTAACACAAATGGGTAATGATTTATATGAGCAATATGTTGAAAATATGGCTTATAGCAAAAATTATGCTCAAAATGATAAACAACGTGCAGTTGGTTTTGAAAATCAGGCTCGGAAGTGTCTGATTGAATGGCAGCAAAAAATTGTCAATGGTGCTTTTATGTTGTATACGCTTGATAATAAAAGTGGTATTCGTTTGGCAAATTTTCAAGCATTACAAGAAGAACTACAGAAAATCAATCGGCAAAAATATCCATATAGCCTTGAACAATACAATTTGACAAGTACGATGTTTACCAAAGGGCCACTTGCTCAGGGGGCAGAGTGTGGTATCAATCAGGAGTTAAAGCAGTCTTTTAAATCATCTAATGTTAATACGAGCTTGTCTACTGCTTTGGCTGGTGCTTGGCAAGTAGAAAAATATTGGGAGGATTCGACAAAACAAAGCTTGCCTATTGTACATATAAAAAATGAAGTTGAGCGTCTTGTGCAGGATGGTTTTAATAAAGGTTCTGGACGAGTTAGCGTTCTATCTATTTTTGAGGCTCTGGAACAGCCTAAATATGGTTTTATGCCCAATAATGTTGCAGCTTTCATATTAGGCTTTGTTTTGAAAGAGTATGCAACTTCGGATTATTATTGGAGTAATGGTTCTAATAGCGATGTGATGAGTCCTGATAAGATGAAAGCAATGATTGCCAATGCAATCAATCAAAAGGTATCACCATCAGCTAAATATAAAGAAGAATACATTGTTGCGATGAGTGTTGAACAAAGGGCATTTTTGCAATGTGCAGCCAATGTTTTCCAGATTCCAACAACTCAATGTGATTCAGTAGAAAGAGCCAGAGATCAGATAAGAATTAAAATGAAGGGCTTGATGTTTCCTATCTGGTGTTTAAAATACATTTTAGATTCCTCAACCTTGCAATCATCAAAAGAGCATATATCTAAAATAATTGATGCGTATTGTGGAATTGCTAATACCGCCAATGGTTATAGAGATACTGAAAGCGAGTTGGCGGAAGATATAGGAAAACTCGTTTGTGAACATCCATCTATAACGCAGGATTTGGTTAATTTATTTACAAATGAAAACTGTCGTAAAGGCATGTTGGCATATATTGATATTTTTCAAGGAGGTATATTGCCTAAACTAGCTGCAGAGATCAATGATAACGGTATTTATTTAGATGAAGTAAAACGAAAATTTAATGCTGATGCAGCAAACTGGGTTTGGAGTTCAGATACTGCAGATGAAAAAATTTCTGATGTAATTTTGGAATATCATATTATTGCTGAAAGTAATAAAAGTTTGCCAATAAAGAGTAATACTCTGAATGATATAGTAAGAGAATGGAATAAGCGTACTAATAATATTAAAATGCCGTATGATGAATTACACAAATATACTGGGGATTTCAGCGGTTTTTTGAAACAGTTATATTATATAAAACAGTCTGGTCAAATTCAGGAACAAAATAAGCCTAAATTTTATGAGTTACTTGTAACACAGCGTGAGAATTTTGATTGTTTTTACAAAGAGCAGCTACCTTATTTTAAACAGCTAGCAAAAGGTTTTATTGATGATTTAGATGAAGAAACTATTGCCGATTTTTATACTAAATTACCATCAGGTCAATTTACAAAATCAATTAGTGAATATTATCAGTTTTTAGAAAATCAACTTGATATTTATAAAAAAGGGTTGGTTAAAGAGCGTTTGAAAACATTATGGCTAGATAGGACGTGTACTAAAGATCCTGAGGATTGGTCAGAGCGTTACGAAACTCCAATTTTGTGTATGTTTGATGATTCAGAGCGTGGCGAAGCTAAAACAATATTTGATATAGTGTTGGCTTATTCTTCGTCTGACGCTGATTTGCAGAAGGCTATAGATTATTTGAAAAGGGCAACATTTTATGAACGCTTAAATAATCCTACTGAGCGTGACCGTTGTTTTAATGAACGGATTATTGGTGAATATTCAGTTATGTTAAAGTCCGTTGATGAGGTACGCAAAAATTTATTATCATATATTCCTGATAAACCATATAACTGGATGGATAATTCTGCTGTGCAAAACCGTTTACGTATGTTGGCTGAAAAACAGTATAAATTAAATGGTTATGAACAGGCGCAAGCTGTTATTGACCATATGGATGCGGAACAATTGCGTCATTATTTGAATGAGTTAATATCTGATAACCTTACTGTTGGTTTGGAAATTTTGAAAAACAGCTAAGGAGATATTATGAATTGTAATAATATAAACGAATGTTTTGAACAAATTAATGCTTATTTTCAGGCCGAAAAACTTGGCTTACCATTAATTGTTAATGCTGAAAATGATAATGATTATCGAGAAATTATTCAGCTTTTGGAAGCAGACCATACCAAAAAGAAAATATATGTATCAAACTATTGTTTCCCTAATGGTTTACCAGATGTTGATTCAGCGCTTGCTCAATTTTCTGATGATAAAAATGTTTTTATAGGTTTAGCTCAAGCGCTAATGTTTAGAAGTGCTAAAGATTTGGCAATTAAACTTGATGAAGTGTTGAGTTTATCAATTAGTGGATATGCGTTGATTATATTATATCGTTGCGAGCAGGTTTTACAGGATATTATGCGAAAAAGTAAAGATGAGCGTTTATCAGATCGCATAGCATTTGTTTTAGGAGATAAGTCTGCTTTGCCACAAATCAAATTCATCAATAATGAAGTTGAAGCATCTGGTTATAATGTTTTTTCTAAGTTTAGTGACATACTGTCTGCTTTAGAACATATGCAGATAGATGGAGATACTTTATTCCTTTTAACTTCATTTTCACCCGATGTTTTTAGAAATTCTCTTTATCCAATATCAATAGCGCCTGATATTTATACAAGGTTGACAAAAAAATATTCAGATATTGCTAGTGCTGTTGATAAAAGCTATGCTACTTCTGAGCAATGGTGTTGGTTGGAGAAAAAAATGCACTCACATAATAGTTTCTCTGAACTTGTGTGTGCGAACTTTGGTAGCATTCATAATTTATCAATACATCTTATGGATATATTCGATAAAAATGATAAAAATCTACAATGGCTACATTGGTTGGCAATGAAGGTATTTGGTGAAAGTAATAATAAATATTTGACTTTAGCACTACGCAACTGTAATAATTTTGAAGATTTTAAAATTCATCTTTATTTAGATTTAATTGACGTGGATATTGATGATGCTGATTTTGAAAAGTTATATCTCGAACGAAAGCGACTCTTGGCAATTATGCCTGAAAATATATCATTGGTAAAGAAATATTGTGATCGCTTAGGGCGTTATCAAAAAAATGCTATATTATATTTAACAGATAATACAGATATAGAAAAACACGAATTTTTGCAGTGTCTTAGCATATATGATTATACGGAAAGTGAGTTAAATCAGGCTATTCAGAGATTATCTAAGCCTTTGACTTTATATATGCAACCATTTGTTTTTGATAATATTAATACTCGCTTATCTGATAAGGATGACTATTTAAGACCAGAGCTAACGAGGTATTTTCATAATTATAAAATACAGAAGTTAACAAATCGTTTGCAGTCTGGTTTTGTGGCTCAGGTCCAAAAATATGCATTAGATCGACCTTATAATAAATTGCAATCACGAAGTAGTATTATTTCACATATGGATAGAAAAGGTGCACAAGTATTCTTTTTTGATGCGTTAGGTGTTGAGTATCTATCTTTTATATTGGCAAAATGCAAAGAATATGATTTAGTTTATGAGCTTTCTATTGGTCGTTGTGAGTTGCCATCAATTACAACAAAAAACAAGGAATTTTTGCAATATTTTGCAGAAAATGCCTGTAACAAAATTGATGGCTTGGATGAATTGAAACACCATAGTGAAGTTTTCGATTATGAAAAATGTAAGTTACCGTTACACTTGTTTGTTGAACTGGATATAATCGATGAAGAGTTGCGTAAAATTCAATCTCAGCTTGTTCAGGGAACAATAGAAAGGGCTATTATAGTAGCAGATCATGGGGCTAGTAGATTGGCGGTGCTTTATGGCAAGGAAAATGAAGCTTTGCCTAAAATATCTGATGGTACAGAGCATAGTGGTCGTTGTTGTTTAGCTGAAAAAGATCCTGGTATAGAATACGCTGCCTATGATGATGGTTATGTTATACTAGCAAATTATGAACGTTTTAAGGGAGGACGTCGTGCTAATGTTGAGGTGCATGGTGGTGCATCGTTAGAAGAGGTTTTGGTACCTGTTATTACTTTAACAAGACAGCCAGAAAATGTTGAAATTTGTTTTGTTGATTCAACAATTATATTACGTCCTCGTGAAATCCCTGTTTTAGTTTTGTATTCTAGTATTCCTCTGCAAAAACCAAGACTTAAAATAAATGATGAATTTATTGAGGGTGAATTTGTGGCAGATGCAAAGCATGCCAAATTCGAATTACCAAAAGTTAAACGTAAAGGTATATATCGTGCAGAGGTTTATGATGGAGAAAAGAATATGTCTGTAAATTTAAGTTTTACTGCTCAAAAACAAACAAGAGAAATAGATTTGTTGTAAGTTTTAAGAATGGAGTAGATATATGAATGGATTACAGTCATCAGAAATGATTGAAAGATTGAAAGATAGCTTTGATGAAATGGTTGTTTATAAGGATTTACAGAAGAGTAACTTTATTTCATCTTTCAAGTTACCGTCATTTATGCGAGATTGGGTACTAAAGCGTTTTCAGGATGACGATGGTGAGATTGATGTTGAAGGAGCAACAGATTTTATCAAAGAGTTTATTCCTAAAAAAGAAGATTGGAAAGCTATTATGAATCGTATTGTTCAATATCAGGAACAAGTACGTTTCTTAGCCAAAGTTTCAGTTAATATTGACATTAAAACGCAGGGCGTATCTTTCTCATTACCAGATTTTGGTCTTTCTTTTAAAGATACTATTATATCAAGAGATGTTTGGGAAATGTGCAGTGCTTCATTATTAAAAGCAGAAGAAAACTGGGGTATTGTAGAATTAGGATATCAATTTCCGGAAAATGATAGAACTTCTGGTAAAATCAAATTAATTAACTTTCAAGATTTTTGTCCATACATTATTGACTTGGATGAGTTTAGATATGCCAGAGAATCCTTTACTTTAAATGAGTGGATTGATATTATTTTGGGAGCCATTGATTATAATGCGGCTGGTTACGAAACACAAAAACAAAAGTTAGCCATGATTACGCGTCTACTTCCTTTTGTTGAGAAAAGATTAAATATGATTGAATTGGCACCTAAAGGAACAGGTAAATCTTATTTATTTGGTTCGGTTAGTCGCTATGGTTGGCTGTCATCAGGTGGAACAATGTCAAGAGCAAAAATGTTTTATGATGTGGCAAGACGCACAGAAGGACTTGTTTTTGGTCATGACTATGTAGCGTTAGATGAAGTACAAACCATTAATTTTACGGATGTTGATGAAATGCGTGGTGCATTAAAAGGCTATATGGAAAATGGTAAATACACTGTTGGTAATCATGAGGGAGCAGCAGATTCAGGTATAATCCTTTTAGGCAATATTCCGGCCAATTCGATGAATGAATATGGGAATATGTTTGTGGAATTGCCAAATGTTTTTCATGAAAGCGCCTTAATTGATCGTTTCCATGGGTTCTTAAAAGGATGGGATTTGCCTCGCATGAATGATGATTTAAAAATTTGTGGTTGGGCTTTAAATTCAGAGTATTTTTCAACTATTATGCATGAATTGCGTGATGATCCAACTTATCGTGCTGTTGTTGATTCTTTGGTAATAGTACCGGAAAAGTCTGATACGAGAGATACTGAGGCAATAAAAAGAATATGTACGGCCTATTTGAAATTGTTATTTCCAAATGTTCAATGTGTTGAAGATATTGTGGCAGCTGACTTTAATAAATACTGTTTACAGCCAGCTAAAGAAATGCGAGCAATTATAAAAATGCAGCTTAGTATTCTTGACCCGGATGAGTTTGGCGGTAAAACTGTTCCTGATTTAACAATAACGGATATTGAGGATTTTTAAAAGATGTTCAATAATTATTGTGTGTCATGTGGCAAACAACCATTATCTAAGGATGAATTAGGTATTTGTAAGAAACTATTGGGCGAAGATATTATATCTTTTTATTGTTTGGATTGTCTAGCGGATTTCTTAGAAGTTTCCTTAGAGGATATTATAGCTAAAATAGAAGAATTCAAAGAAGATGGTTGTGTGCTTTTTAAATAAGGAGTCAAAGATGATTTATGCAGATAATGCTGCAACAACTAAATTAGATAAAGATGCTTACGAAGCAATGTTACCGTTTTTGTTGAATGAATATGCTAATGCTTCGCAACCCTATTCGTTTTCTCGTAAAACTAAAGCAGCATTAAAAAAGGCAAGACAGATGATTGCAGATTGTATAAATGCATTGCCGGAAGAGATTTACTTTACATCTGGTGGTACGGAAAGTGATAATTGGGCTATAAAAGGTTTGGCATTTGCAGATAAAGAAAAACGAGCAATGATAACATCTGCTTTTGAGCATCATGCTGTTTTGAATTCCTGTGCTGCTATAGAGTATCTTGGATATCCTGTTGCATATATGTGGCCTACAAAGGCAGGTTTAATAAAAGCAGATATTTTAGAAAAGTATATAACTAATACAACTCGTCTTGTGTCTGTTATGTTTGCAAATAATGAAATTGGTACAGTTCAGCCAATAAAGGAATTGTCTACAATGGCTCATTCTTATGGTGCATTATTTCATACAGACGCTGTACAAGCAGTGGGGCATATACCTATTGATGTACAGGATTTAGGTGTTGATATGTTGTCTGCTTCGGCACATAAGTTTAATGGTCCAAAAGGTGTAGGTTTTCTATATATTCGAAATGGAACGTCAATTTGTTCATATTTAAATGGTGGTTCTCAGGAATTTACAATGCGAGCAGGTACTGAGAATGTGGCAGGGATTGTAGGTATGGCAGTTGCTTTACAAAAAAACTGCGAGAATATAAAGAATAATATTGCTCACTTATATAATTTGGAAAGAATAATTGTTGAACGACTAAATAAGTGCGGTATCGATTATATTCGTAACGGAATCGAAAATGGGCTTCCTGGTCTGTTGAGTTTATCATTTAAAGGCTGTTCTGGAGAGCAATTACTACATCGTTTAGATTTACAGGGAATTGAAATTTCCACTGGCTCTGCCTGTAATAGTGTGAAAACAGAAATTTCTCATGTTTTAACTGCAATTGGTTTGGAAGATAACTACGCAAAAGGAACTATTAGAATCTCTTTTGGAAAGGACAATAAATGCAGTGACGCTGAAAAAATAATCAATGAGTTAATACATGTTATTCATGCTCTTTAATCTAAAATTTTTGAGAATAAAAATATAGCGGTATTTTATTCATTTTACCTATGTAAACACTTGACGAAATTGTTTACATAGGTTTTTTGTATCTAAACATTTTTCAAAACTTGGGTATTCATCTACCCGGTATTCGGGAGGGGGATTAGGGGAGAAAATATCTTAATAATTTTCAAAATCTGTTAGCCAGAATCTATATATCTGAAATGAGATATAGAGTGGAAGAATTATTTTGAAAAAATCGAAAAAATTTTTATAAAAATGTTATCCACTTGCCTGTTATCCGGGAGGGGGTATAAGGGGATAATATAGATTTTTAGATAACTCCTCTAATGTTCTTTGAAAGCTGAATGACCGTCTTGAAGTGATACTCCTTCTTGGAGCAGGCCAGGACTCTGCAGCAATAAATGTGTGGGCAGATGAGCTAGCCGGAGGAAGAAAACGCCGCTGAAATATTTGGGGCAGGAACTGATTCGAGGTAGAACGGCAAAAACCTGGGCAAAAAAGATGACTTTCTGCATCGTTAATTTGGTAAATGAAAAAATGAATGAATTGAAAAGGAGTGTGATAAGATGTTTGAAAAATATCCAGACGTAGTTTCCGTACCGGAGCTATGCAAAATGCTGGGCGGTATCAGCAAAAAGCTGGCCTATAAAATGCTGGCTAATGGCGAGATCTTTAGTGTCAGGGTTGGCCGCTCATATAAAATACCCAAGGTGAGCGTTATCGCCTATCTAACAGGAAATGTGCTGCCTGATAAAAATAAGACTGCTTAGCAGGTTTTATCGCAATAAAGCTGGCTTTTTCGAGCTAGTTGTGATATGTTTTGGTTGTCAGCAGCAGGCAAATTTTATGGATTGGAGGAAAGAACATTGACAGGATGCTTGCAAATCAAGAATGACAAATTTTATGCGGTGCTAAATCTCAAGGTGGATGGTAAGCGTAAGCCCAAATGGATACCGCTGGGTATTCCAATCCGGGGTAATAAGCGGAAAGCGGAGGCCGAGCTGAACCGCCTGATTGAGGAATATGAAAAGGAGGAGGAAATAAGGGCAAATCACAGCGAGGCTGAAATATTGTTAGCCGATTACTTGCAAAAATGGCTGAATATGGTGAAGCCCACAATAGCCTATTCAACATACCATAGCTATCGCAATATGATTGATGCCAGGCTGGATAAGTATTTCCGGGAGTTGGGAGTTACTCTGGGCGAGTTAACGGCCAGTCAGATACAGGATTTTTATCAGATAATTCTGGACGAGGGCTTTACCACCAACACCGTGATTCATTACCACGCAGTGTTGCGGAAAGTCTTGCATAGTGCGGTTAAGAAAGAGATGATACCCAGAAACCCGGCAGATAGCGTGGATAAGCCAAAAAAGAACCACTATCAGGCAGCTCATTATACGGAAGCGGAAATGCTGGAGCTGTTCAAGGTGATTGAGGGTGATCCGTTGGAGCTTCCAATTAAGATAGCGGCATATTATGGTTTGCGGCGCAGCGAGGTGCTGGGGCTTAAATGGGAGGCAGTGAATTTTCAGGAGAAAACTCTGGCGATCAATCACAAAATCATCGAAGCCAAAGTGGACGGCAAATTTGTGCCGGTAGGTGAAGATGTGCTGAAAACCAAGTCAAGTATCAGAACTCTGCCTTTGCTGCCGGTTATTGAGGAGCTGCTGTTGCAGGAGAAAGAAAAGCAGGAGTTTATGCAAAAGGTATTCAAGGAGGGCTACTGTAAGGATTATCGGGAATATATCTGCGTAGACCAGACGGGTAAGTTGTTCAGGCCGAATTTTGTAACGGAGCATTTTGCCTATCTGATAAAGAAATTTGGTTTGAAGAAAATACGCTTCCATGATTTGCGGCATACCTGCGCCAGTCTGTTACTGGCTAATGGCGTGCCAATGAAGCAAATTCAAGTATGGCTGGGTCATTCCACATTCAGCACAACGGCGGACATTTATGCTCACCTTGATATGTCGGCGCAGATTCAGACCGGAAGTGTGGCTGGAGCTCTGTTTGGGCAAGGGAAAAGCCTGCCCAATGCTTCGGCATAAGACAGGCTTGTAAGTGGCGGAAGCGGTGGGATTCGAACCCACGTGGCGCTCATCACGCCAAAACGATTTCGAGTCGTTCTCGTTATGACCACTTCGATACGCTTCCAAAATATTGCTGTCATAAAATGATAGCATATTCGAGCGATTTTTGCAAGGGTTTTTTGTTAAAAAATTAAGCAGGAAAGTTCAGCTGAAATGCAACCGATAATAGCGCCAAAAAGGACGTCGCTGGGATAATGTTGGCCTAGATAGATGCGGGAAAGGCCAACCAGAGCACAAACAGGCAACAACAAAGGAAAGGCCCAAGGGTGCAGAAGTGTGACAACGCCAGCCAAAGCAGTGATGGTGGCAGTGTGGGCGCTTGGAAAGGATGGGTCATATTGCATTAATTTGCTGAAGATGTTGACGTCTGGCAATTTGATGTGCGGGCGTACTCTTTTGCAGATAAATTTAATACTTTGAGCCGAGAACTGAGCGAAAAATACTGCACCCAAAATGTTGGTGCCAGGCACTGAGGGAATAAAAAGCATAAAATAGAGGCAAATACCAACCACTGAGGCAAAACCTGCCAAATGTGTAAAAATTGGCATAATCCAGTCTAACAATCGGCATTTTAGTTTTTTGTTACAAAAGTTGAAAATGGCTATATCAACGCGGGTTAGTTTCTTGGACAAAAAATCACCTCATAATTAGGGCATTTATTTATAAGTAACGTAAATGTTGCAGTTGGCAATGTTAATAACATAGGAGCCTGGTTCCCAAAGCTCAATATCACTGAAAAAGTAGGTGTTGTTGACGGTTACGGTTTGACTTTTTTTCGCACTGTACATTGATTGGCTGCTGTTGGAAAGCTTGTAGATGGTGATAACTTCCTGTCGGGCTGTGCTGCGGCCATTAAAGGTTAGTTTGGCTTCGCTGGTGGTTAGGTGCTGCGGAGTATCAATGAAGTAGGCGCGGGTTGGTAGCACTTCTGCCGTTAGGTAAACTTCGTTGCTGCCAGGAACCCGATAGGCGGAAACGCCAATGTAAGAGGCCGAAGGATTAAGCAGAATGGCGTTGGTGGTTGGGTCGTTCAGCCAAGCGTTAACGGCGGAAGAAACATTGCTTAAATCATAGTTGACTTTGGCAATAATCTCCGAGGGGCCTTGCAGGTTGAAAGCCTGGGCCCGTTTGGCTGGGCTGCCCTGGCTGGGGGAATTAGTGGCAAAATAAGCGTTTTCCGCCATATCTTTGCTGTGTTCCTCTGCAATAGATACCAGCTCGCCTAGGGTGATAAAGGTTTCCAGCTTCTTTTGCTGGCGGACATTGTTGATTTGCTGCAAGGCTTCAATGGCAATGTTTTCAACCTGGGGAATACTCTCATCTGGAGATGGGGTGAATTGACCGGCGTGTATTGGTGTGTCAGAATCGGTGTAAATGAAAACAGAGAGGGTTTGCGGCTCCCATTCAACCAGACAGTGCAGGGCCTCGCTGATGAAGCGCACCGGCACCAGTGTGAAATCGTTCATTAGAAAGGGTTTGGCGTCAATGGTATATTCCTGACCGTTAATGCTGGCCGTGGTTTGGCCCACTGTCAGGTTAATTTCCGTGCCCTCATGCATAATGGTGATTTTTTTGCTGGCGCTGTCATAGTCCAAAGTGGCGTTTAAGGCCTCGGCACAGGCGCGCAAGGGTAAATAAGTGCGTCCGCTAATCAGCTGCGGCTCAACGTCTGTTAGCAAAAGTTCTTCATTAATAAAAATTTGGATGGTGCTGGCCAAAGTGATTTTGCCTGGCACAATCAGCATAAACATCAGCAGAAATAGGGCTAAAAATTTTTTGAATTGGTAAGAAAATATCGGCCGGTTGGTGTTGCTTTTCATTAATTTAATCCTCGCTTTGCTGCTAATAATGGTATCATATGGATAAGGTTGTTTTACCTTATCACAACAAATTGCGCTATGGTGTTTGCTGTTGGGCAAGCAAATCAGCCTGCGCTTTCAGTTTGGCTTCTTTGAGGTTTACATTATACTATAATTCGTCAAAACAATATATTTCTACAAAAACAAATAAAATCCTTTATTTGTTTAGGATTTTTTATTGTTTATTTTGGGATAAAAAGCGGCCTTTTATGCCATCCTAATAAACAAAAAAGAAAAGAGGCTTTAATTATGGATACAAATAAAGAAAATGAATTGCTGCAAAATTTGGATAAACAAACGCCGCCGGCCACGGATGGTCATTTGGCTGACGGTCGTCCGGCTCGGCTTGGCGCAAGTTGGGCGGCGGTTAATCCACCTGCCACTCAAGCGGTTCAGCCTAGCGGAGCCAGCTCCCAGGCCAGTCAGCCCTCTATGGATGGCTTGGAGGGGCTTTCGGATATTGAGCGGGTGACGCCGGAAATGGTAAACCGAATGGAGGCCTACGGTACGGAAGCAGTTTACGACGCTAACAAAAATCATTAAGCATCCAGTTTATATTAGGTTTATATTTTAATAGTATAATCGCAGAGTAATAACCTTTTTGCAAAAAATTTGAGGGGTACTGGCTGTTTTACGACAGCTTGTACCCCTCAAAAACAATAAAGTTGCTGATTTTTCAAATTTGCTCCAAATCGTAGGGAGTGGTTTGGTAAACATAATAGTTTAGCCAGTTGGTGAACAGCAGGTTAGCGTGGGCCCGCCAGTGGTTGACCGGTTTTTGGTTTGGGTCGTTTTGGGGAAAATAATTCAGGGGAATTTGCACCGGCAGTCCGTTGGCCAGGTCGCGCTGGTATTCGTCCCGTAGCGTGTAGAGGTCGTATTCGGAATGGCCGCTGATAAAGAACTGGCGGCTTTCCTGGTCGCTGACGATATGAATGCCAGCTTGGGGCGAAATTGCCAGCACGCGCAACTGCGGTACATTGGCAATGGCTTCAGGGTCGGATTGCGTGTGGCGGGAATGGGGTGCATAATATTCCTCGTCAAAACCGCGGAACAATCGGGCTTTGGGGTTTAACAGCTGGTGGCTGTAAATACCGCTTAGTTTGCCGGGCAGCTGCTGCTTGGGCACGCCGTAATGATAATAAAGGCCGGCTTGCGAGGCCCAGCAGATGTGCATGGTGCTGTGTACGTGAGTTTGCGTCCATTCCATAATCTGGCAAAGCTCCGGCCAATATTCCACTGCCTCAAATGGCATATTTTCCACCGGCGCGCCGGTGATGATAATACCGTCGTAATTTTCGCTTTTGATGTCCTCAAAAGTGCGATAAAAAGCGGAAAGGTGTTCTTCCGAGGTGTTTTTGGCGGTGTAGCTTTGGGTGTGAATCAAATCCACCTCAATTTGTAGCGGTGTGTTGGCCAAACAGCGCAGCAGTTGGGTTTCTGTGGCAATTTTGGTGGGCATCAAATTTACAATGCCAATGCGTAGCGGGCGAATATCCTGTGTTAAGGCGCGAGTTTCCGTCATCACAAAAATATGCTCGTTTTCCAGAATTGGTCTGGCCGGTAAATCGTTGGGAATTTTGATAGGCATTAGAGTGAAGCCTCCTTAATTTTCAGAAAAATAAAAGACCAAAAGCCTAGATAAATCATAGGCAAAAGGCTATAATTATTATATAGTAAAAACTGTTGCAAGTCAATGATTTTGCTTATATGAAAATTTTATATAAAGCTATAAGAAAAATATATAGGCCGGCTACTTTGGGCCGGTGCAAGGAGCGATGATACAATGCTGAAAAAGCTGCTGCCATGTGCGCAGGGGGTTAGGTTGCCAATGGCCTTAACGCCGCTGTTTATTGTGGGCGAGGTTTTGATGGAAATTCTTATCCCGTTGGTGATGGCCCAAATTGTTAATGTAGGCTTGGCGGGAGAGGGCGATTTGGCTTATATTTGGCGGATGGGCGCTTTGATGGTGGCGTTGGCTTGCTTATCGCTGCTGTTTGGCGTGTTGGCTGGGCGCAGCGCGGCTG
Source organism: Peptococcaceae bacterium (assembly GCA_022797295.1). GTDB lineage: Bacteria > Bacillota > Dehalobacteriia > UBA4068 > UBA4997 > Avidehalobacter. Next base: position 25,170 of record JAAWKH010000004.1, read on the forward strand.
TGGGAGCAATGGGTTTTGCCAAAAATGTGCGGGAGCGGATTTTTGCCAAAATTCAGGGATTCTCTTTTGCCAAGCTGGACAAATTCAGTACGCCCTCTCTGATAACTCGCTTGACCACGGACGTTACAAATACGCAGATGGCTTTGATGATGGGGTTGCGAATTCTTTTCCGGGCGCCGTTGATGTTGATTTGTGCGGCGGCTATGGCTTTTTACATCAACGCCCGGCTGGCTTTGATTTTTCTGGCGGCTTTGCCTTTGTTGGCCGGCGCTATATTTTGGATTTCCAGCAAGGCTTTTGGTCGCTTTAAGATATTGCTGACCAAATATGATAAGCTGAATGACCGCACTCAGGAGGATTTAACGGCTATCCGGGTGGTTAAGGCTTTTGTGCGTGGAGATTATGAGATTGCGCTGTTTGACAAAAGCATTGATGAGCTGCGGGCGGCCAGCTTTCGGGCCGAGGGCTTGATTATCTGCACGATGCCGCTAATGCAGCTGGTGATGTATGGTTGTATGCTGGCGGCGGCTTGGTTTGGCGGCAATATGATTATCGTTGGGGATATGCTGCTGGGGGATTTGATGGGCTTCATCAGTTATATTTCTCAGATTTTAATGTCCGTGATGATGATTGCGATGATTGCCGTAAATTTAATTTTGTCGCGAGCTTCGGTTAGCCGAATTGTGGAGGTTTTGGAGGAGCCGTCCGGGATGGCGGAGCCGGCGCAGGCTTTGCCGGCGCAGTCTGGCGAGGTGGTTTTTGAAAATGTCAGCTTCAGCTATCCGGGCGCGGGCGGCCCGGCCTTGCAAAATATCAATCTGCGGATTGCCGCCGGCGAAACGGTGGGCATTATCGGCGGCACTGGTTCCGGCAAATCCAGCCTGGTGCAGCTAATCCCCCGGCTTTACGACGTTAGCTCCGGCCGGGTGTTGCTGGGCGGCGTGGATGTGCAGCAGCAAAGCCTGGCGGAGCTGCGCTCCAAGGTGGCCATTGTTCTGCAAAAGAATTTACTGTTTTCCGGCACAATTTTGGAAAACTTGCGCTGGGGTAATCCTGAGGCCAGCCAGGCGGAGGTTGAGGCGGCCTGTCGGTCTGCGGCGGCGCATGATTTTATTCTCAGCCTGCCGCAGGGTTATCAAACAATGTTGGGGCAGGGCGGCGTGAACCTTTCCGGTGGGCAGAAGCAGCGTTTGTGCATTGCCCGGGCTTTGCTGCGTCAGGCAGCGGTGATTATTTTGGATGATAGCACCAGCGCGGTGGATACGGCCACGGATAAGCAAATCCGTCAGGCTTTGGCGGCGGAAAGCCGCAGCCGCAAAGTTACCACGCTGATTGTGGCTCAGCGTATCGCTTCGGTGCAGGAGGCGGATAAGATTGTGGTGCTGGATGGCGGCCGCATTGACGGCGTGGGCACGCACGCTGAATTGCTGGCCAACAACCATATTTACCAGGAGGTTTACTATTCGCAGCAAAGCAGTTCGCAGCAAAGCTGCTCACAACAGAATTTTGTGCAGAAAGGGGTGGCGGAAATTGGCGGCTGAAACAAATAAGGAGACTCAAAAAGATTTACCAAAGGGCTACAAAAAAGGCCCCGGCAATTTGCGGGGAACGCTGTTGCGGCTGTTGGCGCTTATGCGGCCTTATCGGTTGCGCCTGTTTTTGGTGCTGCTGGCCATTTTGGGCAGTTCCGCGGCGGCAGTGGCCAGCAGTTACTATTTGAAACCGCTGTTCAACAATTATATTTTGCCGTTTGTGGGCCAGCAAAACCCGGATCTCTCCGGTTTTGCGCGTTTGATGGCCTTGATGGGCGGCATTTATCTGTTGGGTGCAGCCTGCACCTTTATCTACAACCGATTAATGCTGGTGATTTCCACCAACACGCTGGCTAATATCCGGCGGGATATGTTCCGGCATATGCAAAGCCTGCCGCTGAAATATTTCGACGCTCACCCACACGGCGAGGTGATGAGCCTTTACACCAACGATACCGACGCGCTGCACGATTTGTTGAGCATGGGGTTGCCGCAGTTTTTGGCTTCCGCTGTTACGCTGCTTGGTGTGCTGGCGGCTATGCTGATTTTAAGCCCTGCTCTCACATTGCTGGTTTTGCTGATGTTGGCTTTGATGCTGCTGGCGGTGCGTTTGATTGGCCGGCGTAGCGGTTTTTACTTTAAGCGGCAGCAGGCGGCTATCGGCAGCTTAAACGGTTATGTGGAAGAAATGATTGGCGGCCAGAAGGTCATCAAGGTGTTTCAACATGAGCAGGCCTGCAAGCAGGATTTTGACCGTTTGAATCTGGAGCTTTGCCAGGCTTCCACCAATGCCCACACCTTTGCCAATATTCTGATGCCGGTGATGATGAATCTTTCCTATTTGCATTATGCTCTGACTGCCGTGCTGGGTGCGGTGCTGGCAGTTTACGGCTGGCTGGATTTGGGCGCTATTGCGGCCTTTTTGCAGCTGACCAGGCAATTTGCCCAGCCGGTGACTCAGATTTCCCAACAGTTTAACAATGTGCTGCTGGCTTTGGCCGGGGCTGAGCGCATTTTTGCGTTGCTGGATGAGCAGCCGGAGCAGGACGACGGCCAGGTGCGGCTGCTGCAAGACGGCCAACAGTGGCAGTGGCGGCAGGCGGATGGCGATCGCCAGCCGGTGCGGGGCGAGGTGCGGCTGGAGAATGTGACTTTTGGCTACACGCCGGAAAAGACCGTGCTGCACAACGTCAGCTTTTACGCCAAGCCGGGCCAAAAGATTGCGCTGGTGGGCAGCACCGGCGCTGGCAAAACCACCATCACAAATTTGCTAAATCGTTTCTATGATGTTGAGCAGGGCTGCATTTTGTTTGACGGCATTGATATTAAGCAAATAAAAAAAGCGGACTTACGCCGCTCCTTGGCTTTTGTTTTGCAGGATAGCCACTTGTTTTCCGGTAGTATCCGCGATAATATTCGCTACGGCCGGCTGGACGCCACCGACGCGGAGGTTGAGGCCGCCGCTCAGCTTGCCAATGCAGATGGCTTTATCCGCCAGCTGCCGCAGGGATATGACACGATTATCAGCGGCGACGGCGGCAATTTATCGCAGGGGCAACGGCAGCTTTTGACGATTGCCCGCGCCGCCGTGGCCAATCCGCCGGTTTTGGTGCTGGATGAAGCCACCAGTTCAATCGACACCCGCACGGAAGCGTTGATTGAAAAGGGTATGAATAGCTTGATGGAGGGCCGCACCGTGTTTGTGATTGCCCACCGTCTTTCTACTGTGCGCAATGCCAACGCCATTTTGGTGATTGAGGGCGGCCAAATTATTGAGCGGGGCGACCACGCTGAACTGTTGCGTCAAAAGGGACGTTACTATCAGCTTTACACCGGATTATTTGAGCTCAGCTGAGGCTGAGCTCGGCCGTGTTTGGGTTAAAAATTGTTGCCAGTCATGTAAAACAGCAAACAAATAGCTAAAAACAGGCAAATTCCGCCCAAAATTTTGCCCAAATTTTTGTTGCTGCGGCGATATTCAAAGGGGTTGAGGAACAAGTCCTTGATAATCTGCCAGGTGGTTTTGTTTTCTTCCCGGCCGCCTTTGCGTTTTTTGCGTTTGCTCATTTGCTTTTGCACGCTCCTTTAACTTTTAAGCTTATATTATCATAGCATATTTTGTTTGCCAAAGCTAGCTTTTTTTAGGAACAATTTATAACGGCGTTTGGTTTGAAAACGCCGCTATAAATTGTGTGTGAACACTTAGCGATTGGCAAGTCCACTTTAGTGTATGCAGACAGAGCTTAGTGAGAACCATTTCAACTAGCCGCGTCTTTTAGGGTGGCGGATAGTTGATTTGCTTTTTAAATTTAAGGTATCTTTTGGAGAATTGCCGTAAATGTTTGAAATTTTAAAAAAGATATGATATAATAAAAAAGAAATAAAGTAATTATTGATATTTTAAGTTGGTTTTGATAGTTTTAGGTTTTTAGATAGGTTTGTTGTGCTAAGGAGTTTTTGTATGCTTCAGAAAATTAGAGTGGGCCGCCTGCTGCTGGGCTTTGGCCTGGCCTGGTTTTGTTTGCTGCTTTGGCCTGCGCCAGCCTGGGCGGAGGACGGCTCGGCGGCTTATGTGCAGCGGGACGGCGGGCGAATTTACACGGTTATTAACACTGTGCGGGTGGAAAACCGCAGCTCCCGGCTCATCCGAAACATCAATCTTGAGGTGCCGCTGGCCTCTAACCAAAGCGTGCATTGGCAGGATGTGTTGGGAGAGGAACTTTTTCCTCAGCCGCAAAGCATTGATCAGGCAGCCGATGGCAGCCGCACGGCTCATTATTTGATTGAAGAACTGCCGGCTGGCCAAAGTGTGGAACTGGTGCAGCGGGTGGCAGTGCAGAATTATTGCGTCACTTACGATGTGAGCGAGCAGGATTCCGCCTTGGAGCTGGAGGGCTTGGATGTTTATTTAGCGCCCTCTGATGAGATAAATTCTGATTCGTCGGAAATTATTTCTTTTGCCAAAGCTGCCACGGCGGCCTCCGCTAACCCCTATTTGCAGGCGCGCTTGTTGTTTTCTGCCGTCAACGGTTATTTAACCTATGACAACACGGAGCGTGAAAGCCGTTCTGCTCAGGCTGCCTATGCGCAGGGCAGTGGCAACTGCGTGGATTATGCCAATTTATATGCGGCCACCTTGCGGGCAATGGGCATTCCGGCCAGAGTGTGCGGCGGCTTTTTGTATGACCCAACAGTGCAGTTGGACAATGCTTTTTTAAGCCCCAAGGGGCATATCAACGCGGACAGACTGCGGCATAATTGGGTGGAATTTTACATAAAAGGCGTGGGCTGGTTGGTGGCCGACCCCACCTTTTCCTATAGAGATGGCGACTCTTCCGGCCAGATGACGGATTGGTCCCGCTTTGCGAATATTGTGAATTCCCACCGCTTGATTTACACCTGTGAATATCTGCCGGATAATAACAGTGTTATTTACAATTATCAGGGGGCGGCTCCATTGATTAGCTATAGCTCCGAGCTGGCCCTGTACTCGGTGATTTCGCCCTTTACGGATTTAACCAACCATTGGGCGGCGGAGGCGGTGCTTGGTTTGTACTACAACACGCCGCCGTTGGTGAACGGCCTTTCCGAAAGTTACTTTGGCGTGGGCGAAAACCTGACGCGCGCTCAGTTTGCGGCCCTGCTGAACCGGGCGTTGGACCGGGTGGCTCCACTGCCGGACGGTGCGCTGGCGGATAAGCTTTACACAGACATTGCCACCGGCCATTGGGCTTATGATGATATTTATAAGGCGGCGGCCCGCGGCCTGCTCTCCGGTTACACGGACGGTACGGTGCGGCCGGACGCTTATATCACCAGGGCGGAGGCGGCCGTGATGTTGAACCGGATTATTGGCGGCGGCGATTTGGCGGCGGAGCTGCCCTATGTTGATATGCAGCAGGGCTACGCTTGGGCCAGAACCGCCGTGGGCAATTTGTATCGCCTGGGGATTATGCATGGCGTTGCGCCGGATACGTTTGCGCCTAACAAACTGATTACCAGAGGCGAGGGGGCGGCTATTATTTACCGTTGGTTGCAAAGCGATGTTTACTATGAAAAATATTTTGATTAAGCCAAATTTTTAATAAGTTTGTTTGGAAATTTATTTAAGGGAGAGTTGCTAAGTTATGGAAAATTTTACATTTAAAAGTCCCACCCAGTTTATTTTTGGTATGGATACGCACAAAAGAGCCGGCAAATATGTGGCCCAATGCGGCGGTAAAAGGGCTTTGGTGCTTTACGGCGGCGGTTCTGTGCTGCGTAGCGGCGTTTTGCATGAGGTTGTGGATTCTTTGGACGCGGCCGGTGTGGATTGTGTGACGCTGGGCGGCGTGCAGCCTAACCCCGGCAGCTCGTTTGTTTATAAGGCGATTGAGGCGGCCAGAGAGGCCAGAGTTGATTTTCTGCTGGCGGTGGGCGGCGGCTCCGTGATTGATACGGCCAAAGCGGTGGCTATGGGTGCGCCTTATGGCGGCGATTTTCTGGATTTTTACCGCGGTAAGCCGGTGGAGGAGGCTTTGCCGTTGGGCGTGGTGCTGACTATTCCGGCGGCCGGTAGCGAGGGCTCGCCCAACACGGTGATTACTGATGAGGAGAATAAAATCAAAAAGGGCACCAAGGCGGATTGCTTGCGCCCGCAGTTTGCTATTTTGAACCCGCAGTTGACTTTTACTCTGCCTAAATATCAAAGCGCCTGCGGTATATCGGATATGATGTCGCATATTTTGGAGCGTTATTTTAGTAAAACGCCGGACAATGCGGTGACCGACCGCATGTGCGAGGCCGTTTTGCTGGCTGTTAAGGATGTGGCTATGCGGGTGATTATCGACAATGAGGATTACCAAGCGCAGGCTAACCTTATGTGGGCCGGTATGCTGGCGCATAACAATATTTGCGGTGTGGGACGGGAGCAGGACTGGGCCAGCCACGCTTTGGCGCACCAGATTTCCGCTTTGTTTGATTCCGCTCACGGCGCGGTTTTGGCGGTGATTTTCCCGGCCTGGATGCGCTACTGCCTGGATGAGGATGTGGAGCGTTTTGCTCGCCTGGCGGCCAATGTTTGGGAGGTGCCGGAAAGCGATGACAAACGGCAGATGGCTTTGGCCGGCATTGAGCGTTATCAGGAGTTTTTGCGCGGTTTGGGTTTGCCCACCAAGCTGGCGCATTTGGACGTGCCGGAAGAGTCTATTCCTGAGCTGGTGGAGCTGTTGGTTGCTTCCAACGGCCCAACGGTGGGCAATTTCAAAAAGTTGACGGCCGCCGACGCTGAGGCTATTTATCGTTTAGCCCTGTAATGTGTTTGTGGAAATGCGGTTTGTGGGAGTGGTCGTCAATAAAAAGACGACTGCGTTAAATCGGATATTTTATTACAGCGTGCCGGCGGAGCTGGCTGACCAGGTGCATTTGGGCCAAATTGTGGAGGTGGATTTTGCCAGCCAACGTTTGGAGGCCATTGTGGTGGAGGAGGCTGACGCGGTGGATTGGCCGCCGGAAAAAATTAAGCCTTTGCGCCGGGTTATCAGTTCGCAGCCGCTGTTTGGCCCGGATTTGCTGGCTCTTTCCCGCTTTGCGGCGGAATATTACCTGTGCAGTTGGGTTAGTATGTTGCAGGCAATGTTGCCGGCGGGGATGTATTTAACTGGCAAAATGCCGCGGACTCAAACCCGGCGTTTGGCGCAGTTGACGTCGGAGGAGGCTGATTGGGCCGGCCTGCGCGGCGTTAAGCAAAAGCGAGTGTTGTCCTGCTTGCAAGCCGCCGGTGGGCCGCTGTCTTTGCCGGAGCTGTTGGAGCAAACCGGGGCCAGCCTGGCCACGGTGCGCACCCTGGCGGAGCGCGGCCTGCTTCAGCTGACCGAGGAGCTGATTTGGGAGGGCGAGCCGTCAGTTGCGCCAAAGCCTCGGCCGGAGCTGAGCCCAGACCAAAAACGGGCCTTGGCGGAAATCCGGGAAAATTTTGCTTCATATAATAATGATAGCCCTAAAAAGCCGGTGTTGTTGCACGGGGTGACGGGCAGCGGCAAAACGGAAATTTATTTGCGCCTGGCGGAGGAACAGCGGCAGGCTGGTCGTCAGAGCATTATTTTGGTGCCGGAAATTGCCCTGACCCCGCAAACGGTGCGGGTTTTTCAGCAACGCTTTGGCGGTGGGGTGGCCGTGCTACATTCCGGTCTGACGGCGGCGGAACGCCGGGCGGCTTGGTTGGGCATTGCTCAAGGGCGTTATGATTTGGTGATTGGCGCGCGTTCCGCCGTTTTTGCGCCCACGCCCCGGCTGGGCTTGCTGGTGATCGACGAAGAGCATGAGGCTAGCTACAAGCAGGACAATGCGCCGCGCTTTCACACGCGGGTGTTGGCGGAGGAGCGTTGCCGTCTGACCGGCGCAGGCCTGGTGTTGGGCAGCGCCACGCCGGATGTGGAGAGCTATTTTAAGGCTTTGCGGGGCGATTATTTGCTTTGCCAACTGCCGCAAAGGGTGGCCGGCCGGCCGGCCGGCGTGCAGCTGGTGGATATGAGCCAGGAGTTTCGCGCTGGCAACAACAGCGTTTTCAGCCGGCTTTTGCAGCAAAAGCTGCGGGCCAACTGGCAGGCTGGCAAGCAAAGCTTGTTGTTTTTGAACCGACGCGGTTATGAATCCTTTGTTTCTTGTCGACACTGTGGTTATGTGGTGGAATGCCCGCATTGTTCCGTGGCGATGGCTTATCACATTGGCGACGAGGTTTTGAAATGCCACTACTGCGAACAAACATTGCCCACGCCTGCCAGCTGCCCTAAGTGCGGCTCTGCGGCTATTCGCTTTTTTGGCGCGGGCACCCAGAAGATTGTGGAGGCGGTGCAGGCTCTGTTGCCGGAGGCCAAAGTGGCCCGGCTGGACCGGGATGTGACGGCTCAACGCGGCAGTTACGAGCAGGTTTATCAAGCGATGTTGGCCGGGCAGATTGATGTTTTGGTGGGCACTCAGATGATTGCCAAGGGGTTGGATTTTCCGCATCTTACGCTGGTGGGCGTGGTGGCGGCGGATATTGCCCTGCATATGCCGGATTTGCGCAGCGGCGAGCGGGCCTTTCAGCTGACCTGCCAGGTGGCCGGACGGGCTGGCCGGGCCGAGGGGGCGGCCGGCGAGGTTGTCGTGCAAACTTATCAGCCGGATTCGGATATTTTGCAGGCGGCTGCCCGGCAGGATTATCAGGCTTTTTATCAACAGGAAATTTTGCGCCGGGAGCTGGCGGCTTATCCGCCGTTTTGTTCGTTGATTAGGTTGGTTATCAGCGCAACCAATTTGTGGCTGGCGCAGGATATTGGCCGCCGCCTGGCTTTTTTGTTGCAGCAAGCGTTGGAGGACAGGCCGACTGCCGCTGTGCAGTATTGGGGGCCGAAGCCTTGCCCAAAGGCTAAAATTAAGGATCGGCACCGTTTGCAAATCTTGCTGAAAAGCCCGGATTTGGCGTTGGCCCGCGCTGTGGTTCGGCAGGCGGTGGCGGCTTTGCCGTTGCCTAAGGAGGCCAATCTGGCTGTTGATGTGGAGCCGCTTAATATGATATGAAAGGCAGATAAAATCGATGTTGCAGCTGATTTTATTTGCTTTTTATATATGACCATGGTATAATGTGACTGATTAGCTCTTATGACAACAATATAACCGCATTTTAATGGATACCATAATGATATACATAAAATAATTTTGCTTCTATGGTGCGATTGTTTTTAAATATTGTTGTAAATATTAAATATAGCAGATATGGAGGGACGCTGTGAATATTCAACGTGGCACAAGAGATAAACTGGATAAATATGTGGATTTGAACCAAAATGTTGAGGTTTTAATGAATGTTGCCGGCAGTTCGGTATATGACTACAGCTGCTTTGGCGTGGATGAAGCTGGCAAACTTTCAGAAGACCGTTATATGGTGTTTTATAATCAGGTGCAGTCGCCTAATGGTGAGGTTGTATATTCCGCGGATGGACAAGGGGCCAAATTTGTGTTAAAGCTTGCTCAGCTGCCTACTTCCATCAATAAATTGGTGTTTACTGTCAGTATTGATGGTAATGGTACAATGGGGGATATAACTTCGCACGTAGTGTCAATAGGACAAAATGGTCAGCAGCTAATAGAACTGCGAATGAGTGGTAATGATTTTCACAGTGAAAAGGCAATTATTGCTATTGAAATTTATAAAAAGGATGTTTGGCGTTTTGCGGCAGTGGCCAATGGTTTTAACGGCGGCCTTGGCGATTTGCTGCGGTTTTATGGCGGTGAAGAGATGGAAGCACAGCCGCAACCCCAGCCTCAGCCCCAACCAAAACCTCAACCTCAACTTTCATCTCCGCCCCAAAATATTCCTCAGAAAGTGGAGCTGCGAAAAGGGGAAAAAGTGAACCTGCGCAAAAATAGCAACGCCAGCTTGGGTGAAATATTGATTAATTTGAATTGGCAACAGCCTGTTGCTAAAGGAGGACTTTTCGGTTCGCAGTCTAGGGCCATTGATTTGGATTTGGGTTGTTTATATGAACTGAAAAATGGTCAGAAAGGATGCGTCCAGGCCCTTGGCAAGGCTTTTGGCAGCTTGAATAATCCGCCGTTTATTGCATTGGATGGTGATGATAGAAGCGGAGCCTCCGCTGGTGGAGAAAATCTTCGGGTAAATGGCGCTATGCTTGCGCAAATTAAGCGTATTTTAATTTATACATTTATATACAAGGGCGCTGCTAAATGGGCGGAGGCGCAAGGTGTTGTTTCGGTGAAATGCCCTGGAAGCCAGGAGATTATCGTGCGTATGGACGAATATGGCTCTAATCTGCCTATGTGCGCTATTGCATTGTTGGAGAACTATAACAATGAAACCTTTAGCGTGGAAAAGGTTATTCGGTTTTTCAAAAATCATAAGCCAATGGACGAGGCCTTTCATTGGGGGCTAAAATGGGTGGCAGGCAGAAAATAGTTAATTTGATTATTAAGCAATATTAAAAATTGGGAGTGGTTAGCATGGTTGAAATAAAAACTGATTTAAAAAGCTGTGAGATGAAAGAGGGCTATATGCGCTCGCCTCAACGTTCATTGCTTTACGCATTGGGACTGACGCCGGAGGAGATTAACCGGCCGCTGGTGGGCATTGTGAATTCCTTTAACGAGGTTGTGCCGGGGCATATGCACCTGCGCCAGGTGGCGGAGGCGGTGAAAGCCGGGGTGCGGCTGGCCGGCGGCACTCCGTTGGAGTTTCCGGCGATTGCCGTTTGCGACGGCATTGCTATGGGGCATGTGGGTATGAAATATTCTCTGGCTAGCCGGGAGCTGATTGCGGATTCGGCGGAAACGATGGCTTTGGCCCACGCCTTTGACGCTCTGGTTTTTATCCCAAACTGTGATAAGATTGTGCCTGGCATGTTGATGGCGGCGGCGCGGCTGGATTTGCCTTGCGTTTTTGTCAGCGGCGGGCCAATGCTGGCCGGCAAGCTGAACGGGCGCACGCTGGACTTGAATTCTAACTTTGAGGCTTCCGGCGCGTTTGCAGCCGGCAAAATTGACCAAGCCGAGCTGGACGCGATTGAGCAGAACGCCTGCCCAACCTGCGGCAGCTGTTCTGGTATGTTCACGGCCAATTCGATGAATTGCCTTTCCGAGGTTTTGGGTATGGCCTTGCCAGGCAACGGCACTGTGGCGGCGGTGGATTCCGGCCGCCTGCGTTTGGCCAAGCAGGCTGGTATGCAGGTTATGCGCCTGCTGGAGGCGGATTTGCGGCCGCACGATATTATGACGGCGGCGGCTTTCAAAAATGCCCTGATTGCGGATATGGCGATGGGTTGCTCAACCAACACGGTGTTGCATTTGCCGGCCATTGCGCACGAGGCCGGCGTGCCGCTGGATTTAGATATGATTAATGAAATTAGCGAGGTTACGCCGCATTTGTGCAAGCTGGCCCCGGCTGGTGAGCACCATATTGAGGATTTGCAGGCGGCCGGCGGGATGTCCGCTTTGTTGGCGGAGTTGGCTAAACAGGGCTTGCTGGATACCACTACTAAGACGGTTACCGGCCAAACGCTGGGCGAGAATATCCAGAACGCCAAAGTGCTGCTGCCGGATGTAATTCGCAACGCGGAAACGGCTTACAGTCAAAAGGGCGGTTTGAAGATTTTGCGCGGTAATTTGGCTTTGGACGGCGCGGTGGTGAAACGGGCTGCCGTGGCCCCGGAAATGCTGGTGCACAGCGGCCCGGCCCGCGTGTTCGACGGCGAGGAGGAAGCCGTGGCGGCTATCACCGGCGGCCAAATTAAGGCTGGCGACGTGGTGGTTATCCGCTATGAGGGCCCCAAGGGCGGCCCTGGTATGCGGGAGATGTTGACCCCAACCTCAGCAATTCAGGGCATGGGGCTGGGTGAGAGCGTGGCTTTGATTACGGACGGGCGTTTTTCCGGCGCAACTCGCGGCGCGGCTATTGGCCATGTGTCGCCGGAGGCTGCCGAGGGCGGTTTGATTGGCCTGGTGCAGGAGGGCGACCGGATTGAGATTGATATTAATGCGGGCAGTTTGCAGCTGGCCGTGCCGGAGGCGGAGCTGGCTGAACGTCGGGCGGCTTGGGTGCAACCGGAGCCTAAAATTAAAAAGGGTTATCTGGCTAAATATGCGCAACGGGTAACATCCGCCGCCACCGGCGCGGTGACGGTGCGCTAAGCTAATATAAAAATAGGGAAAAGCGGAGGGCTATATGAAGCATATATTGAATGTGCTGGTACAGGACCGCTCCGGCGTGTTGGTGCGAGTGGCCGGGCTGTTCAGCCGCCGGGGCTACAACATCAACAGCCTGACGGTGGGCAGCACGGAAAACCCCGGCGTGTCCTGTATGACGATTGTGGTGGAGGGCGACGACCGCATTATTGAGCAGGTGACTAAGCAGCTGCACAAGGTGGTTGAGGTGCTGAAAATCAATGACGTGACCAATGAGGAATATGTGGGCCGGGAGCTGATGTTGCTGCGCGTGCAGGCCAACAAGGAGGACCGGGTGGAGATCATGCACCTGTGTGAAATATTCCGCATAAAAATTGTGGATATTAACCGCAAAAGCTTTATTATTGAGGCCACTGGGACGCACAGCAAGCTGGACGCTATCGAGCAGGCTTTTCGGCCCTTTGGTATGCAGAAAATGAGCCGCACCGGCATCATTGCTATGGTGCGCGGTGAAAAGGGGTGAGCGTTTTGGCAGAGATTAAAGACACTGAAAACCGCCAGCTGAACGGTGCACAGGCGATTATCGCTTGCCTGGAGCTGGAGCAGGTGGACACTGTTTTCAGCTATCCGGGCGGCGCGGTGCTGAGCATTTTTGAGGCTCTGCGGGAATCCAATAAGATTAAAAACGTGCTGACGCGGACGGAGCAGGGCGCCACCCACGCGGCCAGCGGCTATGCGCGGGCCAGCGGCAAGGCGGGAGTTTGCATTGCCACTTCCGGCCCGGGGGCCACCAACCTGGTGACGGGGCTGGCCACGGCTTATATGGATTCCATTCCGATGGTGGCTATCACTGGGCAGGTTTCCACCGCCATGATTGGCACCGACGCTTTTCAGGAAATTGATATAACCGGTATCACCAGGCCGATTGTGAAACACAGCTATTTGGTGACGAATGTGAACGACCTGCCGCAGGTGATTAAGGAAGCCTTTTATCTGGCGACTACCGGCCGTCCTGGCCCGGTGCTGGTTGACGTACCCAAGAATGTGGCGGATAGCCTTTGCAAAGCGGCCATTCCGGGTCAGATTGACCTGCCCGGCTACAAGCCGACCTTTAAGGGGCACCAGCTGAAAATTCAAAATGCCTGCAAGCTGTTGCAGGCAGCCAAAAAGCCGCTGATTTACGCCGGCGGCGGGGTGATTAGCGCGCGGGCGGAGGAGCTGCTGCAAAAGCTGGCTCACCGGCTAGACGCGCCGGTTGCGGTGACGTTGCTGGGCAAGGCGGCTTATCCTTTCCGGGACGGTTATTATATTGGTATGCTGGGCATTCACGGCGCGCCGGCCGCTAATTTGGCGGTTTCCGAGTGCGATGTGTTGCTGGCCGTGGGCGCGCGTTTTGACGACCGAGTGACGGGAAATGTGGCGGAATTTGCCAAGGAGGCCAAAATTATCCACGTGGATGTGGACCCGGCGGAGATTGGCAAAAACGTGCCGGCCGACGTGCCGATTGTGGGCGACGCAGCGGCGATTATTGAGGTTATGCTGGATTTTTTGGAGCAATCTGAGCATGATGTTTGGCGGGCCAAGATTGAAAGCTGGCGGCCTTTGCACAGCGACGCTTACGACGCTAATCTGGCAGGCGCGGCCAATGGTCAGCTGCATTTCCGGGAGGTTTTGCAGGCGTTAAATCGCCAAACTAAGGGCAAGGCCGTGGTGACGACTGACGTTGGCCAGCACCAGATGGTGGCGGCCCAGTTTTATCACGCCCGGCAGGGCGGCGGCTTCATCAGCTCCGGCGGTTTGGGCACTATGGGCTACGGCCTGCCGGCTGCGGTTGGCGCTCAGCTGGCCCGGCCGGAGGCTTTGGTGGTTTGCATAACCGGCGACGGTAGTTTTCAGATGACGATGAATGAGCTGGCCACGGCAAAGGCGCAACGGCTGCCGATTAAGGTTATCCTTTCCAACAACAGCAATTTGGGTATGGTGCGGCAGCTACAAAAATATTACTCTGAGGAGCATTATTTTGGCATTGATTTGGAGGGCAACCCTGATTTTGCCAAAATTGCCGAGGCTTATGATATGGCCTATTTTCGGCTGGAGAGGCCGGAGGATGTGGAGGCCACTTTGCAGGCTGCTTTGGCCTGCGACCGCCTGACGTTGGTGGAATGTTTAATTGCCAAGGAGGAAATGGTTTACCCCATGGTGCTCAACGGCAAAGGACTTTCCGAGATGGTTGTGGCGGAATAAATTTTGGTGGAATAAGAGGAAAAGGAGCTTGTTTTATGACTGAGCAAAAACTGCGGCCGCCTTTTATTGAGGCAGATTGGCCGACCAAAATTGAGTATATGAATGAAAATGAAAATTTTTACCACTCCGACGGCCTGGAGGTGGTGGAGTTGGGCCAGGGTTGGGTGCATATGGTTATGCCGGTGCAAAAGCGGCATTTGAACTTGCAGGGGCAGGTGCATGGCGGCTGGCTGGCGGCCTTGATTGGCCAGGCCGCTGGCAAAGCTGGCCTTTCCTATGGCTATTTTGTAACGCCGGAGCAGGTTTCGCTCAATTATCACAACAGCTGCGCCGGCGGCGTTTTGCACGCTGTGGCCAAGGAAAAGAACCGGGGCAAGCATTTGGGCATTTACACAGTGGATGTGCGGGACGAGGCTGATTTGTTGATTGCTTCCGGCACTGCCACGCTGTATATTCAGGATAAGCAGGTGGATTTCCCGCGCGAGAGGCGGCAAATTTCCGCCCAGGATTTTGTATAAGGAGGCGGCCAGAGAATGAACTGGTTGGAGGAAACTCGATTTGAACTGAAAAAGGACTTGCAAGCGGCGGCCGAGGCGGCCCGCACTTCTGGCGAGCTGAGCTTTGAGCAACTGCCTGATTTTGTGATTGAACGCCCGCGGGATAAGGCCCACGGCGATTTTGCCGCCAATCTGGCAATGCTGTTGGCCCGGCAGGCCAAAATGGCTCCGCGCAAAATTGCCGAGCTGATTGTGGCCCGGCTTTACCAGGCGGAACCGGCGGTTTACGTGGAAAAGGTGGAGATTGCCGGCGCGGGCTTTATCAATTTTTATATGAAACCAAATTGGCTGGCGGAGGGCCTGGCAGACGCTGCCGCCCGCGGCGCAGCCTTTGGTGAAAGCAATTTTGGCCAGGGGGAGCGGGTGAATATTGAGTTTGTGTCTGCCAACCCCACTGGGGAGCTGCATTTGGGTAACGCCCGCGGCGCGGCTATTGGCGACAGCTTGGCTAATATTATGCAGGCGGCTGGTTTTCAGGTGGAGCGGGAATATTATATCAACGACGCCGGCAAGCAGATTGAAAACTTTGGTCTTTCTCTGGAGGCGCGTTATCTGGAGCAGTTGGGTCAGCCGGCGGAATTTCCAGAGGACGGCTATCACGGCGAGGATATTATCAGCACGGTTAAGGAATATATTGAAGCGGAGGGCGACAAGCTGCTAACTGTGCAGCCGGACTTGCGGCGGGAGCTTTTGACCCGTTTTGCTCTGCAAAAGAAGCTGGACGCTATCCGCACGGCCCTCAGCCATTACGGCGTGGAATATGACACCTGGTTTAGCGAGCAGACTTTGCACGATTCCGGTGCAGTGAAGCAGGTGGTGGCGGATTACAAGGCGGCCGGCCTGCTGCTGGAGCAGGAGGACGCTCTGTGGTTTGCGGCCGACCGTTGCGGCTGTGAAAAGCCGGAGGTGTTGGTGCGGGCCAACGGCATTCCCACCTACTACACGGCGGATATTGCCTATCATAAGAATAAGTTTGAGCGCGGCTTTGCCCGCCTGATTAATATTTGGGGCGCCGACCATCACGGACACGTGGCCCGCCTGAAAGCGGCCGTGGGTGCGCTGGGCTATTCGGCGGACAAGCTTGAGGTTATTTTAATGCAGCTGGTGCGCCTGTTCTCCGGCGGGGAAATTGTGCGCATGTCCAAACGGGCCGGCACTTACGTAACCCTGGAGGAGCTGCTGGAGGAGGTTGGCCGCGACGCGGCGCGTTTCTTCTTTGTGATGCGTTCCGCGGATAGCCAGATGGATTTTGATTTGGATTTGGCTAAAAAGCAATCTATGGACAACCCGGTTTTCTATGTGCAATATGCCCACGCTCGTATTAACAGCATTTTGCTGCAAGCCAGGGAGCAGGGCGTTGAGCTTGATGAGCTGGCCAAGGTGAATTTTGGCCTGTTGCAGGAGGAGAGCGAGCAGGATTTGCTGCGGAAATTGCTGGAGCTGCCGGACGAAATTGCCGCGGCGGCGCAGCAGGAGGCTCCGCACAAAATTGCGGCCTACGTGATGGAGCTGGGCGCGCTGTTTCATAGCTTTTATGCCGGTTGCCGGGTTTTGGGCGTGGAGGCTGATTTGCAGCAGGCCCGCCTGTGGCTGTGCCAGGTGACGGCCGGCGCGGTGGCAAAATGCCTGCATTTGCTGGGCGTTTCTGCTCCGGAAAAAATGTGAAGCTGAAATCAAAAAGCTAAAAACCAGAGGTTAAAACAATGACTAAGTATATCTTTTTTACCGGCGGCGTGGTGTCTTCGTTGGGCAAAGGTTTAACGGCCGCTTCCTTGGGGGCTTTGCTGAAAGGCCGCGGCCTGAAAGTGGGCGTGTTGCGGCTGGACACTTACTTCAACACCGACACTGGCCAGATGAACCCTTATCAGCACGGCGAGGTTTTTGTCACCAACGACGGTTGCGAAACGGATTTGGCAATGGGCCATTACGAGCGTTTTATGAATATGAGCCTGCAAGGTCACAGTTGCAGCAGCACTTTGGGGCGTATTTACCGCCGGATTTTAGACCGCGAGCGAGTGGGTGATTTTGGCGGCAGCACGGTGCAGGTTATTCCGCACGTGACCAATGAGATTAAGCGCACTATCACTCGCGGCCTGGCAGAACAGGCTTATGATGTGATTATTGTGGAGATTGGCGGCGTGGTGGGCGATATTGAATCGCTGGCTTTTGTGGAAACCATTCGCCAGCTGCGTCACGATTTGGGCAAGGAGCAAACCTTGTTTGTGCATGTGGCTTTGGTGCCTTATTTGCGGGTGGCCGGCGAGGCCAAAACCAAGCCGGTGCAGCACAGCGTGAAAACCCTGCGCAGTTTGGGTATTCAGCCGGATATAATCATCTGCCGCACTGAGGTGGAATTGGATGAAACCGCGGTGAGCAAAATTTCGCTGTTTTGTGATATTGAGCGGCGGGCGGTTTTGCAGCAGGTTTTTACGGATAATGTTTACGAGCTGCCGTTGACTTTGCACCAGCAGGGTTTGGATCATATTGTGGCCGAAAAATTGGGTTTGCCTGCCGGTGAAGCGGATATAAGCGGTTGGAACGCATTTTATCAGCGCAGTTTGGCAAATAATAAGCCTGTGGAGATTGCTTTGGTGGGCAAATATACCAGCCTGCCCGACGCTTACATCAGCCTGGTGGAGGCGTTGCACCATTGCGGCCTAAATTTGGGGCTGGACGTGCAGGTGCGGATGTTGGCCGCACAGGAGCTGGAGGAGGCCAATGTGGCGGCAAAGCTGGCCCAATACAGCGGGCTGGTGATACCGGATGGCTTTGGCGTGCGCGGCACGGAGGGTATGATTGCCGCTGCGGGCTGGGCCCGGCAAAACAGCCGGCCTTGCTTGGCTATTGGTATGGGCATGCACGCGATGGCGGTGGAATATACCCGCAATGTGGCTGGCTTGCCTGCTCAAATGCCGGAAACCGGTTCGTCTGACGTGCTGTTTCAAGCCAGAGGCGGCGGCAGTTTGGAAAGCGGTTTGCTACCAATCAGCTTGGCTGATTTCAATAGTCATTTGTTCCAAATTTATGGCGATTTGGAAATATCCGAGCGGCACCGTCATCGTTATGTGCTGCGAGAGGATGCGGCTTTGGCTTTGCAGCAGGCCGGAATGGTTATTTGCGCCCGTTCGGCGGAAAGCCGTTTTGTGGAGGCTTTGGAATTGCCGGCGAGCGAACATCCTTGGTTTGTGGGCTGTCAGTATCATCCCGAGTTTTTGTCCCGGCCGGAGCAGCCGCACCCGCTGATTAGCAATTTCCTTAAAAAATGTTTGGTGGACTAGCTTAATATAGGTTAATATAGTAAGACTAAAAGGAGAAGTTTTTGGTGAATTCAACTGAGGAATATCAATTTCGTTTGCTGCCGGACGAGCCCGGCAACGCAGAAAAATTTGACGCCTTTGTGGCGGCGCACCCAAAGGGGCATGTGCTGCAAAGCTGGAACTGGGGCTGCGTGAAGCAGCCGGCTTGGGAGCCTTTGCGCCTGGTGGCGGAGGACGGAGCGGGCCAAATTTGCGGGGCGGCTTTGTTGCTGCGCCGCACGTTGCCGGCCGGTTTGGGGCAAATTTTTTATTCACCCCGCGGGCCGGTGGTGGATATTGCCAATGAGGCGTTGTGGCAGCAGCTGGTGGCGGAGGTGCGCCGCTTGGCCAAACAGCAGGGTGTGATTTACTGGAAGGTGGACCCTGATGTGGATATTGACGCGCCGGAGGCCGAGCTTTGGCGCAGCCGCTTAAAGCAGGCTGGTTTTGCTATTGTGGACAAGGGCGAGGGCTTTGAGGGCATTCAGCCCCGCTTTGTGTTCCGGCTGGATATTTCGCCGGATGTGGAAACGATGTTGGCTAATTGCCACCAGAAAACCCGCTATAATATTCGGCTGGCCGGCCGCAAGGGTGTGGAAATTGTCAGCGGCGCCGGGCGTGAATGTCTGCCGGAATTTTATCGGATTTTAACCACAACAGCCACGCGCGACCATTTTCTAATTCGTCCTTACAGCTATTTTGAGGGCTTTTACGACCATTTGCACCCGGTGGGGCAGACGGAGCTTTTTATGGCTTACTATGAGGGCGAGGCCATTGCCGGCACCTTGGCCTTTAGGATGGGCGATAAGGCCTGGTATATTTACGGAGCCAGCGCCAATTCTCACCGTAATTTGATGCCTAACTATTTAATTCAGTGGACAATGATTGAATGGGCCAAAGCTCAAGGTTGCACGATGTATGATTTCCGAGGCGTGCCGGGCCACGTGGCGGAGGACCATCCGCTTTACGGTCTGGTGAAGTTCAAAAAGGGCTTTGGCGGTAAATATACAGAGTTTATCGGGGAATATGATTTGGTGTTTAATTCCGCAAAATACGGTCTTTATAACTTTTTGGAGCCGATATACCAAAAAAATGTGCGGCGGGTTATTAATTTGAAGAAAAAGTTGAAAGGCCAGAAGTAACGGAAAGAGGTTGTTATGTCGGATATTCGGGAACGATTGCAGCATTGGCTGGAGATTGATTTAGACAAGCTGACCGCCAATTTACAGACAGTGAACGGTTGGCTGCGCGAGCAGCGCCCAGACGCGCCGCCTGGCTTAATTGCCGTGGTGAAAAACGACGCTTACGGCTTTGGGGCGGTGCCCTGCGCGCGCGCTTTTGCCGAGGCTGGGGCTTTTATGTTGGCGGTGACCAGCCTGGAGGAGGCGCTGGAGCTGCGCGAGGCTGGTCTCACCCAGCCGGTGCTGGTGTTTCTGCCCCCGCAAGCTGCGGAGTTGCCGCTGTTTGTGCAATATAACCTGACGGCCACGCTGGATAGTCTGCACACAGCGGAGCTGTTGCAGGGCTGGAGCCAGTTGGAATGTCATCTGAAGTTGAACACTGGAATGAACCGCTTTGGTTTGGAGCCCGGAGAGGAGCTGGCGGCGGCCTTGGGCCTTTTGCAACAGCCAGACGCGCCAAAGCTTTGCGGCGTTTATTCGCATTTGGCAACCGCTCTGGAGCCGGAGGAAAAATTTGCCAGGCTGCAAATTGAACGTTTTGGGCAGGCTAAGGCACAGGTGGAAGCTGCTGGCTTTGCGGAGACTTCTATCTGTTGGCATTTGGCCAATTCCGCCGGTTCCTTGCGTTATCCAGAGGCGCATTTTAGCGCGGTGAGGGTTGGCTCGGTGCTTTATGGGCAGTTGGGATTGGCTAAAAAAAAGGGTCTGTCGCTGGCGGAGCCGTTTGCCGCCAAGGCGCGCGTTGCGGCTATCCGGGAAATTGCCAAAGGAGCCGGCGTTGGCTACAGTCAGGAGTTTGTGGCTAAGAAGCCAACGCGGCTGGCCGTAATATCCTATGGTTATGGCGATGGCTTTGGCGTGACGGCCAGCGCCAGGGAGCTCACCATCAAAGATAGCGTGCAGGAGATGAGCCGCAATGTGGGCAAGTTGGTTTTGGGCCGCTATCAGCGCGGCGTTTTTTGGCAAGGCCGCTTGCTGCCGATTTTGGGCCGGGTGGCAATGCAGAGCATGATGGTGGATATTGGCGATTTGTCTTTGCAGGTGGGCGATGTGGTGGAGGCGCCGATGCGCCGCACCGCTGCAAGTTGCCGCTTGCCCAGGGTTTATTTGCGGCAAGGCCAGGTTGTGGAAGCCAGGGCTTTGTTGACCAAATCGCTGCTGAAAGATTAGTCCGTCCCAAAAAATGTGTAAAAAAGCACAATTTTTATTGGGAAAAGTGAAAAAGGGGTTGCATTTTGGTCTCTGTGGTGATAAAATAATACAAAGTTCTAAAAAACTTTATGCTGCCAGGCTCGCCCACGGTAGGACAGGCTGTGGCGTGGGCAGGCTTTGTAGGAGGTAATCACATTGAATAAGAAAGAACTGATTAATGCCATTGCTGAACAGGCAGAATTAAGCAAAAAGGACGCGGCCAAAGCCGTGGAAGCTTTTGTGGAGGTTGTTACCAACAGCCTGAAAGAAGATGACAAAGTGCAGCTGATTGGCTTTGGCACCTTTGAAGTGCGTGAACGTGCGGCCAGAGAGGGCCACAATCCGCATACTGGGGCTAAAATTCAAATCCCGGCCGCTAAGGTTCCGGCATTTAAGGCCGGCAAGGCATTGAAAGACGCTATTGCAGAGTAGCGCTTTGGCCTTTGCGTGATGTTTAATGCAATGATTGGGGAGGAATGGCTGCGGCTGCTCCTCCTTTTTTGATTATAATTTTGGGGAATGTAATTGGTAAAGGAGAAAAAATGCGTTTAGATAAATATTTGAAAGTTTCGCGCCTGATTAAACGGCGCACTGTGGCCAAGGACGTTAGCGGGGCCGGCAAGGTGCTGTTGAACGGCCGCCCGGCCAAAGCGGCCAGCGACGTGCAAGTTGGCGACCGCCTGACGTTGCTTTTTGGCCGCCGGGAGGTTGAGTTGGAAATTTTGGAAATTGCTGAAAGTAAACGGGCGGAGCTGGCTGCTGGAATGTATAAAATTTTGCGGGAAACCAAAATTGAAACAGAGGACGCCAGCTTTTAGCTAAAGCTTTACGTATATTCGGACTTTTTTTGGCGCAGGCTACTCTTGAGCGGTTTTTGTAAACTGAAAAAGGAGGCGGGTTTATGCCGAACGAAACAGATAAAACGGCCCATAAGCCGGAATTGGCGCGGGCCTTGCGGCAGGCACTAAGAATTTTCCGCCGCCGGCAGGAGGCTGAAAAATCGGAGTTTGCGGCAGAGTTTGACCGTTTAAGCCAGGGCAGGGAACCGGAGCTTAAATGATTTTTAACTATTAAATTAGCGGCAGAAGCTTTTTGGCTTCTGCCGCTGCTCTGCTGATTAAAAACTGAAACGTAAATCACGCCGCCAAGTGGTGCGGCCGGGATTGCCCTCTGCCCGCCAAATGGCTTTTTGCGATAAGTCATAAATGGTTGACCAAACCGTATCGTGGCCGGTTTGCCGGTCATATTGGCAGAGAAAGCCCTGCCTGCCGGCTAAAATCTGCTCCGCAGTTTGGCGGCTAGGGCAGCCTGGGCCAGCTTGTAGAGTCCGGTTTAGCGTCTGCCAGCGTTCTTCCGCCTGCCAGTTATCTACAGCCGGCCGAGGTTTTGCCGCCATTTCCGGCAGGTGAAAGCTGTTGGTGGCAAAAACATATGGTTGGGTTTGCTCCGGCCGCTTGATTGCAATTTGCCCGGCCTCACATTCAATCAGGGCAATTTCTCCCTGCGCGTCGGCTACTGTTAAGGTTTGAGCGGAGGCGATTGGTAGTTGCTGTAAGCTTTGTAGCACTTCCGAGGTGTTGCGGCATTTTTCCAGCAGCCAGCGCAGCAGCAGGCCGGCGTTGAAGCCCGGCTGTATTTTGGCCGGAGCGACTGAGGTTAAACCAACGGCCAGGCCATGCTGATTGACGCCATCTTCCATTTCAATAAAGGCGGTGGTGTTGCCCTGAAAGCTGAAACCGCCGTCGGTAAAATGATAAATTACATTCAGATTAAGCTCAGCCAGTTCGATAAGAAAATCACTGTTGCGGCCCAGCAGAATTGGCCCAGCTTTTGGCGCGCTGGCCAAGCAGGAGCATTGGCAAGCCGGCGGCAGGGCGTACATACTGAAAAGTAATGTTTGCACATCAGCCTCCGAGCAGTTTTGGCCAACAGACAAGCCGGCAATTTCCTGCAAAACTTCCGGAAAAAACTGCTGGTAAATTGGCAAACAGGCGGCGGCAAAGGCTCGGCGTTCCTGTGTCAGTGGGAATGGGGCTTGTTGCAGCAAGCTTTGCTTCTGGTCGGCCAACTTTTGGCCAAAGTTTAGGCCTGCGTTATAATGCGTATCGCAAAAAATTTCGTGTTTCATTTAATTTCACTCCTCAAAAAGTTTTTTTGGAGCTGTCGACAGCTGGAATAATAGCTATTGCCTAAAGGATAATTGAATAAAAATTTTATGTCAAGCCCTTTTTTTGCTTTTTTGAAATTAAATTGGACGGCATTTGCTTGCTATTTGGGTCATATAGTGCTAAAATAAAAATAAGGCCTAAAAATAATGTAGGATATTAAGCAGGAGGAAACCAAAATGAGTGATGAAAAAGCTTTGCAGAGGCCGATTTTGGATCGTGTACGTGACGCCTTGGATGAAAATGGCTGTCTGCCGGATGATTTTCAGCTTGAGGGGCCGCTTGAGGAGGGCCAGATTGGTTTTGCTCCCGGGGCGATGGATGGCATAATTATGTATCACAGCGGCGGCGGCGCAAATAAGCAGCTTTTGGCTAAATTGCAGGATGTGACAACTCAGGTGGCGGCAGGCCTGGATTTTGACGAGGCCGAGGCCAGACTGGCGGCTGTTTTTGCCGAGCGGGCAAATAGTCAGGCCAAACCGGAGCGCAGGTTGGTTAGTAACTACGACGAGATGCTGGTTTGTATTGATGGCTTGCACGAATGGATTTTGGCTAATAAGGAGCAGATTGATCCTAATACGATGATGGATTTTGCCCTGCGCCTGCTGCATACAACCAGCAGTGTTGGCGCGGTCAAATATGCGCTTTCTCTGCTGGAGCTGCTTTCTGAAACAACTGGTGCATGGCGGGGGCTTGTGCGCGATTTGTCTGCCTGTGATGAATTTACCTTATATGGCGTGTTTGTTGCGCGAAATTGGGAAAACGCCAGTGATGAGCTTTGGCAGATGGCCAAGAGAGTGGACGGCTGGGGCCGGGTGCATGCAGTGGCGGAGCTGGAGCCGGAAAACCAGGAGATGAGGGAATGGCTGCTGGACGATGGCTGGCGTAATAGGGTTATGCCGGCCTATTCCGCATTGCAATGCGCTGTTAAGGGTGGTTTTGCTGGCCGCTTAAAGCAGCAGGAGCTGACAGACGGGCAGTTTGAAGCGGCCACTGGCTTGCTGGCCGGTTTGCTGGACGAGGGGCCGGTGGCTGGTATATCGAGGATTGATGAGCCGGATGGGCTGCTGACGGCATATTTGGAGCACGCCGGCAGGCATAATCTTGGGGATGATGACCTTCGGCTGCTTGCTGATATTGCCGGGCTGGCGGAGGCCTGCGGTTGGCAACAGGTGCAGGAGTTGGCGCAGGCGCTTTTGTAAGATAACAGAAAATTGGAGAATAAATAATAATGAAGGTAATAATTGTGGGAGCTGGCAAGGTTGGTTTCAGCATTGCCGAAACCTTGTCCAACAAGGATATTGAGGTGGTGGTGATTGACACCGACCCCGAGCGTTTGCAGACAGTGCAGGAATATTTGGATGTGCAGGTGATGTTGGGCAACGGAGCGGCGATGTCGGTGCAGGAAAAGGCGGGCATTGCCGGCAGCGACCTGCTGATTGCCGTGACGGAGCTGGATGAAATTAATATGATGACCTGTTTTGTCGCCAAATCATATGGGGTGAAAAGTACTATTGCCCGTGTGCGTAAGCGGGAATATAGCGAGTTGGCCAAATCAG
The DNA here is from genome assembly GCA_022797295.1 of Peptococcaceae bacterium. GTDB lineage: Bacteria > Bacillota > Dehalobacteriia > UBA4068 > UBA4997 > Avidehalobacter. The sequence continues at coordinate 49,551 of JAAWKH010000004.1, forward strand.
AGCGGCAGGAGCAGTTGGGCATTGACCTGATTATTAACCCTGAATTGCTGGCCGCTCAGGAGCTGGGCAAGCTGGTGCTGCACCCGGAGGCGCACGAGGTGGAATATTACGCCGACGGCCAGGTGGTGATGTTGGGACTGAAGCTGGAGGACGACAGCAAAATTCTTAACTGCCGGCTGCGAGACGTGCATTTTCCGCATCCCTGCGTGGTGGTGGGCGTTATTCGGGGCGAGCAGATGATTGTGCCCAATGGCGACACCCAAATTTTGCCTAAGGATGAAATTTTTCTACTTTCAGACGTCAAGGATATGCTTTCGTTGGAAATCTTTTTGGGGGCCCGCAAAAGGGCCATTAACAATGTGGCTGTGTTTGGCGGCGGCTTGCTTTCCTTTTATCTTTGTCAGATTTTTGAGTCCAAGCACCGGCGTATTAATGTGAAGCTGTTTGAGGAGAACCCTGAAATCTGCCAGGATTTGAACGAGGCCCTAAGCCGCACGGTGGTTATCAACGGTTCTGGCCGGGATATGGATTTGATGGAAGATGAAAATATCGCCGATATGGACGTGGTGCTGGCGGTGAACGATGATGACGAGGCTAATGTTCTGATTTCAATGATTGCCAAGCACGTGGGGGCCCGTAAGGTTATTTCTCAAATTCGCCGCTCCGATTATGTGAATATGATTGAAAATTTTGGCATTGACAAGGCCGTAAGCCCGCGCAGCCTGATGGTGGCGGCTATTTTGCGTTTTATCAACCGAGGCAGTGTGTTAAATTTGAAGCTGTTGCAGAATGATATGGCTCAGATGAATGAGTGTGTGCTGCCGAAAACCAGCAAGCTGGCCAACAAAGCCTTAAAGCAGCTGCGTTTTCCTGAGCAATCCATTGTGGGATTGATTGTGCGCAACGGAGATATTATTATTCCCGGCGGTGAAGTTAGACTGTTGCCGGGGGATAATCTGTTGACCTTTTCCGCGACGGCTTCCGCTCAGACGGTGATGGATTATCTGGCGCAGGGCTGAGTTGTTGGCTGAACTTTGAAATAGGGAGATTAGCATGCGTTTTGGCGTTGTACTTTACAATTTAGGTAAAATTTGCTTGGTGCTGGCGGCGGCCATGGTGTTGCCAATGACCTTTGAGTTGGTGAAACGGGAAGCCGTGATGGGCGCTTTGCTTTCGGCGCAACTGGTGATGTTGGGCTTGGGCGGCGGGCTTTTGCTGTTGTTTAAGAAAGACAGCAAAACGCCTCTGCGCAATCGGGAAAGCTGCGGCATTGCCACCTTTGCCTGGTTGCTGGCCGGCGCTTTGGGTGCGTTGCCGTATATTTTTAGCCACACCTGTAGCCCGGTGGACGCTTTTTTTGAAAGCCTTTCCGGTTTTACCACCACCGGCTCCTCCATTTTGCCGGATTTGGAGGCTTTGCCCTCTGGTATTTTAATTTGGCGCGGTCTGACGCACTGGCTGGGCGGTATGGGTATTGTGGTGCTGCTGGCGGCTTTGGCTTCCGGCAACGCGGCCAACAAAATGTATAAGGCGGAGGCGCCCGGCAATGCCCTGACGGAAAAGCTGGCCCCTAAAAGCGACGATATGGCTCAAATTCTTTGGATGACCTATGTTGGTATTTCCGCTTTGCTGTTGGTTTTGCTGATGTTGAGCGGGCTGAACTTTGTGGACGCTCTTTGCCACACATTTGGCACGGTTTCCACCGGCGGTTTTTCCAGCCGCAACGCCAGTATGGCTGCTTTTGACGATAACGCCGTGGCGCAATGGCTGGTGGTGCTGTTTATGGCTCTTTCCGGCACCAATTTGGCTTTTTATTATCTGCTGTTTTTCAAACGGCGCAATTACTTTTGGCGCAGTGAGGAATTTCGGGTTTATATCTGCATTATTTTGCTGGCTTCCGTGGCGGTAACCTGTTCCTTACTTTATAACAATTATTATCCAGACCGTACGCTGGAATATAACATCAGGCAAGCCTCTTTTCAGGTGGTGAACATAATGACCACCACCGGTTTTTACTCAGCGGATTATGACCTCTGGCCATCATTTTGTCGCGTAGTATTGTTTTGTCTGTACTTTTTGGGCGGCTGTGCGGGCAGCACTTCCGGTTCGGTTAAAATTAGCCGTTGGATTATCACAGTGAAAAGCTGCTTTGCCAATCTGAACAAAACATTGCAGCCGCGGCTGGTTTCTTCTGTTAAGCTGGATAAAAAAATTCTGCCGCAGGCCACTTTGAACACCGTGCAGGTTTTTTTGCTGATATTTTTTCTGTTGGCTGGCTTGGGCACGTTGACTATGGCGGCGATGGGCCTTTCGCCATTCGAGGCTATTTCCGTTACGTTGGCGGCGTTGACCAACGTGGGCCCGGCTTTTGAAAGCTTTGGCCCAACCTGCAATTATACAAGCCTGCCGGCTTTTGCTAAAATGTTCTTGGCTTTTTATATGCTGTTGGGCAGGCTGGAGTTGATGTCGGTATTAGTTATTTTCACAAGGGGGTTCTGGCGCAAATGAGCAAGGATATAAATCATAATATGGAGCCGGCTTTCACGCGCGCTTTGTATTTTGAAAACACCCAGGTGCCGGATTATTTGATAAACAATTATCAGGCTATTGGTCTTTCCGACCAGCAGTTTATTGATTTGCTGCGGGTTTTGGCCTGTCAGCAAAAGTTTTCAGCTTATGTGGAGCAGGACAAGCTGCTGGCCAAGTGGAACGGTCAGCAGGCGGAGATGAGCGCAGCCTTGGCGGCCTTGCAGCAGCAGGGGGTTTTAGAGCGGCTTGAGGATGTGCCGGGCGTGGTGTTCTCGTTGGCCGGGCTTTACAACAAGCTGCTGGAACTTTGGGTTTTTCAGCACAGCGTGCCGGCTGCTACTAATGCGGAGGTTGAGCCGGAGCCAGCTGCGGTTGATGAACGGGAGGTTATCCGGGCGGCTTATCAACTTTTTGAGGGCGAATTTGCCCGGCCGCTTTCCCCGCTGGAGCTGGAGAAGTTGAATGCTTGGTTGATTGCCGACCGTTGGGATTTTGCCTTGCTGAAAGAGGCGATGCGCCGGGCGGTGTTGCATAACGCCTTAAATTTGGCTTATATTGACAAAATTTTGCTGCGTTGGAAGCGGGAGGGTATCACCAATATGGAGCAATTACTGGCCAGCGAGGCTAATCAGGAAGCGGAAACATCGGCTGATAAAACGAACCGCCGCGCCAGACAAGCTCGCTCTTCTCGCGTTGCTCGTAATAAACCGCAGGCGGCGGAACCGGGTTTTGCGGCGGAGGTGGATTACGCCCAATATTTTTAAGCGAAGCAACTAATAGAACCAGGGCATTTCCATATCCCGCGCTCCTTTCCACCAATGGTAAAACCAGTTGGCGACCGGCGCCAGAGAAGCCGCTAACGGTACGGCGATAATCATACCGGTGACGCCGAACCAGTAGCCGCCCACCAGCACGGCGCAGATGATATACAGAGGGTGCAGGCGCACGGCTCCGGCCATAATCCGCGGCGAAATGACGATATTTTCCATTTGCTGCACCACCAGCCAGATGGCCAGCATTTTGATAACGGCCAGTTTGCCTTGAACCAGCACCAAAAGCAGGCACGGCAGGAAGGCTAGCAGAGGCCCCAGGTAGGGTATCAGTTCTGCTACTGCCATAATCAGGCCCAGAGTGAAGCTGTAGTCGACGCCAAACAGCCAAAGCAGCAGATAAAACAGCAGGCCAACGCAGACGGCCACCAGCAGATAGCCGCGCACAAAACCGGTCAGCATTGCGTTCAGCTCAGCCAGCAGCGGTTTTAGGCGGCGGCAAAAATGGCTTGGCAGTTGCTCCTGCGCTAGCTTGGCAAATGTTTGCCGGTCTCGCAATAGGTAAAAGGCGAAAACCGGCGCAAAAATTAGCGTGGACAGGTTGCTGAACAGGGACGGCAGCAGTTTTAGGCTGCGCGTCAGCCAGTTGTATAGACCATCGCCAAGGCTTTGAATGAAATCGGCCATACAGTCGTCTACAAAAGCCGGCAGTTGCGGAAGCCCCAAGCGTTGCGGCAGGGCGGTGTGGCAATCCTGCCAAAGGCTGCGGCAGCTGGCCACGGTTTCGGGCAGTAATTGGCCAATGGCCGCCAAATCCCGCCAAAGCCGGGGCACGCCCCAACCAAGGATGGCTGCCAGCCCGCTGAACAGTGCGAGATAAACCAGCAAAATGGCCAGCCAGCTAGGCAATCGCCAGCTTTCCAGCTTTTTTACTGCCGGCAGCAAAATGTAGCACAAGGCAGCCGCCAGGCCCAGAGGTAGCAGCAAAGCCCGGCAAAGCAGCAGCAGGCTTAAAATCAGGGCGGCGTAAAAAAGCGCCCAGGCCAGTTTTTTTAGGCGAATTTTGGCCATTCTAAAGCGTTGAACCTCCCGTTTAATTTTTTTAATTTTTTGGATGTAAGGCGGCCTTGTGGCCGCCTGTTGCCTTTGTTTTTTTAAGGCACCAGCCGGTTTATCCAGCGGCCGGTTTTAATCATTGCATTGCCGGTTTTGTGAGCCATCATACAAAATTCATCTGCAAATTCCTCGGTGACGTTGGAAACCGCGCCCATCATACGGCGGCTGCGCGCACCATGTCCGCTATGCAGACAACTGCTGGATTTGGGCATGCTCATTGCTCCAAGTGCGCTGAGCGTGCCCAGCCCTGCCACCACGGCGGCGCAAACCATTGCTTTGTTCATGCTTCTACTCATCTTGACACCTCCATTTTACATTGAAACGTGGTTCAATTTTTATTATGCCGTGATTTTTAGATGTCTATTAAGCTAAAAAAGCGGAAAATGTGGAAAATTTTTGTAGACAAGTCCCCTTGCTTCTGTTAAAATAAATAGACTACAAAATCAGAAAAAAGCGAGGTTTAACAAGCGAATGCCAGCTGATAAAATTATAGCTGAACAAACTGTTGAGCATACTATAAAAGAACGTAATTCAGATGAGCCTTTTGTTGACGCTGCCTATGCCAAGGCCCTGCATTTTTTGGCAGAACGCACAAAATTTGGTATAAACCTGGGTTTGCAGCGGATTGAAAAGCTGTTGGCTTTGTTGGGCAATCCGCACCGGCAAGGCGCGCCTAAATATATTCATGTTGGCGGCACCAACGGCAAGGGTTCGGTTTCAATTATGCTGGCGGAGATTTTGCAGGCTTGCGGTTATAAAACCGGGCTTTTTACCTCGCCGCATTTACACTCCTACCGGGAGCGTTTTCGCTTGAACGGCCAGCCGTTGAGCAAGGCCGAGCTGGTGCACCAACTGGCAATTATTCAGCCGCTTCTGGACCAAATGGCGGCCGCCGGCGAGGAAGCGCCCACCGAGTTTGAAATCAGCACGGCTCTGGCCTTGCATTATTTTACGGAGCAGCAGGCGGATTGGGCGGTTATTGAGGTTGGTATGGGCGGCGAGATTGACTCCACCAACGTTATTCAACCGGAGCTGGCTGTGATTACCAATGTGGCGATGGATCATATGGCTTATTTGGGTGAAACCGTGGCGGAGATTGCGGCGGTGAAAGCCGGCATTATCAAGCCTGGCGTGCCAACCCTGACGGCGGCGCAGAACCAGGCGGCGTTAGCGGTTTTGCAAAAGAGGGCGGCGGTCAAGGATACGTCGCTTGAGCAGTTGGGCCGTGATTTTGCTTATCTGCCGCGCAAAGTTGCGGAAAGCGGCCAAATATTTGACTGGCAAAAATTGGCTGTGAATAATTCAGATGAAAATAATTTGGTTTACGCTGACTTGTCAATTCAGCTTTTGGGAGAGCACCAGCTGGCCAACGCTTCTTTGGCGGTGGCGGCCGCGGCAAAGCTTGATTTGCCTGAGGCGGCGGTGCGGCAAGGGTTGGCGGCGGCTCGCTGGCCTGGCCGTTTGGAAATTGTCAACCGTCAGCCGTTGACTGTTTTGGACGGTGCGCATAATGTGGCTGGTATGCAGGCTTTAAGCGCCGCTTTGCAGCAATATTGGCCGGGGCGGCCGATTGTGGCGGTTTTGGGTATGCTGGCGGATAAGGAACGGGCGGAGGCGTTGCGTTTGCTGTTGCCTTTGGTGAGCCGGGCGGTTATTACTAAGGTGCCCAGCCCCAGGGCGGGCGATTGGCAGGCGTTGGCGGAAATCTGTCAGGAATTTGCCGTGCCTTGTCAGCTGGTCGAGTCGGTGCCGCAGGCGGTTGCGGCAGGCCGGCAGATATTGCAAAGCGATGAATTGAACGGTAAAGAGCCGTTGTTTTTGGTGACGGGTTCTTTGTATATGTTGGCGGAGGCGCGGGCCTATCTGCTGGGAATTGAACAGGAGAATTATTAAGATGAGCATTAAGCTGATTTTGGCCTCAGCCTCGCCCCGGCGGCTGGATTTGCTGCGGCAGGCTGGTGTGGAGCCGGAAATTCAAGTGGCCGAGGTGGCGGAGCTGACAAACGAGCTGCCGCCGGCAGAGCTGGTGCAGGCCAACGCCAGGCTGAAAGCGGAGGCAGTGGCGGCTTTGCAGCCGCAAAATGGAGCGGAAGCCGCTGAGGTTTACATTGTGGCGGCGGATACGGTGGTGGCTTTGCAGCAGGCTGGCGCTTGGTGCATTTTTGGCAAGCCGGCGGACGCGGCGGAGGCCGGGCGGATGTTGCAGGCTTTGTCTGGCCGGGCGCACAGCGTTTTCACCGGGGTGGCGGTTTGGCATGCCGGGTTGTTGCAAAGCGGCGTGGCGGAAAGCCGGGTGCATTTTCGGGAGCTGGGAGCGGCGGAAATTGCCGCTTATGTGTCCGGCGGCGAGCCTTTGGATAAGGCTGGGGCTTATGCTATTCAAGGTGAGGCCGGTAAGTTTGTGCAGAAGCTGGTTGGCGACGTGGATAATATCGTTGGTTTACCGTTGCGGTTGCTGTCTGAAATGTTGCCGGAGGGTGCTTTGCCTGGCTATTCGACAAATTAAGTGTTGAAAAACACAATCTGAGGAAAAAAATAATAAAAAATTAATAAAAAAAAGCAGAAAAACCTGCCTAACCTGTTGTATTTAAGGGGGAAAATATACTATAATATAAGTTGGACAGTTGCTTACAAAGCTGTTTGGAGATTGTTGAAGTGTAATGTTAAAGAAAAATGTTTTAAGAGTGAACAACAGGGACAGCGCCGAAGAAAGGGGCAGATGTTTTGTTTAATATAGACATTGGTATTGATTTGGGAACCGCTAACACGCTGGTTTATGTGAAAGGCCGCGACGCGATTACCACGGAGCCTTCCGTGGTGGCTATTGACAAGAACACCAAAAAGATTTTGGCCGTGGGCAATGAGGCCAAAAAGATGTTGGGCCGCACGCCCGGCAATATTATGGCTATCCGGCCGGTTAAAGACGGTGTGATTGCCGATTTTGACACCACGCAGAGTATGTTGAAGTATTTTATTGATAAGGCGATTAAAAACCGTTCGATTTTTTCTCGGCCGCGTATTGTGATTTGCGTGCCGTCAGGCGTTACCACCGTGGAGGAGCGAGCCATTCGGGAAGCCGCGCTGAACGCTGGGGCCAAGGAGGCTTACCTGATTGAGGAGCCTATGGCGGCGGCCATTGGCGCCGGGCTGCCGGTTATGGAGCCGGTGGGCAATATGATTGTGGATATTGGCGGCGGCACCACCGAGGTTGGCCTGATTTCTCTGGGCGGTTTGGTGACGGTTCATTCCGTGCGGGTGGCCGGTGATAAGATGGACGAGGCTATTGTTAACTATATCAAGAAGAATTTTAACCTGGCGATTGGCGAGCGCACGGCGGAGGAGATTAAAATTCAAATTGGCTCCGCTTATTTGGAGCGCGAGGAAATGGGCGAAACTTACTCCGTGCGCGGGCGGGATTTGATGACCGGCCTGCCAAAAACTGTTACCATTACCACCGACCAGATTAATCAAGCCTTGGCGGAGCCGGTGGCGGCGATTATCGACGCAATTAAAATTTGTTTGGAAAAATCCCCGCCGGAGTTGGCGGCCGATATTATGGACCGCGGCATTGTGATGGCTGGCGGCGGCTCCTTGCTGCGCGGCCTGCCCAAGCTGGTTTCTATGGAAACGCATATTATGGTGCATTTATCTGACCAAGCGCTGAACGCCGTGGTTTTGGGCACCAGCAAGGTGCTGGAAAATATCCATATTTTGGATAACGGTAATCGTAAGTGATAGCTTTAAGGCGATTTTAGGTTGGAGGGTGTAGTTTTTTGTGACTCCTAATAGAAAGAGGCTTTTGATTGGCGGCATTGTTGTGGTGTTGCTGATTGGTGTGTTTTATCTGGCTAGCATAACCTCCACAGAGCGAGAAAATATTTCCAAGTTGGAGCAGATTTTGCAGGATTTTTTGGCGCCTATGCAAAAGGGGGCCAAGGCAATCGCCGCTAATATTGGCAACTGGGGCGCTTATCTGGAGGGCATTGACAATCTGCGGGCGGAAAATGAGGAGCTGCGCAAGGAGCTGAGCAATTTGCGGTTGCAGCTGGTGCAGATTGAGGAATATAAGCTGGAAAACGAACGTTTAAGCGAACTGTTGAATGTGGTGGATGATTACACAGCCAAATTTGATTATGTGACCACCTCTGTAATCAATCGGGAACCTAGCGAGTGGTACAAGCAGATGACTATCAACGGCGGCTCCAAGGATGGATTTGCGCCTGGTATGCCGGTGATTTGCGCTCAGGGTCTGGTTGGGCGAATTATCAGCACCTCTGAGTACAATTCCACGGTGTTGTTGCTGACTGACCGCAGCGGCGCGGTTAGCGCGATGGTGCAGAACACCAGAACGATTGGCGTGGTGGAGGGCGACGGTGAAACTGACAATTTGAGCATGATTCACGTGCCCTATGATGCGGAAATTGAAAATTATCAGCAGGTTTTAACCTCCGGTTACGGCGGCATTTATCCGCAGGGCCTGCTGGTGGGCTATATTAACAATATCGACCTGCAAAGCGACGGCTTGATGTTGAATATTGACGTGCGCTCCTATGTGGATTTTGCCCACCTGGAGGAGGTCATCGTTCTGATGCCCAAAAACAGGCGCAATTAGAATGGGAGGGCTTTTATGATTAACTGGCGGCGTTGGCTGGTGCTGGTGGTTTTATACCTGGCGGCGTTTTTGCTGCAATATGGCGTGCTGAACAATTTGGGCTGGGGTGTTTTGTGCCCGCGGCTGTTGTTGTTCTTCCCGGTTTACGCCGGAGTGTTGCGGGGCGCTTTGCCGGGCCTGGGGCACGGGCTGTTTTGCGGCTTTTTGCAAGATTTGGTGGTGGGCCGCTTTTTGGGGTTAAATCTGTTGGTTTGGGGCTTCACCGGTTTTTTGTGCGGCCACTTTACCAAGGGCCTGTTTAAGGAGAATTATCTGATTGCTGTGCTTTCGGTTTTTGCAGTGCATTTTGCCAACTGTTTGCTTTATGCTCTGCTGGCCGGCTTGCTTTCCGGCAGTTTTTTCTCGATGACTTTCATCAGCAAGATTATCTTGGGCGGCGCTTTGGTGAACTGCTTTTTGGCGCCGATTATTTACGTACCGGTTTACCGCTCGCTGTTATATGGCTGGCTGCGGCCGCTGAAAAAGCAGGCTTAAATCTTTATTATAATAGATGCTTATTAATATATTGGCGCTGAAATTGGCAAGCGCCAATATTTTTTTCTTTAAGGGCAAAAAAATCTAAAAAAAAGCTTGTAATAGCGACTGTTTTTTGTTATAATAGCTGCTATACTCTGTATGCGCAGGGTGGATATTCTTCCGCAAGCTGCGGACAAGTTGCAGAGAGGTTTGAATTTATGAACAATAACCGAGAAGCTTACATTATTTATGATGATATTCTGCCAGAGGCTATTAAACGCACGGCTTTGGCCAAGCAGCTTTTGGCCAGAGGCGAGGCTCACAGTATTAATGAGGCGGTGAAAATGGCCAATATCAGCCGCAGTGTGTTTTATAAGTATAAGGATGGTATCTTTCCTTTTTATCAGCAGGAAACTTACCGGGTGGTGGTGTTGAACATTCGGATGGATAACTCGCCGGGGCGGTTGATGGCCGTTTTGGCAGTGTTGGCGGACAATCACTGTAATATTCACACCTTAAATCAGGATATGCCGTTGGCCGGAATTGCCGCCGCCACTATCACAATGGAAATTTCGGAAAGCGAACTTTCCCTGGGCGGTTTGCTGGAGCAAATTCAGCAAATTCCCGGTATCATTTCGGCCAGCTATATTGGCGAGCTAAATAACAGATTATAAATTTAATATGAAAGGTTGATAATAAAATGCAAAATACAAAGCAAGAGGCAGCGAAAGCACGGACGGTGAATGTTGGCCTGATTGGTCTGGGCACGGTGGGCGGCGGCACTTTGCAGCTGCTGGCTCAGAACAGTCAGCTGATTGCCGACCGGGGCTTTGCCTTGCACGTGAAGAAGGTTTGTAATTTGGATGTGCCTTACACCGAGGCCAAAATTGCGGAGCTGGGCCTGACGGATACCACCGCCACCAGCGATTTTCATGATTTGGTGGACGACCCGGAAATTGATGTGGTTATTGAGTTGATTGGCGGCATTCATCCGGCCCTGGAGATGGTGCAGGCGGCCTTGCAGGCTGGCAAATCCGTGGTGACGGCCAACAAGGATTTGGTGGCTTCGCACGGGGCGGAGTTGTTTAAGCTGGCGGAGGAGCAGCGGGCGGATTTTCTGTTTGAGGCCAGCGTGGCCGGTGGTATTCCGATTTTGAAAGCTTTGAAAGATAGCCTGGCCGCTAATAATATTGTTGAAATTATGGGTATCGTCAACGGAACGACCAATTATATTTTATCCCAAATGTCTAGCACCGGGGCGGACTTTCAGCCCTGCTTGCAGCGGGCGCAGGAGCTGGGCTATGCTGAGGCCAACCCAACCAATGATATTGAGGGCTTTGACGCGGCTCGCAAAATGGCGATTTTGGCTTCCATTGCTTACAATGCCAATATCACTGAGGATATGGTTTATGTGGAGGGCATTACCAAAATCAGCAAGTTTGATATTGATTACGCCGCTCAGCTGGGCTATGTGATTAAGCTGGTGGGTCTGGCCCGGCCGCAGGGCGATGAGGCGGCGGAGGTTTGCGTTTATCCGTTGATGATTCCGTCCGGCCATCCGCTGGCTGCGGTGAATGATGTTTTTAATGCGGTGTTTGTGGAGGGCGACGCGCTGGGTCAGTCGATGTTTTACGGCCGGGGCGCAGGCTCCTTGCCGACGGCCAGCGCGGTGGTTGGCGATGTGATTGCCGCCGCCCGGCACGTTGTGAACGGTACCCGCGGCAGTTATGGTCTGCGTCAGTTTGCTAGCCGTCGCGTGCTGCCGGTGGGCGAATGCTTCAACAAGTTTTATATTCGCCTGATGGTGCAGGATAAGCCCAAGGTTTTGGCCCAGATTGCCGAGGCCTTTGCGGATTCGGAAATCAGTTTGGATTCGGTTATCCAAAAGCGGGTGATGGACAGCGGCCTGGCGGAAATTGTTTTGATTACGCACCACGTGCGGGAGGCCAACTTGCAGGAGGCGATGGGCCGTTTGCACCGCCTGGCCTGTGTGGATTGTGTGGCTAGTATGATTCGCGTTAAAGGAGAGTAGGGCTATGCTGCAAGAGGTAAATGTTAAGGTGCCGGCCACCACGGCTAATATGGGCGCCGGCTTTGATACCTTTGGCATGGCGCTGGCAATGTATAACACAGTTGGGTTGCGGCGGGTGCAGGGCCGCGGCATTCGTCTGGCCAATGTGGGGGCGCATACCAAGGGAATGGAGCAGCCCAAGGAAAATTTGACGGTGCGGGCTGCCCGGCGGGTTTTTGAGGCGGCCAATGAGCCGTTTGGTGGTTTGGAATTTAAGATGTATAATGTGATACCGGTTTCCCGCGGATTGGGCAGTTCCGCCGCCGCCATTGTGGGCGGTCTGAAAGCGGCCAATATGCTGCTGGGCGAACCTTTGACAGACGAGGGCTTGCTGGAGCTGGCCGTGGAGCTGGAGGGCCATTCAGACAACGTGGCCCCGGCTTTATACGGCGGCTTTGTGTCATCCTGTCAGCGGGGCGGCAAAACGGTGGCGTTGCGCTTGCAGCCGCCGGCGGAGCTTAGGGCGGTGGCGGCTATTCCTGATTTTTTCCTTTCCACCAGCCGGGCCCGAAAAATTTTGCCGCCGGAGGTACGCCGGGAGGATGCCGTTCATAATATTCAATGTGCGGCTTTGATGGTTGGGGCTATGGCCTGCGGTGATTTGCAGCTTTTTGCCACCGCTTTTGACGACCGCCTACACCAGGAGCAGCGTTATCGGTTGATTAAAGGCGCCAAACGGGTGCTGCGCTCGGCCAGGGCGGCCGGAGCGTTGGCGGCGGGACTTTCCGGCGCCGGGCCGACGCTGATTGCTTTCACTGACGGTGACGGCGTTGCCATTCGTCAGGCGATGCGTCGGGCTTGGTTCGCTTGCGGCGTGCACCCCAAGGTGCAGATTTTGGAGCAGGATAACCAGGGCGCTCAAGGTTGCTGAACGCATTAAATTAAGGGGGAAAAATAATGGCATTAATTGTGCAAAAGTTTGGCGGCAGTTCAGTCGCTAATATTGAACGGATTCAAAATGTGGCCCGTCGGGTGGCCCGAACGGTGGACGCCGGCAATCAGGTGGTGGTGGTGCTCTCTGCAATGGGTGATACCACTGATGATTTGATTGCGCTGGCCCGGCAGCTGACCGCATATCCTTCAGAAAGGGAGATGGATATGCTGATGTCTACTGGGGAGCAGCAAAGCGTGGCCCTGCTGGCCATTGCCCTGCAAAGTATGGGCTACAAGGCGGTTTCTCTCACTGGGGAACAGGCTGGTATCCGAACCGACCGGGTTTATAGCCGGGCAAAAATCCTCTCCATTGATTCGGTGCGGCTGGAGCGGGAGCTGGCTTCGGGCAAGGTGGTTATTGTCACCGGTTTTCAGGGCATTGACTCGCTGGGGGAAATTCACACCCTGGGGAGGGGCGGCTCGGACACTTCCGGCGTGGCGTTGGCCATTGGTCTGAACGCTGATTTTTGCGAAATATATACCGACGTGGACGGGGTTTACACGGCCGACCCGCGGATTGTGCCAAACGCGCACAAGCTGGCGGAAATATCCTTTGATGAAATGCTGGAGATGAGCAGCCTGGGCGCGGGCGTGTTGCAGCCGCGTAGTGTGGAGGTGGCAAAAACCTTTAATATGCCGATTTGCGTGCGCTCCAGCTTTAATGATAACGAGGGCACTATGGTGAAGGAGGAAATTGATATGAAGCAGTTGGAACGTGAGGTTTTGGTGAGCGGCGTTGCTTACGACGACGACGTGGTTAAGGTGACGGTTTACGGGGTGCCGGACCGGCCGGGCATTGCCAGCGTGCTGTTTGGAGCATTGGCGGATGCGAAGATTAATGTGGATATGATTATCCAAAGCGGCCACAAAGACGGCAGGAATGATATTTCCTTTACCTGTGGCAAGGAAGCTGACGGCAAGCTGGAAGAGATTTTGGAGCCGGTGGTGGCTCAGCTGGAGGCGGAGCATTTTGCCCTGGCGGATGATGTGGCCAAAGTTTCCATTGTAGGCGCGGGAATGATTACCAATCCCGGCGTGGCTGCCAAGATGTTCAAATGCTTGTATGATAACGGCTTTAATATCGATATGATTTCCACCTCGGAGATTAAAGTGTCCTGCATTTTGCAAAAGGAGGGCGCCAAGGATGCGGTGCGGGCTCTGCACGACAGCTTTGGCCTCTGATAATAGGAAAAAAAAATAGATAGATAAAAATGCTGCACCGTTCCTTATTTGAAAAGGGGCGGTGCATTATTATAATGAAAAAAAATTTTTATCACGGATTTTTTATTGACATTGCAAAAAAAATCGGCTAAAATATTCCTGTAATAGTCAAAAGATGTCTTTCTAGTTGATAATTGTTTTAATAATAGCTAGGATTTGTCCTGGTAACCAAAAGGATGGCGAGCAGATGTGGGTGGCGGCTTTTGGCGCTTGATTGACCATTATATTGTGCTGTGCCTGTTTTTGGCGCTGTTTATTTTGACGCTGCTGGGGGTTGGCGATGTGCGGACTGTCAGCCTGCTGGGCTTGCTTTTGTGCGCGGTGGGGCTGGTGCAAGCGCCGGCGGTGGCTGCGGCTGGCGCCAAAATTGATTGCTGGATTTTGGGTTCGCTTTTGGCTTACAATCTGCTGAGCGCTTTTTCATCTTGGGTCACGTTTGGGAATATTGCAGATGGATATGCAGGTTGTCAGCTGATTTGGCCGCTGCTTTATCTGTTGCTGGCAGGGCTGAGTGCCGACGAGCAGCTTTGGTTGCGCCGTCTTTGTGCTGGTTTTGCAGGGCTGGTGGCGTTGGCTGGTATTGCTCAGTTTTGTTATGCTGTGCTGACGACGGGAAACGCCCGTCGTTTGGCTGGTCTTTTGGGCAATCCCAACGCTTTGGGCATTTTTTTGGTGGTTGGTTGGCTGATTTGGCAGGGCTGCCGGCCGAAGTCAGCCTCCAGCAAGCAGCCAAATTTAGCATTGAATTTGTGGTTTGCCTTGGAAGCTTTTATGCTGATGGCTTTGGCTTTAACCCTTTCTCTGGGCAGTTTTTTGGCGATGGCTGTGGGCATATTAATTCTGGTTTTGGGACGCAAAGCAGAAAGGGGCTGTTCTGCGGCGGTTGTTTATTTGGCTCAACTTTTGGCTAAGGCGACTTTTGGCGTTGGCACAGGCCTGTTGTTATACCTGGCGGCAGCCCGAACGGATTATTCCTGGCTGTGCCTGCCATTTTTGCTTTATGCTTTGGCGGTGGCGGCTGGCTGGCGGGATTTTGAGCGTTTTTTGTTGGCTAAACCTAAGGCGGCGGTTGGCCTGGCGGCTTTTGGCGGTTTGGTGGCGGCCGGCCTGGTTTTGGTGCGGCCCAGCAGCTTGGCCACTTTTGCCGAACGTTTGCAAATGATGAGCAACGGTTTGAGCTATTGTTGGCAAAATCCGCTTTGGGGCGTGGGGCCTTATCAGTGGCGAGGGCTGAATATGCAGGACGCTGATAAGTTCTTTAACACGTGGCATATTCATAATGCGTTTATTCACGTGTGGGTGGAGCTGGGCTTGCTGGCTGCTGTGGCGTTGTTTATTTTGGCGGTCAGGATTTGCTTGAAGCATCTGCGGCAGCCTGCGGCCAGGGCGGAGTTTGGCGCTTTTTTGACCCATAGCATGTTGGACACCAGCTTTTTTTACCTGGGCATTACGGCTCTGGTGCTGCTGACGGTTGCTCAGCCCTCGCAAACCTTTGGGCTGCGTTTAAGCTGTTGGGTTTGGCGTTTGCTTTTTGGCCTGCTGGCTTTACTGTTTGCCTGGAATTGCTATTGCTTTGTGGGATGAGGCGTGATGATGGTGCGAATTGCTTTAAGAAAAAGTGAATTTGCCGGTGTGCAGCTGCTTTTGGCGGGTTTTGCCGTGGCGACAGCGCTGGTCTTGCTGCTATGCTGGACGGCCTCCGGGCGACTGCCTGATTATATTGGGCGGGAGCTGGCCGGGGAGGAGTTGGCAGCGGTGCTTGGCCGTAACAGCAGCCTGGCGGAATATGCCTGGCTTTCGCCTTGCGCTGATTTTCCGCGGGCGGCTAAAATTGACACTATCACCATTCATCATATGGGGGCGGATTTGCAGCTGGCCGAGCTGGGCGAGCGTTTTGCTAATCAGGACCGGCGAACTTCGGCCAATTATGGTATAGATAACCAAGGGCGGGTTGGTATATTTGTGGAGGAGGCCAATCGAGCCTGGACTTCCAGCAATGCGGCCAACGACGCGCGGGCGGTGACTATTGAGGTTGCCAATGATGAGATTGGCGGCGATTGGCAGGTGAGCGAGGCGGCCTTTGCGGCTTTGGTGGAGCTTTGCGCGGACGTTTGCCGGCGCAATGATATACCAGAGCTGACATATACCGGCAATGCGCAGGGGAATTTAACCTGCCACCGGATGTTTGCCAACACCGTTTGCCCGGGGCCTTATCTGGAGGGGCGGCTGGGCGAGCTGGCCGCGGCGGTGAACCAAAGGCTGCGGGAATGAGATAAATTTATAGGTAATATCAGGTTTCGGAACAAATTTTGTTAAAAGGAGTTTTTCGGAAAATGAATATTAACGTGAGAGGGAAAAGGATTTTTAGCCTGGCGATTTTATTGTTGCTGCTTGTGCTTTCCGCCAGCACGATGATTTTTGCAGATGTTCGCAGCGGCGGCTCCTACAAGCTGATTATTGAAAAGATTATTAATGCAAATGAATTTGCTGGTGACGCTGAGGCCTTAAAGGCGGCTCAGGAGCAGGAATATACTTTCCAGGTGAGGGGCAGCGTGTTGTCTGGAAGTGAGTATAAGCCATTTAATGAAACCGTTAAAGTTAAAGGCGGCGAGCAGTTTGAGTTGTCTATGGATAATGTGTTTTCCGCAAGCGTGGTGGAGATGACGGACAACAGCAATGTGGCGGTGCCGGGTTGGCAGATGAGCACCAGCGATTTCCAGAGCACTATGTATGTGAGAGAGCGGGAGACAGTTTTTTCCATCAACAAGCCAAACGGGCAGATTACGATTAGCAAACCGTCTAATTTAGAGGGCGAACCGCTGCGAACTTACACCTACTGGATTCATCCTGTCAATCAGGAAACAGGCGGCTGGAGCGAGGTTGTTTATATCCAAAATGGTGAAACAAAAACTGTTACCGGTGTGCCGGTTGGTGAATATAAGATTGAAGAGGTGCGCACCCGCGAGGGCTTTGATTTAGATATTCAGCATGCGGCGGTGGCAGTGGCGGCAGGCGATGAGGCCAGAATTGATTTTGTTGGTGATTACGGCAAGTTGACGCTGACGCCGCCGGAGGATGGTTTGCCGCATACATATGAGCTGAGCAGGGGTTCTACTTCTTATATGGAAACCTGGCAACCAAACGAGGGCCCTCATTTGATTAGGAAGCCGTTAACACAGGGTTCTTATACTGTGCGAGAGGTTATGTATGAGGGGTTTGAGGGGTTTGAGGTAAGTTCGCCACGGACAGCTGATGAAATTACTTATACATCTTCAAAGTTTGGCAAAAATCTGATTTTTAATATTCCAGATGGAGTTAATGCCCAAGGTGATGGGATAAAAGTAGGCTTTAGGAATGCTAAGGGATTGGCGGCTGGTACAAAATATAATGTTAAATTGACGGGATTGTGGAGTGGCGAATCTGCACAAAGGGAGAGAAGCGTTAATTTTAAGGTTTTTGCCAATTCCAACATTGCTTATATGAATCCTCCCTATCTTATTTCGGATAGCCTTAAAATTAATATAGCAAAAACAAATGGTTTGACTCAAACAACATTGAGATTGAATTATCCGGCAACAGCTATGGTTACTAAGCAAAGTAATGGAAATAGTTTGACTATACAGGCGGGTAATTTAAAACAGTTGATAATCAGTAAGCCAGCAGATGATAATCCTTTGGCTGGTAATGTACTTTATCATTATACTGTTACGCGCAATGGGTACAACGAGGAATTTACCTTACGTGCTGGTGAAAGTATCACTTTGGATGGTTTGACTTGGGGTTACAATTATACAATAAAAGAAACCATAGAACCGCTTGAATCAAAACCATTTACGCTTGAGGTTGAGGATTTGGCCAGCACCTCAACGACTGGTTCCAGTTTGTCTGTAAATATTATTAATGAAACTGGCACAATTACTGTTGCTAAGCCAGCCATCAATTCGATTGAGCATCGGGATGGACGCACTTACTTTTACACACTGTCTAAGCCGGACGGCAGCGAGCAGGCCTTTGAGCTGAAAGCTGGCGAGAGCCAAAGTTTTGGGCCAAACCTTGCTCCTGGCGTATATAATGTGCAGTCGGTTAGGGATAGCAATTTGGGTTTCCAGATTAGCTACAGTGACAGCTGTATGGTGTCTGTGCTGAAAGGCGGCGCGCCCTCAACGGTTAAGGTGACAAACCATTTTACCAAAGCGCTGGGCGGTTATTATGTGGTGCATGAGTATTATCCGAACAGAGCGTCGGTTGGCGTTACTAATGATATGCAAGAAAGAAGCCATATCTTTGCAAGGGGCGGCAAGCAGCTGGATGATACGCAATATACGGATAAAGATGTGGAGCTGATACTCAATGGGCCAAGCGGCCAGGAGTATATTTACTGCGACACGGTTTATGGGACGACCAGCGGTGGACGCAAAACAGAAGAGGTGAAAGCGCCCAGCCTGAATTTGGCAAATGGAATTTACGGCGTGAATGAGGATGTGTACAATCTGAAGCCGGATGTTCAGCGTATTAATAATAATCCATACATTATTGGCAGCGACGCTAATAATGCTAAACAAAATTCTGAGGACGTCCCGGTGGATACGAATATCACCTATGCGGTTGATGAAAGTATGAAGCATGTGATTGCTTTGCCGGATGATAAGGATCAACAGATTATTATTCTGCGTTATTATCAGGCGCCGCCAAAGCAGGGTAAATATAAGGTGGTGCATGCTTACTTTTTGCGTACCTCTCAAGGCGATATACGCGAGGGATTTAGCCCGATTGAAACGGTGGATAAATTGCCGCTGGACGGCACGCATTACGACGTGAACAGCGTGGCGCGGCGGCCTGAGCACGAGTGGCAGGGCCAAAAGTATAACTACACTTACTTCCAGGGGCTATATGGCCGGATTGTGAACGAGAGCGAAGTTGAAAAGATACTTGCTGACGCAACATTGAGCGGCAAGCCGGTGGATGAGGCAACTTTGCGGTACGGTTACCAGCCGGATAGCACCAAGCAATGGGTGGTGGCCACGGAAAAAGGCGAACAGGTGATTATTCTGCGTTACTATCGCACATTGCCTGAAGTTGGTGGGTATAAATATGTGCATGAATATTATTTGCGCAAAGCGGACGGCAGTGTTGAGCTGGAGGGCAAAAGCGGCATTGGCTTGGTTGATAAGTTGGCATTGAATGACGTTAAATATACGGTGGGCAACGTGGCTAAACAACCAGTGTTTGGCGCATTCACTTACAGATATGAAGAAGCGGCCTATGGTGAGATGACCGGAGATAATGCTTATGCGCCTGTGGGCGATATGGAGTGGGTAAACGCTACCCCTGAGGGGGACCAAGTGATTATTCTGCGCTACTATCGAGAGGGCGTGGAACCGCCGCCAGGGCCTAGCCCTGGGCCTGGGCCCTCTCCCGGCCCCAGGCCCGAACCAGAACCTGGAGACAACTCTGAGCCGGAAGAGCCGGACACAGAGCAGCCGGAGGAGCCAAAAGTGACTGAACCGGAGGAACCCAAAGTGACGGAGCCAGAAGAGCCGCAGGTTGAAACGCCTGTGGAGGAGCCGGAACAGCAAAAGCCAGAATTGCCAAACCCGAACGACCAGGGCAGCCCGAACAAGGTTACCTTTGAGGGCAAAACCTATGTGAAAGTTTGGGATGAGGAGCTGGAGGAATGGGTGTATCTGCCGGAAGAAGAGGTGCCGTTGTCTGGGCAGGAGGTTCCGCAGACCGGTGACGAAAGCAAGCTTTGGCTGTGGGGATTGTTGAGCCTGGCTGCATTGGCTGGCTTGGCCTTTGTGTTGCTGAAAAAACCTGGCCAAAAGCAAGATTGACAAATTAATGAATAAAACAAAGGCGTTTTTCTTGAGGAAAACGCCTTTGTTTTAATGGTTTTTCCTTGACCTTTGCCGTTGGTTGGTGTACAATAAAACTAAGAATAATTTGACAGGTCTGGTTGGTGAAGTTGGGGCAAGGAAGCACAACGGGCCTGGAGAAAGGTTGGATGCAAAATGAAGAAGCCTGTGGTTGGACTGGCCTTGGGTTTGTTTGCGCTACTTTTTATGCTTTCATCGGCGGCTTGGGCGGTGAGTGCAAACGAGCACTATCAGGTGAATGATGATGTGCAAAGTGATTTGACGCAAATTACCCTGGGTAATTTATTGTCTTCTAACGAAGACAATAAACAAACCTTGTACACTCCGCTGAATGGCGGCGCTGCTGATGGGCAGTGGTTGGATTTTGTCGAAGCGTGGCAGCTGGCGGCAGAGCAGGGCGGCGCGGTGACTTTGCAGCAGGATGTTCTGGTGGCGGCAGACGTGCCGGAGGGCATTTTTGTGCAGGTGCCGGAGGACGGCCAGGTTTTGCTTAACCTGAACGGCCATAGGCTGATTGGCGAGGAGGCTCCTTGCCTGATTTTTGTTGGCGCGCGCGGCAAGCTGACTGTGATGGACAGTGAGCAGGGCGGCGGCCAGATTGTCGGCGTGGTTGGTGTGGACGACAGCGCCGAAAATGAGAACGAATGGGGCCAGATTGAGCTGCTGGGCGGCGAGATTGTGGACCCTAATGTGGCGGTGTTGGTGGATAATGAAGCGGCACAGTATATTTCAACAAGTGGTGATGCGGATTCTCCTAGCAGTTTTGTAGCTGCTTGGAGCAATGCTGCTAAAAATGGCGGTACTGTGAAACTGCTTAAAGATGTTACTGCTTCCGGCAATTTTTCATATGATGATTTTGATCAAATTGGTATTGTAGAGAAGGAGGGCTATTTGATAGTTCCTGCTGGACAAAATATTACGCTTGACCTTAATGGCTGTAATCTTGATCGTAAAAAGGTTGGTTCTTATGCTAAAAATGGTTATGTTATTCGTGTTGCCGGGACGTTGACTGTAAAAAATTCCCAAAATAATGGAATGACCGAACCACATGGACAGATAATGGGCGGTCATACTGATGGTAATGGTGGTGGTATATATGTTGAAAATGGTGGTGAATTAAGATGGCAAAGCGGTAACTTGACGAATAATAGTGCTAATGGAAAAGGCGGCGGAGTATATTTGGAGGAAAATGCTCGTTTTGAAATGAGCGGTGGGTATATATATTTCAATCATGCCGAAGAAGCAGGCGGTGGAGTTTACGCTAATGCAGACGTTAGTATTTTAGAAAACGGAATAATAAAAGATAACTTTTTATCCAATTCAGGTAAGGCTAATAAGTTAGATAATTTATATTTGGCAACTGGTAAAAAAATAAATGTAAGTAAAGCTTTGGCAGAAGATACATTGATTTACGTTACAACTGAAACTAAGCCTACAGATGGTAATCCGGTGGTTATTGTTGAAGGCACAAATTTGGTTGCAAGCAGGTTTGTTTCAGATGATGAGCAATATGAAACGGCTTTAGAAAATAATAAAATTGTTTTGAAAGCATTGCCTGCACCACACAAACACGCATTAAACATTGGCTGTGATGGAAATATAACTGCTGGTGGTACAGAGATTGAGTTTGATAAAAAGCTTTCAACTGATACATCTGGTACATTAATGCTTGATGATGCTCGACAAAATACTTCATATATTATGGTAAATTCTAAAAGTGTAACAGTATATACACTATCTTCTGGGAGCTATTATTTAGTTGGTGATTTGGTGCTTGATTATCCAATCGCTTTTTCACCTAGCGGTTCGGTGAATTTGTGTCTTAATGGGCATAAAATAACTTGTAAAAATAGCATAACGGATAGTCTTGTATATGTATATGATAAACTTGAGCTGAATTTGGCTGATTGTAGTGAAACAAAATTAGGTTCTATTACAGGGGGCAATGGCGGTGGCGTATATATATATGGAACATTAAATATGTACGGTGGTAATATTGTCAAAAATACAGCTGTTGAAAATGGTGGCGGCGTTTATAATAATAATGGAACATTAAATATGTATGGTGGCAATATTGCCGAAAATACAACTGCTAAAATTGGTGGCGGTGTTTATAATAATAATGGAACATTAAATATGTACGGTGGTAATATTGCCGAAAATACAGCTGTTGAAAATGGTGGCGGCGTATATAGTTCTGGTACTTTTATTTTGAATGGTGGTAAAATTACTGGTAATAAGGCGTCAAATTATGGTGGCGGTGTATATAATTCATTTAGCAAATTTGAAATGACCGGCGGCGAGATAAGTAATAATGTTGCGGATAGATTAGGCGGTGGATTGATTCTGCAAGGTTCTGGAACATATTCTATTTCTGGTGGTCTTATAGAAAACAATATAACTAACAAATCTGGTGCAGGTGGTATATATTTACTTTCTGCTGATCTTAAAATGACTGGCGGCAGGATTGTCAATAACAAAGCTTTGGCAAATAATGGCGCTGGTATATTGGTTAGTAGTAGTAATTTATATTTAAGTGGTGGTGAAATAACCGGTAACGCTGCAAAAATTGGCGCTGGTATATATGTTGATGATAACACTAAAAGTAATATGTATATATCTGGCGCTCCTAAGGTGTATGGAAATAAAAATGGAGATTTGGATAGTAATGTATACCTTACTGCTGGTAAAGTAATACAAATTGAAAGTGGTAAATTGCTGACTGATGGTGCATATTTGGGCGTTACTAAGCAAATTGCACCTACAGCTGAAAATTCGGTAGCAATAACCAATGAAGTTGATTCTTCATATGCTAAATATTTTGTTGCCGATGAGTCTGACAAGTATAATATTAAATGGAATGAAACAGATAGAAAGCTGTACTTGACAGATGGTGCAACACCTACCCATACTCATAATGATATAACTTATAGCCCTTGTGTTTCATTCCCCAATCCTCTTTCCGCAGGCAACTATTACCTGACCAGCGACATCACACTGACTGACACAATTACAATCGAGGGTGATGTGAACATTTGCTTGAACGGCCACAAAATCACTGGCCCAGCGGATAAACCTGCCTTTAAGGTGCCTGGCGGTTCAACATTGAACATCTACAATGATGAGGGTGCAGACTTTTCCGGTTTGTCTGATAGCGGCGGTATTGAAGTGGCCGGCGGCGGCACGCTTAATATGATTGCCAAAGACTCTGCTGATAATGTAACCTATGCTCCGGCAGCAGGCAGCCAGGGCGGCAAAGTGACAGTTGATGATAGTGGCACTGTTACGGTGCCTGACGAGGGCGGCGAGGAGCCAACGCCGGGTGAAACTCACGCTGAACGGCACCATGAATTAGCTGGTGCAACTCCATTAACGGCAGATAGCATAAAGCAGCATATTAAATCTTATGAAGAGAGCGGCTACACTGGCACTTTGCCAGATGTTAAATCTGCTTATGATTTCCTTGATCAGGGAACCTATTATATGGAAGAAGATTTTACGCTGAACAAAGCATTGGTTGTCCTGAAAGACACTACCTATTGTTTAAATGGTAACAATTTTGGCGCAGATAACGAAACCTGGTTATATGAACTCGGTCATGTTTTCTGGGTGCCGGAAAAGGCCGTGCTGAATGTGTTGGATTGCCAGCGCAATTTGCACATCATTTGGTTGTATGGCGGCCGGGTGTTCCTGAAAGACGGCGGCGCTGTGAATATGACAGATAAGGATGGTTGGCAGACCATAATTGAATCAACCGACCCTGAGGGCGGCTTTGTCAAGGTGGAACAGGATAAAAATGGTAACACCATTATGACATTGCCGGATAACACGAAGTTAACCCAGAAAAATGACAATAACGAAATAACCCAAACTATTACCAATAATAACGGCGTGTTGGAGATTACCACTCCCCAAGCTGAAGCGCCTACCAAAATTACGCCTCCTAGTGCGGATGCTTCTATTGATTTGAAGTTGCCGGAAGCACAGCCAGGCGAAGAATTTACTCCTGATATTGTGCTTGATGTTCCGGCGGATAGCATAGTGCAAACAGGGGAGGGCCCGGAGATTAAACTGGAGCAGCCGGGCGAAGTGGCGGCAGACGGCACGGTCAGCAGCCCGGAGGTTATGGTGACAATCACCGACCCGGAAACCAAGGAGGAAGTGCAAACCACCATTACCGTGCCTGCGGGCAAGGACGTGCAGGTGAACACGGACGGCCAGGCGCAGGCCCCGGTTGACAGCACGGTTAAGGTTGATGATGTGGTGGTGAAGATTGAGGAAATCGGCGGCGACGGCGGCGACAAGCCGGACAAAGTTGCAACGGTTAGCCCAAACGGCGATGTGCAGCTGCCGCCTGGCAAGGGCAGTCAGGTCACAGTTAGCAGCCCGGAAAAGGGCGATGTGACGATTGTAATTGCTCTGCCGGATAACGGAGGTGAAATTGGCCTTGGCAGTGGCGTTGGCGGTGGCAGTGGCAGTATAACCCCGCCTAAGGGCAGCGATGTTACGGTGAAGAATAAGGACGATGTAACTATCGTGATTGCTCTGCCTTGGCCGGAAGACGGTAAGCCTCCGCATATTGATTTTGGCAATGGAGGCACTTTGATTTTGCCGCCGGGCACTGAGATTAAAGTTGATGGTAAAGATCCTGTAACTGTGGATAAAGATAATCCGGTGTTTAATCCTGAAACTGGCGAGCTGACGGATAAGGAGCCAGAAAATAAGCCGAGCGAGCCGGTTAATCCCAATGAGCCTACCGGCGAAACTGAGGATTTGACGCCTGATAAGCCGGTTGAAACACCGGACGCCAAGGTTGAGATGGATGATAAGGGTGAGATAACCATAACCCCGACTAATCCTGAAAAGCCCGCGGTGGTTATTAAGCCTCAGCCTCAAGACCCGGATAAGCCGGGGGCAACGCCCAAGCCGCCGGTGGTTGATGAAACGGGCAAGGTGTTCATTGACGACCCGTTCAAGGTGGAAACTGAGAACGGCCCGGATATTACGGCGGATAAAGGCGGTTCGGTTGACCCGGACGGCAACGTGACTGGCGAAAAGGTGACGGTGGAGCAGAAAAACCCAGACGGCACCGAAAACAAAACCACGCTGACGGCTCCTGACAACGACGCGGTTAAGGTTAGCCCGGAGGGTGAGGCCCAGGCGCCCGTTGGTACTGAAGTTGAAAATGAAGATGTTACGGTTAAAATCGACAAGGTACCAGATTCCACCAAGCCGGTTCCGGTTAAGCCGGACGGCAGCATTAACCTGCCGGGCGGCAGTGAAATTACTGTTACGCCACAGCAGCCGGAGAAGAATTACACTGTGAAACTGCCGGAGCAGGGCGGCGAAGTTAAGCTGAACCCAGACAAGACGATCACTTTGCCGCCGGGTTCCAAAGTAGTTGACCAAAACGGCAAGGAAACGACTATATCCAACAACGGCGGCACCTTGAATCCCTCTACTGGTGCGATAACCGGCGCGGTTACAGGCGGCAGCAGCTCTGGCGGCGGTGGCGGCAGCAGCTCGGCTAGCTATGTTATCACAGCCAGCGCCAGCATTGGCGGTGAAATTTCCCCGGATAAGCGGGTGGTGGTGAGCCGCGGCGCTGACCAAACATTCACCATTAAACCGGCGGACGGCTATGTGATTAGCGACGTGCTGGTGGATGGCAAGAGTGTCGGCCAGGTTACTAGCTACACGTTTGAAAATGTGCGGGCAGGCCATAGCATTCAGGCTTTGTTTGTGGCCAAGGGCATGTCCGGCCATGGTCATCAAGGGGATTGCCCCAAGGATGAAACCTGCCCGATTTGGCCGTACTCTGATTCTATTCCTACGGCCTGGTATCACGACGGCGTGCATTACTGCATTGAATACGATTTGATGATTGGCACGGCCCCGTCTTTGTGGGAGCCGAATATTCCGTTCTCCCGTGCGATGATGGCGCAGGTGCTTTACAACAAGGCTGGCCGGCCGGCAGTCAGTGGCGAGGGCGTGTTTGATGATGTTGACCAGGAATGGTACTGGCCGGCGATTACCTGGGGCGGCCGCAACAAGGTGCTTTGGGGTTACGGCGACGGCAACTATGGCCCGGAAGACCCAATCACGCGTGAACAGCTGGCCACGCTGCTTTGGCGTTATGCTGGGCAGCCGGAAACCAGCGCTCAGCTGAGCTTTACGGATGCGGCGCAGACCAGCGATTATGCCAAGCAGGCTTTGGCCTGGGCTAGTCAGCACGGTGTTATTACCGGCTATCCAGACGGCACTTTCCAGCCGCAGGGCTACACCAGCCGCGCTGAGGCTGCGCAGATGATTATGCGCTATTTCAATCTGTAAAAGATTAAACTAAATCTGAATTGGCAGGCAGCCAGCTTCCGCATTTGCGGGGTTTGGCTGCCTGCGCTTAAATGGTGATATGTTAGGGGGTAAATAAATGACAAAACGGAGGCTTTTGGCTTTGTTGCTACCGCTGACGCTGCTTAGTGCGCTTTATGCCGGACGGTTTTATTTCATTGGCACCAGCAGCGCGTTGCCGCTGGGTTATAGCAATGCGGATTTTGGCATTTCTGAGCAGTTAAGCTCGCAGGATAAGGACGGCGACGGTCTGGACGACCAGACGGATATTTTGCAGGGGGCTAGGGCTTATATCGCCACCAATCCGGTTTACAAAAGCAAGTATTATGAAGGCGGTTATCCTGACGACCATTTTGGCGTTTGTACGGACGTGGTGGCGCAGGCTTTGCTGGCTGCCGGTTATGATTTGCAGCAGTTGGTGGCTGAGGATATGGCGGCCCGACCGGAGGCCTACGCGGTGGCTGAGCCGGACGCACGGATTGATTTCCGGCGGGTGGCAAATTTGCAGGTTTATTTTGCCGGCAACGCGCTGACTTTGGACACGGATGTGCAGAATATTGCCGCCTGGCAGGGTGGCGATATTGTGATTTTTAAGAAGCACATTGGCATAGTTTCCAATCTGCGCAACGCCAACGGCGTGCCGTACCTAATTCATCACGCCAACCCTTTTCAAGCCGCCTATGAGGAGGATGTGCTGGAGCGTAGACGGGATATTGTGGGGCATTATCGGATTAGTGAATAGGTGGGCTGCCAAAAAGTGCAGCGGTTGGCAGGAATATTGTCATAAAATGCCGTATACTATAATTGAAAATTTTGCAAGGGGATGTTGTTTATGGAGGATAAACCGCTGAGCCGGGCCCAGAGGCTTTATATTGCCCTGGGGCCGCTGCTGTTTGCGTTGGTGGTGGCGCTGTTGCCGGCCAGCCTGTTTGAGCTGGGGGCGCGAGTGGCCGTGGGCGCTGTGGTTTGGATGGGCTTTTGGTGGATCACCGTGCCGGTTAGCCCGGCGGTGACGGCCTTTGTGCCTATTGTGGTAAACGCCTTGTTTGGCGTTTTGCCAATGGGCGGCGTCATCAGCAACTACTTTTCCGAGATTGTGGTGCTGCTTTTGGGTGCGGAATTGCTGGCGATTGCCTGGCAGGCAACTGGCTTTGACCGCCGCTTGTCCCTTAAAGCGCTTTGCGTCATCGGCCCATCCGCCACGCAGCAGATAGTAATTTGGTTTGTGCTGCCGGCGGCGCTTTCCACGGTGCTGCCCAAGCAAAACGGCGCGCCGCTGGTAACCTGGGAAAAGGCGGAGCGCAGCATTGGCTGGAACCTGCTTTTCCTGATTGCCGGCGGTATGGCTGTGGGTGGGATGATTAGCGATTCCGGCGCAGCTTATGGGCAAAAATGGCATTGCCTTAACCACGCTCAGCATTTTGGCGATTAGCTTGTTTGGCTGGCTGTTGATGCGTTTTGTGCCGGCTTTCGGCCTGATTTGATTGTTCCAATAAAAAAATAAGGTGGCGTTTCTAAACGGAACGTCGCCTTATTTTATTTTCTTATTTACTGATTTTTGTTAGATAATTTTGCAGCACTTGCGCGGCCTCCGCACGGGTGGCCGTGGCCTGTGGGCGGAGTGTGCCGTCGCTGTGCCCTTTGATTAAGCCGCATTCCGCAGCCCAGCAGATGGCCTGGCGGGCGTAAGCGCTGCTTTGCGGCCAATCCGGGAAGTCGGCCTGCTGCCAACTGGTTGCGGGTTGGCCGGCGTAACGCCAGAGCATTACAATCATCTGTTCACGGGTGATTTCCGCATTGGGAGCAAACTCCGCCGCACTGTAACCGGTCACAACGCCTTGCGCATTGGCCCAGCTGATTGCTTTGCTGTACCAAACATTGTCTGCCACATCCGCAAAGCTGCTGTTGGCGGACGTTTCCGGTTGGCCAGCCATATTGTAAATTATTTGGGCCAGCATTGCGCGGGACAAATTGGCGTTGGGAGCAAATTCGCCCTCCGCCACGCCTTGCATTAAACCCAGGGCGTAAACATAGGCAATGGCTTCAGAGTACCAAGCGCCGGGCTGCAAATCCTGGAAAATGCTGCTGATGTTGTCGGCATTACCAGTGTTTGGTTTGCCGGGTTGGGTTGGCTCAGTTGGCTTAATCGTTTCGGTCGGTTTGGTTTGGCTGGGCCGGCGGCCGCCACCACCGCCGCTGGGCTGGTTAGTGTTGTCGGGCTGCCAAATGGCGTAAACCCAGGTGTCTGCCGTAAAGGTGTAAACGTCGCCGGGGTTGGCGGTGATGTTGCTGGTTTTGCCGCCAATGGCCCAGTGCTTCAGGGTGTGGCCGCTTTTGTTTGCCGCCGGCATTTTATATTCCTGGCCGCTTGTTGCGGAATCCGGGTTGGGTGTGCCTTGGGCCAGGACGCCGCCGTCGGTGTCAAAGGTGATGGTGTAAACGCTGGGTTGGGGCGGGCCGGGAGGGGTCGGCTCCTCCGGGGTCGGTTCCTCCGGCTTGGGTTTAACAATCTTCTTAAAAATGGCCAGAATATTCACGGCGTAATCCGGCATGGTGAAGCTGTTGTCGGTGATTACCAATTCAGGGTTTTCCGGCTGCCATTTCTCAAACTGCCATTCCGCGTTGGCGGTGGCTGTTAAAGTAACGGCGTCGCCAATGGCCGCTTTGGCGGCGGAAGCTGTGGCGGAGCCGCCCTCGGCCGGTTCGCTGCTGACGCTAATCGGATAATTTTGCAGTCTGATTTTGGTACTGTTGCCAACGCGGTCGGTCAGCCAGGCCAGCATTTCCTCGTTGTCGCAGGTGACAAGCGGCACGCCGGCAAAGGCTTCGTCTGACACGTTTTGCAGATTGCTGCCAGGGATGTAAATGCGCTCAAGGCCGGTGCAGCCCTTAAATGCGCTTTTGCCAATCGTGGTGACGCTTTCCGGCAGCTGTATTGTTCCGGAAAGGGCGGGGCAGTTGAAAAATGCGCCTTGCTCCAGAACCTCCAAATTTTCCGGCAGCTTAACGCTTTGCAGGCTGGTGCAGGTGGAAAAAGCGTCGTGGCCAATAGTTTTGATTGAATTTGCGAAAGTAATATTATCCAACTTTACGCAACCTGCAAAAGTGCCGAATGGTATTTCCGTTAAGGTGCTGTTTTCAGCTATTTCCACAGTTTGCAGATTTACACATTCAAAAAACACAGCGTCCCCAAGGCTGGTTAAACTGGCCGGCAGCTTAACGCTTTCCAAGCTACCGCACTGGTAAAAGGCCTGCTTGCCAATGCTTTTCAGGCTATCCGGCAGGCTCAGCTCCTGCAATTTGGAGCCCTCAATCGAACCATAGAAAAAAGCAAAATCACCAATGCTTTCCAGCTTATCGGGCAAAATGGCAGATGTTAAAGGGGTTTGGTTAAAAGCGTAGGTGCCAATGCTGCGCAGTTCTGCCGGCCATTTAATGGTGGTTAAATTTTTGCAGCTGTTAAAGCTGGAATTGCCGATGGAAGTAACATTATCCGGCAAGTCGATTTCTGTTAGGCCGGTGCAGCCATAAAAGGCACTGTCGCCAATGGCAGTCAGGCTTTCCGGCAGTTCAAAACTGGTTACATCAACGCAATCCTTAAAGACATTTTTACCGATAGCGGTTACTGTATATTTTTTGTTAAAGGCAGTTGCTTGGCCGGGAACTGCCAAATTGCCGCTTGGTTTGTTCTCCCCGTAGCTGGTTGAAAAACCGCTCAGTTGAACTAGATTATTTTCATCATCTGTGATAATGTAATGATAATCGCCATCGTCAAACTCATAATTTGCTCCCGGTGAACCAGTCAGCTCTACTGAACCGCGAAAGTTACTAAGCCCAGAGGCCAGCGCATAAACTGTTAAATTAGGCGCTTTTAATGTTGTGCTGGAATACTGAAAAGCATAGGGGCTTATTTCGGTCAGGCTTTCCGGCAGTTCAAGCTCCTGTAATTGGGGGCAGCTTGAAAATGTATTCATTTCAATGGTTTGCAAATTGCTGGGCAATTTGACCTCAGCCAAGCTGCTGCAGCTGTTAAATGCCTGGTATTTAATCGTGGTTACACTGTCAGGGATTTCAATTTTGGTTAATCCTGTTGTGTCAAAGGCGCAGCTGCCAATAAATTGCAAAGTGCTGGGAAGATCTATTTTAGTTAAGGAGGAACATTTGGCAAAAACATCTCCATATCCGCTGGTGGGATTGCCAATGTTGATTAAGCCCTCGTGCAGGATTACGGTTGTTAAACTTGTGCATTTTTCAAAGGTGCTTTGGTAGATAGTTTGCATGCTGGCTGGTATTTCTATGGACTCCATTTTTTCACAGCCATAAAAAGCATAGGAACCTAAGGTTGCCAAATTAGGCGGCAGCTTAAATTCACCCTCAATGTTGGAGCATTCTTTAAAAGCATATTGTCCAATTTGGGTTATGGAGTCCGGCAGCTTAACGCTTTTGATTGATTTGCCTTGAAGGTAATTTTCAGGTTTGCCGAAAAGGTTTTCTCCTCTAAACGCACTTTCGCCAATCGCCGTAACCGTATATTCTTTGCTATCATATGTGACTTTGGCCGGGATAACCAGCTCGCCGGGCTCCGGCAAAGGGTTCACCATTCCCACAACTTCCACTGTATCATCACTGGTGGTGTTGTATTTCAAATTGCCAGCCGTAAATTCCACCGCCAAACAAACGCCGGGCAGGCAGAGCAGGCAAAAAAGCAAGGCTGAAATAAAAGTTCCCAAACGTTTTTTCATAAAAATTTCCTCCAGTTTCTTCCTTATAATAATGAACAACAGTTCGCGTCTATCCCTTTGGGATAGACAAAGCCCTAGGGCTTTGTAAAAAAATATTTATATCAAACCAAGGCCGCGGGCCGCCAGCAGCGCGCCGGTTTTGTCGGAAACGCCAAGCTTGCGGTAATTTTCCTTGATGTGATATTTAACCGTGTTTGGTTTGATTTCAAGCTGTTCGGCAATCTGCTTAACACTGAGCCCATCCGCTTGCAAGCGCAGAATTTGCAAAGCCTGCGTGCAAAAATCCTGCGTGCTGGCCGCTTGCCGTTGTAAGTAAAGCGGATAACGCCGGGCCATTGTTTCCGTTTCCTTTAGCAGACGCTGCCACCAGGCAACTTCCAGCTGGGGCGGCGTTTGGTTTTTGGCCGCCAGTTGCTGCAAAAGCGGTTGAATGGCCGCGCCCTCCTCGCTAATCAGGCGGATAAAGCCAAAGCCACAGGCTTGTTGCAGGGCCGGCAGCAGCTTCGCCTGCCAATCCGCCTGCTCCAGGCGGTGCTTCACAATGGCCGTCAGCAGGCCGCATTCCATATTAACATAGGGCCGTTTGCAAATTTCAGCGTAGTAATGCAGCTTTTCCAGCAGAGCCAGGGCGCGCAGATGTTCGCCTCGGGCAATATAACAGCGCACTTTAGTCAAGTAACGGTAACGCTCCAGCACACAAAATTCCTTGTCCTCGTTTGGCGCCTTATTCAGCCAGTTGGCAACGCCGGCCGCGTCGCCACTATAAAGAGCCAGGCGGCATTGCAAGGCCTGAATATTAGGCAACAGCTGGTTGGCATTTTGCTCCTGCACGGCGGCGGTAAAAGCGGCCAAAATATCCCGCGCCGCCTCGACGTCGTCTGCCAGCAACATCAGCCGCACACGCACGCCCACTGCGGCAAAGGCAATTTCCGGCAGGCCGCCGTTTTCCGTTTCCAGTTGAGCGCGCGAAAGCAGCGATAATACCTTGTAAGTGTCCTCGCCCTTTTCATAAAGGCTTTCGCCCAGGGCGGCTTTAACCAGCCCTTTGCCGCCGCGCCCCAAAATGCGCTCCACCAGCCCGCCAATGCTGGCGGCCAGCTGATGGTCATACGGGCTCCAGTGGCAAAAATCCTTGCCGCCGTTCATAGTGCTGGGCAGATTGCTGG
The DNA here is from genome assembly GCA_022797295.1 of Peptococcaceae bacterium. Lineage (GTDB taxonomy): Bacteria > Bacillota > Dehalobacteriia > UBA4068 > UBA4997 > Avidehalobacter. The sequence continues at coordinate 81,454 of JAAWKH010000004.1, forward strand.
TGACGGAGAACTCCGGCAGTTGCAGGCCTTTGTCCAGCAGCAGGCCGGGAATTGCTTTCATAATCCCCACCATTCCGCGGCTGCCGCGGTGGGGCAGGGCAATATCTAGGTAGGCTAGTTGCACTTGCGCCTCCCGTTTGGCGCTGCTTTCCTGTTTTGTGGTGTAGGCTTTCAACCGGTTGTACCAAAGCTCGCTGGTTTGCGGATTTAGCATTAGTGAATGCAGCATACTCATTGCCGACATCAGCACTGGGCTTTCGGCAATTTCCGCTTCCTCCAGGCCCAAATAATAATGGCGCAGTTCCCAGTAATGGCCGTTGCCGGGGTTCAGGCGGGCGTTGCGGATGAGCAATTCCTTAATTCGCTCCCGGTTGCCGCTTCGTTCAAACATTTTTAGGGCTAGCAGAATTTGCCCCTGCATTGCGTAATACAAGCCGGCTCGGTAGGCGCAATCCTTTTGCTGTTGGGGGCCGAAGCGTTTTTCCGCCTGGCGGCGCAAAGCCTTTAAGAGCACGTAACGCAGGCGATAAACCGGCCCCTCCTGGTTGAGAAAATTGCCGGTTTCCGCCGCCTTTTCCAGCAGAGCCAAAACGTGGCTGTTGCAGGAGATTAACTCCGCCATCTCCAGGGTGAACTCATCCACCACGCAAATTTGCAGCAGAAAATCCAGCAAATCAGGCTCCCAATAATTAATGACATTGTTTTCCAGATATTCCGCAAAGGCGGTTTGGATTTCCTGGTAAAGCTCCTGCCCCACATGTTTGCCTGATTGTAGGCTTAAAACGACGTGGCGCATAATATAAGCGTTGCCTTGGCTGGTTGTTGCCAAAAACTGCAATTCTTCATCTGTGCAGCTGAGGCCTTTATCTGCCAGCTGAGCGCTGATTTCCGCTTTTCCTAAGCGCAGATTATCCTCTGTGATGATGATAAATCCGTGCTTGACGTAAGTTGGCAGCAGCCAGTTTGGCAAGGGGCTACGGCTGGCCAGCAGAAGCCATATATCCGGGCGGTTGCACAGCTCCAAAATCTGGCGTTGCAAATCCTTGTCGTGTAGCAGATGTAGGTCGTCCAGCACCACCGGTTTTCGGCGCTGCTGCTTAGGCAGGGGCCAATTTGCCCAGGGCAACTGAGCGCAGGAAAGATAAGTATAATGCCGTTTGTTCAGATAATGTCGCAACAGCTCGGTTTTGCCAAAGCCAGTGGCGCCGTAAATGTAAACCGTTTGGGCGGCAGTGCGGGCTGTTCGCAGCTTTTGTAAGGCTGCCGGCGGTATAATATAGCCGTCTTGCTGGCGTTCCATAGTTGTTGCCTCCTTTTCCAGCTTATCTTTATTATATTTTAACAGAGGATAAGTGCGGCTGTAAACTCCCCAAGCGGGTAGTTTGGCCTGAAAATTCTGCCAATAAGTCAAACTCCACGGAGCGTTGGTTGCAAAAGCGGGCAAAATGTTTTATACTAAATGGCAGAGGTGATGAAAATGGATTGCAGCAAAGTGGGCCGGTTAATTTTAAGCCTGCGGCAGGAGCGCGGGCTGACGCAAAAGCAACTGGCTGAAAGTTTGGGCCTGAGCGACCGTACCATCTCCAAATGGGAGCGGGGGTTGGGCTTGCCGGATGTTTCTCTGCTGCGGGAGCTTTCGGCGGTTTTTGGTGTGAATATTGAGCAGATTTTGGCGGGCGATTTACAGCCCAATGAACAGGAGGTAGGAAATATGCGAAAATTGAAGTTTTACGTTTGCCCCAACTGCGGCAGTGCGCTTTTCGCGCTGGGCGAGGCGGAGGTGACCTGCTGCGGCCGGCGTTTGCAGCCGCTGGAGGCGCCGCCGGCAGATGAGCAGCATCGGCCTGAGGTTTCAGCGGTGGAAGATGAATGTTATCTCACCTGGCAGCACGAGATGAGCAAGGAGCATTATATCTCATTTGTGGCTTACGCAACCTATGACCGGGTGCTGTTTATGAAGCTTTATCCTGAGCAGGCGGCAGAGGTGCGTTTTCCCAAACACGGCCGGGGCGAGGTTTATCTTTATTGCAGCCAGCACGGTTTGTTAAAGCTGGGACGGATTTGAGGCCGGCTGGGGAATGCCTGCGGGTGGCCGTTTGCGATGACGAGGAGCCGATGCGTCGGCAGTTGGCCGAGCAACTGCGCGCCTTTTGGCAGCAGGCCGGTTGGCCGGTTGAGGTGCGAGCTTTTGCCGACGCCGGGGCTTTGCTGCAACAGTTGGCCTGGCAGCCGCAGGTGATATGTTTGGATATTAAAATGCCGCCGCCGGATGGCCTGGCTGCGGCCAAGGAATTGCGCCGGCAGGGCTTTGGCGGTTTTCTAATCTTTGTGACAGTGCTGCGGGAGTTGGTTTTTCAGTCCTTTGAGGTGCAGCCGTTTGATTATCTGCTGAAGCCTGTGCAGCCGGAGGGCCTGGCCCAGACGTTGAACCGACTGCGGCAGGCTTTGGAAAAACAGGCGGAGCCCGAGCAGCTGCTGATTCAAAGAGGGCAGGAGCGTTTGCTGGTTGATTTGCAACAGTTGGTTTACTGCGAGGTTTTGGGGCGCAAGGTTTATTTGCACCTGCAAGGGCCGGATGGCAAAACGGAGGTAATCGACTTTTACGAGCGTTTGGATAACCTGCAAGCCCGGCTGGACGCGCGCTTTTTCCGTTGCCATCGCAGTTATCTGGTAAATTTGGCTTTTGTGCGCGGGTGCAGCGGCGGCCGGCTGCGCCTGGCCCAGGGCGAGGAAATTCCGGTTTCTCGCCTGCGAGAGGCGGAGCTGCGGCAGGCCTTGCTGGCGGCAATGCAGAAAGGAAGCGGTTATGGACGGGTTTAGCGTGGGGTTAAATCTGGCCTCGGTTTGTGGGCAGGGCGTGTTGCATTTGGCATTTGTGGGCCGCTTGGCCGGGCAGCCGCAGCCTGTTTGGTGCTATTTGTTTTATCCCGCCCTGCTTTGCAGCTTGGCGCTTTGGCTCAACTTGTGGCCGGCGGTTGGCGAACCGCTGCTGGTTTGGCTGCTGGATCTGCTGCTTTTGTATGCCTTTTGCCGTCGGCAGCTGCCAGAGGCCGCGGCTTTGGCGGCGGCCTTGCTGGCCCTCTGCGTGCCGCAGCTGGCGGCTGGTTTGGTGGCTTCGGTGCAGGCAATGCTGTTGCCGTGGTATATGACTGTGGAGTGGCAGCGGTTGCTGCTTGGCGGGGCCGTGGGGCTGGCGCTTCTGCTGACGGTGTTGGGATATTGGCTGATTTGCCGCTTTTTCCCGCAGCCTTTGGCGGAGGGCGGGCAGCTTTGGCTGCTGCTTCTGCCGGGTTTGTTTTTGCTGGCGGCGGAATATTATATTTTACAATCGGCTTACAGCGTGGTTGATACGCAGGCTGTGGGGCAGTTGCCGCGGCATTTGGCTCTGCTGCTGTTGCAGGCCCTGGGGCTGGCGGCTTTGTTTGGCACGCTTTGGGCATATCAGCGGGTTTGCCGCGGTTTGCAGGCGCAGGCGGCAATGACGGCATTGCGGCAGGCGGCGCGCGCTCAGCAGGTTTATGTGGCTGAGGCGGAGGCCAGATACGCCCAGACCAGGGCCTTTCGGCATGATATTAAAAATCATTTGGCGGTGCTGGCCGGATTGCTGCGGGAGGGGCAGGCGGAGCAGGCTGCTGTTTACTTGCAGGAGGTGCAGAAGGCTGGCTCTGCTTTGACGCTGCCTTGTCATACAGGAAACGCGCCTTTGGATGTGCTGCTGGAGGATAAGCTGGCCGTGGCGGCGGCCCGCGGCGTGCCGGTGGAGTTGGCAGCGGGTTTTGGTTTGCCGGACGGGGTGGTGTCGGATTTTGACTGGTGCGTGATTTTTGCCAATGCGCTGGATAATGCTCTGACGGCCTGCTGCGAGCATAGCGAATGCGCGGAGCCGTTTGTGAGGATAAGCTGCGGGCGGCAGGGCGATTTTTATTTGTTGGAATTTGTCAACAGCTGTGACGCCGGGCCGTTGCCGCCGCCGGGGTTGGGCCTGACTAATGTGCGGACGGCGGCGGAAAAATATCATGGAACAGTTTCGATAAGCAAACAGAACGGTGAATTTAAGCTGGCCTTGCTGCTGAACATTTCATTACCGCCGGACGACATCTCATAACAAATCTCTTGAAAAGGCGAGGGCTGAGGTGTAGACTGTAGTTAACAGTTGAAAAGGAGGTTTTGTGTATGGATGTTGGCGGAGTAAATCTTAGCAGATTGGCAAGCGCGCCGCTTTCTGAACCGAAAAAGGTTGAGCCGAAGCAGGCTGAGCCGGAGCAGGCAGCCAAAAAGCTGGAGGGGCTGCATTATCCAGATTGTGATGAATACGTGCCAGGCGATAAGCCGGCTGAGCAGGCAGAACCTGCGCCCGCGGCAAAGGCTGACGACAAAGGGCGGCAAGTGGAGCGTTGCAGCACGGACAAGGTGGACAGGGAGATTGAACAGCTGCGGAAAAAACAACAGCAGCTGCAACAAAAGCTGAACCAAACGGACGACCCACAACAGCGCGAAGCTTTGCAAAAACAGCTGGACGCGGTTGCGCGCGAGCTTCAGCAAAAGGATAATGACGCTTATCGGCGGCAACACGCGGAATTTTCCTGAAAAGGGATACTAAATTTTAACAGAAAAGGATGTTGTTTCATTTTTGGAAGCGACATCCTTTTTTATTAACAGGAAAAAATACCATTAAAAAACGGCCCAAAAAGGCCGAATTTAACCGAATATGCAGCAAAAAGAACTATCAAAAGGTATACCTTTTGATAGTTCTTTTCTCGCCTATAGTTTAACACATTTATGAAACGATTGCAATATATTTTATGATTTTTTTTCAGTCTGTGTGCAAAATTTTTTTCGCTATTTTACTATCAAAAGGTATACCTTTTGATAGTAAAATGTTTATTTTGTCGAACGGATTTTGTTTTATGGAGAAAACAGCGAGGTTTTAAGGAGGTAAGTTGCGATGTTGGCTTTAACCGTTCGGGCCGGTGATTACATAACAATCGGCGATGATGTGGTTATTCAGATTTTGAAAGTGGGCGATTTGTGCCGCGTGGCCATTGACGCGCCGCGAGAGGTGCCCATTGAACGTGGAAAGGTGCGCGAGCAAAACGCGGACGCGCCGGAATGTATCAAACGACTGCGGAAGAAGTACGGAGAAAACAATTAAAAAATTTGCATTGGTTTTGAACAGTTTCTAGGGCTGTTTGAAATATATTTAGGGTTTGTTGCGTTTGGCTGACCGGCCGGAGGCTGGGCGCGGCAAATTCAGATGAATACATAAGCCTACGGCTTATGTATGGTTCCCACTAAGCTCTGC
>JAAWKH010000025.1 GCA_022797295.1 Peptococcaceae bacterium
CCCTTTGGTCAGAGCCACCTCCTGCAAAGGGCTGGCAAAATCAGTCCGCCGGTAGCCATTGCATTGTTCGGAAAAAACAAACAATCTATCATCAATCGCCCAATCAATCGCCGTCATATCCAGCTGAGCCTCGCCTCTTGCATGCAGCGGCAAAGCAATATTTCCATAATATTTAATATCCGTACCGGTTCTGTCCGTAACAATCGCTGAGATACGTTCATTCGGCGCATTCAATGGATGATAAATTATAGCGTTGCGATAAGGAATAGTCAGCACCTGCTCCATCAAGCGCACTGTTCCCACGGCAAATTTATCCCGTTCCGTATCCAGCAAAGTCAGCTTCCAAGGCTCCAGCTTTTGTAGCGGCAACTTTTCCACCAAGGCCAGATGAGCCGGCCCGCTAGGCAGGCGGCGCACTTTGCCCGTCACCCCAATCGAAGTGAACAAAATCCGCTCCCGGTTTAAGTTTAAGGCCGGCCGGGCGCCCATTGCAATGTTTGGGCCGGCCGGGGCCCGCAGCAAGCCGCCAAACTCCGTCTGCACAATGCCCACCTCAATGCAGCCAAGCGGCTCAAAAAAGCCCTCGTAGGAGCGCGTCCACCACTCCTGCTCCTCTGCATAACGTTTTTTATCCTGAAAGCCAAAGGCCGGATTTTCCGCCTCCTCATCGGATAAAAAAAACAGTTTATCATCCCGCAGAATTTCCGCCGCCGCCGGCACTGGCGGCAACTTTGGATTGTTAAAGTCCCTTTTCGCATGATATTCATCATCGCTTTTGCTGGTGGCCAAAACAGCCTCCCGCTCCGGTTCAGTAAAACAGGCCTCCGCAAAATGCCGGCACCATTTGCGCGCGTCGCTGTTCTGCCAAACTGCCGCTGGCGTTGCCGGCTGCTGATTGGCCGCTTCATCCAGATAGAATTTGATTTGCTCATTCGGCTGAATAGCTCCGCTGAGTGGGTGAAGGCCAAGCAAATCGTCCGTCAGCAAAAACAGAGGCTTCTCGCAGGGTTCGCCTGCGTCGTTTGTATATGTAGCGCCGTTGCCGCCCACAGCCAAAACCCGCCACAAAACCGGCTGTTTGTCCGCATCGTCCAACGCGCCCAGCCAGAGATAACCAAAGTCTTCGTTCTGAACGGAACTGCAAATTAAACCAGCGCCCAAAATCAGGGCGGGAATCTTCTTAAACATACCAAACATACTGCTCCCCCTCTCGCGCCTGGCATTCAACCGGTATTTATAATACTTGTTATTATTATATCACATAAAAAAACAAATTTCACTCATTTTTACAATTTTTTATTCACAAACCAAACTTTTACCCAACAAAATAGGCATAGCAAACAGGATTACGCCAAAAAACAGCGAATAATTTTTAAATTGTTTTTTAACGTGAGGTTTAAGGTCATGATTTTTTTGATTGATTACGAAAATGTAAACAATGCGGGAATGCGCGGCACCCAATATTTGGAGCCGTCGGACACCCTGATTATCTTTTTCAGCAAAAACGCGCATAATATGGAAAAGCATTTTTTACTGGATATTCAAAATTCCGGCTGCGTTTTTGACGCTTACAAACTAATTAATTCTCAAAAAAATGGTCTGGATTTTTATTTGGCCACCAAACTGGGCGAGGTTTTTGGCAACCCGGAAAACAAAAGCGCCGTAATCGTCAGCAAGGACGCAGGCTTTCAGGCAGTGCGTGATTACTGGCAATGCTGCGCCAAACCGCAACGGCGCGTTTTTTTAAGCGAGAGTATTGAGCTGGGCATCCTCCGAGCCAACGAACATTCCGAACGCACGGAGCTAATTCGAGACCATCTGCTCAGCACCGACATTGGCAAGTTCTTCAATGCCTACAAGGAAACGCAAAAGCTTCGCCAGCTGCTTCAGGAAACTTTCAACGATACTGAATTTAGCAACCGCACTGAAGAGATGGAGCAAATTTTGCAAAATGGCAAAACCGCCAAAGTGATTTACCTAAACACCCTGCACTGCTTCGGCCGCAAGGATGGTCTGGCCGTTTACCAGCGTTTGAAAAATTGCGTCTCCAGCAAACAATAGAGCGACCCCTCTGCCTATCACAAAGCAGAGGGGTTAAAATTTTGCTGCAAGTTTAATCGTTTTCCGGGCGGCTCACTTTGCGAGCCCGCACAAACACGCTGGGCGCCGGCAACAGCCAAGCCAAAGGCCTTTGCAACCAGCGTTCCAATCCGGCCAGCAGCCGCCAGCCAAACACGCGCTTCAAAGCCTGGCTGCGGAACATTGAAACCGCCAAAACCTCCTCCGGCTCAAAACCGGCCTGGCGCAGTTCCGCTTTAATATAAGCCGGGTTAAAGTTGTAGAACACGCCGCGGCCCCGCCGGCTGGGTTGATAACCAAAAGGCTGCACATTTGGCCGGCGCAGCAACCAACGGCCAATCTCCAACAAATTGCGCTTGTTGGCATATTCAAACACAAACTGTCCGCCCGGCGCCAAGGCCCCGTTAACCTGCCGGAAAAAGGCCGGCACATCCTCCACGTGGTGCATAACCCGCACACAAATAGCGTTATCAAAGCGGCGGCCGCACTCCTCCAGCTTGTATAAATCCAGCTGCCGGCACTCCACATTGGTCAATCCCAAGCTATCCACCCGCTGCCGGGCCGCCTCAATCAGATGAGCAGTGCAATCCGTCAGCAGCACCTGACTGCAACGCGGCGCATATTCATCCACCAGGCGGCCAAAGCCGCAGCCAATCTCCAAACAGCTGCCCTGCATCGTTTTGGTCAGCCGGCGCAAAGCAATTCGCTCCGCCGCGTCCTCGTAACGACGGTCAGTCTGTTGCCAAAAATCCTGATAGTTCACATTGTTATAATCAAAAACTTCGTGCTCAGCATTGGGCTTTTCAGCAACACCCAGCTTATTATTCTCATAATGTCTGGGCCCAAACGCGCTTCGGCTTTGCAACACCTGTATTCTTCCTGCTTTTTCCATTACTATACACATCCTTTACTTATTTTCTTGGCTTAATTTATAGTTCAGTTAGCAGCCATTTCCGCTGCCATCTCCAACAAATTATCAGCGGAAAGGCTCAAATCCATTCCCGTCAAATGATAGTAAACTCCGTCTGCCTGCCAGATAACATTGCTGCTCAGCTGTTCTTCAACCTCGCTGGTGCCAACGGAAACCACCATTGAGCCATCCTCAACAGCCGCCTCGTCCGCCGCAGTCAGCTCATAATCAACAGGCACAAATTTATATTTCTGCGTGTAAAAGGTCAACAGCACATCGCCTGACTGCTGCTCCTGCGCGTCAGGCGGCAAAACCGCCGGAGCGTTGGACTTGCTTTGCATATAACAGCTAATTTCCTCGCCGCTTTGCGGTTCCTTGTAACCCAACACCAGAATTTCCACATCTTCATATTCAACCACCTCGGCGCTGGTAAACTGAAAACCATTGGCAAAAGTCTGCACATATTTTGGGGCAAAATCCAGCTCAGCCGTCAACTCCGCCAGCTTATTAAAATCTGTGTTGGATTTGGGCTTGTCCGCGCAGGCGGCCAGGCCGCACAACAGCAGAAATACCAACAAAGTAAACAACATTTTTTGACCATATCTTCTCATCAACAAAACAGATCCTCTCCTTTTGGCTAATTTTTGGTTGCAAAAACCGCCCCAACCTCTTTCAAGTTTATTATACAGGCTTGAGGCGGTTCTTTTTATGATTTTCTTTTAAACATTTATTAATTTTTTCTAAAGATTTATTAATGATAGGTTTACAGTTCAATCGCGGCAATTTCCGCCGCCATATCCAGCAGTTCGTCGCCGGAGAGGCTCAAATCAAAACCAAACATATGATATTTCACCCCATCCTGCACCCAAACCACACTCTGCAAAAGATTATTCTCCACCGTGTCTGTGCCAATGGATATTACCAAGCTTCCGTCGGCCAGAGCCGCCCAATCCGCGTCGGTCAGCACGTAATCAAACGGCACAAACTTATATGCCTGCTCCTCATATTTCAGCTCCACATTTCCGACCTGCCTGGTTTGCAAGGCCTGGCCGCTGAACCCGTTGGGAATATTGTTCACATTCAGCGTCAAATTCTCGCCGCTGGCTGGGTTATAATAATTAGCATAAAGCTCCATATAAACATGGCTCATCCGGCGGCCACGCTCATCCAAACCCTGCGTGCTGGAAACGTGGGCGTCCACAAAGCTGTAGCCATTGGCAAAGCTTTGCAGATAACGCGGTTCAAAGCTCAGCCTATCTAGCAGCTTGGGCATTTTATCAAAGCTATTCACTTCATAGTTCGGCCAGCCAGAAACCCAGCCCCCTCCACTGCCAACCTGAGTGGCAAAAACACCCGCGCAGCTTAAACAAAAGATCAGGCATCAGCTCTGCTTTTGGCCAACTCCGCAAACAGAGCCGCCTCTGCTTCGGCGGAAACTTCCACCGCCGCCGCTTCCGCCTGCAAAGCCGCCTTAATTTCTCTTTCCAAACTCTCGTCAGCCAACGTTTTGCTCCTTTTCATTTTTGTCAGCCTCCCTTTCCTGCAAAAACACTGCCAAATTGCGCCGGGCCGTAAACAAACGGCTTTTCACCGTGCCGCAAAGCGAGCCCGTGGCCTGGGCAATCTCCTGCACGCTCATTTCGTTATAATAGTACAAAACAATCACCGTTTTTTGTTTCAAGGGCAGCCGTTTAATGGCCGCCTGCAAAATTTGTTGCTCCTCATTTTCCGTTAAATACTCCAAAGCCGATTTGCTCCGGCCTTCGTTTGGCAGGCCGGCAGAATATTCCTCAAAAATGGCGGCGATTGGCGTTTCCCGGTCCCGTTTTTTGCAGTAAGCCCAAGCGGTGTGGGTTAAAATCCGCCAAAACCAGGCCTTAAAACATTCCGGCTTTCTGAGGCCGGCCAATTTTTGATAGCATTTAATAAAAGCCTCCTGCAACACGTTTTCCGCGTCAAAATAATTTCCTGTCAGCAAAAAGGCCGAACGCATAGCCGCCTGTTTGTATCGCTGAAAAAGCTCCTCAAAGGCCCATTCCTGGCCCTGCTGAAACAGCAGCACCAGCTCAGCGTCATTTTTAGCTTCTTCCATTAATCTCACCGTCGCTCAACAAGATAAATTAATTTTAACCAAACATTTTATAGGAACATTATCATTCCGCCATCAATCCGGCATCAATCGGCAATAATTTCGGCATAAAATAAAATATTTCCTGCTGTTGTTTGGTGCACCTATTTATAAGAGCGGGCGACAGGCCATTTGGTTCATTTTTTTTGGAAAAAATTTTAAAATAATTTCCATTTGCCTGACAGCAAATGGAAAAGTTAGCACAAAACGCCGCCAGCTTTCGCCGGCAGCGTCATTTGTTCTAATTATATTTGCGGATAACGGCCTCCGCCACCTCACGTTTGGTTTCGCGCCGGTTCATCGCCTCTTTCTCCAGCCAGGCGTGGGCCTCCGGCTCGCTCAACTGGCAGTTGACGGCCAGCTGGCATTTGGCCCGACCTATCAAACGCTCATCCTCCAGCTTTTGGCGCAGACGGCGGTTTTCCACCACCAGCTGCCGCTGCCGAAAGTTGACAACCCGCAGCAGAGTCAAAGTTTGCTCCAAAGCCGCCCGATTAAGCGGCTTTGGCAAAACCAGCACTCCCTCAGTCTCCAGCTGCGGCTGCAAGCCCAATGCCTCCGCTTTCAGCAGCAAAAGCACGCTGGCCTGGCTTTGGCGCACCGCCAACACAGCCAAATCCGGCCCGTTTTCATCCAGCAGCGGCGCGTTGATAATCACCGTGTCAAAATCCTGGGCCAGCAAAAGGCGGCGGGCCTCCGCGCCGCCGGCAGCGGTGAAAACCTGCGGCCGCGGCCGCGCCACGGCCTGTAAAAGCGGCCCCAAAGCCTGCTGGCCCTTGGCTGAGGATACCAACAGCACCGTCTCCGGCATAATGGTGTTCAGGCCCGCCACCCCCTTTTTTCACCCAATCCTTTAATATACGCCGAAATAAAGCTCATCCTCAGCCGCCTGTTTATCCGCGCTTTGCTGATAAAAACGCCACTCCTCTTGCTTGGCGGCCAAAAACTGCTGCAATATGCCTGGTGTGATAATATTGCGCACAAAATCACTTTCCGCCGCGGCCGCCATCGCCTGACCCAAATCATAAGGCAAACGGCCAACAGCCGCCCTCTCGTCAACCGGCCCGCCATCCGGCCGCAAATCCGTATGCTGCGGCGGGCCCAGCGGCAGCTGCTGCTCCACACCCTCCAATCCGGCGTTCAGCAGCAGAGCAAATGCCAAATATGGGTTCAAGCAAGCGTCCGGCGAGCGCAGCTCCATATGCACGGAACCAGGCGCAGCAACCGGAAAACTAATCAGCTGAAAACGGCTTTTGTCCGACCAGGTGATGTAGGCCGGCGCTTCAAAACTGCCAAAGCGAGCGTAGGAATTGGTTAGGCTGTTCAAAAACAGAGTCAACTCGCTAATCCGCCGCAGTATACCAGCAATAAAATGCCGGCCCGGCCCCTCCGTCAAAGAGTTAAAAATGTTCTCCCCGTTTTGATAGAGGGAAAAATGCACATGCAGGCCGCAGCCGTATTGCCCGGCAAAAGGCTTGGGCAGCATTGAGGCGTAAAGCCCATTGTAATTGGCCACGGTTTTCACCACGGTTTTGAAGCTGACAAAATCATCTGCCGCCTGCAATGGTTCGCTGGCCTTAAAGTCAATCTCGTTTTGGCCGGGGCCGCGCTCATGATGAGAGTTTTGCGGCTGAATGCCCATTTCCTCCAGATAGAGGCAAATCTGGCGGCGCACATCCTCGCCCTTGTCCAGCGGGGCCACATCCAGATAACCGGCCCTGTCCTGCGGGCGTTTGGAAATACTGCCATCCTCATTAAGCTCCAACAGATAAAACTCGCATTCCGTGCCCAGCCGGCAGCTCAAATTAGCCCGCTCCAGCCGGCGCACCGCCTGCCGCAGCATAAAGCGACCGTCGCCCAAAAAGGGCTGGCCGTCCGGGTGACATATATCGCAAAAAACGCGCACCACTCGTCCGGTGGCCGGCCGCCAGGGCAAAAAAGCCAGCGTGGTTGGATCCGGAAACAGCAACAGCTCCGCCGAGCTTTCCTGCCCAGCTTCCTCGCTCATAAAACCCTTCACGGCGGAGGCCTCAAAGGGGATACCGTCCCGAAAAGCCTTGGGCAATTCATTGGGCATTATGCAAATATTTTTCTGCCTGCCAAAAATATCGCAAAAGGTCAGACGGATAAACTTAACGTCGTTTTCCTCCACAAACTGCAAAGCCTCTTCAACTGTGCGTCGCAGTAGCATTACATTCACCACCCGCTTTAATTATTCACGTAAAGCTGCTTGTAAGGGTTTTTGGTGTTGGGCAGCAGCATAAAAAACTTCTGGCTCAGCAGCTGGGCCGCCTCGCCGCCAAAGTGTTGGCAGTAGCCCTCCACAAATTCCAGCACCGCCTGTTTGTCCTCCGCCGTGGCCTCCCGGCAAATCACCTGGGGCGGCAGGCCCTCCGGCTCAAAATCGGAACGCAGCAAAATTTTGCCGCCGTGCATACCGGTGCCGGTGAAGTAACCCACCGGCAGTTGGCCGCCTTGGCCGATACCCAGCACCACAATCACGCCGCCGGCCTGATACTCGCCCAAAAAGCTGCCCACCCGGCCGCCAATCACCACCACCGGAATTTTATCTTGATATTCTTTCATATGAATACCGGTGCGGTAGCCGGAATCACCCTGCACGTAAATACGACCGCCGCGCATAGCGTAACCGGTGGCGTCGCCGGCATTGCCAAAGATGACAATTTCACCCTCGTTCATCGTGTCGCCGGTGGCCTCCTGCGTATTGCCGTAAACCGTAATGGTGGAGCCGTCCAGATACGCGCCCAGGGCGTTGCCCGGCAAGCCGTTAATCACCACATTTTTGCCGGCCAAACCGCTGCCGATATAACGCTGCCCCAGGCAGTTCTCCACCACAATATCGCGGGCCTGTGCCGCCCGAATTTGCGCGTTTAAGTCCTTAAAATGCAATCCTCTGGCATTAATATTCATGCTTCAATTCCTCCTAACTGCTGCCGGCGTTTAGCCAGCCCCAGGGCCATCAGCTGCGGCTTACTTTGCAGCAGCTGCCAATCCACCGCGGAAAGCTCCTGCCGCTCCCGAATTAGGGCGGTGTATATGCCGGCCCGCGCCACATCACCCACCAGAATGTAGCCAACCAAACGGTTTTCTTTCACAAACAGACATTTATAGTTTTCCCCGTTGGCAGAGGTGGAAACCAAAGCTTCGCCCTCATACGCCCCGGCGGACATAATATGCTTATCCCAAAAGCCGATCGAGTTCATAGCCATACCGGTGCAAAATTCCTCAACCTGGCCCGCCATATTGGCCCCGGCGCAATCGCCCTGCATATAGGCGTTGGGCAGCAGCGCCAAAATGCGCCGCTCGCCGCTGACCAGGTCAAATCCTTGGGTGCAATCCCCGGCGGCCCAAACCTCCGGCAGGCTGGTTTGGCAATGCTCATCCACCAGCACGCCGCGGTCACATTCCGCGCCGGCCGCCGCCAGCAAGCCGCTGTTGGGGCGCACGCCAACCGCCATAACCAGCACGTCAAACTCCAGCTGTTGGCCGGAATTTTGCAGCACCGCCACATTTTCCTTAAACTCCGCCACGCAATCGCCCATAATGAACTTAATGCCGCGTCCCTCCAGATAACGCTGCATAACCGCGGCGGCCTCGGCGTTCAAAATGCTGCTCAGCACCCGGTCAGCCAAATCCACCACGCAAACCTCCTTAACGCTTTCGGCAATGCCTTCCACGCATTTCAGGCCAATCAGGCCCGCGCCCACCACCAGCACCCGGCTTTGCGGCGTAATGGCTGCTTGCAGGGCCTCCGCGTCTGCCAGCGACATAAAGGTGAAGCATTTTTTCACGCTGTCCAGCCCCTTGGTGGGCGGCACAAAAGGTTGACTGCCGCAGGCTGCCAACAGCTTTTCATAGGCCACGGTGCGGCCGTCGGCCAGGCGCAGCTGCTTGTCTTTCGGGTCAATTTGCTCCACCTTGGCCTCCGGCCCCAGCAGCGTTTGCACCTGGTTTTGCTCGTAAAAATCTGCCGGACGATACAGCATGCGCTGCTTGTCGGTGCGGCCCAACAGCAGATAGGAAATCAGCGGCCGGGAATAGGTGTGATAAGGCTCATCCGCCAGCAGCAGAATTTCCCCCTGCGGATCCACCCGTCGGATTCCCTCCACACAGCCAATCGCCCCGGCGGAATTGCCGACGATTACGTATTTAGCCGCCAAATTGGCCGTTTTTTTGTTATCCTTGCTCATAGACCTCACCTCTCCTCAAAAACAATCGCCCGGTTGGGGCAAGCCGCCACGCAGGCCGGCGTGCCGCCGTTGGCTCGGCTGGTGCAAAGCTCGCACTTTTGCATAACATGACCGTCGTTCGCCGGCATAACCGCGCCGTAAGGGCAAACCAACACGCAGGTTTGGCAGCCCACGCACTTTTCCTGGTCAATATGCACCACGCCGTCCACAATGGAAATAGCGCCGGCAATACAGCTTTTGCGGCAAATTGGATCCTCGCAATGGCGGCAGGAAACAGCAAAGCTAATATTATCTTTTTCTTCTATTTTAATACGCGGATTGATAGCGGCCGCCCGCCCCTGCAAAGCCCTGCTCATCGCCAATGCGCCGTCGCCGGGCTGCTCCTGGCCGGAATTGGCAAAAGCGCAGGCAAACTCGCACAAATGGCAGGCCAAGCACCACTGCTCCTGAACATATACTCTTTTCATACTGCTCGCCTCCTTACTCGCCGGCGTGTTTAATGCCCAAAATTTCCAGCTCTTTTTCTGTCAGGCCAATGCCGCGCAACATCAAACGGTTGCCGCGCAGGGCCTCGATGGAGTTAATACCCATGCCGCCCATAATCTCCGTGATTTCATGCTCCCAGGCCTGCAACAGGTTAATCAGGCGTTGGGTGCCAATCTCAGGGTTAAGCCTTTTTACCAGCTCCGGCTTTTGGGTGGCAATGCCCCAGTTGCAGTTGCCGGTGTGGCAGCTGCGGCACAGGTGGCAGCCCAAGGCCAGCAGAGCGGCGGTGGCGATATAAACCGCGTCCGCGCCGAGAGCAATGGCTTTCACCACATCCGTGCTGTTGCGGATGGAGCCGCCGCAGATAATGGAGATGTTGCCGCGGATACCCTCCTCGCGCAGGCGTTGGTCAACGGAGGCCAGGGCCAGCTCAATCGGAATTCCCACATTATCACGGATCCGGGTGGGGGCCGCGCCGGTGCCGCCGCGGAAGCCGTCGATAGCGATAATATCCGCGCCGCTGCGGGCCACGCCGCTAGCAATGGCCGCCACATTATGCACCGCCGCAATCTTCACAATAATCGGCTTCTGATAGTCGGTGGCCTCTTTCAGCGAGTAAACCAGTTGGTGCAAATCCTCAATGGAATAAATATCATGGTGCGGCGCGGGAGAAATCGCATCCGTGCCTTGGGGAATCATCCGGGTTTGGGAAATATCCCCCACAATCTTCAGGCCCGGCAGGTGCCCGCCAATGCCCGGCTTGGCCCCCTGACCAATTTTAATCTCAATCGCCGCGCCGGCGTTTAAGTAATCCTTGTAAACGCCAAAGCGGCCGGAAGCAACCTGAACAATGGTGTTTGGGCCATACTGGTAAAAATCTTTATGCAGACCGCCCTCGCCGGTGTTGTAAAAAGTGCCCATGGCCTTGGCCGCCTGAGCCAGGCTGGCGTGAGCGTTGTAGCTAATCGCACCATATGACATGCCGCCGAACAGCACCGGCAGCGCCAGCTCCAGATTAGGCTCCATTTTGGTCAGCAGGCGGCCCTCGCTGTCGCGCTCAATGTGATCAGGCTTTTTGCCCAAAAAGGTGCGCGTTTCCATCGGCTCCCGCAAGGGGTCAATGGAGGGATTGGTCACCTGAGAGGCGTTAATCAATATTTTATCCCAGTAAACCGGGAATTCTGCCGGGTTGCCCATAGAGGAAAGCAGCACGCCGCCGGAATTGGCCTGGCGATAAATCTCTTTCATATAATCGCTCGTCCAGTTGGAATTGGTTTTGAAAGTGTTGCCGCTTTTCACAATCTTCAAAGCCCGCGTGGGGCACATGGAAACGCAGCGGTGGCAGTTTACACATTTGGAGTCATCACAGTACATCTTCTGGGTGGCTTCGTCACAGGCGTGCACCTGGTTGGCGCACTGCCGCTCGCAAACCCGGCAGCCAATGCAGCGGTTGGGGTCGCGTACTATTTCATATTCAGGATAGAAAAAATCTACAGCCATTATACCCACTCCTTTATATATTCACGCTTTTATCCAAAGTTACGATAACCGGCTCGCCGCCGCGGGGAGACCAAACCTTTTCCACGTGCGGCTCAATCACCCGGATGGCGGATTCCTCGCTGGCGATATAGACCATATCGTCCTTTTCGCCCACCACCATAGAGCGCAGCTTCAGGCGGTCGTTCAAGGCCAGCAAACCGCCCTCAAACCCCAGCAAGATAGAAAAAGGCCCGGTAATCAGCAGGCTGGAAAAAGCGTTGCGCAAAAAGGTAAGGCGTTCCTTTTCCTCCTCCGGTTTGCGGCTGATGGTTGACCAAAACGGCGCGGCGATGACGTTGGCCATCTCCGTCAGCGTCAGGCCCTGCTTGCGCACCAGATAATCCACTATGTAAGTGATAACCTCCGTATCAGTCAGCAGATTACAGCGATAACCATACATTTCAATGAAACGGCGGTTAGCGTCGTAAGAGGAAATCTCGCCGTTGTGGACAATGGTTTTGTCCAGCAGGGCAAAGGGGTGCGCGCCGCCCCACCAGCCGGGCGTGTTGGTGGGGTATCTGCCGTGAGCCGTCCAGGAATAGCCCTCATATTCCTCCAGGCGATAAAAATCGCCCACATCCTCCGGGTAGCCGCAGGCCTTGAAAACGCCCATATTTTTGCCGCAGCTGAAAATATAAGCGCCGGGCATTTGGTCGTTCACCCTAACCACACTGCGGAAAACATATTCCTGCTCGTCCAGCTGGCTATCCGCCAGCTTGGTTGGAAAAGGATTGACAAAGTAACGCCAAATCAGCGGTTCGTTGGTAATCCGCGGATTTTTACGAATGGGAATTTTGGAAAGGTTAATAATATCAAAATGATGGTCCAAAAAATCCTCGCAGGCGTTTTTGGCCTCAATATTCTCATAAAAAACGTGAAAAGCATAGGCATTTTTGTATTCTGGATAAATACCGTAGCCGGCAAAACCGCCGCCCAAGCCGTTGCTGCGGTCATGCATAATTTCGATTGATTTCACAATCTTGCTGCCGTCAATCCGTTTGCCACTGCGTGAAAAAATGGAAGATATGGCGCAGCCGGCCGGGATTCTAACCTGCCCTTCTCTCTGCATAATGGTCACTCCTTAATAAGAAAACTTGAAATACATCAAAAAAAGATGTGAATAATTGTATAATAATTTAAGCCAACAGTCAATATTTTTTTGCATTGTATACAAAACATTTTTTGGAAACCTGTTGTTTGAGCAGCCTAACAATGTTCTTCTCACAAAAACATGTCCGCCTAAACAGCGATAATTATTAATATTAATACATCTTTATATTGTAAATATACAACAACCGCAAAAAAATCCAAAAAAATCAGTGCAAGGCCTTTACAAGCGGCCCCCAAATAATTTATAATAGATAAGTTATCACAAAAATATTAAAAAGATAAACACTAACAAAATTTTGGAGGCATTAAACAAATGCAGCGAGAAGACTTACGCAACATCGCCATCATCGCCCACGTTGACCACGGCAAAACCACGCTGGTGGATCAGCTGTTGCGGCAGAGCGACACCTTCCGGGCCAATCAAACCGTGCAGGACCGGGTTATGGATTCAAATGATTTGGAAAGAGAGCGCGGTATCACCATTTTGGCCAAAAACACCAGCGCCATTTACCATGACGTGAAAATTAATATTGTAGACACTCCCGGCCACGCCGATTTTGGCGGCGAGGTGGAGCGCGTGCTGAAGATGGTAAACGGCGTGCTGCTGCTGGTGGACGCCTTTGAGGGCCCCATGCCGCAAACCCGCTTTGTGCTGCAAAAAGCCCTGGAGCTGAACCTGCGCGTGATTGTGGCCATCAACAAGATTGACCGGCCAGACGCCCGCCCGGATGAGATTGTGGACGAAGTGTTGGAGCTTTTTATGGAGCTGGACGCCAGCGACGAGCAAATGGACAGCCCGTTCATCTTTTGCTCCGCCCGCAACGGCATTGCCGGCCTGGAGCCGAACCAGATGGCCACGGATATGACGCCGCTTTTTGACACTATTCTGGATTATATCCCCGCCCCAGGCGGCGATGAAAACGGCCCCTTGCAGGTTTTGGTTTCCTCTATTGATTACAATGAATATGTGGGCCGCATTGCCATTGGCCGCATTGAGCGCGGGCAGATTAACCAAAATCAGGAAATCAGCCTGTGCGATTACCACGATTCCAGCCTCAGCCAAAAAGCCAAGGTGACGGCTATCTACCAGTTTGACGGCCTCAAGCGCAGCCAGGTTGAGCAAGCCTGCGTGGGCGACATCGTGGCCTTTTCCGGCATTGAAAACGTCACCATCGGCAACACCGTTTGCGACCCTGCCACGCCGGAACCGATTCCCTTTGTGAAAATTTCCGAGCCAACCGTTGAGATGACCTTTTCCGTCAACGACAGCCCCTTTGCCGGCCAGGAGGGCAAATTTGTCACCTCCCGCCAGCTGCGCGACCGGCTTTATCGCGAAACCCTCAAGGATGTTTCCCTGCGCGTGCAGGACACTGACAACAGCGATTCCTTTTTGGTGCTGGGCCGGGGCGAAATGCACCTTTCCATTTTGATTGAAACTATGCGCCGCGAGGGCTATGAATTCCAGGTTAGCACGCCGCGCGCCTTGATTAAGGAAATTGACGGCCAAAAGCAGGAGCCATATGAGGAGCTGACCATCGACGTGCCGGAAGAATCTATGGGCGCGGTGATGGAAAAAATGGGCAACCGCAAGGCGGAACTGCAATCAATGGAAAAAGCCGGCAACCGCCAAAAGCTGGTTTATATCATCCCCACCCGCGGGCTTTTCGGCTATCGGGACGAGTTTTTAACCGATACCAAAGGCGAGGGCATTATGAATTACCTGTTCTACGGCTACGGCCCGGTGAAAGGCGAGATTGTGAAGCGCTCCACCGGTTGCCTGATTGCCTTTGAACGCGGCGAATCTATCACCTACGGCTTATATAACGCGCAGGAGCGTGGCACCCTATTCATAGGCCCCGGCGTTCAGGTATATGGCGGTATGGTGGTTGGTTCCTCTCCACGCACCGAAGATTTGGTGGTTAACGTCTGCAAAAAGAAGCAAGCCACCAACACTCGCGCCTCCGGCTCCGACGAGGCTTTGCGCCTTTCCCCGCCGGTTAGCCTGAGCCTGGAGCAATGCTTGGAGTTTATCCAGGAGGATGACCTGCTGGAGATTACCCCGCAAAACATTCGCATTCGCAAAAAAACGCTGGATCACTCGCAGCGTATGAAACAGCTGAAGCGAGCCGCCAACGTTTAACTGATTAGCAATATTTCTAGTACCAATATTTTAATGAGGTGAATTTTAAGTGGGCATTGTTGATTTGGTCAATCGAGCTTGCGGCTGGCTGAAGCGCCGCCCAGCCACTTTGGGCAAACTCCTGATTTTGTTGGCCACCATTATCTGGGGCAGCTCCTTTGTGGTGCTGAAAAACACGCTGGACACCATTCCAACCGAGTTTTTGCTAGGCTTTCGCTTTTTCCTGGCCGCCGTGCTGCTGAGCGCAGTGTTTTACCAAATGTGGCGGGAGTTCAACCTCTCCTACCTACGCCGCGGCCTGCTGCTGGGCCTGCTGCTTTTTGGGGCCTATTACAGCCAAA
Organism: Peptococcaceae bacterium; assembly: GCA_022797295.1. Classification (GTDB taxonomy): domain Bacteria; phylum Bacillota; class Dehalobacteriia; order UBA4068; family UBA4997; genus Avidehalobacter. Next base: position 14,945 of record JAAWKH010000025.1, read on the forward strand.
CGCTGGGCCTCACCGACACCACGCCCGGCAAAAACGCTTTCCTCACCGCCACCTATTGCGCCATCGTGCCGTTTTTGTACTGGGCGGTGGATAAGCTGCGGCCAGACCGCTACAACATCAGCGCGGCCCTGCTCTGCCTGCTGGGCATTGGCATGGTGGCGATAACCAGCGGCTTTTCCATGCGCCTGGGCGATAGCCTGACCCTGGTGGGCGCTATGTTTTACGCCGCCCACATTGTTGCGCTGGCCAAATTCACCCGTGGTCACAATCCTCTGCTACTAACCACAGTGCAATTCTTCACTTGCGGCATAATAAACTGGATATTGCAGCTTTTTGTGGTAAAGCAGCCGGTGCCGGAGCTGACGGCCGCCAACATTAGCGCGCTGCTGTATTTAACCATTCTCTGCTCTGCCGTGGCCTTAACCTTTCAAAGCTATGGCCAAAAATATACCGAGCCAGCCACGGCGGCCATTCTGCTCTCCCTGGAATCCGTTTTCGGCGTTATATTTTCCATCATATTTTACCACGAAGCTATCACCTTACGGATGTACTGCGGTTTTGGTCTAATTTTTCTGGCGGTTATCATCTCTGAAACCAAGCTCAGCTTTCTCAAACCGCGTCAACAGCTGGTTAGCTTAAAAAAAATTCCCTAAATAATAAAAAAAAGCTGATTTTAAGCAAGCTACCGCTTGACAAATCAGCTTTTTTCTTATAAAATATAAGGTACTCAGTTCAACAACTTTGGCTGAGGTGTCATTTCATTCTTTCTTTCTAAATTTTTAATTTTAACCTTTGTCGTGCTATGCGAGGCATTAGCGGCGCCTTGTAACCCTCAGTCCGCTCAAGAGGGGCAGTGTTCGGCCGAGAGGCAGGCTTGTTGTGGCCAGTTACGCAGTGAACAGCGTTGACGCCCTGGCCCTGCGCAGCAGATAGCCGTGAACCGTGTCAGGGCCGGAAGGCAGCAGCACTAAGCGGTGTCATCTGGGTGCCGCAGGTTCACCGGGGCCGAGCTGCAAGCGGCGTAACTGACCACAACAAACAGGCTTCAACGCCGGAGGCACGGCAATTTTTTCTTTTGAGCGCTTAACGATTTGCAAGCCAGAGCATAGCGAATGGCGAAGTAAGAGTTTGGCGACCAAAGAGAGCCCAGCCGCTGGGTGCGAAAAGTCCATTTGACTTTAGGCAAATGGAATCATTTTAATTTTTTAATTAAAAGGAGATTGACAATTAATGTTAAACAACAGATGGGAATTGAATAAAAACCTGGCGCAAATGCTTAAAGGCGGCGTGATTATGGACGTAACCACACCGGAGCAAGCCAAAATAGCCGAGGCCGCCGGCGCTTGCGCCGTTATGGCTCTGGAGCGTATTCCGGCAGATATTCGGGCCGCAGGCGGCGTTTCTCGTATGAGCGACCCTAAAATGATTAAAGGCATTCAGCAGGCCGTGTCTATTCCGGTGATGGCAAAATGCCGGATCGGCCACTTTGCAGAGGCCCAAATTCTGCAAGCCATTGAAATTGACTACATAGACGAAAGCGAGGTTCTCTCCCCGGCCGACGACAAATATCATATCGACAAAACCGCTTTTGACGTGCCATTTGTCTGCGGCGCCAAGGATTTGGGCGAGGCCCTGCGCCGGATTGCCGAGGGCGCGGCGATGATTCGCACCAAAGGCGAGCCCGGCACTGGCGACGTGGTGCAGGCGGTGCGCCACATGCGCTTAATGCAGGCGGAAATCCGCCGCCTGGGCTCTATGGCCGAGGACGAGCTTTTTGAAGCAGCCAAACAGCTGCAAGTGCCCTATGAGCTGGTGCAGTTTGTGCACGAAAACAAAAAGCTGCCCGTGGTGAACTTTGCCGCCGGCGGCGTGGCCACCCCAGCCGACGCGGCGCTGATGATGCAGCTGGGCGCAGAGGGTGTGTTTGTCGGCTCCGGCATTTTCAAATCCGGCAACCCAGAAAAACGGGCGGCCGCCATTGTGAAAGCCGTCACCAACTTCACCGACGCTAAAATGCTGGCCGAGCTTTCCGAGGATTTGGGCGAGGCTATGGTGGGCATCAATGAGCAGGAAATCAATCTGCTGATGGCCCAAAGAGGCCAGTAATGCGTATCGGCATTTTGGCTCTGCAAGGAGCCTTTATCGAGCACGAGCAGGCCCTGCAACGCCTGGGCGTGGAATTTGTGGAAATCCGCCAGCTGGCGGACTGGCAGCCGGAAACTTTGGACGGCCTGATTATCCCCGGCGGCGAAAGCACCGTGCAGGGCAAGCTGCTGCGGGATTTGGGCCTGTTTGCACCAGTGCAGGCGGAAATTTTGCGCGGCCTGCCGGTGTTCGGCACCTGCGCTGGCCTGCTGCTGCTGGCCGAACACCTCAATAACGACGAGCGGCAACATTTGGCCACCATGCACATCACCGCCCGGCGCAACGCCTATGGCAGGCAGCTGGGCAGTTTTTACACCGAGGCTGAATTTAAGGGCCTGGGCCAAATCCCGATGACTTTTATCCGCGCGCCTTACATTGAAGCGGTTGGCCCACAGGTGGAGGTGCTGGCTGAGGTAAACGGTAAAATCGTGGCCGCCCGCGAGGGCAAGCAGCTGGTGACGGCTTTTCACCCGGAGCTGACCGGCAATGATTCTGTGCATAAATACTTTTTAAATATGCTAAATTAAACTTAAAGCCAACGTCTGCCTTGACGTTGGCTTTTTGCATAAACACTTGACAGCAAAGCGGCGAATAGCTTACAATAGACAAAAACATTTTAAGGAGGAATATTTTCAATGTCCAACACGCCAAAATTTGCGCTCAGGAAGCCCTACTCTATCCGCGCGGAGCTGGCCGCACTCAATCCCTTTGTCCGGCGTGAGCAAACCGGCGCAATGCAGCCCTACACAATGGCCGACATTGAAGCCGCCGAAAAACGCTTAAACTTTCAGCTGCCCGCGCCTATTCGCGAGCTGTACCTGATAATGGGCGATTATCTTTGCCTGCAAAATGAATTTTATTTCCGGGCCTTGGAGCTGCTGCGCTGGGATGGTGATTATCTGCTGCTTATGCACGGCCTGAGCGATAACCTAGGCTTTGGCCTGCGCCGGGACGACCCTAACGCCACTGTGTACGAATGGATCTGCGACGTGTTGGCAGAAGATGAGGACGATGATGAGGATGATTTTTTTGGCAGCTTTGAGGATGACTTTGAACTCTGCCGCCACCGCGGCGACGCGGAGGGTATGCAGGAGGCCCGCGCCGATTATTTTGCTTTTTGGCAGGAAAACGCCGGCCGCTCAGAAATCATCCCGGAAACTATCCGCCAAAACACCCACGCCCCGTTCACCTTTTTTTGGGACGCTTTTATCATGCGCCACGCTTTGAGCAGAATGGTTGACGACGCTTATATTTTAGATGAGGCCAAAATGACCGCCGAGCTGGACCAGTTTTATATCAGCAATGACCTACCCAGCCCGCCCTCCTTGCAAAGCCAAATTGTCCCGCCTTTTGTGCCGCTATCCGAACACCTGGAATTGATTACCGACGCGAACAGTCAGGAAGCGCAGCTCATCCAGGCCTATATCAACCAGGAGGACGACTGCCTGCTGCTAGCTCATCCAGACGGCCAAAACTGCTATTATTTGCTGACCAGACAGCCTGTCCCCTACTCATTCGCCCAAGCAATGGGGGCCAAATGCGGTCTGCGCTTTCACTCCCGCAACGGCAACGGACAAAAGTAATTGACCAGTGAATTTATAAGGAGCATAAAATATGAATATTAAAAAAGAACTGGAAACAAAGATTGGCATCGCCAATGATGTTTATCTAAACAACATTGAAATCGACCCGCTTACGATTAAAGCAATTATGATAAATGAAGTTGTTCCCGCCGACCCCACGCAGGATTTTTATGGCAGCGCCGACGCGGATTATCTGAAAACGACAATTCCCCTTTTGCAAGGAGCAGGGGCCGCTGTTGCTTCCATACAGGATGTTTTGCAAATGGGCATTTACATCACAAACGCCGTAAAAACCCCAAAAACGGAATATACCATTGACAAAAGCAGCATTGAAAAAAGCCTGCCTTATCTGGAAGCGGAAATTGCCTTGTTCCCCAATGTAAAAGTTATTATGCTTATGGGTGATGTTGCCAAAAAAGCCTTTAATATGATTACCAAAAAGGCAACCAAGAAAAATGCGGTTCCTGCCGTTTCCACCTACAAGCTGCGGAACAGCGAAATCTTTTATCAAGGTATCAGAGTAATGCCGTCGTACATAATGACTGGTGGAAACATCTTAATTGAAAAGTCCAAGGTCACAATGACAACCGAGGACATTGCCATAATGCTGGAAATAATCAAATAAATCAATCCAACAATAAAAAATCCCCCGGCTTTGCGCCGGAGGATTTTTTTATTTACGTATTAGCTTATCGCCAAGTCTGGCCAGTCAATCGCCAAGCGTTCACAGAGGTTTCCATTTGCCTAACCTGCGGCAAATGGATAAGTTCACGCTAAGCTCTGCCGTCGCCTTTCGCTATGCTCAAGGCTAGTCAATCGCTAAGCGTTCACTTACTGCAATGCGCTTGCGTCAACTTCCATCCAGCTATCCATACCTTCGGGGAACTCAATGGTAACGCCCTCGGTAGCGATAACGTCCATGGTCATATCCATATCCATGGTCATTTCAATGCCCTGAGTGTTAACGGTCATCGGCATAACCATTTTGTAGGTAGTCGGCAAACCTTCAGCATCCAGAACCAGATCAACAGTAACATCACCCATAGTGATTTCGCCGCCCTGCAAGCTAGCTGCCATGCTGCCAGCATACTCGTCAACCATACCGGTCATTTTGGTGCCGTCCAAAACCATGTGAACGTTCTGGCCGTCAACGGAGGATTCCTTAACCCAGCTTTCGTCCAGCTCAGCCATACCGTTTGCATTCATCTGTTCCTCAGCAGCAGCCATATCCATAGCAACTTTCATTTGACCCATCTGGCCCATATCATAATACAGATAGCCATTGGTGTAGTACATGTTCATATCCATGGTGCCAGCGCCCATAGCGGACATATCCATGTTCATGTTGAACTGCAAATTGAAATTGTTTTCGTCAACCTTAACCTGCTTCATGGTGCCGCCCATGGTCATATCCATGTTCTGGCCTTCAGCAGCCATCTTCATAGCAACATCCATTTTGTATTCAACATCGGTCAACGCAGCCATTTTTTCCTCAGCCTGATTGTAAAGCTCAAATGCGCTGGGGCCGTCATTGGTATCGTCGCCCTGTTTAGCAGGCTCTTTGTCGCCGCCGCAAGCAGCCAAAGCAAAAACCATCATCATTGCAGCCAAAACTGCCATAAACTTTTTCATGTCGAACTTCATTGTTAATCTCCTCCAAATCAATTTAAAATTTTAGTTTTTTTTTTTTGAAGCAAAATTTTTTAGCGCGCTTCTGCCAGCAATTTTTCCACACTGGCCAGCTTCACGCAAAGGCAGAACAGCTCCGCCGCCTGCTGCAAATCGGCAAGCGGGGGCATAGAGGGCGCCAAACGAATGTTTTTGTCCTCCTTATCCACCCCATAAGGATAAGTGGCGCCAGCGCCGGTCAATTCAACACCGGCCTCCTTGCACATGGCAACCACCTTTTTGGCCAAACCCGGCCAAGTATCAAACGACATAAAATAGCCGCCATTGGGAGTTGTCCAGTCGGCACAGCCCAAACCGCCCAACTCTTTTTGTAGGGTATCTGCCACCAGTTGAAACTTTGGTTGCAAAATTGCTGCATGCTTTGCCATATGAGCCAGCAAACCATCCAAATCGCCAAAAAACCGTAAGTGCCGCAGTTGATTCAGCTTATCATAGCCAATCGTCTGCGAGGCCATCAGCTTTTTAACATATTTAACCGTTTCCGGGCCGCCGGCAAAGGCAGCCAACCCCGCCCCCGGGAAAGTAATTTTTGATGTAGAACCAAAGATGTATGGACGCTCCGGCTGGCCAGCAGCCGCACATTCAGCCAAAAAATCAAGCAACTGCGCCGGCTGCGCCATATCCAAATGGTGCACACAATAAGCGTTATCCCAAAACACCCGAAAATCCGCTGCCGCCGTGGGCATTGCTGCCAAGCGGCGCACTGTTTCATCACTGTAAGTGTAACCCTGCGGATTGGAATATTTTGGCACGCACCAAATGCCCTTAATCTGCGGATCCTTAGCCACCAACGCTTCCACAGTGTCCATATCAGGGCCCTGCTCCGTCATTGGCACCTCAATCAACTCAAAACCAAAGGCTTCAGTAACGCCAAAATGCCGATCGTAACCGGGCACCGGACACAAAAACTTAACCTTTCCCTGATCCTTCCAGGGCGTGCTGCCTGGCAAAACACCAAAAACATAAGCACGCATAACCGTATCATACATAATGTTTAAGCTGGAATTACCAAAAACTATCACATTCGCCTCAGGCACAGCCATATAAGCGGCCATAAAAGCTTTTGCCTCCGGCAGACCATCCAAAACACCATAGTTACGCGCATCCGTGCCGTCTGCAGCCTGCGTTTCCTTAATATCCAACATCGGCATTGACAAATCCAACTGCTCCTTGCAGGGCTTGCCGCGTGACATATTAAGGTTAAGGCCCCTCTGCTGCCATTCCTGATACTGCATTTGCAATTCAGCCTGAAGCTCCCGCAGCTGAGCCACGTCCATATCCTTGAGCTGCAAAAAACCACCTCCTACACATTTTGCAATATATCATGCTAACGATAACTATAACACATCTTTATTAATTTTGCAATATTTTTTCGGTAAATTTTGCTGGAATTTAAGCAAGAAAATTTCCTTAATCAGTTAGCCCAGGCAGCTCATCAAGCCGCTTAAAACAAAAGCCCTGCTTTTCCCACTCACTTAAAAGCTCATCCAAAATTTTGGCGTTGGTTTCTGAGGTGCTATGCAGCAACACAATCGCCCCATTATGCACTCGCGGCAACAGCTTGCCAAAAGCCTCCTCCCGGCTGGGCTGATCGTCGGTGTTCCAGTCAACGTAAGCCAAGCTCCAAAAAACCGTATGATAACCCAGCTGTTTCGCCTGTTGCAAATTGGCCTCGCTGTATTTGCCCTGCGGCGGGCGATAAAAACGGGGCAGATCCTCGCCCACAGCCTCCTGATAAGCAGCTTCCACCGCGGCCAGCTCCGCCGCAAAGGCCTCCTGGTCGGCAATAGCGGACATATCAGGATGCGTATCAGTGTGGTTGCCCACAATATGCCCCTCCGCCGCCATTCGCTGCACCAAATCGCCGTGTTCTCGGATATAACTACCCACCAGGAAAAAGGCCGCCGGCGCTTGGTGCTTCTTCAACACATCCAAAATCTGCGCGGTGCAACCGTTCTCATAGCCAGCGTCAAAGGTCAGATAAATCACCTTTTGGTTACAATCGCCCACAAAGTAAGCGTCAAACTGCTGCAAGTAATCCTGCGAGGCGTTGCCCACCGGCGTTTGGCCCGGCTCCGGAAAGCTCAGCCCCCAATTTACGGCCCCGGCGCTGCCGCTTGTTGCGCTCGCTACGCTCGCCGTCTGCAACGGCTCCTCATCCTCCATAGTTGGCAAAACGGCAATAAAGCCCAGCAGCAGAGCAAAACAGAAAGCGGAAAAAGCAATCTCCCGCCGACGCTGCCGCACAAAATAGCTTTGCTTCAAAGTTTGCTTTGATTTTACATTCATATCATCACCAGCCTACACTGCAAATTTTTAAATTAATATGCAGGCTAGCTTTGATTATTCATCAATAAATAAACAGCGATATTAAAAAAACTAACATCCGGCCAGCTTGAACCAATCGCGCAGATTTTGTTGCACAATCTCAAACAGTCTGGCATCCTTACTCTCCGAAAGAAAAGCGTTATGCGGCGTCAGTACCACGTTAGGCAAATCCCACAGCGGGCTATCCGCCGGCAGAGGTTCCTGCTCAAACACATCCAGCACCGCACCCTGCAAATGGCCGCTTTGCAAAGCCGCCAGCAAAGCCTGCTCATCCACAATCGGCCCGCGGGCCACATTCACCAACAAAGCGCCCTGCTTCATTTGCGCCAAACGCTCCGCATTAAACAAATGGATGGTTTCCGGCAACAGCGGCAAACTCAACGCCACAATATCCGCCAGCCCCAAAGCCTCACCCAACCGCTCCAGCGGCCAAACCTCTGCAAACCAGGGCGAGCTCACCGGCGAGGGATTAACACCCAGCACCTGCGCGTCAAAAGCGGCAAAACGCTTGGCCAACTCACAACCAATGCTGCCCGCACCCACAATGCAAACTCGCTTGCCGGCAATCTCCTGCAAACCGTGCAAACGTTTCCATTGATGTTGCTGTTGGTTCTGCCAAAACTGGTTGGCTTTTTTGTAAATTTGCAGCACGCCGCCCAGCACAAACTCGGCAATCGGCACGCTGGAAACCCCGCGGGCATTGCGCAGCAAAATCCCCCGCCGCTCAATTTCCGCCAGCGGCAAATGGTCAACGCCCACGCTGGTTAGCTGAATATATTTCAAGCTGCTGAACTGGCTTAGGTCATTGTTGCTGAAAAGGTCGTAGCAAATCACCAGCTCAAACTGCTCCGGCTGCTCCACCGGCGCGGTGTCGTGCTGATAGGTAATTTCCAGGCCCAAGCTTGCCAGCTGGCTTTTTTGCGGCTCCGTCAGCTTAAAACTATGCGTTATCAGAGTTTTCATGCAAATCACGCTTCCTTATATATTATTCAACTATTCTACATCATTCGGCCCGTCCGTCACAAAGCAGGGGTTCACATGCACCATACAATGTTTAACCTCCGGCAAAGCCTGTTCAATATTATCATGCAGATTTTGGGCAATGTTGTGAGCCTCCACAATGTTTAAGCGGCTGTCCACCCCAATTTCCACATCCACGTAACTTTTGCTGCCAAAACGCCTGGTTTTCAAATCATCCAGGCGCAGCACCCCTGGCGTGGCCAAAGCCAGACGGCGAATTTGCTCAATCACAGCCGCGTCGCAGGCGTGGTCCACCATTTTGTCAAAGGAATCCTTAGCAATATCCCAGGCCACTTTCAGAATAAAAAAGCAGATAATCAACGCGGCAATCGGGTCTAAAATCGGCCAGCCCAACCGCGCGCCCAAAATGCCGACAAAGCTACCGATAGAGGACAACGCGTCGGAACGGTGGTGCCACGCGTCGGCCAACAGCGCACCGGAATTGGTTTTATCCGCCGCCGCCTTGGTGTACCAGTACATGGCTTCCTTAACCGCCACTGAAACCACGGCCGCCCACAGAGCCAACGCGCCGGGAGCCGGCAGAGAACCCTCCAGAGCCAGCGCAACGTTACCAATGCCGCCCACCCCAATGCCAATGCCGGTGGCAAACAGCAAGCCCGCCAGCAACAGAGCCGTCACGCACTCCAGCCGCTCGTGGCCGTAAGGATGGCTTTCATCCTCCGCTTTGGCTGCCATACTAATGCCAAACATCACCAACGCGGAACTGATTACGTCCGAAGCCGAATGAACCGCGTCGGAAACCATCGCGCCGGAAGCTGCCAGCAAACCGGCCGCCAGCTTGCCCAGCGAAAGGACGGTGTTGACGATAATGCTCACCCAGGAAACCCTTACGCCAATGGCCTTGACGGCGGCGCTGTCATATATCATTTCCGTTGTTTCTTTATTATCCAGGCTCATAACACTATCCACCCGCATTTCCTAAATTAATATCCTGCCAACAGCAAGCCATCCAACAAACCGGCGTCGCTGGCCACAAATTCCGCCGCGCCCAACAAATCCGCCAGAGCCAGATAGATAGTCAAGCCAGCAATTATAATATCCTCCCGCCCCAGCAGCATTGGATAACGCTGCAAACGGGCCGCCGGCGAAAGCGGCGCCAAAAGCTCCCGCAAACCGGCAATTTCCTGCCGGGTCACCGGCCGGCCGCTCACCGCCTCCCGGCGATATTCACTGAGATTTTCCAGCAGAGCCGCCACCAGCGTAATGGTGCCGCCCACACTAATAAACCGATTTACCGGCCCCAGACCAGCCAAACCATCGGGCGGCAACAGCTCCGCCAAACGTTGCGGCAACTCCTCCGGCCGCACCTCATCATTAAACAGGCGCACCGCGCCCACCCGCACACTGCGGCCAGCCACCTGACCGTTTGGCCGGCGGCAAATCAGCTCGGTGCTGCCGCCGCCCACATCCAGCACGGCCACCTGCGCAGTGTTAGCGCCCTGAGGCAACACCGAGGCCGCCCCGGCAAAGGAGCAAGCGGCCTCCTCCACCCCGGAAAGAATTTGCAACTGCCAGCCCAACTTTTGTCGAACCTCCTGCTGAAAATCTGCGCCATCAGAAGCCTCGCGCACAGCGCTGGTGGCGGCCACCACCGGCGGCCGGCTCACTCCGGCCTGCCGCAACTGCTCCGCAAATTGCTGCAAAGCGGCAATCGTCTTTTGCCGTCCCTCAACGGAAAGCTTTTCGCCCACTCTGGTGTTGCCAAGGCGGGTTGTCAGCAACGCCTGGCTGTGCACCTGCACCCGCCCGGCCGCCGCCTCGCCAATCAACAAACGCACCGTGTTGCTGCCAATATCAATAGCTGCCTGCATAAAAATCACCCTAACCTTTTATTATTCAAAGCTAACATCAAAATAATGAAAATTAAGGCATCTTTTACGATGCCTTAATTAAACAGTTCTATTCTTTTCAGCGACGGCGCCCCTCCTGGTGCCTCTTCAGCTGGGTTAGTTTTTCATTGCTGTTTTTCATAAACTCCGCCAGCTTATCCTCAAAACGGTCGCTTGGGATGGGCTGAGGCTGGGGCGGCTGCTTGGGCGCGGGCGGCTGAGCCTTTTTAATGGAAAGCCCCACCTTGCCATTTTCCGCAACATTCAAAACCTTAACCTTAACTTCATCGCCAACCTGTAAAAAATCTCCAATTTCCTTAACGTAAGTATCCGCAACCTCTGAAATATGTACCAGACCAGTCGTTTTTTCGTCAATCTTCACGAATGCACCAAATTTGGTAATTCCCATAACCTCGCCAGTATAAATTTCACCAACAGCAATAGACATACAAATAGCAATCCTCCAAAATATTTTTTTACAATTTAGCCTCAGTGCACATCCTTATCGTCCAGCTCCACGTGGGTTTGCAAATCCTCGTTGGTTTCCGCCGGAACCACCAGATATTCATTGGGCCTTATCAGCTTAAAGCGCTGCCGCGCCAAACGCTCCATATAACTTGCGTCGTTCAACAGGTCCTTGGTATTCAAAAGCTCTGTGTTCTCCTGCACCAAATCCTGATAAACGCCCTCATAGTAAAGCTGCTTGGCCTGTAGCTCCCGCAGGGTGAGAAACTGCTTGGTGCAGCAAACCACCGTCAACAACAGGCTGGCAGTTAAAATCACTGAAAGCAACATTAATTTACGTTTGCCCTTTTTTTTTGGCATGGGCTCCCGCCCCCTTTCACAACCATGTATCACATTTTAACAGCTAAAAATCCATTCAACCAAATTTGCGTTGGCTATACTATAATTATATATCATTCCTGGCCTCAAAATCAACCTTTTTTATACGTTTTTTAAAAGCTTTACGCAAATTAGTACGCAGCTTTTGCCATGGCTGAACCAAAAGCCGGCTCAGCAGCCGCCCAACCGGCCGCAAAACCCAACGATAAGGCAACACTAACAGGCGTTGCAGCAGCCAAAGCAGCCGAAAGCCCAGCTCCACCAGCCAAACCAGCGGGCTCAGCAGCAAAGCCACCGCCCCGGCAAAGCAGCCAAAAAGCCAACGCAGCAAACGCCACAAGCCCAGCAAAAGCCGGCGCAGCAGCGGAAACAACACCGGGCTAAAAAAGCCCAAATACAAACACACCCCCGCCGCCGCCAGCAACAAAACCGGCAGGCGCAACTGCGCCCCATTGATGTGATAAAGGCCGCCAAAGGCCAGGCCCAACGCCGCCAGCCACCAGACAATATCGCCCAGGGCCGGCCAAAGCCGCCCTTTCAGCTGCCGAAACCACACTCTGTAAAAATCGTAAAAAAAGCCCAAACCCAGCCCCAAGCCAAAGGCCAGCGCCAGCTGCACGGCTTGTAATTCCGCCCTGTCCATCAGCGCCGCCTCACTTCGTCAACCGTTTAAAAAAGTTGCCTTGCTTTTTGGGTTTGGGCTCCTCAAAGCACACGCAGGCAATTTCACCCTCCACGGCCAGTTCCTCATTTTCCAGCAGCAGCTGAGCAATGTGCAGCTCCCGCCCTTTAATGGTCAGCGGCCCCAGGTTGGTGTCCAGGTTAATCTCTTCCTTATCAAAATCATCCACTCGCAAAACGCCCACCAGCTCCAGATAATTGCCGTCCTTAATCAACAGGCTGTTTTGCTTGCCGTTTGTTTGCTTGTGGCTGTCGTTATGATTGCCCATTTTAATCACTCTGCCCTTTTTTTATTTTTTCTGACTATCTGTTGCCATTATATGCGCAAACCACAGGCAAAATGCCTGTCAGGCTTCAACAGCAATTATTTTCAGGTAATCGCAGGTTTTTTGACAAGTTATCAAGAATATACCAGTTTACAATCAATAAAAGCGAGTGAACCAATATGAAACAAAACCAAACGCCAAACACCGCAAATTTTCGGCCAACTGATTTTTCGGCTATCCTGCAAAGCCACGCCCAGCGTTATCCGCTAATGCAGCCGCAGGATTTTGGCAAGCTCACTTACCAAAGCGAGTTTGGGCCGCAGCATATGATTGACAACCCGGCTCAATCCCTCAGCCTGTTGCAACACGAATGGCAAAGCCTGCCCAAGCAGACGCCCCAACCAGCCAACCCGGAGCCCATAAGCAACAGCCTAAGCCGTTTTCACTTTGCCTCTGCCGGGCGGCCCGAGCAGGCCGCGCCCTTGTTAAACCGCCTTTTTATGCTGACCGCCCAGAAGCAACGCGGCAGCCAAAGCGGGCTGCAAAGCCGCCTGCAACAGCTTTTGGCCCTGCCCCTGGCCAAGCAACTGCCCGGCCTGCACCAATGGTTGGCCGAATGGCAAAGCTGCGGCTGGCCGCCGGTGCACCACAGCGCCCATTTTCGCAACGCTTACCAACCGCATTACCGCCTGCTGCGCACGGAATATGCGCTGTTCTTCCCGGTACTGTTAGCAGTTGAGCAGATTTTGACCAAGGACAAGCCAGCCCTGCTGGCTATAGACGGACGTTGCGGCAGTGGCAAAACGCACCTGGCCGCCCTGCTGGCGGAGCTTTTCCCCTGCCGGGTGCTGCATATGGATGATTTTTATTTGCCGCCTGCCAAACGGCCCGTGGATTGGCAACAGCGGCCCGCCGGGCATATGGATTTGGCCCGTTTTCAGCAAGAAGTTTTGCAGCCAGCCCAAAGCGGCCAATTAATCACCTACCAACCTTACGATTGCCAGCAGGGCCGCCTGCTGAAACCACGACAGCTGCCGCCCGCCCAACTGACGGTTATTGAGGGCAGTTACTCGCAACACCCACAGCTGGCCGCCTCCTACAATTTGAAGATTTTTCTGACAATAAACACCGCCGAACAAGCCGCTCGTCTGCAAGCCAGAGAGGGCGATTACTACCCCGCTTTTGTGGAACGCTGGATTCCGCAGGAGGAGCTTTATCTGCAAGCCTGCGGCGTGGAGACCAAGGCGGATATACGGCTGGATTGCAGCGGTTGGTTTTAGTTGAAATTTGTGGAAAAATAATTATATTTATATTGGTTTTTATTGACATTATCAGAAAAACATTTATAATTATATTATAAATGGGAAGATTATTAAAAGTAACAACATCGGTTGCCGACCAGATTTCGGAAACGATTTCGCAATCCAGCAGTATTTTGAGCTACAAATAGGTTGGTGAGGTTGTGTGAGCTTTTTTCTCATTGTTTTGGTTGAAAAATGAAAGGAGGAATACCTGCAAATTAATTAAATGTTTCCTGTTTTTAATAAATATTTTTAATTTTAGGAGGAAAATAACATAAAGAACAAGAAGAAATGTTTATTGAGTTTGATTTTGGCTTTGTGCCTGTGTATGACACTGGCCGCTCCGGCGTGGGCGGCGGATGATGTTGATGAAAATAATGTTGGTGAGTATATAAATGGTATGGGCTATTTAGTTTCTTCTGAAAGGATAGATAATGAAGATGGTACGTATTTTATAGAAAATATTTATGTAAATAAACCATTGTCATATTTCAGAAGTGATATAGCTGCAACGGCTACGTATACCAAAGAAAACATAGCCAAATCTAATGCTGGTAGAATTTTTATGAAATATCAGGTTACCGCAACTTTTCATTGGGATTATTTAGATCAAACAGTAGAAGTCTGGGATCCTGTTGGGGAAGTTACTTATCTTGAAAGTGGTAAAATCTCCAATGAACAAGTAACTACTTCTGGTAATAATACAAAAAAAGCAAGTGCAACATTTAGCTTCACTCGCTCAACAACTGTTGGATATTCTAATAACCATAGTGTAACTGTGCATTGTGATTATCAAGGAGTTCACAATTAAGCATTTTTAATAATGTACATTTGCACATTATTTTCTTCTGAAAGGACTACAAACAATGAAAAAAGTTATATTTTCTATATTTGCAACATTATCAATATTGATTTTATTTGTTGTTATAAATATTATGAGATATATATATCCGCCATTTAACACACTCCTATTCCAAGCCTATATGCTGATAAATTTTTTAATTTGTTATCTAGCGTTTAAATCACGTTTATTTTGGTCTGTAGCCTATGTTATTCTGCTTTTTGCCTTATCAATAATTATTATGGCTCGTTATGCTATAACAACATCTGGCACAATGGAATTTTTGATGACAGAGTTAATCTGGCTGAAAAACTTTTCTATTTTTAATTCCATTTTTTTACTTATTGTTGTAGTCTTTTCAATTTATGTTATAAAACATAAAATAAACTTTGATAAATCAAATTAGACTTATTCGACAATCTGAGTGCAGCCCTCCCCTTTGGGCTGCACTTTTTTCTTTCAACATATATTGACATCCTCCCCGCAAACAGCTACAATATAGTTAGCAGCTTAATATTTTCACAAGGAAGTGTAACATATGAATATCAGCAATATATTTCAGCAAAAAATGGTTTCCCAAACCAACCCCTTTGGTTCGCCTAAAAGCGCGCTTAACCAAGCTTTGGGGCGGATTA
>JAAWKH010000026.1 GCA_022797295.1 Peptococcaceae bacterium
AAGCGAATGACGTCTGGTCTCATAATATTTTCTATGGCTATGACGATCGTTTTGACGTCAGCAGTTTAGGGGAAACGAATCTGTCGGAAGATCCGAAATCTTAAAAATGAACTCAGCTCCGCGCACTTCTCGCTCATTGAAAGCTCCCCACCCCAATCGCTCAGGTCGCTTTTAATTTGCACCTCAGGAATATCCCTGCTATGCACCCAGGCCTGATGCATCTCCTTCGCCAGCTCCCGTCCGGCCTCCCCCAGGGAAATCTCAATCCGCGCGTCCTCATCCAGCGGGGCCGGTTCGCCAAATTCCTCCTCATATATCCGGTTCACTTGCTTAATATATGCGTATGCCGCCGCGGCTGCCGCCTGCTGGCTCTCCGGGCTGTTCTGATAACGCACAAAAAAATAGCCCGCATAAGCCGTGCCGCTCGGTGTTTCAATCTGCGCCGTTTCCCGGCTGGCCTCGTCAATCTCCTGCAAATTCGCCAGCAGCTGCAAGCCCGGCTCGCCATAAAGCGCCAAAATAGGCCGCAGCCGTTCCAACTCGCCGCCCCGCAAATCCTGAATTAAAAACACCGGCACCGGCTCATATTCAGCCGTAAATTCGTCAAAACTTTCCCGCAGCCATTCGTCCGCCTCAATCAGCGGCGCCCACTCCTCCGGCACCTCATCGCGCCAGTTAAAATCATCCGCCATTTTCAACGCCTCCTTGTTTTTCGCGCCTTGCGCAACTTCATTTTAGCACATTCACAACCCCTTTGCAATTCCTTTTCTTCTATATTATAAAATAACCCCAGCCGCATTTGCACCACGACCGGGGTTATCTCTATTCTATATCCGCTTCTATTTCACTGCGCCCTCAAAACGCATCAATATCATCGCCACCTCGGCCCGCGTTGCGCCTGCCGCCGGGGCCAGTGTTCCGTCCGCGTTGCCGTTAAGAAGCCCTGCGCCAACAGCCCACTGCATTGCCTCCTGCGCCCAGCCGGAAACTGCCGCGCCGTCCGCAAAGCCGCTCAAGTCGCCTTTCGCGCTCACGTCAAGCCCCTTAAACTGCGCATAACGATACAATATCGCCGCCAGCTGCTCCCGCGTGATTTCCTCATTCGGAGCAAACTTGGTGTCGCTGTAGCCGTTCACCACGCCATTTGCCGCCGCCCAAGCCACAGCCTCGCTGTACCACTGGCCGCCAGCCACATCAGCAAACCCTGCCACGCCTGCCGCAGGCGTACCGTTCAGCCTGTGCAGCATTGTCACAATCATTGCCCGCGTGGTTGCCGAATTCGGCTCAAAGCCCTTTTCCGTGCCGTTCATCATCCCTTTATTGTAAACATAAGCAATCGCCTCGCTGTACCAGGCGTTATTCTGAACATCGCCAAACACAGTGCCAATATTAGCCGCTGTAATCTCTTTGCTACCACTATTGCCAGGTTTGTTGCTTTCCGTACTCGGCTTAGTTTCGGTGGTCGTTCCCGGTTTTGTTGCCGGTCTGCTGCCACCGCCGCCGCTGCTGCCGCCGGAGCTTCTGCGCTCCCAAAGCGCTTTCAGCTCAGTGTCCGCTGCAAAACTGTATACATTGTTGGCGGCGTATGTCTGGCTGGTGTTTGCCACGTCCTGCCAATATTTGAAATTGTAGCCGCTCTTTTCCGCGGTTGGCATTGTCACCTTGGTTTCCTTGGTTACCTGCATAACGCTTGGGCCTGCCATTGTGCCGCCGTCCGTATCAAAGGTGATTGTGTAAATGGCCTCAGCAGGCGCAGCTGTGCCGGTCACCGTCACCTTACATTCCGCTTTTTGGCCGCTGCCGTCAGCCGCCGTGGCCGTAACAACCGCCTTGCCCGCAGAAACAGCCGTCACCTTGCCGGTTTCGTCCACTGTAGCAACAGCGATGTTGCTGCTTGTCCAAGTCACATTTTTGTTGCTTGCATTCTCGGAAACTGTGGCTTGCAGCTGAGCTGTGCCGCCAGCCAGCAGGGAGATTTCCGAACGGTTCAGCGTTAAGCTAGTGACTGGAACTGTTGGTATTTCAGCAGAACTATTATAATGAATTGTTGCATTTAACAAATATTCATTTTCTTCCTCTTGAATTTCTATTTGCTTCCATTCTTCTTCAGTACCAGCATAATATACATTTGATAAATTTCTGCACCCTTCAAATGCTAATGCGCCAATATTATTAACACTTTCTGGAATATATATGTTAATTATATTACGACAACGTCCAAATGCATTATCTCCAATAGTTATCACTGTTTCAGGTATATAATATAGTGTACTTGATTTCCCTGCAGGATATGCCAAAATTTTAGTTTTATCTTTATTAAATAAAACACCATTTTCACTACAAAAATACTTATTTGAGCCTACAACATTTATTGCTTGCAAATTATAACAACTAAAAAATGTAGCCTCTATAGTTGTAACACTATCGGGAATAGCTAATTCTTTTAAACTCAAGCAACCACCTAAAGAATAGAGTTCAATTTTCTTTAATTTTTCTGGCAATTTTATATTAGTCAAATTTATACAATCATTAAACGTATTTATTTTAATCTCTGTAACATTGTCAGGAATAGTAATATTAACTAAACCACGGCAACTCCAAAACGCACCTGAACCAATATCCGTAACACTGTTAGGAATATCTATCTCAACTAACTTCTCGCAACCTTGAAAGGTACCCTCGCCAATTCTAGTTATTGTATTTGGCATAGTAACATTAATTAAACTTGTACATTGAGCAAATGACATATTGCCAATAGTAACAATACCATTTTCAATAATAACTTTTTCTATATCTTTTCTTCTTTCATACCAAGGAGAATGCTCTACATAACCAAAATCCGCCATCTCCCCCGTTCCACTAATCGTCAGAGTTCCTGCGTCGTCCAAAACCCAGGTAACATTGTCACCCTCTGCGCCGCACTCGCCACTGGCAACAGTAGCCGCCCACGCCGCCTGCGCCATACTCATTGCCAGCAAAACAGCCAGCAAAAGCACGGCTAAAAATTTCTTCTTCATATTAAAACCCTCCTGAAATTATTCTTAACAGCCCACAGCCTAAAAGGCAGCCTGCGCAACAAGCGGCCAAAGGATGAGGAAAATCCGCTCAAGCCGCCCTTATAAACTGTTTTGGCCGTCAAGATAACAAAAAATGCGCGCGCAGGCACAGTTTACCCACACACGCAATAAACCCCTTTGCTCAGGAGGGGCTATTCTTCTTAAAGTGCAGCAGCACAACTCAAAAAGTCTTGCAGAACTAACAAAATTGTATTATACTAAATAAGGCGGTGCTGCGTCACAAATAAAAGCAGTTGTGTATGGATGCCATTCTCATCCTGCATAGGGGCTCAAAGGTATTGGCGTACCAAAGGCCCTGCCGCTACTTTAATTTGTCATCTTGCTTTTCTATTGTAACTCTAAACCCCGTCTATAGTCAAGCCTTATTTCCCAATTATTTTCAATTCTTCTAAATTTTTATTTATCCAGCGTTTCTTCGTATAACAAACGCCCCTCTGCCAAAGCAAAAGGGGCGTTTGTTATCTTATCTTAAAATTTCATCCAAATCCACTCATAATCGTTAGTTTTCATATTACAAAATCACCAATATTTTATAAATTATTTTGCAACCTTTTCATCAAACCGCATCAAAATCGCCGCCACCTGAGCCCGCGTAGCATTGCCTGCCGGGTCCAGGCTGCCGTCCGCATTGCCATTCAGCAAGCCGCAGCCCACTGCCCATTGCAAAGGCTCCTCCGCCCAGGCTGCAACCTCGCCCCGGTCGGCAAATCCGCTCAAATCGCCCTGCGCACTCACATCAACGCCTTTCAGCTTAGCATAACGATAAAGCACCGCCGCCAGCTGTTCGCGGGTAATGTCCGCATTCGGGCCAAAGCTGCCGTCCGCAAAACCGCTCACCACGCCGTTGCTGCTGGCCCAAGCCACTGCGTCGCTATACCATTGCCCGGCCTGCACATCGCTAAATTTAGCCGTCGCGCCAGCCTCCGCGCCCTCAAAACGGAACAGCATCGTCACCAGCATACCACGAGTCGTCCCCTCGCCTGGTGCAAAGCGGTCGTCGGAAACGCCTTTCATCAAACCGCGCTGGCAAACCCAATCAATCGCCTGGCTATACCACTGCCCCGGCCGCACGTCGCTGAAACTCTCCAGCGCAGCGCCGCTTTGGCCGCCCTGGTTATTGGTGTTCTTCTCCGGTTCCGCCGGTTTTGTCACTTCCTCCGGCTTCGGCGTTTCCACCGGCTTATTATTGCTCGGCCGTTTGCCACCGCCGCCGCTGGGCTTAGTGTCCGGCCCCACGGTGTAAGTGTCGTTCACCGTCACTGCAACATTAACCGTCAATGGAGCCACACCCTCTTTGCTGGCCGCCACACCCAGTTGCAGGTTAGCCTTGCCGGGAGCCACCGCCTGCACTTTCGCCCGGCCGCTGGCAATGTCCAGCTTCGCCACGCCCTCCGGGGTCAACGCGCCAAAGCTGGGGCGAACAATCCCCACCACGCCCTTATTTCTGGCATTCAAATTCCGCAGCGTCACCTCTGCCTGGCCGTCTTTCGGCAAGCTCAAACTGGTTGGGTTAGCCTGCAAATCCAAAAGCTCCTTAACCGCCTCAATATCATGCGTTGCCGCCTTGCTGCCCGTCTGAGCAGTCGCCGCCTGCGGCTCCACGGATGAAAACAGCTGCTCCCAATATTTCACACCATTATTTTCAAAGCAGCCAATGCCCACAGCCTTAGCCTCGCGCAACAGCATATTCTTGTTATGCCCGTCGGAGTGCGCCCATTGATACATCACGTTAGCCGCAGTCGGGTAACCCATTGCAATGTTCTCGGCCCAAATGCTGCCGCCCGGCAATTCCGGCCATTCTGCCGCCAGCACCGTTTTCCATTCGGTGCCGTCCGGCCGGTTGTGGTCGTAATATACCGCCTGTTCAGCCGCCCGCTGCATAGCCAAATCCAGCAAACGCTCATCCATCTCCAAAGCCGGCAACCCGTTAGCGGCCCTGTGCTCGTTCAGCAGGCGCAAAACCTCGTAAGCCTCGGTGTAATTCTCCTGCCCGTCAACCGCAAATTTGTAGGTCACATCCGCCGGTTCTGGCTTTTCATCTTCGCCCGGCTTCTCCTCCGGCGGGGTCTGCCCACTCAGCAACGCATTAAACACATCGTCATAATTTTTTGCCGAGTAACCGCCCTCCCAGGCATAACGAATTTTACCATCGTAAATCACAAAATTATGCGCCAAAGACCCCATATTATGTTTATTACAGTAGTTATTCCACATATCACTTATGGCATATGTAAAGCCTGTAAAGATGATATTACCACTGTTTGGCGCATAGCGTTGTTTAAAACTTTCAATTTCTGTATCAGGTGCCTGTGTAATTTCAACAGCAATAATCTGCACCCGGTCATCCTTAGCCCAATCGCTTTGAGCCAATCCGCGGATTGTTCCCTGCGAGTTTACACAGGTAGTGCGGTAAAACACCAACAGCTTAACCTTATCGTTGAAATCTTCATTGCTCACCCAACCAGCGCCCAGTTTGTTGCAACCCCATTCAATATCATCTTTCAGGTCAAGCTCAGTTGGCGCCGCCCAGGCCAAACCCGGCAGCAGACACCAAGCCAGCAGCAAAGCTGGCAGCCAAAACAAAAACTTTTTCCTCACCCAAATAACCTCCTCCTTGAAATTACTTTTAATATTCCTAACTAAATTCTAACCTGCTGGACAATATTTGTCAACCCTATTTTTTCCATTAAAATTAAAACACTCCAAACAGCAAATAACCAACCAAAAAACCGGCCGCCGTGCTGCCCAGCAAAAAAAGCAGCCTTTGATATGGCCGCTTGCCCAACTCCTGCTGCCGCTCCATCTCATCCAGACGTTTGCCCTGCATAAAAGCCACAATTTCCTTGTAGGTAAAAATTGCATTGTCCCTCTTCAGCTTTTCCACCTGAAAAGCAAACCAAATCGTAAAAGCCGCCAGCAAGCCCCAAGGGGCCAATGCCCACCAATCCAACCACCGCATAAGCAGCGGCAACGAAACCACCGTCAAAAGCAAAAGCCCGGCATAAATCCAACCATAGCGATTAAGTTTTTTAATTTCCATTTCCGAAATTTCCTGCTGCATAATTTCCACATCTCCTTTAATTAATTGATCCAGAGATACCCCAAACAATGAAGCAAGCAACAGCAAACTATGAATATCTGGATAATTTTTGCCCGTTTCCCAATTTGAAACCGTCTGCCGGCTAACATAAACCTTTTCCGCCAGCTTTTCCTGGGAAAGTCCCAGTTCATTGCGATATTTTTTAATTTGTACGCCAACCTCCAAAATCTCACCCCCTTTTAACCGTAGCGGCCGTCGCCTCTCTAAACCAAACCAATTTTAATCCCCTTGCAGCCGAAATTCCAGCAAAACCTTTTGACAATCCCCAAATTCGCTTGTCAAATCTGTTTGACAACCGCCTCCACAGCTAATTTTATTACACAATCCCGGTCAATGCAATATGTTCCCCGCATTTTCCCAACAAGCTTTTTGGCTCAAAATGTTTTCTGAATACAAAAGCCGCAAATATTGCATATCCGGCTGTAATAAGTTATAATGATTTTCAGTGCAATTTATCAAACACGGAAAGGAAAGCTTAAATCTATGGTTTATATTAATGAAAACTTCAACAAGCTAACCCCCAGCTATCTTTTTGCCACGGTGGCGGAAAAGCGGGCCGCCTATGAGGCCGCCAATCCGCAGGCCAAAGTAATCAGCCTCGGCATCGGCGACGTCACCCAGCCCCTCTGCCCGGCAGTCATCCAGGCAATGCAGCAAGCCGTGCAGGAAATGGGCCAGGCCGAAACCTTCCAGGGCTATGGCCCCTATCAGGGCTATGATTTCCTGATTGAAGCCATCCTCGCCAACGATTACGCCCCCCTAGGCGTTCAACTGGGCAAGGATGAAATTTTCGTCAGCGACGGCAGCAAAAGTGATTCCGGCAATATCGGCGATCTCTTCAGCGCCAATGCCATAGTCGCCGTGTCCGACCCTGTTTATCCCGTCTATATCGACGCCAACCTCCTGGCCGGCCGCACCGTGCGCCGCTTGCCGTGCAGCGAAGCCGACGGCTTCTGCCCGGCTCCGCCCGATTGGCACGCCGACATCATCTGTCTATGTTCGCCCAACAATCCCACCGGCGCAGTTTTCACCAAGCAGCAGCTAGCCGCCTGGGTAGCCTATGCCCAACAGGAGCAGGCCGTCATCCTCTATGACGCAGCCTACAAAGCTTTCATCACCGACCCAACCCTGCCCAAATCCATCTATGAAATTCCCGGTGCAGAAACCTGCGCCATTGAATTTTGCAGCTTCTCCAAAACGGCTGGCTTCACCGGCACCCGTTGCGCCTGGGCCGTGGTGCCCAAGGCTCTGCAAGCCCAACAAGCCGACGGCTCCGCCGCCAGCCTAAACGAACTCTGGTATCGCCGCCAAAGCACCAAATTCAACGGCACGCCCTATATCGTGCAGCGCGGCGCGGCTGCTATTTACACCGAGGAGGGCAAAACGCAGGTGCAGCAAACCATCCAGTATTACCTGCAAAATGCCAAAATCATCCGGGAAACCCTGCTCAATCTCGGCTTTGAATGTACCGGCGGCGAAAACTCCCCTTACATCTGGCTGAAAACGCCGCAGGGCCAAACCTCGTGGCAGTTTTTCGATTTGCTGCTGAACGAGCTAAACATCGTTGGCACGCCCGGCAGCGGCTTTGGCGAACAAGGCGAGGGCTATTTCCGCCTCACCGCCTTTGCCAGCCGCCAGGCCACCGAGGAGGCCGCCGAACGCCTCCGCGCTTACTTCGGCCGCTAAAAAGCAAAAGCTGTATATAACCCGATTGTTGGGGTTATATACAGCTTTGTTTGATTTAAACCGCCAATTCCTTAATATACCGCGCCGGGTTCAGGCAAACCCCGTCCTTGTGCAGCTCCAGGTGCAAATGCGGGCCGGTGCTGTTGCCGGTGCTCCCCACCAGAGCAATCCGTTGCCCCTGCTCCACCCGCTGGCCTACCTGCACCAAAACGCTGTTACAATGTGCGTACAGTGTTTGCCAGCCGTTGCCGTGGTCAAGCAGCACCGCATTTCCATACACATCATTTTTCCAGCCGGCCTCCAAAACTGTGCCTCCGTGCACCGCCAAAATCGGGCTGTCCGCCGGCACCGCAATATCCGTTCCGTGGTGGCCCGGCCCGCCGCTGCGGCTGGCCCCAAAGGCGCTGGTCACAATGCCATCCTCCAAAAGGGGCCTCTGCCAAATCCGGCCGCCGGCCGCTCCTCTGGCTTGCTTGTCGCCGCCGCCTCTGGCTGCCAAAAGCGGCGTCGCCTCCCGTCTCTCAGCCGCCGCCTCAGCGTCAGTCCACGCCTCAGAGGGCAAACGCAAAATCTCGCCGCCCCGGCAACAGTAACCGGCGGAAAGATTGTTCAAAGCCGCCAAAAATTCCGCATCGTAGCCCAAGCGCGCACTCAACAGCACAAAATTGTCGCCCGGCTGGGCGGCGTAAACTCTCAGCCCACTGGCCCGCGCCATATCAGCCTGAGCCGCCTCGGAAACCCCGGCGTTTGTCCAAAAAAGCAGCCCCAAAGCCAGGGCCGCCGCCTTAAAAAATCTGTTCACCCGCCCATCTCCTTTCACATCTATATATATCCCCAATTCCAACCAAAATATACACTTTTTATGTCCCGCCAAGCATTTTTTTGCCCGCCCTACTGGACAAGCGCGTTGCAATAGGCTAAAATAAATAAAAAAGGAGGTCTCTCATGTCTGCAATCGCTTTCAGCATCGGGCCGCTCACTGTGCGCTGGTATGGCGTGCTGATTGTCAGCGGCATTATTTTGGCCGTTTTCATCAGCAACCGCCTGGCGGCCCGCCACAACATTCCCTTCGATTCCCTGCTGGATTTGGCCCTGGTCTGCGTGCCACTCGGCCTGCTCTGCGCCCGTCTTTATTACGTCATCTTCAACTGGTCTTATTATTCCGCCCATCCAGAGCACATTTTGGCTGTCTGGCGGGGCGGCCTGGCCATCCACGGGGGCATTTTGGGCGGCGCGCTGGGCGTCTGGCTGGTTGGCCGGCGGCAAAAAATCCCTTTCCTCCTCTGGGCTGATATAATTGTGCCCGGCCTCATTCTGGCTCAAGCCATCGGCCGCTGGGGCAACTTTTTCAATCAGGAGGCCTATGGCTATGAAACCAACCTGCCCTGGGCCATGTTCATCGACGGCGCTTATCGCCACCCCACTTTTTTATATGAAAGCATTTGGGACGTGCTGGGCTTTGCCCTACTGCTGGCTCTTTCGTTGCGCCGCCCGCCGGCCCTGAAGCCAGCCGGCTGCATAGCCGCCTGCTATCTTGTCTATTATTCGCTGGGCCGCTTTTTCATTGAACATTTCCGCACAGACAGCCTGATGTTTGGCCCCTTGCGAGCCGCTCAGCTGATTAGTATTGCCGGCATTTTTTTAGGAATTATACTGCTATACTATAGTTGCCGCCAACAACAAACGCCAAGGCCTGGCCAATCGAAGCCAAGGAGGGTTCAAAGATGAGTAACTCTCAGCCCGTTGCCCTGGTCACCGGCGGCAGCGGCGGCATAGGCCAAGCCATTGCCCTGCGCCTAAGTCAGGCTGGCTGCCAGGTGCTAGTCAACTATCAGCAAAATGAACCAGCCGCCGCCCAGCTTTGTGCTCAAATCCAAGCCGGCGGCGGTCAAGCAATCGCCATCCAAGCCGATGTTAGCCAACCGGAACATGTTGCCGCCATGTTTGCCACCGCCCAAGCCGCCTTTGGCCCCGTTGATATATTAGTCAACAACGCCGGCCTTTCCCACTTTGGCCTAATCACAGATATAACGCCAACGGAATGGCGGCGGCTTTTCGCCGTCAATGTAGACGGCGCATTTCACTGTATCCAAGCCGCTTTGCCTAGCATGGTGCACAACAAGCAAGGCTGTATCATCAACATTTCCTCCATTTGGGGCTTAGTCGGCGGCAGCTGTGAAGCAGCCTATTCCGCCACCAAGGGCGCGCTGATTGCTCTCAGTAAAGCCCTTGCCAAGGAGCTTGGCCCCTCCGGCGTCCGCGTCAACTGCGTGGCCCCAGGGGTCATTGAAACCGCCATGAATAGCCGCCTAAACCCGACGGAGCTGGCCGGCCTGCGTGAGGAAACGCCGCTAGGCTGCATTGGCCAGCCGCAAGACGTCGCCGAAGCCGTGGCCTGGCTGGCCTCAGACGCGGCCCGTTTCATCACCGGCCAAGTCATCAGCCCCAACGGCGGCTTCACCATCTATTGATTTTCAGCGCGCAGCCGTCAAATGCTTTTGGCATAAATCCATAAACAGCTGCATAAGCGGGCTTATCCACTTGTTTTTGTGCAAACCGCAAACCGCCCGCAATTCAGCGGCTGGCAGCACGGCCCAATCCAGCTCAATTTCAGCAAGTCTGCCCGCCGCCAGATCCTCCTCCACCGTAAAGCGCGGCAAAAAACTAATCCCCAAACCACCAGCCACCAAATTTTTAATGGTTGGTATGCTCCAAAGCTCAATGGTGTGGTCAAGCCTAATTTCCTTGCGCTGCAAATATTCTTCAAAAATTTGCCGGAAAACACAGTCCGGCTCATCAATGATAAAAGGCACTGGCAGAGTTTGGTCTGGCGTGCTGAAATCTGCAAAATCACTTTTCACCTCCGGCGCCGCCACCAGCACCAATGGGTAGTTTCCCAAAGGAACCGTTCGCAGGCTGCTGCCAAAGCCGCCAATATCCTCGTAAAACAACCCCAAATCAAGGCTGCCGCGCAAAAGCTCATCTCTAATTTCACAACAGGTTATAGAACGCAGAAACAGCCGCGCCCGCGGCGCCCGCTGATGAAACTCCTGCAACACCGGAGCCATTTTGTAGCAAAGCAGGGTTTCACCCAAGCCAATATGCAAATCCCCCTGACATTCAGATAAATTTGCCTGAAAATTCTGCATTTTATCCACCGCCGCCAAAACCTCGGCGGCATAAGGCAAAAGCTGTTGGCCTGCCTGGTTTAAAACCATGCGTCGGCCAATTTTTTCAAAAAGCCGCAGGCCCAGCTCCTGCTCCAGCTGGTTAATCTGAAAGGTAATCGTGGATTGGGTATAGTTCAGCTTCTCCGCCGCCTTATTAAAGCCGCCCTCCTGCACCACTGTCTGAAAAGTGCGTAAATTTTTTAAATCCATTTTCGCTCCTCTGCAAAAAATACTTCAAAATTTTTGAACTAAAACCTCAAAAGTTTTAATTTGACCAAAGCTTTCTCTTGTAGTATTATATTACAAAAGGAGCGTGATTTCAAGTGTCAATTCTATTTTCCGTCATCGCAGCCTATTTCCCATATGCCGCCGTCACAGCGTTCACCCCCGGCCCCAACAACATCCTAGCTTTGCACGCTATCAGCCAGTTTGGTTGGCGCAAAGGCCTCAGCTCAGTTTTAGGAATTTTGACAGGCTTCTTTTGTGTTATGCTCATCTGCGCTGGTAGTTGTTGGGGGCTGGCCCAGCAGCTGCCAGCCATCACCATCTGGCTAAAATACATCGGAGCCGCCTACATTTTTTGGTTGGCCTGGCATATAGCCAGCAGCAAACCAGCGGCTGAACAAAACTCAGAAGAAAGCGGAGGCGGTTTCTGGCAAGCCTTTGGCCTGCAATTTCTCAATGTCAAAATTATTATGTATGGTATCACCATTTTCACTGCCTATGTTCTGCCCAGCAGCAGTGCCTCTCCGTTTGTCCTGGCCAACTGCATCTTCCTCACCTTAATTGGCGCGGCCGGTTTCCTAACTTGGGGCTGGGCAGGCAGCGTTTTCGCCAGCTTCATCAACCAACATTTTCGGCCTTTCAATCTGGCAATGGCAGCCGTCCTGGCCCTCTGCGGCCTGGGTCTGCTGGTTTGATTAACCAAACAATGCTTACATAACAATGCACCGCCCTTTTCAACAGAAACCCGCCGCGCTCTTCTTGCTTCGCTAAAAAACGCCGCTGTTCCAAAAAGAAACAGCAGCGTTTATTTTATTTCTATTAAATTATCCACCAATCAATTCACAGCGCACGCCTCTGGCTTGCAGGGCGGCCGCCATATCCGCCGGATAAGCCAGCTTGGCCGTGCCGTAACCCTTATAAAAAACCGTTTTTGTTTTTCCGTTTTTGCGGTAAACCTTAACCGTCAGACCGTATGACATTTTATGCTCCAGCTCCCAACGGCTATATTTCAAATCCACATGGTCAATATCCGCCAACGGCACCGGATAGGGCAGGCCAGTGTTCAAGACTAAATTATCCTCATCAAAGAAGAATGCGCCGCCGCCTTTTCGGTCGGGGTATTTGCTTCTTTTAATAAACATATAAGCCGTAAAAGCCAGCACCGCTGTCATTGGCAAAAAGGTGAGTATAAAAGAGTACATTTTTTAGTAGTCCGCCTTTTCCTCACTAATAAATTCGCAGTCAGCCTGCAAATCATCGCGCACAGAACCTTTCCAGAGCGGAATACCATAATGATAGGCCGCCTTGGAAATCATATGACCGCCCACCGGTGAGGATATGGCAATGAACAACAAAGCCAACAGGCTTTGCACACAAATTCCCACGCCAGACCAGGCAAAATAGATGAAAGCGGCCAACATAAAGCAGATAATACCCATTGTGCTGCCTTTACCTAAGGCGTGCATCCGGCAATAAGTATCTGGAAAACGCAAAATACCAACCGCGCCGCCCAGCAAAAACAGAGCGCCGGCCAAAACCAAAAGCGACACCACAATTTCCAACAAAAAGGTCATCTCAATGCGCCTCCCTTTTACTTGTTCCGCTTGTTGCGGTTCAACTGCTTCCGCATATTCCGCACATTTTTCTCGGCAGTTTTCTGAATAGCAGCCTCGGCCTTCTGCTGAATAACCTCGGCAGCGTCGGCCTCTTTCTTCAGGTCCTCGGCTTCTTCCACATTCAAAATAATATTAGTATTGTTCACAATATTACCACTTTGAATGTATTTACTCAGCGCAACCATACCAATAAAGCCCAAAATTGCAATCACCAGCACGCAAGACATATACAAATCCGTGCCTTGGCGCATGGAGTAAATCACAATCAAAGCCATAACCGCTATTCCGCAGGAATCCATCGCCACCGCGCGGTCAGCCACCGCCGGCCCGCGCAAAACCCTAAACAAAAAGGCTAAAAAGTTAATGGCGCAAATCACCATAGCAATATCCAGGCAAACCGAAAGCACACTCAAATTTTCCAAAAAGGCGTTGTCAGTGGCCTCACCAGCCAGGGTTCTCAGAATGCTCACGGTTCATACACCTCCAAAATCTTCTTTTCAAAGGTATCCTTAATGCTGGCAATCACATTTGCCTCATTATCAATGTTCAAACAATGCACATACAAAAATTTATTATCAGTGGAAACTTCCACCGTCAGGGTGCCAGGCGTTAAGGTCACCATATTTGCCAGGGTGGTAATCCAAAACGGCCCCTCAATATCAATCGGCACTTTGATGATGCCAGGCTTAATGTTAAGCTTGGGTGAAAAAACCTTCACCAAAACCGTCAGGTTGGCAACCAGCAATTCCCAACAGAAGATGAAGAACAGCTGAATCAGGGGCCAAAAATGGCGGATATTTAGGTGCAGGTTGCGCAATGAACGCTCACCGTAAAGCTTCATAATAATTATGCCGATGATTATGCCCGTCACAAAAGCAGGCAAAGTAACCTCACCGGTCAGGCCCACCCAAACCAGCGCCAGCACCAGGTATAATAATACTTTAACCAGCATAACACTGCCTCCTAACTGGCAATCAGCCCCGGATGCCGGGCACTGCCATAACTGCGTTGATATAAATTTCCGGGTTCATCAGCTGGTTAGCCGCCCGCAACACCACGTCCAGCACCGGCTGCGAGGCCACGCCCAAGCCAACCGAAACCAACACCAGCACAAAGCAGCTGGGCAACAGCTTAGCATAGTTAATGCTGGCCGCTTTTTCCGGCAAAGGTTTGGGTTCGCCCCAGAAAGTATAGAAGAAAATCTTAACCATTGAAAACAGAGTAAAAAAGCCAGTTATCAGAGCCGCAGCCATAATCCAGTAATTTCCCGCCTCCACGGAAGCTTTCAACAACACAAACTTGCTGAAAAAGCCGGAAAGCGGCGGAACGCCGGCCAATGACATTGAGGCTGCCAAAAAGCCCCAGCCCAGCCAAGGATATTTACTCAACAAGCCGCCCATTTTTTTCAGCTCGCCAGTGCCGGTAATCTCCTCTGTGGCTCCCTCAAACAGGAACAAGCCGGTTTTCACCACCATATTATGTACGATATGCAGGATGGAGCCGGCCAAACCCCAAACGGTGTATAGCCCCAAACCCATAATCATATAGCCCACCTGGCTGATAATATGGATGGACAAAATACGCTTAAAGTTAAACTGCGATACCGCGCCAAATACGCCCAACATCATTGTCAAAGCAGCCACAATCAAAATGATATTGTGAGTGTAGCTTACATTGCCCACGAAAATCAGGGTGAAAACACGCAGCATGGAATACACGCCAACTTTAGTCAGCACGCCGCCAAACATAGCCGCAATCGGCGCCGGCGGTTCCACGTAGGTGCGCGGCAACCAGAAATACAGCGGGAAAACCGCGCCTTTCAAGCCAAACACCACGAAGAAAATCATCGCGCAGACGGTAATCAGGCTTTGGTCCTCCACGGTGGCAATTTTGGCCGCCAAATCCGCCATGTTCAAGGTGCCCATCATACCATAAAGCAACGCCAGGGCGATTACAAACACGGTGGAGGAAAGCATATTCACAATCAAATATTTGAACGACTCCCTAAGCTGCCCGTGGGAGCAACCCAAAACGCAAAGCACGTAGCTAGCCATCAGCATAATTTCAAACATAACGTACAGGTTGAAAATATCGCCGGTGACGAACGAGCCGTTCACACCCATCATAATACAGAACCAAACCGGATAAAAATAGTTCTCCTCACGGGCGCTGTCTAAAGAAACAAAACTGAAGTACAGGCAAGCGGCCGAAACCAAGGAAACAGCCGTCACCATAATTGCTGAAAGCATATCTGCCGCCAGCACAATGCCAAAAGGCGCGGCCCAGCCGGAGGCCGTAAACACCAGGACTGTTTCGCCATCAATAACCCGGCTGAAGATGCAAATCCCAACCCCTAATGAAGTCAGGGCCGAAGCCGCAGCCACCACTCTCTGCAATCGAATATCGCGCCCATGCAGAAACATACAGATGATGGCAGTCAGCATCGGGATAATGATAGGCAAAGTAATCAAATTAGTGCTCATCAAAACTACCCCTCATTTGCTCAGTATCGTCCACACCCAGCTCCTGATAACAGCGATAAGCCAACACCAGGGCAAATGCTGTGGTGGCAAAGCCA
This sequence comes from Peptococcaceae bacterium, assembly GCA_022797295.1. Taxonomy (GTDB): domain Bacteria; phylum Bacillota; class Dehalobacteriia; order UBA4068; family UBA4997; genus Avidehalobacter. Next base: position 15,453 of record JAAWKH010000026.1, read on the forward strand.
ATTACAATAGCCGTCAGAATCAGCGCCTGCGGAATCGGGTCAACATAAACCGGATTTTCCACGCCCTCCACCACAATCGGCGGGGCGCCCCGCTTCAGCTTACCTACAGTCATCAGCATCAGCAGCGTGCCATGCGACATAAAGGCCGAACCGATAATAATACGCAAAAGCTTGCGGCTCAGCATCATATATGTTCCGATTGCAAACAGAATGCCGATTAAAATTGAAATTAACAGTTCCATAAGCCAAGACCTCAACAAATTTTATTTGTTTTCACCAATGTTCATAATAATTGTTAGGCAGGTGCCAATAACAACCAAAAACACACCGAAGTCAAAAACCGAAGCAGAAGTCAGTTCCCAATCGCCGAAAAAAGGCAGGGGCACGTGACCAAAAGCATGCGTTAAAAAGGGTTTGCCCAAGAACAAACCGGCCAAGCCGGTGCCCAACGCACAGCTTAAACCAACCGGCAGAAACAGGCGGTAATTCACCCTGGTGTTAGCCACAAAGGGGCGGCCAAAGCAAAGATACATCAAAACCATACCGCCGGAAACCATCAAACCGGCAATGAAGCCGCCGCCGGGGGCATTGTGACCAGCCACCAGAATATACAAACTGGTAAGCATAATAAACCAAATCAAGATTAAGGAAGCAGTTTTCAGCAAAATATTGTTAATACCGCCGCCCTTAGGCTGATAATTTTTTTCCACAGCCTCCAGCATCTTACTGGTTTCAATACGCTCCTTGCGGCTTTCCGCAACCGATTGCACCTCGCCCAGGTTGGTTAAATTGGAATTTTGCGCACTCATCGTTATCTCCCTCCTTGTAAGCGCTTAAAGCGGGCTAATCGGGAAATCATCATCCTGAAAATAAGTGTCCGTCTGGATAACCACAGTGTCGTTACCACTATCATTAAAAGCAGTGGCGCCTTCGTGGTCGTGCTGCATGCCGTGGCGGTCGTAAAGGCGCTCGCGCCCCAATTTAATCATCACAAACACACCAATAGCAGCCAAACTCAGCACCGTTATCTCACCCATGGTATCAAAGCCACGGAAGTCAACCAACGTTACATTAACAATGTTGTTGCCGCCAGCCAAAGGCAGGGCATTTTCATTGTAATACCAAGCAATGCTCTCAAAAAGCTTGCAGCCCTGGCCCAGCATGGTCACGGTGAAAGCCATAAAGCCCACCAGCACACCCAAAATTGCATTTATCGTGCGCCGGCTGTTCGGCATCGGCGGGTTATCCGCAATCATACCATAAGGCAACTTGTAAAGCACCAACAGATACAGCACCGTGCTAATGGTTTCCACCATAAGCTGCGTCAGCGCCAAATCCGGGGCGCGCATAATTACAAAATAGAAAGAAACGCAGAAGCCCACCACGCTGAGGGCCAAAATCGCCCAGATACGCCGTTTGAACAAGCACACGCCCAAGGCGGCCAAGGAGGCAACCACTGCCAGAGAAATCTCCAGCACATCCACCGGCGCCAAATCGGAAATATCAATGTGACTCCAAGCGTTGTAATGAATCATCGTACCCAAAATGAACAGCAAAGCGCCGCTCACCGTCAAAGCCATATAATCGGAAAGCTTACCATTAATATGCCAGTTGGTAAATTTGGCGGCAACCTCCGGCAAACCATGCAGGAAAGTCTGATATGCACTCTCCGCGCCAATCCGGCTCTTGTAAGACAGGAACAGGTTTTTCACCCAATCGTAATTGAAGTAAACAACCAGACCCAGCAGTATTACAATGCAGGTCATTATGAAAGCCGGGGTTATGCCGTGCCAGAATGCAATATGCAAATGATATTCTGCACGGGTCACGGAGTAAATCGCACCACTGATTAGATTATCCACAAAAACCTGCGGCGCCACGGCCACAATAATATTCAGGCTGACCAGGCACAACGCCGGCAGCAGCATGCCCCAACCAGTCTCCTTAGGATATTTAGGCGAGGTGGTGGTCACCTGCTTGCCAATGAATATCTTAAAGAACAAAGCAACCGAATAAACAAATGTAAAGATACTGGCAACCACTGCCACAAACGGAATCAGATAAGCCAAATCGCCCATAAAGGCCAGATTGGAAGCATGCGCCTCGGCCGCGGCCTCCAAGAAAAGCTCCTTGCTGAGGAAGCCGGAAAAAGGCGGCAAGCCAGCCATTGAAAACGAACCAATGCAGGCAATCAAAGCCGTAATCGGCATAACCTTAGCCAGGCCTTTCAGCAAGCGCACATCACGCGTACCGGTTTGGTGATCGACAATACCCGTCATCAGGAACAAACTGCCCTTAAAGGCCGAATGGTTAAGCAGGTGGAACAGGCCGGCTGCAATCGCGGCCTCCGTGCCAAAACCAAACAACGAAATAATCAAACCAAGCTGGCTGATGGTGGAATAGGCCAAAATGCCTTTCATATCAAACTGACGAATAGCCATCAAAGAACCAAAAGTCAAACTTGTGAGGCCCACCACAGTGATAATGCCGCCCCAAAGAATTGTACCGCCCAAAATGGGAGTCATCCGGGCAATCAGGTAGATACCAGCCTTAACCATAGTGGCCGAATGCAAGTAACAGCTAATCGGAGTAGGAGCCTCCATAGCGGTGGGCAGCCAGATATGTAACGGCACCTGCGCACTTTTCACAAAAGCGCCAATCAGCAGCAAAACAACAATAATCGGATACAGCGGGCTGGCGTGCAACACGTCTGAGGCAGCCAACAAATCGTCTATATTCAAGCTGCCAGCCACATTCTGCATCAACAGAATGGCCGCCAAAATACAGAAGCCGCCGCCCATTGTAAGCAACAAAGCCTTTTGCGCACCCAAGCGCGGATTATCCTTTTCATACCAGAAGCCAATCAGCAGGAATGAAGAAACCGAGGTCAGCTCCCAGAAGAGATACATGCACACCAAGTTGGTTGAAGTGCACACACCCAACATCGCGCCCATAAACAGCATGATAAAGGTGTAAAAATTACCCAGGCGTTCATGATGATGCAGATAAAAGATGGAATAAATCATCACTGCCGTACCAATGCCGCTAATCAGCAGCACAAACAGCAGCGAAAGACCATCCAGGCGCACGGCCAAATCCACACCCAGCCAGGGTATCCAAGCCACCGAAGTGGCAATCTGCTCGCCGGCGTTCACCCGCGGCAGCAATGACAAAAATGACACAAACAGGCTCAGCGGCACCAATGTTGCCACCCAACCCAGCTTTGTGCGCAGCATTTTATAGAGCAACGGCATCAAAAAAGCCGCCGCAAAGGGGAGTAAAACCAAGCCCAAAAGCATCTACAGCACCTCCGTTGTTGCCAAAAAGTCCTGAGAAAAAAAACTCATGCAGAGTACCTACCGGGGGCTACATCTCCATGTTTTTGTTTATATAAAGTATAGCACTATGTTCAAAAAAATTCCAGTGTTTTTGCAAAAAAAATTGCTATTTTACAAAAAAAATTTTGCCTTTTCGCGCAAATCCCCCCTCTGGCCAAACCAAATTACCAAAAAAACCTTTAACTGCCGCCAACTGGCAAAATTTTTGCCTCAAAACGCTTTTTTTTGCCTCATGCCTCTTTACATCCAACGCTTTTTGTGATATAATCTATAGGCTTATTAATATTAATGTAGATTACGCCCTGTTCATATGGGCGAGCTAACATCGCCTGCCAAGCGGCGGAAAGAGGTGAACAAATATGAAAGAAGGTATCCATCCCAAATATCAGGAGGTTGAGGTGACCTGCGCCTGTGGCAACAAATTCATGTCCGGCTCCACCTCCAAGGCGATTAAGGTGGAGGTTTGCTCCAAATGCCATCCCTTCTACACCGGCAGCAAACGTTTGATGGTTGAAGCCGGCGGTCGGGTTGATAAATTCAAGAAAAAATACGGCATGCAATAGTTTAAAGAGCAAGATTTTCCGGGCGGTGAGATTTTTCTCGCCGCCTGTTCACTTATTAGCGTCTTAGTGTATTATTGGAGGATAATATATAATATGAAGAAACAAGCATCCGTTCCACCGGAATATTTCGGCGGCCAGGCCCTGATTGAAGGTGTGATGATGCAGGGCAACGCCGGCTACTCCGTGGCTGCCCGCACTCCGCAAGGGCGCATTGTCTGCAAACAGGAACGCCGCAAACGCCTGAAAGACAGCATTCCGCTGCTGGGCCTGCCTATGATCCGCGGCATTGTCGCCTTTTGCGAATCTATGTATGTCGGCTTTGGCACCCTCACCTGGTCGGCCTTTCAGGCGGGCGAGGAGGAAGAGGAGCAGCTCAGCTGGAAAGAGATGGCGGTGGCCATCGTCAGCGCCCTGTTGCTCACCATTCTCTTTTTCGTGATTTTGCCCGTGTTTGCGGCCTCCTTTTCCCTGCAATATGTGGGGCCTTTTGGGCGCAGCCTGCTGGAGGGCTTAATCCGTATCGCCCTATTTTTGGCTTATGTGTTGGCCATCAGCCGGATTCCAGATATTGCCCGCGTTTTTCAATATCACGGAGCGGAGCATAAAACAATCAACGCCTGGGAAGCCGGCCTGCCGCTGACGGTGCCCAACATCAAGCGTCAATCCCGTCTGAATTGCCGCTGCGGCACCAGCTTTATCTTTATGAGCTTGTTGATGATGGTTGTTGTTTTCACTTTCATTGGCAACTACAATCCCGTACAACGTATTTTAACCAAAATTTTAGTAATGCCTCTGGTGATGGGCATATCCTACGAGGTTTTCCGCCTCCCCTTACGTTATCCTGATAACCCGGTGGTACGCGTGCTAACAGCGCCGGGCCTTTGGTTGCAGCGGATTACCACCCAGGAACCGAATGCCGCCCAGATTGAGGTGGCCATTGCCGCACTGTTGCAGGTGCCAGATTTTCCGGGCGCCAAACTGACGGAAAATCATTTGCCAGCCGGGGTTATCAATGAAGCTGACCTGCAAAAGCTGCAAAAAGCGGCCAAACAGACGCAGCCGGCCTAAAACAATGTTTATATATAATATGAAGAAACTGAAAATAGCAAACGATATTGAGGTAATATATTAATGTTAGAAAAACTTGCATCGCTGGAAGCTCGCTACAATGAGTTGACCGAGGAAATTGCCAAGCCGGAAGTTATTGCCGACCAAACCACCTGGCAAAAGCTAATGAAAGCTCACGCTGATTTGGAGCCCGTGGTGGAAACTTACCGCGCCTATAAAGCGGCGCTGGAGGCAGTGGACGAGGCTAAAGGCATTTTGGAAGAGGAAAAGGACGCGGAACTGCGGGAATTGGCCCAAATGCAGTTGGACGAACAACGCGAGGAAGCGGCCAACCTGGAACAACAACTAAAAATTTTGCTGTTGCCCAAGGACCCCAACGACGACAAAAACGTCATTTTAGAAATCCGAGCCGGCACCGGCGGCGATGAAGCCGGGCTTTTTGCCGGTGATTTACAAAAGATGTACAGCCGCTATGCCGACCGGATGGGTTGGCGGCAGGATATTCTCTCCTCCAGCTACACCGATTTGGGCGGAATCAAGGAAATTGTCATCCTGCTGGAAGGCCGCGGCGCTTACAGCAAGCTAAAATTTGAAAGCGGCGTGCACCGGGTGCAGCGTGTGCCAGAAACCGAATCCGGCGGGCGAATCCACACCTCTGCCGCCACGGTGGCTGTGCTGCCGGAAGCCGAGGAAGTGGAGCTGGAATTTGCCCCCGGCGACGTTCGGGTGGATTTGTTCTGCGCCAGCGGCCCCGGCGGCCAATGCGTCAACACAACCCAAAGCGCAGTGCGCCTGACCCACCTCCCCACTGGCATTGTTGTCAGTTGTCAGGATGAGAAGAACCAGCACAAAAACCGCGAAAAAGCGGAAAAAGTGCTGCGGGCCCGCGTACTGGAAAAAATGCAGCAGGAAGCCCACGGCTCCGAAGCCGATTTGCGTAAAAGTATGGTGGGTAGCGGCGACCGTTCCGAGCGTATCCGCACCTACAACTTCCCGCAGGGCCGCGTCACCGACCATCGTATCGGCCTGACTCTGCACAAGCTGGACGCCATCTTGCAGGGCTTTTTGGATGAAATCATCGAGGCCCTAATCACCACAGACCAGGCCGAAAAACTGAAAGCAGTGGAGTAAAGCTTCAAAAATATGCCAACCCTAAACGAATTATACCAAGAATGTCTGCGTCTTTTGCCGGTCGCCGAGCATGAGGTTCTCTGGCTATGCAGCCATTTCAGCGGTTTGCCGAAAAGGGATATTCCCCACAGCCAGTTGGAATTAACGCCGGAGCAAGCGGCGCAGCTGTTGGCCGCCGCCCGCCGCCGCGCCCAGGGCGAACCCCTGCAATACATTACCGGCTTGCAGCCCTTTTGGGATTTTGAGCTGATTGTAACGCCAGACGTGCTGATTCCCCGTTGGGATAGCGAGGCCGTGCTGGAGCAGGCCTTGAAACTTCTGCCCAAAGGAGCGGCCTGCCACGTGGCGGATATTTGCACCGGCAGCGGCGCTTACGCCCTAACCATTAAAAAGGAGCGTCCCCTGGCCCAGGTTACAGCCTGCGATATTAGCCCGGCCGCTCTGGCCGTGGCCGGGCGGAACGCCGCTAAATATACTCTGGATATTGATTTCCGCCAGGGAGATTTACTTTCCGCCCTGCCCGCGCCTGAGTTGCAGCAGTATGACTTAATCGTCAGCAACCCGCCTTACGTGGAGGACAATGCCGAGTTGCCGGCCGATGTGCGGCAGGAGCCTGCCTTGGCCCTTTTTGGCGGCCCGGACGGTCTGGATTTTTACCGCCGTTTAATTAACGAGGGCGTACAGGCTTATCTCAAACCCGGCGGCTGGCTGCTGCTGGAAATTGGCTGTGCACAGGCTGAGCCGGTAAGCAAGCTTTTACAGCAGGCCGGCTTCAATCAAATCTGCCACGGACAAGATTTGGCCGGTTTAGACCGTTGGGTGCAGGGCCGCCGACCAATCAAATAACCAACCAGGAGGACAAATTTATTAAAACTGCAATTATCTACTGTTCCCGCCATCAGGGCAACACAAAAAAACTGATAGACGCTATCGCCAGTCAATATCCCGTGGAGCTTTTTAACGTTAATGAGCTAAAAGACAATATCGACTGGGCCGCCTATGACGTTGTTGGCATTGCGTCTGGTGTCTTTATGGAAAAATTTTATAAACCGATACTTAAATATGCCGAGCGTTTTATGCCTAACGGGCAACGCATTTTCATCCTTTTTACCTCCGGCGCACCCGGTGCGGCCCGCTTCAAAAAACTTCAAGAAATTGCCGACGCAAAAAATGCTCACATTCTTGGCGTTTACGGTTGCCGGGGATATTACAACTTTTTTCCCGTTTCCTTGGTTGGCGGCCGCCGACAAGGCCATCCCAATCAAGAGGAAATCAGCGGCGCTGTTACTTTTTACGCTGATTTATGCCGTCAATTTGCTGAAAATGATTTTCATTATCAGCAAATCATTCATACCAAAATTTAAGCCAGCGACTACTTTTGTCATAAAAGGAGGGCGGCCCAAATGCAAACCACACTTATTGACTATTTTCCAGAGTACACCGTAGGCAACGGCGCAGCCCTGCTGCAAGCCGGCCGGCTGGTGGCATTCCCCACCGAAACGGTTTACGGGCTGGGGGCGGATGCTCGCAACGCAGCTGCGGTGGCCCAGATTTATCAGGTGAAAGGCCGCCCCTCTGATAACCCGCTGATTGTGCATATCGCCGAGGAATGGCAGGCTGAGGAATTAGCCGAAGTTTCGCCCCTAGCCCGCCGCTTGATGACTGCCTTTTGGCCGGGGCCGCTCACTTTAGTGCTGCCTCTGCGCCCCGGCGCGCTGCCTGCCGTCACCACCGGCGGCCTAAACACCGTGGGCCTGCGTATGCCAGCCCACCCGGCAGCTTTGCAACTGCTGCGGGAAGCCGCTCTGCCGGTGGCCGCGCCCAGCGCCAACCTCTCCGGCCGGCCCAGCCCCACCGAGGCCGAGCACGTGTTTGCGGATATGCAGGGCAAAATTCCGCTGATAATCAACGGCGGCGAATGCCTGGCCGGTCTGGAATCCACTGTTTTGGATTTAGCCTCGCCGGTGCCGGCCATTCTGCGCCCTGGCGTGCTGACCGCGGCTGATTTGGCCGAGTTTTTGCCTGGCCTGGGCGAGCAAACCAAACTGCCAAACGGCGGCATTGCCCGCGCTCCGGGAATGAAATATCGCCACTACGCGCCGCAGGCCAAAGTGCTGCTTTGCCCGGCGCAACAGCTTTATGAAACCTATTGCCAGCATTACCAGCGAATGATCGAGTCCGGCATTGAGCAACCTAAAATTGCCGTGCTGGCAACAATGCAAGGCTTAACCGGGCTGGCTCAGGCCGAACATTGCTTTTTACTGGGTGAAAATTTATTTCAGGTGGCCCAAAATCTGTTTGCGGCCCTGCGCTGGACGGACGACATTCAAGCAGACCTGGTGCTAGCTGAAGCTTTCCCGGAACAAGGCGTGGGCATAGCGATTATGAACCGGCTAAAAAAAGCGGCTGGTATGAATTAAAGCAACCTCAAAATTGAGGTTGCTTTAATTTTATGCTAAATTCTTTTTTATCGGATTAGCCTTTCTGGCAGCAATAAAAGCTTTTTCCATTTCCGGGGTCAGCTTAGGGCAATCGTCGTCATAAACAACCGGCATTTTTTCCGCGGCCTCAAGCATTTTTAGTTCCTCATCAGATAATACTGCATCTTTGTTTAATTTATATGTTACTATCATATAGTCTCCTTTCTTCAACAGTAGCAACACGTGCCGAAATTAATCTAATTTTAGGCTTTCTCTCTGTATAAACAACAAAAAGAACTTTGCCAGCTAAGCCGATTGTAATATAGCGATTTTCATTTATACTATGAATAAAATCATAAATCTCTATACGTTTTTCATCTAAAAAAACTTTTGCCGCCGTTTTAAATGTTACACCGTGCTTTTGAAAATTCTTCTTTGCCTTTTCTTCGTCCCACTCAAATTCCCAATCCATTTTCACCCTCACACATTGAACCGGAAAAGAATAATGTCGCCGTCCTGCACCACATATTCCTTGCCTTCGCTGCGTATCAGGCCGCTTTCCCGCGCTTTCACCATGCTGCCGCTGGCCATCAAGTCATCATAAGCCACTGTTTCCGCCCGAATAAAACCGCGCTCAAAATCGGAGTGAATTTTGCCCGCCGCCTGGGGAGCTTTGGTGCCGCGTTTAATCGTCCAAGCGCGGGTTTCGTCCGGGCCGGTTGTCAAAAAGCTAATCAGACCCAGCAGCTCATAGCTAACCTTAATCAAACGGCTCAGGCCGCTTTCCGTCAGGCCAATCTCCGCCAGAAAAATCTCCTGCTCATCCGGCGGCAACTCCACAATCTCCTGCTCCAGCTCTGCACAAATCGGCAGCACCGCCGCGCCCTCACGGGCCGCAGCCTCCGCCAGCTGCTGAAAATAAGGATTGGCCGTTTCATAATCGGCAAAGGCCGCCTCATCCATATTAGCGGCGTATAGCACCGGCTTCAAAGTTAGCAGATTAATATCCCGCAACAGCTCCCGCTCATCATCGCTGAAATCATAGGCCCTGGCCGGCTGACCCTCCTCCAGCAGTTTTTTCAACTCGCCCAGCAGAGCAGCTTCCGGCGCCGAAGCCTTATCGCCTTTCAAAACCAAACGGCTAGCCTTTTCCCAGCGTTTTTCCACCGTTTCCAAATCCGCCAAAATCAACTCCAAATTGATGGTTTCCATATCCCGCAGTGGGTCCACGCTGCCCTCCACATGCACCACGGTATCGCTATCAAAGCAGCGCACCACATGCACAATCGCGTCAACCTCTCGAATATGCGAAAGAAATTTGTTGCCCAGGCCCTCGCCCCGGCTTGCGCCGCGCACCAGGCCGGCAATATCCACAAATTCAATCACAGCCGGCACCGTTTTGGCTGATTTGTGCATCTCCGTTAAAACCTGCAAGCGATTGTCCGGCACCGCAACCATGCCCACATTAGGCTCAATGGTGCAAAAGGGATAATTAGCCGATTCCGCCCCGGCATTGGTGATGGCGTTGAACAAGGTGCTTTTGCCAACATTAGGCAATCCAACAATTCCCAGCTTCATTTTATAATATATTCTCCTTTGTCAAGCTATATTTTAAACAATTTGCGCGTTCTGGCTTCAATCTTAGCGCTCACCTGACTTTCAAAGTTGGTAGCGTCCAGCATCAGCTTGCTATATTCTTCCTCCACAGCGTGCACGTAGCCCTCATCCGCCACCAGTGGCAGATTAACGCTAACCATCACCAGCAGGCCTTTCAAAGCCGCCAGCAGCAGGCCCGCACCGCACACCACATCGGAAACCGCCATCAGGCTGCCAATTTCCGCCAAGCGCACGGCCACCTCCAGGCCGTCGCGGCAAAGATGCGCCATCGTCAAAGGCAAATCCGCCGCTTTCATACTACATTCAGAAAGCACTCGCGCCTTAGCCGCCAGCTCCTCCGGCGTACCATCCGGCAAGCGATAAGCCTGCGCCAGCGGTGCAAAAACCTCCGCGTCCTTATCCACGCCCTGCATTAAAGCCAGCCGCAAGGATTCCGCCCGGTTGTGCAGCTGCTTCACCTCAGCCTCCACCGCGGCATATTTCTTTTTGCCAATCGTCAGGCTAGCCACCATAGACATCAAGCCCATGCCCAGTGCGCCGCTGAGAGCTGCCGCACCGCCGCCGCCCGGCACCGCGCCCGGCCCGGCCAGCTGCTCCATAAAATCCTGACAGCTTAATTCCATATATTTCGTATTTTTTTCTTCCATTATAATATATCTCCTATAATATATCTCCTATAATATATATCATACTAAATTTCTAAGCAAATTCAAAAATTGTGCAGAAGTACTACTATTGAATTTGCGTACTAGAATAATCCGGTTACCTCGCCGGTATCCGTATTAACATCAACGCGTCTATAAGCAGGGTCGCTGCCCATACCAGGCATTAGGCTAATATCGCCAGCCATCGGGCAGAGGAAACGCGCGCCGCCGTAAACCAGAACATCGCGCACCGGCAAACGCCAGCCCTTAGGCTCGCCTTTCCAGGCCGGGTTATGGCTCAGACTCAGGTGTGTTTTCACCATCATTGTAGCAAAATCATTATAAGCCGGGTCCTGCTCAAAGGCAATAGCCTTGGCTTCCGCCTCCGGCGTCCAATCCACACCGTCCGCGCCGTAAACCTCGCGGGCAATCAAATCAACCCGTTGCCGCAAAGGCATTTCCAACGGATAGAGATATTGCAAATCCACCGGCTCCTCGCAGGCTTCCACCACAGCTTCGGCCAGTTCGATTGCCCCCTCGCCGCCTTTCAGCCAATGCTCGGAAACCGCAAAGCGAGCCCCGGCCGCTTCCACCGCCTGGCGCACAATGGCAACTTCCTCCGGCGTATCAGTGTGGAAAGAATTAAGGCAAACCACCGGTTTAATGCCCGATTTTTGCACCGTGCGAATGTGGTGCAGCAAATTGCACAGGCCTTGCTCAACCAACTCGCAATTCTGGCTAGTGTAAGCCGTATCCAACGGCACGCCGGGCTTAACAGCCGGGCCGCCGCCATGCATTTTCAAGCTGCGAATAGTAGCCACCAACACCGAAACGTTGGGCTGCAAGCCGGAAAGCCGGCACTTAACATTCCAGAACTTTTCAAAACCAATATCCGCAGCAAAACCGGATTCTGTCACGTGATAATCAAACATCTTCAACGCCAAGCGGTCGCCAATAATCGAGCTTTGGCCAATAGCAATGTTAGCAAACGGGCCGGCATGCACCAAGCAAGGCTGATATTCGTTGGTGCAGCACAAGGTTGGATTGATAGTGTTGCGCATCCAGGCCGTCATCGCGCCGTCCACCTCCAGCATTTTGGTGGTCACCGGCCGGCCCTGCTTATCGTAAGCCAGGATTATGTTGCCAATGCGCTCGCGCAGGTCAGCCAAATCGCGGGCCACCGCCAAAATAGCCATCAGCTCCGAGGAAACAGTAATCGCAAACTTGCTGCTCATCGTAAAGCCATCCATGCGGCCGCCCAAACCGATTACAATGTTGCGCAGACACTGGGCCGCAAAATCAATCACCCAATTAAACTGCACCCGGTTTACGTCAATATCCAACCGCTTTAAGCCGCGTTTAGCCAAAGTCGCATCGTCATAATTATATTCGTGCTGCATACGAGCGTTCAAAGCCACCATGCCCAAATTGTGAGCGTTGGCAATGTCGTTAATGTCACCAGTCAGCCCCAGTGAAAATTCCGTCATCGGAATTAGCAGGGCATTACCGCCGCCAGCCGCCGTTCCCTTGATGTTCATGGTCGGCCCGCCGCTGGGCTGGCGCAGGCAGCCGCCCGCCAGCTTGCCTAGCTTGCCCAGGCCCTCAATCAAACCAATAGAGGTGGTGCTTTTGCCCTCGCCCAAGGGTGTGGGCGTGATAGCCGTCACCTCAATAAACTTACCGTCCGGCTTGTTGGCCAAACGCTTCATAATCTTCAAAAAATCCAGCTTAGCCACTTTGCCGTAAGGAATAATCTCCTCCGGCAGCAGGCCCAACCGTTCCTGCCAATCGTAGGGTTTCGGCATATTTTTTTCGGCCTCAGCCGCTATTTGCCAGTCAGCATATTCTCTGGGATCTAACATATTTTCTCCGCCTTTCTAATATGAATTATTAGGTTGCCGTGTTCGGCCAAATTCTTATTCACATTATAGCAGATGTATTCTATTTTTACAATGCCTAAATGCGCAATTAATTTTTTTAACAGATTTAACAGCGGGGAGGGCGATTTGCGCCAATGCCAAAATGCCCAATGAGCGAGCTTGGAACTCGCAGCCTAAAAATACTTAGTGAGAGCTATGATATTTTAGTCAACGCCGCCCACAAGCTGGAGCAAACGGAGCTGGTGCCGGAGTCCCAAAAGCGCCGGGCCTGGCGGCGAGCAGAAAGAGCCGCCCGCGTGATAGACAACCTTTTGGCCAACTGGGAGCAAGAAACCTGCCCGCCGCTGTTTTACAGCTGCGCCTGGGAGCAATGCGAACGCAGCCTGGCCGTCCTAAATTGCCTAACCCCGCTCAGCCAGTGGGATTTGCCGCAGCTGGCCCTGCTTTTGCAAAACCTAAGCGAACAGCCGCCCAAAGAGGAATAAAGCAGTTGACAAAAGTTGTTGTTTGTTATATAATAATAAAAGAAAAGAGTCATCCGCCTCGGCGTCTGGCCCTCAGTTTTTAGCTAAAAAATAGCCGCGTTCTTTTGCTGGAGAGCGGCTATTTTTTTGTGCTTCTATTCTTCAAAAACTCCACAGTCTGCAAAGCAAGCTGAACAGCCTGCATTACAAGAGCCGCAATGCTTATCCAAATCATTGCACCACCCTCTTTCCTCACTATGTAAGTGAGAGAGGGCTTTTTTCCACCCTCTCATCACTCCGCTTTTACACATCGTGGTTCCTCAAGGGCCAGCCGCTTTAACAAACAACTCTTTTCTAGCATATTTTAACATAAAAACAAGAAAAGTGCAACCTATTTTGTAGATTGCACTTTTTCTATTTACTTACCCAAATAAGCCTTTTTCACATTTTCATCCTGCAAAAGTTCCTTGCCGGGGCCGGTCATAGTAATGCGGCCGGTTTCCAGCACGTAGCCAATATCCGCGATGTGCAGGGCCATGTTGGCGTTCTGCTCAATCAGCAACACCGTCACGCCCTGTCGATTAATCTCTTTGATGATGTCAAAAATACCCTGCACAATGATTGGAGCCAAACCCAACGAGGGCTCATCCATCATAATAACCTTTGGCTTGCTCATCAAAGCCCGGCCCACGGCCAGCATTTGCTGCTCGCCGCCGGAAAGCGTGCCGGCCGCCTGCCAGCTGCGTTCCTCCAGGCGCGGAAAAAGGTCGTAGACCCAGCGGATGTCCTCCGACAGATTGTCTTTGCGCAGATAAGCGCCAATCTTCAAGTTCTCCAGCACCGTCATATCGGGAAAAACCCGGCGGCCCTCCGGCACCAGCGTAATGCCGCGGCTTACAATTTGGTCGGTCGGCTTGCCAATCAATTCCTCGCCATTGTAGGTTATGGAACCGCTTTTAGGTTTCAA
>JAAWKH010000005.1 GCA_022797295.1 Peptococcaceae bacterium
GTATACCATATGGTATACTACGAGTTCAAAGGGCTTCCTGTAATAATATAACAGGTGCGGCGGAATTTGTCAAGCCTTTTTTGCATTTTTTTGTGTTTTACTCTCAACAAACAAGGCCGCAACCTGCAATAACTAAATAACGCTTGAAATGTTTCATAATAAAATCAGAGCTGACTATCGTCAATCTCATCTAAAATCCGTAGTCGGTCGTCATAAACCGGAATACTAGCGCGGATTTTCGGCAAACAGGAGTAATCAAAATCCGCCAGCAAAATGCCCTGCTCCGTAGCCTCACGGCCACCGCAAATAAATTCACCCAACGGATTTAAGGCCATAGACCAGCCCGGATACTTGCCGCTGTGATCCTTGCCGGTTCGGTTGCAGGCCAACAAAAAAACCTGATGGTCAATGGCCCGGGCCTGATTAAGCAACAACCAATGCTCAGCCCGAATTGTAGGCCATTGCGCCGGCACAATCAAGGTGTTGGCGCCACGCAAGGTTAAATTTTGAATGGTGGCCGGAAAACGCAAATCATAGCAAATCGCCAAACCAAAAAGCCCCCAAGGTGTTTCCACCAAACCCCATTCGTCACCAGGCGCAAAGTAGTCCGGCTCCTGCAAACCATTGGGGAATAAATGCAGCTTTCGATATTTGTAAATAATCTCGCCCTTATCGTCAATTACCAAAGCAGTATTGTAGAAAGTATCGCCTCGCTTTTCCGCAATAGTACCGCCAAAAATATACATACCATATTCCTTGGCTTTACGCATCAGCAAACGAGCGCTGCTACCCTGGCGCAGGTTTTGAGCCAGCTCTGGCAAATGCGTCAGGTCGTAGCCCATATTCCAAAGCTCAGGCAGCAAAACCAGCTGTGCGCCACAGGCCGCAGCCTCATCAAGCAACGCCGCGGCGGTGTTTTCATTATGTTGCACCTCGCCCGGCCGAATATCAAATTGCAACAAAGCCGCCCGTAAAAGCTGTTTAGTTGTGTTTTCCGGCATTATTCATCACTCCCGTTTTCCTATTCAAGATTAGCAATTTGAAACAATGGCAGCAGTTCAACCAGTTTATGCACCACCGGCACCCGTTGTGTCAGTTCAATATTTTCAAAATCCCAACCTTGGCAGACACGTACCAAAACAGCCGCCGCACCCACGGCCAAAGCCGGCGCAATCTCGCTTTTCAGGCTGTTGCCAATAACCACGGTTTGACTAGGTGCAAAGGCATGTCTCTGCATAATATTTTTGTAAACTGCCGGTGTTTT
Source organism: Peptococcaceae bacterium (assembly GCA_022797295.1). Taxonomy (GTDB): domain Bacteria; phylum Bacillota; class Dehalobacteriia; order UBA4068; family UBA4997; genus Avidehalobacter. Next base: position 1,265 of record JAAWKH010000005.1, read on the forward strand.
TTTATCCACCACGATTATTTCCGCAAAATATTCATTCAAATTGTGCAGCTCAACCTTATATTTCTGTTCATCATAGCCGCCTTGCGTCAACAAAACCAGCTTGTGTCCAGCCTCCGCCAGCAAATCCAGCACCAGCCTAGCGCCATCCACCAGTGGATAATCAGCTTCCCGAAAGCTGTTGCCCAGCTCCTCAAAAGCAGCTAGCTGTTCCTCATCCAACGGCTGATAGCAACGCTCACAATAGAACTCATAGGTTTTGCGCATCGCCTGCGGAAAAGCCCACGGCACATAAGCGTCCGCCTGCTCAATAGCCTCTCGATCAAAAGCGTCTAAGGTATAATAAACATTATCATCATCAAAACCCAACGCCGCCATTTGCTGCAAAAATTGCTCCGTCAGCTCAACAAAAACCTGATGCGTATAAATTAGAGTGTCATCTAAATCAAAAATTAACAGCATACATATCTCCTCAGACTTTTTCCAGACCACGCAGACGCAAATCCCGGTCACAGGCTAGCAAACAGGGCTCGCACAGACTAAGCAGGCGCGAAAGAGAGCGAGTTCCCAAAAGTCCTTGCAAATCGGCAAAGTTCAGATTGGTGGTAGCAATGGTTGTTAAACATTCATTCATCCGATAATTCAAAATGGTAAACAGAACGCTACGCGTCCAATCAGAAAAATTATGGCTGCCCAAATCATCCAAAATCAGCACCGGCACCCTTTTTGCCTGCTCCTGCAAGCGGCGCACCTCATCCTCCTGACCGGAAAAAGCCCCGCGCAGCTCATCCAAAAAATCAGGCACCACCAAAAACAACACCTTCTGCCGTCGCCGCAGCAAATAATTAGCCGCTGCCGCCGCCAAATGCGTTTTACCGCTACCCACCTGGCCCAAAAGCAACAAACCGCGCGGAGCGCCGCCAGCCACCAGCTTTTCACAACAGCTGAGCATTTTGGCACAAGCCTCCTTGGCCAGCTCATAATAGGTACGCCCTTTGCCGCCTGGAGCCTGCACATTACCTGGATAATTGGCCAGCTCAAACTGTTCAAACGTCATTTTCTGTAAAGCTGGCTGCAAACGAGCCGCCCGGCAGGCCTGCTGAAAATGCCGCTCCGCGTGACAGCGACAAAGCTGAGCCCGGCCGTCTGAACGCAAAATATAGCCGCTACCACCACAGATTGGGCATGCTGTCTCCTGCTGACGGCCTGCGGGCCGGCGATTAGGCCGCATACCAGCTGCTTCAATATCCGCCGTTTTGATTATTTCCGAAAACTCCTGCATCCAGCTCCACTCCCACATCCTGTTATTTTAGCCAACTTAAAGGCTTTTATTTATCCGCATTACTGTTGATATTATTAACGACATTTTCTTGCAACCACCCCGCAGCCTGCTTTAAAGCAGACTCCATTGCCGGCAAAGCCGGGCCGCCTGGCGTGCAACGAGCCGCCACGCATTTATCAATAGCAATATAATCGTAAATATCCGCCTGAAACACCGCAGAAAACTGCTGAATTTCCGCCAGAGGCAAATCCTCCAAACCAACGCCCTTGTCCTCAGCGTGCTTCACCAGCTGACCAATAATACTGTGCGCCTCCCGAAAAGGTACACCGCGCGCCGCCAAATAATCCGCCGCGTCGGTGGCGTTGATGAAACCGCCCTTGGCCCGCTCATGCATACGCTCCTGGTTAACACGCATAGTAGCCAGCATCGGAGCAAAAACCAGCAGCGATTTTTTAACGGTATCTACTGTGTCAAAAAGGGCCTCTTTGTCCTCCTGCAAATCCTTGTTGTAGGCCAAAGGCAATCCTTTAAGCATCGTAAGCGCGCTCATCAAATGCCCAAACACACGACCGCTTTTGCCACGCACCAACTCTGCCACATCAGGGTTTTTCTTCTGTGGCATAATTGATGAACCAGTGCTATAACCATCATCCAACGTGATATAACCAAACTCATTAGAAGACCACAGCACAATCTCCTCAGAAAGCCGCGATAAATGCACCATAATCAAAGAAGCCGCACTGATAAACTCAACCACAAAATCTCGATCGCTTACCGCGTCCAAAGTGTTGGCACAAATATCCGCAAATCCCAATTCAAACGCCACAAAATACCGGTCAATCGGAAAAGTCGTGCCGGCCAGCGCGCCGGCGCCCAGCGGCAGATAATCTGCCCGACGCGCACAATCAGTCAAGCGCTCAAAATCTCGACGAAACATCTGGAAATAAGCCAACAGATGATGTCCCATTGTGATAGGCTGAGCCTTTTGCAAATGCGTGTAGCCAGCCATCACACTGGCCTTATGCTCTGCCGCCAAATCCAACAAGGTTTGCAACAGCTTGTACAGCAGCTCCTGCACCTCCGCCACTTGTTGTTTAAGATACAGGCGCATATCCAAAGCCACCTGGTCGTTGCGGCTGCGGGCCGTGTGTAGCTTTTTGCCAACCTCGCCCACGCGTTCGGTCAAAATCTTTTCAATATTCATATGAATATCTTCCGCACCAACTTCAAATTCCACCTGGCCAGCGTCAATATCAATCCTAATTTGTTGCAAAGCAGCTACCAAGGTTTCAGCCTCCGCCTGGCTGATAATCCCCTGTTTGCCCAGCATTTTGGCATGAGCAATAGAACCGGCAATATCATGCTGATATAAAATCTGGTCAAAGCTGATTGAGGAATGAAAATCCTCCACCAGCTTGTCTGTGCTTTTGGCAAAACGTCCGCCCCACATTTTAGTTTCCGTCAATTTTCTGCACCTCTGTTTATTAAAATTTATTGCTTATTGTTAAAGCATTTAAGCTGTTGACAAATAAAAAATCTGCCGTAACACTGCTCTTGCATTACGCAACCAAGCAATATTATAGCAGATTTTTTGCCTCCTGCCTAGTGGTTGAAACAAATTTTCTTATGTTGTTGTTCAAGCCACTCCCAAAACTCCGCCCAGGCCACCAGCCATAAACAGCAACAAGCCTTTCACCAACAAACCTAAAATGGATATGCCGCCAGCCGTCAGCCCAACCACACTGCCCAGAAGCAGCAACCCCAAAAGCAGAGCAGCCAACAACAGTCCGTGCCAAAGGCCCCGTCGTCCTGCCCCTTTGGCTGCGGCAAAAGCCCCGGCAAACACCGCCACTCCAAGCACTGCCAGCTGTAACAAATGCGCCGTGCTGCCAGACAAAGAGGTGAAGCAATAAGCCGCCGCCAAAGCCAAACTGAAAAGCGCCACCAGAGAACAGCTAAGCAACAGCCCTCGCCCCAACTGGATTGGCGAAATACCATCGCCGCTGGACTCATCGACTGAACCGCCCATAATGGCAAAAATCTCTTTCAAAGCCCTCAATCCTTTCTATGTAAATTTTCATCTAAAAACTTTTCCATAAATAAATCAAGCTGTTAGAATATATGCTATTCCTCAAATGATTTATGCAGCTTTTGTAGGGCTTTTTTTTCAATCCGGCTAACGTAGGAACGGCTAATACCCAGTTGTTTGGCAATTTCTCGTTGCGTGTGCTCCTCCGCCCCGCACAAACCGTAACGCTGGATAATTATATAACGCTCTTTAGGTGATAAGCCTTTCAAGGAAAGGTGCAACAACCGCTCATCATCCTTGCTTTCCACAGTGTCTAAAATCTCAGTGCCATCGCTGCCCAGCGTTTCCAACAGAGTAATTTGATTTCCCTCCTTGTCGGAGCCAATCGGGTCGTTTAGGGAAACCTCCGTTCGCCGGTTTTTGGAAGACCGCAGATACATCAGCACTTCATTTTCAATGCAACGAGCGGCATAAGTGGTAAGCTTGATATTTTTAGCCAAATCAAATGTATTAATAGCCTTAATCAAGCCGATTGTGCCAATGGAAATCAAATCCTCCCGTTCCGGGCCGTGATTTTCAAACTTTTTCACAATGTGCGCCACCAAACGCAAATTATGTTCAATTAAAATCAAGCGAGCGTTTTTATCACCATCCGCCCAGGCTTGTAAATATTTTTTTTCTTCCTCCGACGCCAACGGCTTGGGAAAAGCATTGCTGTTCAAATAGCCCAGCAAAAAGCCCATTCCCGGCACCAAAGAACCAAACAAGTAAATAAGCTCCCAAAACATTTCCTCAACCTCCGCCTAAAATCTTGCCTACTGCTCAATTCTATGCGAAATAGCCAAAAAAATGCCGATACCCAAAAACGAGTATCGGCATTTAAGCATTTTTATTAACTTGCTAGTTTTATTCCAACACCACCAGAGGGTCAACAGCCTGGCCATCATACATCATTACAAAATGCAGATGACTGCCAGTGCTTTGGCCGGTGAAGCCAACATAACCAATAATCTGACCGGTCTCAACTGTATCGCCAGCTTTAACCGCCAGGCTGGACAAATGGGAATAACGAGTTTCCCAAAGACCTAAATTCGGATGCTGTAATATAATCTTGTTACCGATTACTGCTGCTCAAGCCGTCAATCAGCCAATTTCCGTCTTTTTGCTCCTCAACCTCCAACGTTATGGCCAGTTCACTGTAACCGCTTTGGCCGTTTGGCCGTATGATTAAAGCGTGCAAATCCAGGCTGTTCGGCTCTACCGCCCGCTGCTCAGCATAAACAGCCACCACCTCGCCCAACATAGTATCAGCATACTGCCAGCCAACATTTTCAATAGCCTCACCATAGCAAAAGGCTTGCATAGCCTGATAATCGCCTTGCTGCCAAGCCTGCAAAAACTGCGGCACCACGGCAAACCGCTCTGGCAGAGACAGAATAGTATTTATCGTTTTATTTTCGCTTGGCAAAGGCAGGCTGAGCAAGCGTAGAATTTCACCGCCGTTTGCATCATACTGCAAAATCATCAACCCGTCCAGCAAACTGCCGCCCCCAGCCGCCGACATTTGCGCAATCTCCAACAGCACTTCCACCGGCACATAAATCACATCATTGCGCATTTGCGCGCCAATCTGCGTATCCGTCAGGCTGAACTGTCGCTGATAAAAGCAATGCAGCACCTGGCCGCCGGCCGCGTCTGTCTGCCACTGGTAAAGCGTTAATTTAACCAAACCGTTTTCATATTGTAGGCTACTGTTGTCGTTCGGCTCAATCACCCGAAATTTTTCCAACGTTTCCCGCAGCGGCAAATATATCTGCCCGTTTTCAGCCACAAACGGCGCATTAGCCAGCTGCACCTTTTCTCCATTGCTGCTCACCACAACCACACTGGTCGCCGGGTTGACATTATTTTCCTCCGCCCGGATTTCTCTGGCGGCCCTAACGCTATAATATGAACCAAAAACCATTATCAACGCTGTCAATATAAACGCTAAAAACCGCACTCCATTGTTGCGATTGGCATTATGTTTACTAATCACTTCAAACCTCCTTTTAATTTCACTCTTCGCCGTATTTATGCCCGTATATAATTTGTTTTTAGCTGGCAAAGAAATGGAAAGGCTGGCAACGCGCAAAATTGTCCGCATATAATTCTGCCTTTGGGCCTGACTCCAAAACCTGATAACTTTCAAATCGCAACATATTTCACATTCTTGTTCCAGCTGCCGCTCCAACAGATAAATCGCTGGATTAAACCAATGGCCTGATTTTACAAGCAGCATAGTCAATTTAATCCACAAATCCTTTTGCTCCAAATGATTCAGCTCATGCTTTAGGATGTTATGCCAATCTTCGGCCGACAACTCAGCCGCTGGCAACAATATGCAAGGATTAAACAGACCAATCAGCATTGGAGCCACCGGCAAAGCATCCGTTTTTTGCCGGCGCAGCTCCAGCCCCGGCGCGGCGCAGCACATTTTGTCAATGTCACTTTCCGGCAGTGGTATATCCTGCCAGGAAATAGCCTCGCTGGTTTGTTGCAGACTGATCGCAAAACGTCGATATTTATTTAAGCGGCTCAGCACCAGCAACAGGCTAATCAACAACCAGACCACAGCCAAATAAAATGTTAAATCACTGTGCAACACAACCGACAGAAAAGTTGGCTGTTCAGCATATGTCGGCTGCGCCAAAATCTCAGGCACAGTAACCGGCAACGCTTCCTCTTTTGAATAGTCTGGCTCCTGCACCATTGGCGCAGTGTGCTGGAAAGACAACGCACCCTCAACAGGCTCAGCGCTTGAATTACCACCCCAACCATACATCAGCAAGCACACAGGTGAGATAAACAGCAGCATCAGCAAGCTTGCCCAAATGTTATATTGCCATTCGTGCCCCAGCCAGCGGCTGGTTAAACGACGAACTATAAATAACAACAAAATCAGCACTGTTGCTATCAGTGAAATAGCCACAGTATGTAAAAAAATGTGTAAAAAAATCTGCCTGAACATAGCTTAACACCTCACAACTTAAAAAGCTCCCTCAGTTCCGCAATATCCTGCTCAGACAGCTGGCGGCTGGCCACCAACGAAGCCGCCAAGCTGCCAACAGAGCCATGATACAACGTGTCCAGCAGCTCGTTGGCAGCGCTTTGGCGATAATCCTCCTCATCCAACAATGCCCGATAAAGATAACCATTACCGCTAGCAGCTTTTTGACGCTGCACCACCCCTTTTTCCTCCAAACGAGTCAGCATAGTGGCTAAAGTGGTGCGCTGCCAGTGCTTATCCGCCAAGCTTTGATTAATCTGCTTGGCAGAAAGCCCCTCTGAAGCCGTGGCCTGCCCTTGCCACAGAACCTGCATAATCGCCAGTTCCGCTTTGGTTAAATTAATAGAATCTTTCATTGTAATTCTCCTGTTCAGTTTTCCTGCTAATAAACTTTGCTATTTTCTTCAATCAATGCCAAAACAGCCGCCAAAGCGTCATCCGCCACAATATCAGGCTCAGTTCCGGTTTCCATATTACAGCTGCCGTCGCTGTTTAAGCAATATTCAACGTCAAATTGCACAAGCAAGTGAGTATTAGGCAATTCAAAGAATATGCCGCCGCCGCTGTTGGAACCGCCTGTAGGCTGACCAACTAACGTTGCAAAACCGGTTTGCTTGCAAAAAACGGCAAATGATTCCGCTGAGGAATATACTTGTGGGCCAACCAAAAGCCAGATTTGGCCGTTAAAATGTTCAGAAGCAGTTTCCGGCTCAATTTGCACAAGTATTTCCCTGGCCAACGTTAAATCTGCCAAATCCTCCTGCTGGATATTAGGCATATCTGCAAAGTTTTGCACCTCTTCGGCCGATAATGCCGAATCGGCATAATCTGAACCATAAAATTGGCGCGTTAAATCCGTATCACGCATTAATCTTAGCAAGCGACTTTGCAAGGAACTTGTAATATTAGGGCTAACAAATGCCTTTTCCCAATAAGTAGTGTTACCGCCGCCGTTTTCTCTAATATCAATAATCAAATTATCACAATCAGCAGCGGTTTGCATAAAAGCCTGAATTTGCGGAATATCATCTGAAATAAAATTATCCGCAAAGGAATATACGCAAATATAAGCCGTTTTAGCATCAGGGCCCATTATTTGCATATCCAGATTCTTCGGCAGTTCGTCCGTAGTTTCCGTATCGGATTGATTATCAGTCAAACCGGCCTGCTCAAGCCAAAGCTCCATTAAATAATCATAATAATTATAAAACTCGGCAACCTCCGGCTGTTCAAGAACCGCCAACCACGGTTTAAGTTCCGGCATTTCTTCAGCATAAAGCTTATATAACGCCAAATCATCCCGATAAAAATCCGCATTAACAATGCTGACGTGACCAACCTCACCACAGGTTTCATAAAGACTACTTGCCACAATTTCTAAAAACTCCAACATTAGCAAATCGCCTGTTTGTTCTGAATTTTGCAGCTGCTCACGATATTTGGCAATTACCTCCTTATAATAATCTGAATTATCAGGCTGGCTACGTTCAAGTACACCCCAAAAGGGATAGCTTTCCTGCATATTTTGCCACATAACGTCATAATCAGCCAACAGCTCATCACGCGTAAGCTGCTGCGCAGCAAAAGTTTGCTTATCTTGATTTTCCTGTTGCTGACAAGCTGCTAAGATCAGCGAACAACAAACAATCAATAAAACATACAGCATTTTTTTGATTTTCATGAAAATCCTCCTAACACTCTTCTACATCTATAGACAATTATATTCTACACTTGTAGACGATATTTGTCAACCCTTTTTTCACAAAAAAACGCCGCTCCCTTAAAAAAGAGAACGACGTTTAATATTACAAAGCTGATTTACTCGCCCTTAAAATTGGGCTGGCGTTTTTCCGCAAAGGCGGCCAGGCCCTCCTTGCAATCCGCACTAACCACCAGCTTGCCCTGCACGGCAGCCTCAGCCTCCAGCAGCTCCGCCAGGGAGAGGTTGCCGGTTTCATTCAGCAGCTTTTTGCAGTTCTGCAAGGAAAGCGGCGCGCGCTGCGCCAGCTGCACGGCGTATTTTTCGGTGGCCGCGGCCAATTCCTCCGCCGGATAGATGGCATTAACAAAGCCCAGCTCCTTGCCCTCTTCCGCAGTGATAGGCAAAGCCTCAAACATAGCCTGTTTAGCCCGCCAGATGCCAATAGCGCGCGGCAGGAAGTAATGCCCGCCACAATCCGGCACCAAGCCAATATTGCTAAAGCTTTGGATAAACTTCACCCCAGCCGCTGCAAAAACCAAATCGCAAGCCAACGCCAAATTAAAACCGGCCCCAGCCGCCACGCCGTTTACCATTGCAATAACTGGCTTACGACAATTAAACAGAGCCTCGCTGGTTTTGCCGGCCGCCTGCACAAAGGCCACTGCATCCTCCTCCTGCTCCAACGCTTTCAAGGAAGCCAAATCACCACCGGCACAAAAAGCGCGGCCCTGGCCGGAAAATACAATCACCCGCACTTCAGGGTCAGCCTCCAACTGCGCCACAGCCTCCACAACGTCCGCTGCCAGCTCTGCCGTCAGGCTGTTCAGTGAATCCGGCCGGTTTAGATACAACCAGCCTACGCCTTGCCTTTTTTCCGTCAATACCAACATGTTAAAACCCTCCCTTAAAATATATTAATATAACTGGCCTGCCCGCTGCTGATAAACAGCAAAAACCTGCTGACAAGCCTCGCGGTCAAGCTCCAGCATTTCCAACGGCGCCGCACCGCGGCCAGCCAAAAAATCATAAATATATTCATCTCGGAAACCAATGGCCGCCGCATCCTCTCGAGTGCAACCATATACAACCCGGCTTATATTGGCCCAAATAATCGCCGCTAAACACATCGGACAAGGCTCGCAGGAGGTGTAAAGCGTACATCCCTGCAAATCATGACTGCCAATTTTAGCGCAAGCTGCCCGAATGGCCATAATTTCCGCGTGGGCGGTTGGGTCATGACCAATCAGCACCTGATTGTGCGCCTCTGCCAAAATCTGGCCGTCAGCGTCAACCACCACTGCGCCAAAGGGGCCGCCCTCGCCAGCAGCACTGCCCTGCGCCGCTTCTTGCCGGGCCAAAGCCAGCATTTCTTTATCCCAAGCCAAGGCCTCTGCTTTTGCCACCATTATATGCACCCTTTCCTTTTCCTCCGCCCACAAGCGCGGGCAAGCCTCCGTCAAAGTCAACCGTCCTTTGGCCAGGCGCAACTTTTTGGCTGGCGGCAACTGTTTAACCAAAACTTCGGCCCGTCGGGCCAATCGGGCGTTAGGCAACTCTGCCGCCCACAGCAAACGCACCGGCCGCCGTTGCTTAGTATATTTAGCGCCTTGCCCGGCGTTATGCTGAGCCACTCGGCGACGTAAATCCAATGTAAACCCGGTATACATTGTATTATCCCGGCATTTCAAAATATAAACAAACGCCATTTTTTCAACAGCTACTTTTGAGCAATTCTTTTCAATGCTTTAGCGCCAATATCCCGCCGACAGAAACAATCCGGCCAGCTAATCAAATCAACCGCAATATAAGCTTTATCAATAGCCTGTTGAATTGTCGGCGCACAGGCCGTCACACCCAGCACACGGCCGCCGTCAGTCATCACCTGCTGACCCACAAATTTGGTTCCGGCATGAAAAACCACCGTATCCGCCTGCTCGGCGGCCGGCTCCAGGCCAGTGATTGGCAACCCTTTAGCATAAGAACCAGGATAGCCGCCGCTAGCCATCACCACACAAACAGCAGCTTCATCGGCCCATTCCAGAGCGCACTCCTGCAAGCGTTCATCAACCACCGCCAGCATAATCTCCACCAAATCAGATTTTAAACGCATCAAAACCGCCTGCGTTTCAGGGTCGCCAAAACGTGCATTAAACTCCAGCACTTTAACTCCCTGCGAAGTCAACATCAAGCCAGCATAAAGCACTCCTTTATAGATGCGGCCCTCCTTACGCATACCATCCACAGCCGGCTGCAAAACCTGGTGTAAAACTTGCTCAGCCAGCTCAGACGTGTAAATCGGAGCAGGAGAATAAGCCCCCATACCACCAGTGTTCGGGCCTTGGTCATCATCAAAAACCCGTTTGTGATCCTGGGCTGAAACCATTGGTAGCACTGTTTGGCCATCACTGAAAGCCAGCACGCTGACTTCCTCACCCTCCAAATATTCTTCAATAACCACTCTGGCGCCAGCCTCGCCAAAAGCATTGCCGGAAAGCATTGCCTCCACAGCTTCCACAGCTTCGGCCTGCGTCATCGCCACCACCACGCCTTTGCCGGCCGCCAAACCATCGGCTTTAACCACAATCGGCGCCGGGTGCTCCGCCAGATAAGCCAACGCTGCTTCCTTATCCTCAAAAGCCGCATATTTAGCTGTAGGAATACCATATTTTTCCATAATTTCCTTGGCCAGAGCCTTGCTGCCCTCCAGCATTGCCGCCTTTTGGCTGGGGCCAAAGATTTTCAAACCAGCCGCCGTAAACTTATCCACAATGCCTGCCGCCAGAGGAGCCTCCGGGCCGACTACCGTTAGCCCAATATCTTCCGCTTGTGCAAATTCCAGCAACATATCCACCGCGTCCGCCGGTATATTTACACATTCTGCCAGCTCAGCAATGCCGGCGTTGCCAGGCGCACAGTAAATATGTTCTGCCAAATGGCTTTGCGCAAGCTTCCAAACAATGGCGTGCTCACGGCCGCCGCCACCAACAACCAAAATTTTCATAATATATTATCTCCTTAATAAAAGCAATTAAGAAATGAAGCTATTAATAATTTAGTTTAATAATGGAAATGACGTACTCCAGTAAACACCATAGCAATGTTGGCCTCATTAGCAGCCGAAATAGAAATAGCGTCATAAATGGAACCGCCTGGCTGGACAATAGCCGTTATACCGTGTTTAGCGCAAGCATCCACCGTATCCCGGAAAGTAAAGAAAGCGTCTGAAGCCATAACCGCGCCAAAACTGCGATGCTGAGCGGAATTAAAGGCCATATCCACCGAGCTAATACGGCTCATCTGGCCGGCGCCCACGCCAATCACCTGATAATCCTTGGCCAAAACTACCGCGTTTGATTTCACATGTTTGGCAACCGTCATTGCAAACTGCATTTGAGCAATTTCCTCAGGGGTCGGTTCCCGATGGGTCATCACTCGCATAAACTCATTCTTAATCGGAGCCGTATCCATTTCCTGCAACAACAGGCCGCCTTTAATTGGATAAAAAGCTATACCTGAATTGTAAGTGTCCAATCCAGCCACCGTCAATAAACGCAGCTTAGGCTTTTCCGCCAAAATAGCCAGAGCCTCCTCAGAAAACGACGGCGCAATGATTGCCTCCAAAAAAACCTTGTTCATTTCCAGGGCACAGGTCACGTCAACCTCCCTATTTACGGCCACAATGCCGCCGTAGGAAGCCAGAGTGTCGCCCTCATAGGCTTTCAACCAAGCTTCACGAATATCCGCGCCCAAACCTACACCGCAAGGGTTAGTGTGCTTGATAATGGTAGCGGCTGGCTCGGCAAATTCCCGCACCACCTCCATTGCCGCATCCAAATCCAAAGTGTTGTTATAGGAAAGCTGCAAACCGGTTAGCTGCACCGCCTGACCAACACCTTGTTCATCATCGCCAAAGCGGCTGTAAAGAGCAGCCCGCTGCTGAGCATTTTCGCCATAACGCAATTCCTGCCGTTTTTCAGCCAGCAACAGAAAATTATCTGGAAAGTCTTCTTTAATCCCAGTCTGTTTTTGCAGATATGTGGTAATAAATGTATCATATTCAGCGGTATGCCGAAAAGCCTCCGCCGAAAGCTGCAAACGATACGCCTCATCCACCGCGCCATCCTGCAATCGTTGCAGCACCTCTTGATATTTGCCAGGGTTAGTAACCACAGTTACATATTGATAATTTTTGGCAGCCGCCCGAATCATTGAAGGGCCGCCAATATCAATATTTTCAATAGCCTCGGCCAGCTCAACACCTGGCTTGCTGATGGTTTGGCGGAATGGATAAAGGTTTACAACCACCAAATCAATCGGTGTAATGTTATGCTCCTCCAACTGCGCCAAGTGCTCTGGTGTGCGCATTGCCAAAATGCCGCCGTGAATACGCGGATTTAGCGTTTTTACCCGGCCGTCCAAAATTTCCGGAAAACCGGTTACTTCACTAACATAGGTTACTGGGATTCCCGCCTCTTTAATCGTTTGATAGGTACCGCCGGTAGAGACCAGCTCAAAATCCATTTTTACCAGCTCTTTGGCAAATTCTAAAATCCCGGTTTTATCTGAAACACTAATAATAGCCCTTCTGGAAGCCATAAAATTACCCCTCCTGCATTTTCAATTTAGATTTCTTATTCAGCTATACGCACCCGACGTCCCTCAATATGCAGCTTGCCCTCTGCCAAAAGACGCAAAGCCAGCGGATAAATGATATGCTCCTGCTCTAAAATGCGGGCAGCCAAACTGTCGGCGTCATCATCCTCTAAAACCGGCACCGGCGCTTGCAAAATAATCGGACCGCTATCCATACCCTCATCCACAAAATGCACCGTGCAACCTGCCACCTTAACGCCATATTCAAAAGCCTGACGCTGTCCGTGCAAGCCAGGAAAGCTAGGCAGCAATGCCGGATGAATATTTAACACCCGATGCGGAAAAGCCTGCAAAAACACCGGCGTAACCAAACGCATATAACCAGCCAAAGCCACAGCCTCAGCGCCACTGGCCTTGAGCAAACGCACCAGCTCAGCATCATAATCCTCGCGTGAAGCAAAATCCGCCGGCAGCAAAACCTTGGTCGGCACACCGGCCGCCTTAGCCCGCTGCAAAGCATAGGCCTGCGGTTTATCGCTCAAAACCAGAGCCAGTTCTACCGGCAAAAATCCAGATTTGATTTCGTCAATTATCGCTTGCAGATTGGAGCCACTGCCAGAGGCTAGCACAGCAATCTTCAATCTTTCCACGGCTGAACCTCCTTGTCCGTATATTGAATGACCACACCGGCTTCATTATCACTGCGTTTGGTCATTTGACCAATCACAACCGCATCAGAACAGCAAGCCTGCACCTTATCAACATCCTCCGGCGCTACAATAACCACATACCCAATGCCCATATTAAACACTCGGTGCATCTCCATATACTCAACACCGCCCAAACGCTGAATTAAGCCAAAAATGGCCGGCGCCTGCCAGGCAGTAGCGTCAATATGAGCGCAAAGCTCTTTAGAATAAACCCGCGGCAAATTTTCCAGCAGACCGCCGCCGGTGATGTGGCACATACCTTTAACCTCCACCTTTTCCAGCAAAGGCAAAATATCCTTAACATAAATACGCGTTGGAGTCAGCATAGCCTCGCCCACCGTCTGGCCTAACTCCTCCACGTAAGAATTCACATTCAGGCTTCCATCCAGCAGCACCCGACGAGCCAAGGAGAAACCGTTACTGTGCAAACCGGTGCTGGGCAGGCCCAGCAGAACGTCGCCAGCGGCCACTTTGTCGCCTGTCAAAACCTTGCTTTTATCAGCCACGCCAACGGCAAAACCGGCAATATCATATTCATCATCTGGATAGAAACCTGGCATTTCGGCAGTTTCACCACCAATCAATGCGCAACCAGCCTGCTTGCAGCCCTCAGCCACGCCCTTAACAATCTCAGCCACTTGTTCCGGCACCAATTTGCCCAGGGCAATATAATCCAGGAAAAACAGCGGCTCCGCACCTTGGGCCAAAATATCGTTAACGCACATCGCCACAGCGTCAATGCCAACAGTGTCGTGCTTATCTAGCAGCTGAGCCACCCGCAGCTTGGTGCCCACGCCATCAGTTCCTGAAAGCAACACCGGCTGACGGTATTTTTGCACATTCAGCTCAAAAAGACCGGCAAAACTGCCCAAATCCGTCAAAACCTCCGGCCGATAAGTACTCTGCACAAAACCTTTCATCTTTTCCACAGCCAGATTGCCAGCATCAATATCCACGCCGGCGTCTTTATAAGAAATTGCCATTGCAAAACCGCCTCCTGTCTTTTATTCTGAAATACTAAAGTTATATTTTTCCTGATCCTTATATTGTTGCTTAGGCACCGGCACCGGATACTTACCGCTGAAACAGCCCTCGCAATATTTCAGACCACATTCTTCAATCAATTTAGGAAAATGCTCCGCTTTAAGATAGCCCAAGCTGTCCACCCCAATTTGCTCAGCCAGCTTGTCCAACGGCACCTTGTTGGCAATCAAATTTTCGGGACGATCCACATCTGTACCAAAATAGCAAGGATATTTAAACGGCGGGGCAGCAATGCGCAAATGTACTTCCTTAGCGCCGGCAGCCCGCAGGATTTCCACAATTCGCTTGCTGGTAGTGCCGCGCACAATGGAATCATCTAGCATAACCACCCTTTTGCCGCTGACGGTTTCCCGCAGTGCATTCAGCTTGATTTTTACTGAATTTTCCCGCTGGCTTTGGGTGGGCTGAATAAAGGTACGCGCAATATAACGGTTCTTAATAAAACCAACACCATAAGGAATGCCAGATTCCTGCGCGTAACCCAAAGCAGCGTCCACACCGCTATCCGGCACGCCGATTACTACATCAGCCTCCACCGGATAATCCTGCGCCAACAGGCGCCCAGCCCGCAAGCGAGATTTATGCACGCTCACACCTTCAATAGTCGAATCCGGCCGGGCAAAATAACAATACTCAAAAATACAAATGCCACCCTCTGTTTTTCCACAATGTGTGGTAATACTATGCGGGCCTTTTTTATCGATAACCACAATCTCGCCAGGTTTAATATCACGTACAAAATCCGCCCCAATACATTCCAAGGCGCAGGATTCTGAAGCCACCAACCAAGCGTCGCCCATACGGCCCAGACAAAGCGGCCGAAAACCATAAGGATCCCGCACGGCCAGCATTTTATCATCACAGCTTAAAACCAGCGAGTAGGCTCCCTTCAAATGGAACATAGCAATCTCCACAGCAGCCTCCAGGGTTTCTGTTTGCAACCACTGCTCAATAATCACTGAGCTTATTACTTCAGTGTCTGTGGTTGTCTGAAAAGTAATGCCCTTATGCTCCAAATTGGATTTTAATTCAGCAGTATTAATCAAATTGCCGTTATGCGCCAGCACCATCAAACCCTTAAAATGACGAGAAAGCAGCGGCTGAGCGTTAAAGCGATAAGGATGACCGGTGGTGGAATAACGTGTATGACCAATAGCAATCTGACCGCTGCCCAAACCATCCAAATGCTCCCTGGTAAAAACATCAGGCACCAGGCCTAAATCCTTGTGTAGCGACACCGCCCCATTATTGTTGACGGCAATACCACAGCTTTCCTGACCACGATGTTGTAAGGCATAAAGCGCCATATAAGTTTTTTGCACCACATTGGTTTTGTTGGTGGCGTCGTAAATACCAAAAACGCCACATTCCTCGTGCAGCTTTTCCCAAGGGGTTTCCCGCTGCCATTGCTCCTTTTGCATTTTATCGTACCTCATTTCCCCAATTAACCTGGCCTTGCGGCCTTAATCCCAATAATATATAAACCTAAAAAATACCAGCTCGTTTATAAATATAATCAAAATGCTTCAAATAATATTCATAGTCAAACAAGGAATCCAGCTCCTCAATCGAGATGAAGCTCATAACCTCCTCGTCCTGCAACAGATAGTAAGCAAAATCCATATGCTCCTGCGCAGCGGCAATAGCATTGCGCTGCACCATTTCATATGCCTGCACACGCGGAACCCCATGTTCCTGCAATGCCATCAGCACCCGTTGCGAGAAGATAAGCCCTTTGGTCATATCCAAATTATGTTCCATTTGCTCATGATTAATGCTTATTCCTTGCAAAGTATCCAACATCATTTGCAGCATATAATCCGCTAACAAACAGCTATCAGCAATGATTATCCGCTCAGCAGAAGCATGGGTGTAATCCCGCTCATCCCAAAGCGGCACATCTTCCAGAGCAGCCATCGCATTACCGCGCAAAATCCGAGCCAAGCCGCTGATTCGCTCCGCCTTAACCGGATTAATTTTGTGCGGCATAGCAAAAGAACCGACCATACCGTGTTCAAAAGGCTCGGCCAGCTCGGCAATTTCAGTACGCTCCAACGTGCGTATTTCAATCGCAAATTTATCCAATGTGGAACCCAAAAGCGCCAACATCAACAATAACTCTGCGTGTCGATCTCGTTGCAAAATTTGCGTGGCAGAAACCGCCTGCCGCAAATCCAAACGCCGGCAAACGTGTTCTTCAACAAAAGGGTCAATATGCGCATAAGAACCCACCGCACCGGAAATTTTGCCCACCGCCACATTGCTGCGGGCCTGGTGCAGACGTGCCAAGGTGCGGTCAATCTCGCCAGTCCAAACCACCATCTTCAAACCAAAGGACATTGGCTCAGCGTGTTCGCCATGGGTTCGCCCCACCATCAACGTGTATTTATGGGTTTTAGACAATTCAGCCAACACATCTCGCAGCTGATAAAGCTTGCCGATAATCAAATCAACCGCTTGGCGCATTTGTACAGCCATAGAAGTATCTACCAAATCAGAGGCAGTTATGCCCCAATGTAACTTTTTGGCATTTTCTTCACCAATACGCTCTGATACAGCAGCAAAAAAGGCCGCCACATCGTGCCGCGTGACTTCTTCAATCTCCCGAATCCGCTGCAAATCAAAACCAGCCTTGGCCACAATATCATCGTAAACTTCCTGCTCCAACTTGCCCATATCCCTCATTGCTTCACAGACAAAAAGCTCAACCTGTAACATTTGCTGAAAGCGGTTTTCGTCAGACCAAATCTTTTCCATTTCAGGCAGTCTAAAACGAGCAATCACGGCTTTTTCACCTCATCCCCAAGCTATCAGCTTATTTTTGGGCCAGATACCCAGCCACTCCAAGCTGCTGCAATTTAGCATCCTTGGCCAAAACACCATCGCGCAAACTTGTCTTAAAGGCAAGCAATCGCCCTGCCAAATCACTGTCAGCCAATGCCAACATCTGAGCCGCCAATATACCGGCATTACGAGCGCCATCTATTGCCACTGTGGCCACTGGTATGCCCGCCGGCATTTGCACCGAGGCCAGCAAGGCGTCAAAACCGGACAGTGCACCAGACTTAATCGGCACAGCGATTACCGGCAGGATAGTTTCAGCCGCAATTACCCCAGCTAAATGAGCGGCCCCACCAGCCCCGGCAATAATCACGCCAAAGCCAGCCTCGGCCGCACCGGCAGCCAGTTCAGCTGTGCGCTGCGGTGTGCGGTGGGCAGAACTCACATGCACTTCATAAGGCAGCTGCAACTCATCCAACACCTGGCAGGCATTCTGCATAGTTGCCAAATCAGAGTCACTGCCCATAATAATCATAACTTTTTTCATCAATCAAACGCCCCTAATTCCCTACAATTTTTTAATTATCTACTAAATTTATACCAAAATTAACGGTCATTTAATATCTTACCAATCAAACATCATATTTTTAGCAAATCGCAGACCACTTGCGGCATCTCCACCGCCTCGGCAACCTGTTTATGCAGCACCGGACGCTGTTCCAAATCACGCAAAGCTTGATGTATTGGCTGGCCAATGGTTTCCGAAAGCCGGCGCAGAATTTCTGCCTCAGTTTCCTCAGCCGCCACTGGTTCACCCAAAGCAGCCAGCACAGCCCGGCCAAACTTGAAAGGACTGGCTGTGGAAGCCACCACCACCGGCCTTTTATCACCGCTTTGTGCCAGATAATCCTCGTAAACCGCCACAGCTACCGCCGTATGCGGATCCAACGCATAAGCCTGTTCATTGAAATACTTTTTAATAGTAGCCGCCACTCTATCTTCAGTGGCATAGCCGCCGCTCATCAAAGTTTGCCATTTAGCAAAAGCCTCAGCATCAGCCTTAAAACAGCCTTTTTCCGCCAAATCAGCATAAGCCGCCCGCACTTTTTCCACATCGCCGCCGGTCATCGCGTAGTAAAAACGCTCAAAGTTACTGCTAACCAAAATATCCATACTAGGGCTAGTGGTTTTAACGAAATCACGCTGCCGGTCATAAACACCAGTGGCCAGCACATCGGCCAACACCTTGTTGCTGTTGCTGGCGCAAATCAGCCGTCCAACCGGCAGACCCATCTCCTTGGCATAGTAAGCAGCCAAAATGTTACCAAAGTTGCCAGTAGGCACCACCACATTAAAGCTTTCGCCTGGTTGCAAACTGCCCTGGCGCAGCAGCTCAGCATAACTCCAGAAATAATAAACAATCTGCGGGCACAAACGGCCCCAGTTGATTGAATTGGCCGAGGAAAACTCCTTGTTGGCCGCAGCCATCCGCCGCTGCATTTCCTCATCCGCAAAAATCTGTTTAACACCGCTTTGACAATTATCAAAGTTACCCTTAATCGCCACCACGTGCGTATTCTCGCCATCTGTAGTTGCCATTTGCAAATATTGCGCCTGGCTAACGCCACCGTGCGGATAAAAACAGATAACCTGAATATCCGGCACATTCTTAAAGCCCTCCAGCGCCGCCTTACCCGTATCGCCAGAGGTGGCCACCAGCACGTCAATCTCCCGGCTATCACCTTGCAAACGCACCGCCTCGGTTAAAAGCCGCGGCAAAATTTGCAGCGCCATATCCTTAAATGCCGCCGTAGGCCCCTGCCAAAGCTCCAAAATATGCAGACCATCAGCCAATTTCACCAGCGGGGCAATTTCCGGTTTGGCAAAATTGCGGCCGTAGGAAGCCGCCACAATCTCCTGCAAACGCTCCGGCTGATAATCTGTTAAAAACAAACCTAAAATTTTAGTTGCCAATGTTTGATAGCTCATTGCCTGCAACTCCTGCCAGCTATATTCAAAAGCCGGCAGCGCCTCTGGCACAAACAAACCGCCGTCCGCCGCCAATCCTTGTCGAATAGCCGCAGCTGCATTTTGACCGCCGGCCTCGCCGCCGCGCGTACTGATATATTGCATAGGTTTCACCTCAAAATTTTTCTGGTTCAATGTATTTTCTTCTATATTATTAAACGCCTGGCGAGCGCAAAGCCGAAAAATCGGCTGCCCCAAACGCCGAAAGCGCATCTC
This sequence comes from Peptococcaceae bacterium, assembly GCA_022797295.1. Taxonomy (GTDB): domain Bacteria; phylum Bacillota; class Dehalobacteriia; order UBA4068; family UBA4997; genus Avidehalobacter. Next base: position 20,696 of record JAAWKH010000005.1, read on the forward strand.
ATATTCCGTTGGCCGGTCCTGCGGCGCGCTTTGCAAGGCGTAATCCCAATCCAACTCCGTAATCCGCCAGCCTGCCGCCAACAGGCTGTCCGCTGAAAAAGCAAACAAATTGCAATTATCCGTTTTCAACCAAAGCTCACCGTCAGGAGCTAGTAGCTCCTTATACAGCAATAAAAAACTGCTATGCGTCAACCGGCGTTTAGCGTGCTTGGCTTTTGGCCAAGGGTCGGAAAAATTTAAGTAAATTCGGTTCAACTCGCCAGGAGCAAAGCAAGCTCCTAACAAGTGAGCGTCCAACCACAAAAAAGCCAAATTAGCTGGGGCTGTTGCCGAAGCATCTCCCACGGCTTTCGCCAAAACAGAATCATATTTTTCCAAACCGATAATATTCAGCTCCGGAAAATCCTGCGCCATAGTATTAGCAAAACGGCCACGACCGCAACCAATTTCCAAACACAGTTTTTCCGCTCTGCTGCCCTGAGCCCAAAAATGCTGCCGCCAACAACCGCGCGGAGCAGTTTCTGCCCGCAGCACCAGCTGCGGCTCCGCCAAAAGTAGCTCCTTGCTACCAGGTATATTTCGCAAACGCATATAACTGTTCCTTAATATATCTTAACTTTCAGCCTAAACATCAGCCAACAAAGCGTCAATCTCTTTGTCAACCTGGTCTTTAGTCATCCCGTGTTCTTTCTCTAAACGCAGCTCTATAGCCTGAGCCCAAAACGACATTTTCTCAGCCATTTTCTTAAACTTCTTACTATTAGCGTCCTTGCTGCCGCCCCGGTCAATAGCATTAGCAGCCACCACCGTGGCAATAGACTGGCATTTAATCAAGGTTTCTTTATCATATTGCTGATAATTAACCTGCCATTCAGCCATAACATCTTTAAAATATGCGGCAAATTCCGCAAAAGGAATATCCTCTTCCATCTGCAAATATTCACGTAGCTTGGCAAACAAAGCCTCCATTAATATTCTCCTTTTCAAAGCAAATTCAGTTGTGCCAAATTGCAAACCAAGCAAGCCTGTAAGCCGGGTTCTGTCGTGAATGAACATCTATCTTGTGCGGCTGTTGCCAGCCGCCTCCTGCGGCCTTTCCCAGAAAACAAGACGGGCCGCCTTGTGCGTTTTCTTTTGGCCTTGCTTCAGGTGGGGTTTACCTAGCCGGTTGGTCACCCAACCGCTGGTGCGCTCTTACCGCACCGTTCCATCCTTGCCGGTTTGGCGCGTCGGCCAAACTTAGGCGGTTTGTTTCTGTGGCACTTGCCTTGAGATCACTCTCACCGGCCGTTAGCCGGCACCCTGCCCTATGAAGCCCGGACTTTCCTCAGAGAGAGCCTTTTGGGATTTCCCTCCGCGTTCATCCAGCTTACTTGGTTTATGTTTTGGCAAAAATCAACAAAAATATATTTATTTTTATTGACTTCTCATTATAGCATTTTTTTTTGTCTTATGCAATCGCTTTTTTAGAAAATTTTCTGATTGGTTTAAAAACCAAGTTCTTCATCAATCAAAACAATCTCCACCTCGGCCCGCTTTAGACAATGTAAATGAATCACCAGCGCATTACAAATACGGTCTGGGCTTTGGCAATCATAGCATTTATCACCCTTAACCGCACAAGGAGTACGATAGCCCTTGCGCGCCGTGTTTTGCGGTGCGGCCACATTACGAGCCCGCCAAACGGCCTGCTCCAAATCCTCGCACAGCTTGTTGGTGCTAAAGACAAAGTAAACCTTACCGTGACCGTAAAGCGTGCCGGCTACCCGATTGCCAATAGCGTCAATATTCACCAACTCGCCGTTCACTGTGGCCGCATTGACGGAGGTTAAAAAAACTTCCCCCTCTGTAGTCAGCGGCAAGACCTCAAAAAAATCCTGCCCCGGCTGCGGGTGCATTGGATCAACCACTTGATTATGGCTGGCTAACAAATCATAAACTCCCATATTATACAAGGTGCGCGAATCCCCAAAAGCCACCGTGCGGCCGTCAATCTGCTCATTCAGATAAGCCGCCGCGACTGCGCCGTCGGCAAAATGCGCTGTCTTATAACCTTTTTTAGCAAAAGCAGCCAAAACCTGTTCCACATCCATTTTTTTTCGCCTCCCTATTACATTTTACATTTTCTGGCCAGCCTGGCCATAAAAAGCCCAGGGGTCTTGCTCCTCAATGTTCAAAACATGCAATTCAGGCAAAACCTCTGTCAGCCTAACTGCCAGCCACCGAATACCGATAACTTCCGTGGCAAAATGAGTGCCGTCAATCACCGCAAAGCCGCTGTGCGCAGCCTGCAAGCCGATGTGATGCTTGCCGTCGGCAGAAAGCAGAGCATCGCAGCCGGCAGCCTGTGCCTGCGGCCACAAATCCATTCCTGCGCCGCCCACCACGGCCAGCCGTTGATACATTTTGTCCGGCTTTAAGCCGGCCGCCCGCAGCGCCGGCAAATACAAACAGCTGCGCAAGTGCTCCAGCAGCTCCGCCGCTGCAAGCGGCTTAGGCAAATCACCGGCCAGCAGCAAAATTTCCGAAGCTGTGTAATTGGGGTCTAAAATCGGCGCAACATTTTGCAACTCCAACGTTTTCGCCAACGTCCAGTTAATGCCGTCCTCGGCGTTATCCCAGTTGGTATGGGCGGCCATAACGGCTATTTTGCGCTGCGCCAAAGCCATTATCATATCACCCTCATAGCTGCCAGCCAAAACCTGCTTCTGGCCGGTAAAAATGAAAGGATGATGGGTTAAAATCAGCTGGCAGTCGATGTCTGCCGCCGTCTCCAACACCGGCCAGGTTAAATCCAACGCCATCATAACCCGAACGCATTCCGCCTCCGGGTCGCCCAGCAGCAGGCCGGGGTTATCCCACGGTGCAGCCAGACTCGGCGGCGCCAAACGCTCCACCGCCTGCACAATATCTTTAATTTTCATTATTTCCACCTCATCAATTTGCCCAGCAGTTCACAGGCTGCCAATCAGCTTGCCAATGCGGGAGATTTCCTCCTCCAGCTGTTTTTTGCGTTGCAAAGAATCCTTACTGTTGTTGTCCGCCATTGCCGCCAACAGCTGAGTTAAATCTGTTTCCTTTAAAATCAAAAAGTCCTTAAACAGAGGATGGCCATCCCGCAACAGCAACGGGCCAAAATCCGCCTCCTGTTCCGTCAGCTCCATCAACCCTGGCTCAACAGCAATTATCTCATAGTAAAAGCCGTCGTCCTCGGCTAAATCCTCTGCCACAATCTTAAAGCCATTTGCCACCAAAAAGCGGCGCACGGCCGGCACATTGCGTTGCGGCTGCAACACCAGTCTTTTGGCCACCTGAGCCAGCGGCAAACCGGCAGAAATTATCTCCTTAATAGCCACCCCACCCATACCGGCCAGGCAGATTACCTCCGCTTCATCCGGCTGCAACACGGAAAGCCCATCGCCCAAACGCACATCAATTTGATTTTCCAGCGAAAGCAGGCTGATTAGCTGACGTGCGGAATCCAGCGGCCGCTTACCACGGTCGCTAGCAATAACCTTAGGGGCTATATCATTAACCACCAGATAAACCGGCAGATAACCGTGGTCGGTTCCAACGTCTGCCACTCTAAGCCCCGCAGGAATTTGCCTGGCCACTGCTTGCAGGCGGTTTGAAAGCTTAATTCTCATGCATTTCACCATCACTTCAATTTATTTAACTGGTCACTTTAATATATTTTACCAGCACAGGCGTTTTTAATCCCCCAACTCCTGCAAAGCCAACTCAATACGAGCCAAGCTCTCCTGCTTGCCAAACACTTCCATCAGCTCAGTGGCGCCGCCGGGCGTAACCATCTTACGAGCCACAGCAATGCGCACCGCCCACATCACCGCCCCGGCTTTAATGCCGCTGGCCTCTGCATATGCTTTTAACAACGCAAACAAAGCGTCGTTTTGCCAATCCTGACAGGCATCCAGCTGCGGCTGCACCTCCAGCAAAATCTGCCGGCAAAGCTCTGGCGTGGTTTTGTTCTTTTTATTAGTATAAGCAGACAAATCAAGCGGCAAACGCTCCGCCACAAAATCCACCATATCCGCCGCCTCATTAAAGGTGCAAACCCTGGTGTGCAGCAAAGCGGCCAGCTTGTCCAGGCGCAGGCCCGGGGCCGGGCATTTTTGGCGCAACAGCGGAATAACCCGCTCCGCGCAGGTTTCCTCCGGCATTTGCTTAATATATTCCGAATTAAACCAGTTCAGCTTGCCATAATCAAACACCGAGGGAGATTTGCTGATACCATCAATGGAAAAGATTTTGCACAACTCCTCCAGCGTAAAAATTTCCTGATTGCAATCCTTGGGGCACCAGCCCAAAAGTGCAATATAATTGACAATAGCCTGCGGCAGATAACCGGCCTGGAGCAAATCCTGAAAACTAACCGCACCATGACGTTTGGAGAGTTTGGAAATTTTGCCATCCTCATTTTGGCCCATTAGCAACGGCAGGTGTACATAATGCGGCCGCGGCCAGCCAAAAGCATCGTAAAGCAGCACGTATTTAGGCGTGGAGGTCAGATATTCACTGCCACGCACCACATGCGTTACCCCCATCAAATAATCATCCACCACATGCGCAAAGTTATAGGTGGGATAACCGTCTGCCTTTAGCAGGATTTGGTCCTGCATTTCTTTGTTCTCCATGCTAATTTCGCCAAAAACCTCGTCAGTATAGCTGGTAACGCCATCCAGCGGAATTTTCTGCCTAATCACATAAGGCTCGCCATTTGCCAAATGAGCGGCTACCTCATCCGCCGAAAGATTGCGGCAATGCCGGTCGTAACCGCCAACGCCGTCGCTTTCATCATGCAGCTGCTGCAAACGCTCCGCCGTGCAAAAGCAATAATAAGCATGACCTTTAGCCACCAATTCCTCCGCATATTTGCGGTAAATCTCCTTGCGCTCGCTTTGCACATATGGGCCATTAGGGCCGCCAACGCCCGGCCCCTCATCATAATTTAGGCCGGTTTGGCTCAATGTTTGCAAAATCACCTCCACAGCGCCCTCCACCAGGCGCACTTGGTCGGTGTCCTCAATTCGCACAATGAATTTGCCATTGCCGGCCCTGGCCAACAGCCAGGCGTAAAGCGCCGTCCGCAGGTTGCCGATGTGCATAAAACCTGTCGGCGATGGAGCAAATCTGGTTACTATCTCTGTCATTTTTATCTAATATCCTTTCCAGAATTTTTTATATTTTAAGTTAGTATTTATTTAAGCTTTATAAGCAGGGTTTACGTCTTGTCACAGCCTCGGCGACTGCCTCAGCCAAAGGCAACATAAACTCTTCGTCAGTATCCGGGTTCCAGTAAACTAAAATCACCTGATAATCTAAAGAGAAGAGCACCGCCTGCAACATTGCAACGCTGCCATCAGCCGCAGTTTGCGAGAGCAAATTGCTGTTGTCCAACAGCTCCTTTTGCTGCTTCAACCAGTCCAAACGGATTTTGGAAAGCCCGGCCTCGTTCATATAAAACAGCAGCTTTATATTGTGCCGCTGAATTGGATAATGAAAACTACAATAAGGGCTGTTGGTTTCCAGCTCCTTTAGTTTAAACAGCATCCTAAAGCCCCTCAGCCCAGCCTCATTCACATTGATGCAGGAAATTGTCTGCAATTTTTTGTCCGCATTAATGTCCAGACCATCCTGAAGCCGCTGGTCATCACCAGGCTTAATGCAATGATATTCCATCTGCTCCAGTGTGGCTTCATCCTCAATTTCCTGCCGCAGAACAGTAAATTCATAATCGCCAGGCACCAGCTCCAGGCCACGCTCCGCCGCCGCCAAAGCTCCGGCTTTATCACCAAAATGGCTACGCAGCTTGGCCACCTGCAACCAAACCCAAGGATAATCAGGTTCTGTTTTGGCGCCCTCCTCCGCATAACGCTGGGCATCCTCCAACCTGCCGCAGTACATCAAAGCCACTGAATAGCGATAATACCAAGTGGCGCAGCCTTGCGCGTTCACCTCAGAATCCGGCATCCACTGCGTTGTTAGATAATATAAATCATAGTCGTTAGCATTATTGTTGGCATAAGCATACCATAGAGCAATCTGCAAATCGGCTTTGGCCTCCGCCTCTGTAAAGCGGCCAGCCGCAATGCCCTCCTGCACAAAGTTGTCCAGCCAGGCCGCCATCTTGTAAAAATAGCCGCCGTCTTCATCTTCAAACGCTTCCAGCTCGGCAATATCAGCTGGACTTAATAATGATGTCATTTATTTACCTCATTTTCCTGTTTTATTAGATAACCTCTCCAATCCGGTCAGGCTGGAGAGGTTTTTTATTATTTATTCGCCTGGCTCCGCGCCATCTGGAAACCCTCCTGATAGGCCTGCAAATTAAGCGGCAACAGCTTGGCCTTAAAATTGTTAGCCAGCGCCTTATGCACTGCCGCCTCTGAAACAATATCCGTCAGGCCCACCAACACACCCAAGGCCAACACATTAGCCGAAAGCTCATTGTGCAGCTTATCCCTGGCCACTTCCAGCATCGGCAGGCTGCATACCTTAACGGAATCCCCCTCCAAACCGGTGGGGCTGACAAAATCGCTGTCAATAATCAAAAGGCCGCCAGCGGCAATATCCCCAGCATATTTGTTATAGGCTTCCTGCGAAAGGCAAAGCAACACATCCGGCACCTTAACCTTGGGATAATGAATCGGCGTGTCCTTGATAACAACCTCGCCCTGGCTACTACCGCCGCGAGATTCCGGCCCATAAACCTGACTTTGCGCCGCATAATAGCCCTGATAAAGCGCTGCTTCTGCCAGCAACACTGCGCAACGAATAATCCCCTGGCCGCCAGTGCCGGAAAATCTAACCTCAAATTTCATCATTCTTCACCAGCCTTTTCCGCAACCCCATTTTCAGCCAAAAGCCGGGCCATTTGCTCGCCATATTCCACAGCCTCAGTTTCAAAATGCTTGCCGATAATAATTTTATCCTGCAATTCTTCTTCTGACATTTTGGCTGCCTGCTGCACAGTAACTGTGTTATCACGCAACCAGAGCAGCATTTCAGCAGGCTCTGGTATATTATTGTAACGGCCATAAGAAATTGGACAAGTGGCCACAGCCTCCACCACTGCAAAGCCCTTGTGTCGGCTGGCCTCCACCAACAGATTGGTCAGCTGCGCCGCGTGGAAAACATCACCGCGAGCCACATAAGTTGCCCCAGCGCCACGAGCCAGCTCCACCAGATTAAAAGCGCGGTCAATACTGCCATAAGGCGCTGTGGTGGCGTGTTTGCCAGTGGGCGTCAGCGGTGAAAACTGGCCGCCCGTCATACCATAAATGCTATTGTTAATGATAATTGCCGTCATATCAATGTTGCGGCGGCAGGCATGAATAAAATGGTTGCCGCCAATGGCCGCCGCATCACCATCGCCCATCACCACAAAGGTTTTCAGGCGCGGTTCGCAAACCTTAGCGCCGGTGGCAAAGGCCAAAGCTCGGCCATGCGCCGTGTGGATAGTGTTCAAATCCATATATCCGCTCATTCTGGACGAACAGCCAATGCCAGAAACCAGCAACACATCATCCTGAGGATAACCCAGCTTGTCCAAAGCCCTAGCCAAAGCAGACATCACAATGCCATTGCCGCAGCCGGGACACCAGATGTGCGGCAAATTATCCCGAAAGTATTTCTCATATACAGCTTCCATCAGCAGGCACCTCCCATCACTTCAGCCAGTTTGGATTCCACAGCCTGCTTAATGGTGGCTGGGGTTATCAGGCGGCCGTTCACCTGATTTACGGAAAGGAACGGAATGCCGCGCAGGGCCGCTTTAGCCTCAACTGCCAGCTGACCCATATTCATTTCCGGCATCACCACCAGCTTTTTGTTTCCGCAAATTTCCCGAATTTGCGCCGCCGGGAACGGCCAGATGGTTTTCAAACGCAACAAGCCAACTTTTAAGCCCTGCTGCCGCAGCTCTTCCAACGCCTCTTGAGCGGAGCGAGCCACCGCGCCATAAGCAATGATTACACAATCCGCATCGGCGCATTCCAGCTGTTCAATTTCTGCAATTTCGTCAACATGATCCTCAATTTTGTGACACAGACGATTAATAAAGGTTTCTACCTGCGTCGCATCTGAGGTGTAAAAACCAGCCTCATTGTGCGTTAAACCAGTAAAATGATAGCGTTCTCCCTGTCCCAAAGGCACAAACGGCGGCACGCCGCTTGCTGTGTTGGCAAAAGGCAGATACTTTTCACCTTGTTCTGTATTTTTACCGGCCCGGTCAATAATTTCCGGCTCCGGATCCTGAGAAATGTCAAACCCCTCCCGCAGATGACCAATTTTTTCATCCAACAGCACAATCACCGGCGTGCGATACTTTTCCGCCAGATTGAAAGCCCGAATGGTGGTATAATAAGCTTCCTGCACTGAGGATGGAGATAGCGCAATAATCGAATGGTCGCCGTGCGTACCCCAACGCGCCTGCATAATATCGCCTGATTGAGGCATAGTGGGCAGGCCGGTGCTTGGCCCAAAGCGCATTACATTGATAATCACCAACGGCACCTCAGCCACAGCGGCATAGCCAACCAATTCCTGCATAAGCGAAAAGCCTGGGCCGGAAGTGGCCGTGAAAGCCTTGTGCCCCACCATAGAAGCGCCAATCATCGCGCCGATGGAAGCAATCTCATCCTCCATTTGCATAAAATAACGCCCCAGCTTGGGAAACTCCCTGGCTATGTACTCGGCAATTTCTGTACTGGGCGTAATAGGATAACCGCCAAAAAAGGAAGCCCCAGCCTTGATGGCGCCCAAAGCGCAGGCCTCGTTGCCCTGCATCAGCACCACGTTTTCCCGCAGGGCGGTTTGGTTTTTAAGCTCAGTCATCAGCCGGCACCTCCTTTATCTCAAAACAAAAATCCGGGCAGTGCAAGGAACAGCTTTGGCAACCAATGCAAGCCTCCACATTTGCCACCTCAGCCTTGCCGTCCGGCCGGATTTTCAAAACATCCTTGGGGCACAGTGCGGCACAAATGCCGCAGGCCTTACAGGTTTTGGCATTAAGAACAACTTGAAATTTTTTCCCCAAAACTCCTCAACCCCTTTTCTGATAATATGAACCCCTTTTTTATGATAATTTCCAAACGATGTATTTTACACCTGATTTTATCATGTTTAATATTATAGCACAAATACTATATCAATGCAACAATTACATTGGTTTCAAGTTTTGATTAAGCCTGTCCACCATCCAGGCCATTCGTTTTTCCCGCCCGGCATCGGTTTTGGCAGCAAAATAGGCTTTGGTGTAAGTCTTTTTTACCGACAGCGGCATTGCCTGAAAATTCGTAAAAGCTGGCTCATATGTCTCCAGCAGTTTGGCAACGCAAGCAATTTGTTCATCGCTAATTGGCGCGGCTTTAGGCGCGTCCCATTGACCGTTTTGTTTGGCCTCTTCAATTTTCTTCCTGCCAAAATCGGTCATCAGCCCTCTTTCCTCCAGGCTTTTAACCAACGCCTTGTTCTTTTCCGACCACTTGCTTTTTTCCCTACGCCTGGCAAAATATTTCCTGTAAGTTTTATCGTCAATGCTTTGCATTTGACCGTCAATCCAACCAAAGCAAAGCGCTTCCTCAAGAGCTTCGGCGGCTTTAATCGTTTGGGGCCCGCCGGCCTTGCCAAACAGCAGCCAAACGCCGTCGCTGGCCAAACAATGCTCCGCCAGCCATTTTCTAAATTCTTCTCTGTTGGCAAATTCCATTACGTCACTCATTACACCCACCGCCTTTGTCAGGAAAGCATACGCAGCATTTCCGCCTCGTCGATGATGGCGACGCCCAGCTCCTGCGCCTTGGTCAATTTGCTCCCAGCTTCCGCCCCAGCCAGCACATAATCAGTTTTGCGGCTAACGGAACCAGTCACTTTAGCGCCAGCAGCCTCCAGCTTGGCTTTGGCCTCATTACGCGTTAAGGTTGGCAAAGTACCTGTCAGCACCACCACCTTGCCCACAAAGGGTCCATCGGCCGCCTTGGCGGTAACAACCTCAACCTGCGGCTGCACCCCGCCGGCTTGCAAATTAGCCAAAAGCTGCTGATTATCCGGGTCGGCAAACCAATTTACCACACTTTCTGCAATGATTTCGCCAATATCATCCACCTCCAGCAAATCATCCTTGCTGGCAGCGGCCAAAAGCTGCAATGAGGGAAAATTTTCCGCCAGCAAACGCCCCGCGCGAGAGCCTACATAAGGAATACCCAAAGCGGCCAACAGCGCGCCCAGCGGTCGCGTGCGTGCTTTATCAATGGCGTCCAACACATTCTGCGCTGATTTTTGGCCCATTCGCTCCAGCGGCAGCAAATCATCCAACGTCAACTGAAAAATATCAGCCGCATTTTTAATCTTTCCAGCCGCCAAAAGCTGATTAAGCAACTGCGGCCCCAGTCCTTCAATATACATCGCTTGCCGAGAAACAAAATGCTCCAGCCCCTCCCGCACTCTGGCCGGACATTGTCGGTTAGGGCAGCGCCAGGCAGCCTCGCCCTCCGGCCTGTTGGCCAACGTGCCACATTCCGGGCAGCTATGCGGCATCACAAAAACACGTTCCTGACCATTGCGCTTTTCTGGTAGCGATTTAATAATTTCTGGAATAACATCACCAGCCTTATGCAGCAGCACACGGTCGCCAATGCGAATATCCTTAGTCGCCACGTTATCTTCATTATGCAAGGTGGCCTTGCTAATTTGCGAACCAGCCACCCAAACCGGCTCCAAAATAGCCAGCGGCGTTAGCACGCCGGTGCGGCCCACCCCAACCTGAATATCCAGAACTGTAGTTTCCACAGCCTCCGCCGGAAATTTGTAGGCAATAGCCGCCCGCGGCGCCTTGGCCGTATTGCCCAACTGCGCCCGCACCTGCTCGTTATCCACCTTGAGCACCAATCCGTCAATATCAAAATCCAGTTGGTGCCGCTTTTCCTGCCAGGGCTCCAGCTGTGCCACCACCGCTTCAATATCACCAGCAAAAACCTCTGGGATCACCGGCAAGCCCTGCTCTTTCAGCCAGGCCAAAACCTGCTGGTGGGTCTGCGGCCATTCAATTCCCTCCAACAACAGAATATCATAAAGCCAAACGGAAAGGCGACGGCTGGCGGTAATAGCTGAATCCAACTGGCGCAGAGAACCGGCCGCCGCATTGCGTGGATTAGCAAAAACCGTTTCGCCATCCGCCTCGCGCTGCTCATTTAGCTCCACAAAGGCTTGCTTGGACATATAGACCTCGCCGCGCACCAGCAAACGCCCCTGAAAATCAGCTAGCTGCTTAGGCAGGCCAACAATCGTTTGTACATTTTCCAGCACATTTTCACCAACTTGGCCGTCGCCACGGGTGGCGGCCTGCACCAAACGCCCGTTTTCATAGGTTAATGCAATCGTGAGCCCATCAATTTTTGGCTCCAAAACATAGTTAAGCGACTGCTCCGCCAGCTTTTCACAACGCTGAGCAAAATCGCGCAGCTCAGCGCCGGAAAAGGTGTTGCCCAAGGAAAGCAACGGCGCCTGGTGTTGCACAGGAGCAAATTTGGCCAGGCGGCTGCCGCCAACTCGTTGCGTGGGGCTATCGGCCTGCTGCCACTGCGGATTAGCCGCCTCAAGCTGTTGCAGCTCCCGCAGCAGCGCGTCATATTCAGCGTCCGTCACCAACGGCGCGTCCTCATCATAGTAGGCCTGATTTAAACGGGGAATTTCCTGATATAAATAATCCATTCGCGCTTTAGCAGCCTCAACAGGATCAGTTGGTTTTTCAGCCTGAGTTTTTGTGTCGACTGGTATTTTTTCTGTTTGTTTTTTTTCTGACATCCGGCTAACCATCCTTAACAGTTTTATTTTTGCTATTTATTTGAGCCTTTCCGCCCATTGCTCCGGCTTAAAACCCACCAAAACAACGTCGTCCAGCACCAGCAAGGGTCTCTTCACCAGCATACCATCACTAGCCAAAAGCTCCAGTTGCTCCTGCTCGCTCAACTGCGGCAGCTTATCCTTGAGCTGCATTTGTTTGTAAAGCACGCCGCTGGTGTTGAAAAACTTTTTCAGTGGCAAACCGCTCAACTGATACAAATCCTTCAACTCGGCCAGCGTTGGGTTAGCTTCCTTAATATGGCGGTCAGTATATTCCAAACCGTGCTCATCTAACCAAGTTTTAGCTCTTTTACAGGTTGTGCACTTAGGATATTCAATAAAAAGCATTTTAATCCTACCTTTCATATTTAATTTTTTAACACATATATATTATAAGTTATTTTTCAGCCGCCGCAAATTTAGCCTTGAGCATATTAACCAAGCTTTGTTTAGTGTTTTCGATATGATGAGCGGCAGCGTCAGCAGCAGCGTCGCTATCTCGGCGTTTCAGAGCTTCAATTAAAGTCTGATGTTCATTTAGAGAATTTTGACGCACCTCCACATTGGCCAACGAGATAATTCGATAGCGGGAAAGCTGCTCCATAATATTGCTCATCATTGAAATTAAACGTTCATTACGGCTAAATGTGTAAAGCAGCTCATGAAAGCGAGCGTCCAAATTAACCCAGTTATCCACATCGCCCTCCTGCCAAGTTTGCTGCATTTTGCCAGCCAGCTCATCCAGCTGTTCGTAATCTGCCGCCTCCATACGCTGAGCCGCCAACCTCACCGCCAGAGTTTCCAGTGCGGTGCGTATTTCATAAACAGATTCCACATCATCAATGGAAAGCCCAGCCACATATGCCCCCTTGCGCGGCACCATCACCACGAAGCCCTCCAACTCCAGCCGACGGATGGCCTCCCGCACCGGCGTGCGGCTAACCCCCATTTCGTCAGCCAGCTGCACCTCCAACAAACGCTCGCCCGGCGAAAGTTGCCCCTGCATAATCGCGTTCATCAAAACATCAAAAACCATATCGCGCAAAGGCTGATAGCCCTCCAAACGTATTGGTGATAATTTTTCTCTGGACATAATCGTCCCTCCCTTAAAGCTTCAAAATCTAAACGGGATTCTTTAATTTTGCGCAGACGGATTACGTGTGGTTACAGCCTGCACAAAAGGATACTTACCATACAAAGCCTCAGCGGCAATAGCCGCCCTTTTTTTATCCGCCGCAATACCAAGCACAGTGGCGCCGCTGCCGCACAGCAAAGCCGCCAAACCCAACGCCTGTAATTCTGCTTTAATAGCCGCCAACTGCGGAAACAACTGAAAGGCCGGCGCTTCCAATGCGTTATAAAGGCTGGCCCTAATCGCCGCAGGGCTGCCCTGCTGCAAGGCCTGAAGCATAGCCTCTGCGGCACCAGCCTCAACATTGACTGATTGCCTGTCATATTGCTGATACACAGCCGCCGTATCCACTGCAAAGCCAGGATTTACCAACACCAGGCGCAGCTCTGGGCAAGGCGGCAACTGGCGCAACTGCTCGCCAATGCCGGAAGCCAAAGCCGTACCGCCAGCCAAACAAAACGGCACATCCGCCCCCAAGCGCACAGCCAACGCCAACAACTGTTCGGCTGAAAGTTTAAGCTCAAACAGCTCATTGACAGCCAACAGAACTTGAGCCGCATTGCTGGAACCGCCAGCCAAACCGCCCCCCAAAGGAATTTGCTTGCGCAGGTTAATTTTCAGCCCGGCATCCAGCGCAAACTCCTGCTGCATCAAAGCCCAAGCCCGCCAGGCCAAATTATCCTCCGCACAGGATAGACCTGGCAAATCGCAGCTGAGGGAGGTTTGAGCCGCCAGCTCAACCTCAACAACATCGCAAAGTGAAAGCGTTTGCATCACACTTTCCAGCAGATGATAGCCATCCGGCCGCCGGCCCAGCACCGCCAAAGTTAGATTAATTTTTGCTGCCGCAATTCCCTGATACATTGCCCATCTCCCCCTTACTACCCAAATTGCCAAGTACACAAAACGCTTCTTTGCATATTGTATAACAAAAAATGCGGTTTGACAAGACGTATTCCGCTTTTTTACTGAAAAAAATGAAAAAAATACAAAACTTCCCTAACCTATCCATTTCAACCGAAAAAAAATTAAAAAAGCAACTTATCTCTTGTCAAATTTACAGTGAACGTGTATAATATTATTTAGATGAGAAAAGTTAGAGGAGATGAACCATACAAAACTTGGAGGTGTTGAATTATGACGAAAAAAGATTCGTTTATAACTCGCCTGGGAACAACATTAAAAAACACTTCCCTAAAGCTGTTTAAAAACACTAGCTCCAACCCAGCTCAACCGGAAGCTTCCACAGAAGAGCAAGGCACATCAACGCCTGTTTTTGGCCAAATGCCTGACGAGCTAACCGCCGAATCAGACAAGCAGGAAGAAAACCAACCCTCTCTGATGCAGCCTGAAATTTATCCGGACGAGCTACAGCTGCCGGATGATAACAGCCTAACCCAGTTGTGGACTTTATGGGTTGAACAAACCGGCCGGCATATCCAACCGTTTTTACGGATGATGAATCATCCAGATAAGCCAGAAGCTTTGACTGAAGACCAAATTCAAAAGGAGCTTAATCGCTTAAAAGTAACGGTTACTTCCACTGCCAACAAACGCTTGAAAAGCGCTTTGCCCAAAAATGAAGAGGAAGAACTCCCAGATTTGGACGCCCAAATTGTTACTTTTCTAACCGGTGGCCAAATGTCTGCCTGGCTATTGATTTATCCACCAGTTGGCCAAGGCAAGGAAGTTGACGAGGAAATGCTGAAGCAAGCCTTAAAGGAAAAAGGAATCTGCTATGGCCTAGATGAAGAGCTGCTGGCGGCTATACCCAAAGAAGAAGGGCGTTACTTCCATTTATACCTTATAGCTCAAGGCGTGCCTCCGGTGCGTGGTCAGGACGGCTACGTGGTGGATTTGTTTCCGCGCACTATCACCCACGAATTTACGGTAGATGAATTTGACCGCGTGGATTATATGTCGCTAAACTTCATCCGCAATGTGAGCAAGGGAGAACCAATTTGCCGTATTTTTGCTCCCACAGACGGAGTACCCGGCCGCACCGTACTGGATCGCGAACTAACCGCAGTGGACGGTAAAAAAGCCTCTGCACCTGTTGGCCGCAACACGGAACTTTCCGAGGATGGCAGCGAGCTTTTGGCTTCTATGACCGGGCACGTTGAGTTCAGTGGCCGTAGTTTTCAAGTTAAACCAGTGCTGGAAATTGCCGGCAATGTTGATTACTCCACCGGCAACATCAACTTTTTAGGAGATGTACATATCCACGGCGACGTTTGCAACGGCTTCACTGTTCGCGCCGTGGGCAGTATCACTGTGGACGGTGTGGTAGAATCCTGCACGATTGAAGCTGGCGGCGACTTGATTATGGTAAAAGGCGCTTTGGGCAACAATCAGGCTGTCATTCGCTCGCACCGCGGTATTTACACCAAATACCTGGAAAATGCTAGCGTTTGCGCTCATGAAAATTTGCAAGCTGATTGTATTATGAACTGCGACGTTTACAGCGACGCCACAGTTCAGGTACGCACCGGCCAAGGAATTATTATTGGCGGCAACATACATGCAGCTAAGGAAGTAAACGCCACAACAGTTGGTGCAAAATCTGAAATTCCCACCAATATTATTTTGGGCGGCCTGCCCTGTGATAATTTTGAAAAGGAAATGCTGGAACATGAGCTTGCCAAGCTACAAGCTGATTATGATAAATATGAAAAACAGCCAAACAGCCCAACTAAGCTCAGTATGATGTCTAAATTGCGAATGAAAATCGCAGTAAACAAAAGCAAGCTGACGCAAATTAATGAAAATTGGGAAAAATTTCAGGCCGAAAACGCCCAAGAACAAGACAAACGGCGGCTTATATGCAGCGTTGCCCATCCAGGCACACAGGTTACCATTGGCGGCGTTACTAAAAAGCTAACAAATGAAACCCATATGTGCCATGCTCGTTTAATTGGCAACGAAATCTGTCTTATGTAAAAATTAACTTTGGCAGCGTAAAGCTGCAAATATTTCAACAAAAAGAAGTGAATGTAAAAATGGGAAAAAAAATTATGCTTGTAGACGACTCCAAATTGGTGTGTATGCAAATAAAGCAAATTTTGTCTAAAACGGAATACGAAGTAGTTGCATGTTGCACATCTGGAGAGGATGCTTTGAACACATATCCTCAGGCCCTGCCCGATTTAATAACAATGGATATTATTATGCCTGGAATGGACGGTTTGGAAACTGCTAGCATTCTAAAGGCCGAACATCCAGAGGTTAAAATCATTATGCTTTCCTCCTTGGCTTATAACGATACTTTCAAAGAAGCAGAACGTATCGGCGCCGAGGCCTTTGTGCCAAAACCACTGGACCCCAACGAGCTGCTGGCGGCTATTGAAACTGCCCTTGCCAATTAAAACCGCCATTTTACGTTTCCCGTAAATGCACAATTAAAGCGGCGTTTTCCAAATGGAACGTCGCTTTAATATTTCTTTCAGTCAAAAATATCCCCCGGCTTAGCCTGGGGATATTTTTTAGAAAAATTTAAGGCGGCGTTATATTAAAAAATATTATTTAAATACTATGCCTTATAATCTGAACCATAGTAAGCCTTTAGATACATCTCCTTAATCTCGCTCAGCAACGGATAGCGCGGATTAGCTCCAGTGCATTGGTCGTCAAAGGCTTGCTCCACCATTTCATCCAAGGTTTCCAGGAAATATTTTTCATCCACATCATATTCCCGAATGCTGGCCTTAACCCCCACAGCTCGCTTCAAATCCTCAATTTTAGCAATCAACAAACGCACTGCCTCAAAATCACTGGCCGCATTGATACCACAAAAGCGAGCACATTCCGCATAGCGAGCCAGCGTGTGCGGATATTTATATTGCGGAAAAGTGCCCATTTTGGGCGGACATTCCTCGCTGTTATATTCCACCACCAAGGAAATCAATAGCGCGTTAGCCAAACCGTGCGGCAGATGATGAAATGCACCCAACTTGTGCGCCATCGAATGACAAACACCTAAAAAAGCATTGGCAAAAGCCATGCCAGCCATGCAGGAGGCGTCGGCCATCTTTTGGCGCGCTTCCATATTATCCCCATCCGCATAAGCCGCTGGCAGATACTCAAAGATGTTGCGCATTGCCCGCAAGGCCAAACCGTCCGTGTAATCGGTGGCCATCATCGAGGCATAAGCCTCCAAGGCGTGAGTCAAAGCGTCCAAACCGCCGGCGCTGGTTAAGCTTGGCGTTTGGGTCATCATATTGTCCACATCCACGATTGCCATATTCGGCAACAGCTCATAATCCGCCAGCGGATACTTCACACCGCTGTTCTGGTCTGTAATAACTGCAAAAGGCGTGACCTCGCTGCCGGTGCCGGATGTTGTGGGAATAGCAATGAAATAGGCTTTTTCACCCATCTTAGGGAATGTGTAAACCCGCTTGCGAATATCCATAAAACGCATTGCCAAATCCTGAAAATCCACCTCAGGATGCTCATAAAGCACCCACATAATCTTCGCGGCATCCATAGCGGAGCCGCCGCCCAAGGCAATCACCACATCCGGCTGAAAATCGTTCATCACCTTGGCCCCCTCCTCGGCATTAGCCAAAGTTGGGTCCGGCTGCACATTGGCAAAAACAGTGTTGATAATGCCCAGTTGGTCAAGCTTTTCTGTAACAGGCCTGGTGTAGCCATTATGATAAAGATAGGTGTCCGTTACCACAAAAGCCCGTTTTTTATTTAGCACGGTGCGCAGCTCATCCAAAGCAACCGGCATACAGCCACGCTTAAAGTAAACCTTTTGCGGTGCGCGGAACCAAAGCATATTCTCTCTCCTTTCAGCCACCGATTTAATATTCAGCAAGTGCACCGGGCTAACGTTTTCACTAACAGCATTGTTGCCCCAAGTGCCGCAGCCTAAAGTGAGCGAGGGGCGCAGGCGGAAGTTATACAAATCCCCAATGCCGCCGTGGCTGGAGGGAGTGTTTACCAACACGCGGCCGGTTTGCATAACCGCTGTAAAACGGGCCACCTTCTCCCGCTGGCTGGTGTCAATATAAAGAGAAGCTGTGTGCCCAAGACCGCCGCCCTCCACCAAACGCTCCGCCTTACAAATGGCCTCGGAAAAATCCTTAGCGTGATACATCGCCAGAACCGGCGAGAGCTTCTCCCTCGCAAAAGGCTCGCTCATCTCCACACTTTCAACCTCGCCAATCAAAATTTTAGTGGCAGGATCAACCTCCACACCGGCCATCGCTGCAATTTTAGCCGCGCTTTGCCCAGCAATGGCCGGATTAACCTCGTCATCCACCACAATAACCTGACGCAGTTTAGCTATTTCCGCCGGCTGCAAAAAATAACAACCACGAGCAACAAACTCCTGCCGCACCTCATCGTAAATGGAATCTAGTACGGTAACAGATTGCTCGCTAGCGCAAATTACGCCATTATCAAAGGTTTTGGAATGAATAATGGAACTGACGGCCATTTTAAGATCCGCGGTTTCATCAATTACTGCCGGCACGTTACCCGGCCCCACGCCAACCGCCGGCTTACCGGAAGAATAAGCCGCGCGCACCATGCCTGGGCCGCCAGTAGCCAAAATCAAATCCGCTTCCCGCATCACCTGATTGGTCAGCTCCAAATTAGGCTCGTCAATCCAGCCGATAATCCCTTGCGGCGCACCGGCCGCCATCGCCGCCTCCAGCAGCAGCCGGGCAGCCGCAATGGTGCATTCCTTGGCCCGCGGATGTGGGGAAAAGATAATCGCGTTGCGAGTTTTCAGCGCCAACAACGCCTTAAAAATGGCTGTTGAGGTGGGGTTGGTGGTTGGTATCACGGCAGCCACCAGACCAACCGGCTCCGCAATCTTCTTAAAACCATAGGCCGGATCTTCCTCAATTACCCCGCAGGTTTTCATATCCTTATAAGCATTGTAAACATATTCAGCAGCAAAATGGTTTTTCAGAATTTTATCCTCAACAACCCCCATACCAGTTTCCGCCACCGCCATTTTAGCCAGCGGAATTCGCTGCCGATTGGCTGCTTTGGCGGCTGCAAAAAATATTTCATCCACCTGCTCCTGTGTGTAGGCAGCAAAAGCACGCTGCGCTTTGCGCATTGACTCAATTTTGGCGGTAAGAGCCGCCTGGCTGTCAACCTGCATATCCAAAACCCCCTGCAAGATATTTAATTCTCTATTATCGAAACTCTTTTTTTAGCACGTTTTCGGGTTAATCTTTAGCAGAGCAAAACTCGGCGCAAGCAAACGTCTGGTGAACCTCCGTAATCCGCAGTAGACGTTTTTGCCCCACAAAAGCCGCACCATCTTGCACCAGCACCACGTAACCATTCACCCGACAAATAGCGTCGTTTTTGTTGGCGTTATGCTTTTCACACAAAAAACAGTCAATAACCTCGCCCACCGTAAACGGCGCTTCGTCCAACATACTGGTCAAATCCTCGGTCAGCGGCCGCACCACATAATCAGTCATTTTAAGCTCAGGATTGCCCTTAACGCAAAGCTTTTTACCAAACCGCTTTTCCAGCGCGGCCTTAGTTTCACCTGCCGGGCCAATTATGTAAGAGGAAACAATCGGATTAGTTTCAATATAAACGGCCCGCTCCTGCGTTTGCTCCATCAAGCTATTTAAATCAGCCAGAATATCCACAAAAACGCTGTCCTCAGAGGCCACGCTGCCCTTACCGCCGCAGAACGGACAGGAACGTTCAAAAAGTTCCTGCAAACTGTGGCCGTTCTTTTTGCGGGTCATCTCCAACAAGCCAAGCTGAGTAAAGCCCAAAACGTTAGTTTTCACCCGGTGTTTTTGCAACTCTTCATTTAGGGCTGCCATAACCCGGCCGCGGTCCTCGTCCTCTTTCATATCAATAAAATCAACAATAATTATACCGCCCAAATTGCGTAGCTGCATTTGCCGGGCTACTTCTCTGGCCGCCTCCATATTGGTACGCAACACCACGTCGGCAAAGCTTTGGCTGGAACTGCCCACATATTTACCAGTGTTGACGTCAATAATAGTGAACGCCTCCATATGCTGAATAACCAGATAGCCGCCGCATTTCAACCAAACTTTATCCGCCAAGGCCTGGCGCAGCTGAGCAGACATATTATAAACAGCCATCACATCAAAACGCGGCTGTTCAATTTTTTCCAGACAGGCCGGAGCAATATAACTGACAATTTCCGCCAATCGAGTGGCGGTTTGAGAATTGTTCACGTAAATATGGCCAATATCATTGTAAAACAAATCGCGCACCACCCGCTCCAACAAACCAGCGTCCTGATAAAGCGGCGTCACAGCTGAAGCGGCTGCATTTTTACCCAACAACCATTTCCAAAGCTTCAACAGAGAGCGCACATCTTGAGCTAGCTCCTCTGCTGTAGCCGCCGTGGCCGCCGTGCGGATAATCGCCCCCATACCAGTTGGCAGCAACGATTTCACTTGTTCCAACAAGCGTTGACGCTCCGCCTCATCTTCAATCCGCCGGCTGATTGTTACAGTGCTGTTGGTTGGCAACATCACCAAAAAACGCCCCGGAAAGCTTGGGTTCATTGTTAGCCTGGCCCCTTTATTACCAGTTGGCTCTTTCAGAACCTGCACCATAATTTCCTGGCCGGGGCGCAGCACTTTATCAATGGTTAAATCAGGCTCCAGCAAACGCCCCTCCGCATCCAAACGCGGCGCCATAGTATCCCGCAGGTGCAAAAAACCGTTGCGTTCCTCGCCAAAATCCACAAACGCCGCCTGCATTCCCGGCAGAACGTTACCAACCCGCGCCTTATAAACATTGCCCACCACGCTATGGCTATGCTCGCGTTCAAAAAAAACCTCCGTCAGAACGTCGTCCTCCAGCAGGGCCACCATCGTTTCAAATTCATCCTGCTTTACAATAATATTTTTTTCCATTACAACCTCATCAATTCAACGCCATTTTTTCAGTAATATTTATTGACCAACGCTTTTAAGGCAGCCAGCGTTCCCCAGCGGCATTTTGCACAAACAAGCCCGCCCTGGCCAGGCGGCAATCTAACCCTGGTGGTAACAGCTGCTGCAAAACCTCGCTGGCTTTCACACTACCACCCTCTGCAAAAGGAATTTCCAAATGCAGCCGATTTTCTAGCAAACTAATCTGTTGCACACCAGCCCGCAAATCAATAGTTTTGGGCCGTTTTTTAGGATGATAACGTACAATTTCCACCTTATCCGCCGCCAAAAAGGCCTGCACATTGTCAGACAGCTTAGACAGCAAAGGATCATCAACCGGAAATTCCGCCTCATAAACCGCCAGATTAATAACCGCCATCAAAGCCGGGCCAGTTTCAGTCAGCAGCCGAGCCTGCAAAACCCGCACGGCCGTCGGCAAAGCCTGATTTAATCGCTGGCAAACCTCCTCCGGCGGAACCGCCTCGCGCAGCTGCAAATCGCCCATTTCCTGCAATCCCTCCTGCCCCACGCCGCGCGGCGGGCCAAAACTAATTTTGGGATGCGGATTAAAGCCCTCTGAATATGCCACCGGCAAATTGGCCCGCAGCAAAGCCCGATTAAACAGCTTGAGCAAATCCAGATGAGAAAGAAATTTAAGCACACCTGTCACCTGATAAACAAAACGCACCGTCACCGGCTGCACTATTGGCATTTTTTCACTCATCATTCCGCCTCCTTTGCCGCCGCAGGCTCAATATAATGGTTATCACAGCTTAGGCTTTGGCAAACGCCACAGCCGTTGCAAGGGCCTTTACGGCAATCCGTTGTTTTTTCCGCCACCGCCGCCTTTTGCCATTCTCGCCACAACCATTTTTTGCTGACGCCGCAGTCAATATGCTCCCAAGGCAACAACTCATCCTCCGCAAAGCAGCGTTCCGCATAACTTGCTGGATCAATACCAGCCTGAGCAAAAGCCTGCAACCATTTATCATAGGCAAAATGCTCGTGCCAGCTGTCAAATTTGCAGCCCAGCTGATGGGCAGCTAGCAGCACCTGGCCCAAGCGGCGATCACCTCGACTGAAAACGCCCTCCAAAAAACTCAGTTCAATATCATGGCAATTTAACCGCGCACCACGAATTTGCTTAAACTCCGTATATAGAAGCTCTCGTTTGCGAGCCAGTTCCTCTCGACTGTTTTGCCCAAACCACTGAAAAGGCGTGTGGCTTTTTGGCACAAAGAATGCCACGCTTACCGTAATGCTCAAAGGACGCTTGCGCTGCTGCTGGCGGGCTAAGGCTAAAATCTGCCTGGCCAACTGAGCAATCCCCCGCAAATCATCATCCGTTTCATAAGGCAGACCAGCCATAAAGTAAAGCTTAAAGGAATTCCAACCGGCCGCCAAAGCCGCCTCTGCAGCCGCAAAAATATCAGCCTCTGCAACGCCCTTATTGATAATATCCCGCAGGCGTTGCGTGCCTGCCTCCGGCGCCAAAGTTAAGCCGCCTTTTCGCACAGTTTGCAGTTTTTCCGCCAGGCCAACGGAAACCGCATCAACCCGCAAACTAGGCAGCGACACACTAACCCCGTCAGCGCTATGCTCAGCCAACAACTGCTCAATCAGCGAACCAACGCAGGAATAATCCGCTGTGGAAAGGCTAATCATACCCAATTCGTCATAGCCAGTGGCCGCCAAAGCTGCGGCCGCCTGCTTGCGCAAAACCTCCGGCGATTTTTCCCGCACCGGCCGGTAAATGATACCAGCCTGGCAAAAACGGCAACCTCGATTGCAGCCGCGCATCACCTCAATCACAGCGCGGTCATGCACAATTTGGG
Organism: Peptococcaceae bacterium; assembly: GCA_022797295.1. Taxonomy (GTDB): domain Bacteria; phylum Bacillota; class Dehalobacteriia; order UBA4068; family UBA4997; genus Avidehalobacter. The sequence continues at coordinate 43,429 of JAAWKH010000005.1, forward strand.
CAAACGGCACAATTTGCTGCTCAGGAAAAGGCGCAGCGTCAATCTCTCTCACAATCCGCTTACGCACCCTAGCCGGCGCACCCTCCAACAGCTGAATTTCCTGCAAACGCCCAGCCTCGTCCCAAACCGGTTGATAAAACTGCGGCACGTAAATGCCCTCAATTTGGCAAGCACGGCGCAAAAAATCCTGCCTACTCAGGCCCTCCGCCCGGCAGGCGGTGTAAAGATCCAGCAGCTCCGGCTCGACATCCTCGCCCTCGCCGATGATAAACAAATCAAAAAAATCCGCCAATGGCTCCGGGTTGTAAGCGCACGGGCCGCCGGCCACCACCAAAGGCCAACGCCAATCACCCTCCGCCCGCTCTGCCGTGAGCAAAGGCAAACCGGCTAGTTCCAACATTTCCAAAATATTGGTAAAACTCATTTCATATTGCAAGGTTACGCCCACAATATCAAAATCTCGTACAGCGTGGTAATTCTCCCAACTAAAAAGCGGAATATTATGCTTTCGCATTAATTCCTCCATATCCGCAGCCGGCGCAAAGGCCCTCTCCAGTAGATATTCCGGCCGTCGGTTCACCACCTCGTATAAAATGCGCATCCCTAAATGGGACATCCCAATCTCATACAAATCAGGAAAAAGCAACACCATAGTAGCAGCTGCCTGCTGCCAATCCTTTTCCCAACTGTTATATTCACCGCCCAAATACTGAGCAGGCTTGTCCACATAAGGCAAAAGGTGCATTTCCACCTCTGCCGCCCAGCTTTTTGCCAGTTTAACCAATCAAATCGACTCCTTCAAGCAAAGGTGAGTATTTTCAGACCCGTTACTTTGCTAATAACTTAACTTTAATTAGTTCGGCAAACTTAGGCTATATCCTTTTTGATACTACATTTTTTCTGGTTATTTTGCACAAGTATCACTAAGCATCTGCGCACCAGAGCCGGCTAACCATTTTTCAACCAGCCTATCACCATCCAAACGTTGGCCACGCCAAATCACCATATTATGCCAACCAGGCGAAAATCTCTCCACCAACTGATATAGAGGCAAATCACGGCGAACTCTGAGCCAACGGCACGGCCGCCCAGCCTGTCCATTGCCAGCAGCCAAACGAACCCCCAACAGATAGGGCAAGCTTTGCTCCTCCCGCCAGGCCACCAAATAAAGCCACAAACCCAAAAGCAACAGCCAACGCTGCAAGCCAAAATAATAAACCGCCCCAGCAAAAGCCAAAGCCGCCGCCTTGCCCCACAATAGCATAAAACGAGAAAACCGCAGCCAACCAAACAATCCACTCAGCAAACCGCGCAGGGCTTTGCCACCATCCAAAGGCAGCAAAGGCAGCAAATTAAACCCAGCCAGCACAAAATTAGCTGCAAAAAACTCCTGCCAACCCAAATGCTGCGCCAAAGGCAAGGCCAGCAAATTAGCGCCAGGCCCAGCCAACGCCACCAAGCTTTCGCGCCAACCTTGGCAGGCTGGCGGCACCTCCATTGATAGACCTAACAGCCAACGGTTATGCAGCCGACCGCCCAACCCCAAGCTATGCAAAGCCAACCAATGCCCCAGCTCATGCAGCAACCAAGCGGCCAACATAACCGCCAAAAGTTGGCCGCTCATTCCGGCCCCTTAACGAACAAAAAGGGATCCAGCGGCGTTTCCTCGCGCACCACTTGAAAGAACAAGGTGCTTTCTGTTATATGTCCCAAAAGCTGGCCCTGCCGCAGAGTTTCACCCACCTGTACCACAGGCTCAATCACCCCCTGATAGCAGCTTTCCACTCCATCTCGATGCTGTAAAACAATCTTTTCCCCTGCCACCACCTCAACAACCTCGCCAATGGCGGCCGCCTTAACTTCCTGCTGATTTTGGCAGAATATTTTCAGACCAGAAACCGTCAAGCCTTGTTCATCAATATCACCAAAAGCGCTTTGCATTAAACCGCTTGCCGGCAAAATCATCACCAAATTGCCGCTTTCGTCCAGCTGCGCCGCCGCCAGATATTCTTCGCCTGGCTGATAATTTGTTGGATCCTCGTCCAACGTTGATAAGGTTGGCAACACCATATCATCCGGCTCGTCTTTTTTATCAGTATCAGACGAAACATCAGCTTGCAACTGCTCAGCTCGGCCTCGCAAATCCTGCCACAAATCGGCAAAACTGCCCACCGCCATAACCTCCTGCTCATCGGCTGAAGCCAAAGCAACAATATAACGCACTCCCTCGCCGATAGCGCTTTCCTGCTCATACAAATAAACTATACCGCAAAACAACAACAACGCCGCAGCCGCCTGCACCATCAAGCGCCGTCCCAACACCTGCAAAGGTGATTTGCTTAACGGCTCGCGCCGCCGCTGGCTGTCATATGCGTCAATTCCTCTGAATAAATCCCGGTTTGCCATAGCCAAAGCCGCCTCCTTGTTTTGCTAATAGATATGCAGCAGCTTGGCAAAGTATACTAGCCCTTAGCAGATTAATTTTCAGCAAAAGGAAGCCGCCCGGCAACAGCCAGACGGCGCTTTCTTACAAATTAAAATGGTTGTGCGGGGTAATAGCCAGCACCTTTTTAATAAACAGCTTTTCAATACGCCGGTTTACATATGTCCAGCGAAATTCCTGCGCCAGAGAAATTGGCCGCAGCAAAACCGAATCCAAACCAGCCAAACTGGCCCCTAAAATGTCCGTCAGCAACTGATCCCCTAACATTAAGGTGCGAGCCGGCTGCCCGCCCATTTGCTGGATAGCGCGTCGATAACCAGCCGGCAAAGGCTTGCGCGCTTTGGCATAAAAAGCAACCCCCAAATGGTTTGCCAAGCCCTGCAAACGCTCCGCCGAGTTATTGGAAAGCAAGCAGGCCTGCAAATCATATCGCGACAGCTGAGTAAACCATTGTTCCACCTCCGGCGCAAGCTGTTGATTGTTCCAAGTTGTGATGGTGTTATCCACATCCAACAGCAACAGTCGATAGCCAAGGGCCTGCAAATCAGCAGGCTTAATCAGGGCCAACGCCTCAAAATAAGCTATTGGCCGAAACAATTTAAGCATCAAAAATCATTAAGCCTTTCCTTAACAAAATTTACATTATTGTGCTCACCAAGCTAACCAGCTTATAAACAGAATCAGACATATAAGCCAGCAGCATATTTGGCTGCAAACCAAAATAAATTGTCAAAATCAGCAGAACCAGCATTGGCGCCAGCTCATACCAATAAATATCCTTGCAATCCGTCAGGCCAGTCGGCAAAGAGCCAAAGGCCACCCGCTGAAAGGCCCAGAGATAATAACCCACGGCCAGCACCGCGCCCAAAGCCACCAGCAACACCAACCAACCAAAAGCATGATAAACACCAAGCATAACGGAAAATTCCGCCAAAAAACCCATAAAACCGGGAATACCCATTGAAGCGAAAAAGGCCAAAACCAGCATTGTCATAGCCGCTGGCATTTTGCCATACAGCCCGCCCAAACGGCTAATTAAACGAGTTCCAGCATGGTGTTGGATAACGCCACAGCCCATAAACAGCATAGCAGAAATTAAACCGTGCGCCACCATCTGGAAAACTGCGCCCATCACGGCATGTTCCTCAAAGCTGGCAATGCCAATCAGCACAAAACCCATATGACTGATTGAGGAATAGGCAATCAGTTTTTTCAAATCATCCTGTGTAAAGGCGGCAAAGGAACCATAAACAATGCTGAGCAGAGCCAGCACCACCACCAGCCAGGTATATTGCTGAGCAGCCTGTGGATTAATCAGATAAGCCACTCTAATCAGGCCATAACCGCCCATTTTTAACAGCACGCCGGCCAGCAACACCGAAGCCGCCGTTGGCGCTTCCACGTGCGCGTCTGGCAGCCAGGTATGCACCGGCACCACCGGCAGCTTAACGCAAAAGGCAAACAACAAAGCCGGGAATACCAACAGCTGAAAACTCAAATCAAAGCCAACTGAAGTGATTTCTGGAATTGAAAATGTGTAATATCCCAGAACATCAGCCGCCTTAAAGTACATCGCACCAATAGCCAGCAGCATAATCAGCGAGGCAACGTGCGTGTAAATCAAAAACTTCATAGAGGCATAGCTGCGACGCTCACCGCCCCAAATGCCAATCAGGAAGAACATTGGAATTAAAACAATTTCCCAGAATATATAAAACAGGAAGAAATCCAACGCCGAAAAAACACCCAACACACCGGTTTCCAGCAGCAATAGCAGGCCGTAATAAAACGGCGCGCGTTCTGTTACATCCCAAGAATAAAGTACCACCAAAAAACATAGCAAAGTGGTTAGCATAAACAAAGGTAAGGAAAGGCTGTCCAAGCCCACCGTGAACGACACGCCAAAAGCTGGGAACCATTCGGTATCCTGCCAAAATTGATAATCGGTCGTGGATAGATCATAACCAGCCAACATCACCAAGCTGCCCAACAACACCGCGCCGCTGCACAACAAGGCAACATATTTAGCAAGCTGCGGCTGCTTTGCCAAAAACAACATTAGCAACGCGCCAAGCAAAGGTAAAACAAGCAAAATCGTGATAATACTCAATTAAAATACACCTCTCTTTCGCCCGATTTACCAAGGCATCCAAGGCGACACAAAACTGGCCGCACCTGTGCAAATTTCCGTCAGCAAGTTAGGCAACAAGCCCAGCCCCAGCAACAACGCTACCGCCAACCAAACGGCCAGTAAATAAGACTTACCACTGCCGGTTGCAGGCAAAAGTTCCTGCTCTGCCGGGCGCATATACATCTCCCTGATTACCGCTGCATAGTACACCAACGAGAGCGCGCTGTTCAGCACCAAAATCAACGCCAGCACTGTATACCAACCGCCCAGGCCCACAGCGGAAACCACCATTAGCATTTTGCCCCAAAAGCCCAGCAGAGGCGGAACACCGCCAAAGGAAAGCAACAACAGCATCATAGCTGCGGCCAAAGCTGGCATTTGCTTGCCCAACCCACGAAAATGCCGCAAGCTGGTGCCGCCCTTGCGCTCCAGAACCAGCTGCAAAACAAAGAAACAGGCAATCGCCATCAAAGCGTGCGCCAAGATGTGCACAAAGGAACCAACCACACCTGAACCGCCAACCACAAAACCAACGCCAATGTTGCCGGCGTGCGCCACACTGGAATAAGCAATCATTCGTTTAACATCCTGCTGTTTCAAAGCCAGCACGTTGCCAACAGTCATCGTAACAACACAAAGTAGGCCTAAAAGCAAGCTGGCTAAAGGTGAAAGCACCGCGGCGTAAACAACAATGATTTTCAGAGCCACCACAAAAGCGCCTTTTTGCGTCACACCGGATAAAAAGCCGGTGGTTGGCGAGGATGAACCGGTGTAAGTATCCGCAGCCCACCAATGGAAAGGCACCAGTGCCATTTTGTAACCAAAACCAGCCAAAAGCAGCACCAAAGCTAGCACCAAAACCGGATGGACGCCCAGCATAAACATAACCTCGCTGCAAGCCACCAAATTAAGGGTGCCGGTAAAACCATATAATAAGGATAGACCATACAAAATCAGAGCTGAGGCAAACGCACCGCTCAGGAAATATTTCAGAGCAGCCTCCCCACCGTGCGGATTATCAAGCTCCGCCATTGGCAACACGTAAGTGGCAATGCTCACCAACTCAAATGCCACCAGCATCGTGATAAAATCAGTGGCGCTGGGAATTATCAACAAACCCAACATTGCGGTAAGCAGCAAGGCGTAATATTCCTTGGCGCGATACACCTTATCCGTAAAATCGTGCGAGCCGATTACATTCAGCAAGGCCAGGCCCAGCAACAACACCTTGATAAATACTGCAAAATTATCAATCGAATATGCGCCGTCCATTATCACCACATTGGTATTCCACAAGGACAAACACATAGCCAAATCCACAGCTAAACCACCGGACGCCAACAACCAAGCCATTTTATGCGCCCGGCGCGGCAGCAGCATAACAAAAATCGCCATAAGCAGCAGCAACAGCTCCGGCAGCAATAAAATCAACTGTTCGAGAGTCAGTGAATTCATTTAGCTCACACCTCCCAACAAGTCGATAATATATCCGGTGCTTTGAGCAATCATATCCGTAACCGGAGCCGGATAAACACCAAGCAGCAACACCAACAAGCCCAACACCAGCAGGGGCAATGTTTGAAACCATTGCAAATCGTGCGGCTTTTTCTCAATCAAATCCGTTGAGGGCTGGCCAAAATAAGCTCGCTCCAATGCCCAAAGATAATAAGCAGCCGTCACAATCATCGAAAGCATTGCAATCACCGTCAGCAGCTTGTTAGCGCTGAACGCACCCAGGAAAACCTGAAGCTCCGGGATAAAGCCCAATAGGCCTGGCAAGCCCACAGAGGCAAAGAAAGCAAAAACTGTTAAAGCGGAAAGCCTTGGCAAAACCGAGGCCACACCACCCAAATCGCCAATCCGCCGCGTGCCAACACTGTGCTGCAAAATACCGCAGACCATAAAGAGCATAGCAGAAATTAGCCCATGCGCAAACATCTGCAACACTGCGCCGTTAAACGCCCTTTCCTGCAACATCGCCAAACCAAACAACAACAGACCCATATGGCTGACAGAAGAATAAGCAATCATCTTCTTCAAATCATCCTGAGCCAAGGCCAGCAACGCCCCATAAAGCATGCTGATAATGCCCAAAATAGCCATCGGCAAAGCATAATGCACCGCCGCCTCTGGCAGTAACGCAAAAGCAATGCGCACCAAGCCATAGCCACCCATTTTCAACATAACAGCCGCCAGGAAGACAGAACCGCCGGTGGGCGCCTCCACGTGAGCATCTGGCAACCAGGTATGAAATGGTACTGTAGGAATTTTGACGGCAAAACCAAAGAACAAAGCCGGGAAAATCAAATACTGCAAATTCAAAGGCAGTTTTACATACTCGCTAATAGTCAAAATATTAAAGCTCATTTGCCCTAGTTCACCAGCCGCGCTAAACACAATAGCGAAAATGCCAACCAGCATTATCAACGAAGCCACGTGAGTGTAAACGAAGAATTTAATGGCCGCATAACGCCGGCGCGGGCCGCCCCACCCTAAAATCAGGAAATACATTGGTATCAAAACCAATTCCCAGAACAAATAGAACAGGAAGAAATCCAGCGCCGCAAAAACACCAAAAAGGCCACATTCCAAAAGCAGCAGCAGTGTGAAATACGTGCGCAAATCTTTGTGTTCATCAAAGGAGAGCAACACCACCAAAGGCGTGAGCAAGCTGGTAAGGAAAATCAACGGCATACTCAGTCCGTCCAAACCAACTGTGTAAGTTATACCTAGCGAGGTAATCCAATCTTGCAAGGTTAAAAATTGAAACTCGCCAGCTGGTAACAAATAGTCATATCGAACCAGCATTAATAGATTTACCAGCAGTGGCAACAGAGAAACCACCAGGGCTAAGCATTTCACAAAAGCTGGCTTTTTGTTCAGTGTGCCGCCAACAAAAACCACCGCAGCTCCTAGCAGAGGTAAAAACAGCAGAACGTTAAGCAAGTTTAATTCGTTCATAAGCAGCTCACCCCTCCAATCGCCACCAATAACAGTACAAACACCCCAGCCAGAACCAAGGCCAGATAACCCTGCGAGCCACCGGAGGCATAACGCCGCATATAACCGCCAAATCCGCCAACCACAAAGCAAAAACCGCGAACCAGACCGTCAACTACATTATAATCAAACCAACGGCAGAAATCAGCCAACCAAATATTCAGCTTTGCCAGCAAATTTACCAGTCCGTCAATCACATATTTATCTATTACATCCGCTAACTCCGCAAAGCGAACCGCAAACCAGTAAGAGATTTTTTCATACAAGCGGTCAATATAGTAGCGATTCAACAACAGCTTGTGAAGCGGCCCGCAGGTTTGGGCCACCTTTTCCGCCGAAAAAATATTGAAGAAATAAACCGCCGCCGAAAGGCCAATGCCCAGCACCACCGCCACAATGGAAATAATCATTGGAAAATGCGTGGAAGCTTCATGTGCATGACCTGTAAGCAATACTGTCACCGGCTTAGTCAACGCGCCACTGCCCAAGGCAAAGAAGGCCAACACAACCAACGGCGCAATCATCGGCAGGCTACTTTCGTGCCCATGGTAATCGCCGCGCTTCGGCCCGCAGAAAACCACAAAGAACAAACGGAACATATAAAAAGCCGTCAAAAAACTGGTTAAAGCCAGCAGCCAGAACACCGGCGGCGCCGCCTCATAGGCAGCCAGCAAAATTTCATCCTTACTCCAAAAACCGGCAAACGGCGGCAGGCCGGCAATGGAAACCGTGGCACAAAGGATAGTTAAACCCGTCACCTTTTGGTATTTCAACAAACCGCCCATTTCATAAATATCATTAGTGCCAGTGCCATGAATGGCCGAACCAGCTCCCATAAACAACAAGGCCTTGAAAAAAGCGTGATTAATCAAATGCAAAACTGCCGCCACATAATTCAGCGAGCCCAAGGCCACCACCATAAAACCCAGCTGGCTAAGCGTGGAAAAAGCCAAAATCCGCTTAAAATCACGATTGACCACCGCCATTAAAGCGGTACCCAAAGCGGTGACAGTACCAATCACCAGCATAAAATCTGTTGTCTTGGGCGTTAATAAGAACAGCGGGAATAAACGCGCGCAAAGATAAATGCCAGCCTTAACCATCGTGGCTGCGTGAATCAATGCGGAAACCGGCGTGGGGCCCTCCATCGCGTCTGGCAGCCAAACATGCAATGGGAATTGAGCAGATTTACCAATAACACCGCCAAAGATGCACAAGGTAGCAATCGTCAACCAGAAAGGATCATAGCTTCCGGCTGCGGCCTGGCTCAACATCACGCTATATTCCACACTGCCAAACATATCAAACAGCAAAATAATGCCAACCAACATCACCACATCGCCGACGCGCGTCACCAAAAAAGCTTTTTTAGCCGCGGCCGCCGCGCTGGGTTTAAAGAACCAAAAGCCAATCAACAAATATGAGCACAAGCCCATAATCTCCCAAAAGATGAAAGCCTGCAACAGATTGTTGGCCAAAACCACTGACAGCATGGAAAAGACGAACAGCTGCACCTCAGCAAAAAAGCGCAACAAACCGCTTTCGTGCTCCATATAACCGTAGGCATAAAGCAAAATTAAAGTTGCCAAAAACGATACCAGCAGCAGCAACAGCAACGATAGCTTATCCAGCAAAAAGCCAAATTGCAAATCACCAAACCAAGTGAACGACAGGCTGGCAACCTCGCCGCCAAACACTGCCGGCGCACAGGCCACTGCCAGAACAAACGAAGCAACCGTGCCGCATATGCCCAGCCAGGCCGATTTCAAACCTAGCTGTTTGCCAAAGGCCAGCGTCAGCAACAGTGTCGCCAAAACCGGTAATGGTATTAACCAAAAATAAACCAGCATCTTTTTTCTCCCAATTTCTTTTTCAAATATTCCAAGTTGTTCTATATACTAAATTCAGGAATTATTCGCGGTGGCTTCAGGCTCCACCTCACCGGAAAGCTCCTCCACCACTTGCCAATCGTCATCATTTTGCATTGTTTCTAACATTTGAGCATAGGTCTTACCCTCCCAAGGCTCAATGTTTACGTTATAGCTGAGCACAGTGTCTTCCAAGCTGAGCTGTCCAAAATCCCCCAGTTCCTTTTCCCGAATCAAATAAGCCGTGGCTGCGTGATCCTGCGTATCAAAGGTTTGAGAAAAACGCATGGAAACCAACTTGCCCTGTTCCCATGTCATCGTGCTGGTAACATAGGTCATCCCATTTTCCAGATTCACATATTGCTCCACCACCAGCACGGCGTCCTTGCCTGGCTCAGGCTCAGTACAAGCCGTAAGCAAACCTAAAAGCAGGGTTAACAGCAACAAGGCTTTAACAAATTTCTTCATATTATAATAATACAATTTCATAAGCCATCTACCCCAACAAATCCAATCAACCGCGCAGGAAGTGGAACTGTTCCACATCAATAGTGCCATTGCGGCGATACAAATACAAACCAATCGCCAAGCCCACAGCCGCCTCAGCCGCGGCCAGAGCCAACACGAATATAGCCATCACACTACCAGAAGCCTGACCCAAATATTGACCAAAAGCCAAAAAGTTGATATTAGCCGCATTCAACATCAATTCTATAGAAATGATTAAAGCAATTAAATTGCGCCGCGTCATCACACCCAGCAAACCAATCGTAAACAATGCTGCGGCCAGCAACAAATAATGCGTCAGGCTAAGATGAAAAACGAAGTAAACTCCCTCGCTCAACATAGCGCCAAAATCCAGGCTACCCAGCCAATTACCAACCGCCGCCAAAAATGGCAGCAACAGATTGTTGATAATTCTTTCAATCGTATCCAGCATCAGGCAACCCTCCCCTGCTCGCTATTTTCAGCTTTTTCCGGCTCAGTGGCTGTCATAATCGCCGCCACCAAAGCAGCCAACAGCAACATTGCCATCGCCTCAAAGGCTATCACATATTGATTGAGCAGTCCATCGGTCAGCTCCGTATAGGGCAAAGGCGAATTTTCCGCCGTTTCACCCATCAACGGCCAGCCAGTAAAATGAGTATAAAGGATAGTGCCCACCAAACAACCACCCACTAAAACTGCTGCAAAAGTGCTGCCCAACCATTTATGCCGCCACTTATTAGTGTGCGCCATATCGCCGGAACGACGATTGATTAAAAACAAAGCCAGCACAATCAAAATAGCCACCGAACCTGCGTAAACAATCACCTGAACGCCGCCTAGATAATCCGCCTGCAAGCTGAAATAAACCCCAGCCACGCAGAGCAACGCCGCAATAAATGATAAAAAAGCGTGAATCATATTCCGAAAAACCAAAGTCCCCAGGGCAAACAACAGCAACAAACCGCCCAAAGCCCAAAAGGTTAAGGTTTGTAAAATCTGCATCAGGCATCTCCTCCTTTGGCCGAACTTTCAGCTGATACGACCGGCTTTGGAGCCGGCTTCGGCAACGGCGGCTTAGCGCCATATTTGGAAAGTGACTGCTCCATATTGCTCTGGGCCAACAAATCCTGTGGCACATCAGCCGCAGCATAAACTGCCGTTTCAAATTCCTGCGTTAAGTGCAAGCAGCTTTTTGGACAAGCCTCCACACACAACCCACAAAACAGGCAATATTGCCTCTCCATCACAAATTCCGTGCAGAATTTTTTATTGTTCTCATCCTTATCAAACTTCTGCCGTATAACCTTGTTCGGGCAGGCCATTGCACAAAGGCCACAGCTAATACAAGCCTCCTTGTCTAGCGCAAACGTGCCACCCCGCCAACGCGCAGGCAGCTGAGGCTTTTCCTCTGGGTACTTTTCCGTTAGACGCGGACTCACAGCCTCCTTGGCCGTAACCCCCAAGCCTTTAAGAATACCCTTTCCAAACATATCGCCACTTCCTTTTATATATAAACACCTAATAATGAAAATTCAATTAAATTTAGACTTTATGCTAAAATATACAAAACCACGCCAGTCACCAGCATATTAAGCAATGTCAGCGGTACCAGCAGTTTCCAGCAAAAACGCAACACATAGTCAGCCCGAACACGCGGCAAAGTCCAGCGCACCCAGATAAAAATTGACATAATCACAAACGTTTTTAGAATAAACCAAAGCCAGCCCGGCAAAAATGGCCCGCTAAAACCACCCAAAAACAGAGTTGTTGCCAAACCTGCCGCCACAAACATATTACAATATTCGGCCAAATAAAACAGAGCATAACGCATACCGGAATATTCGGTGAAAACGCCTGCCGTCAGCTCGCTTTCACCCTCCGGCAAGTCAAACGGGGCGCGATTACATTCCGCTACAGCCGAAATTATATAGATAACAAAAGCCAGCGGCTGCACACAAACCAGCCACAAATGCTGCTGTTGAAAATGCACAATCTCCGTCAAATTAAAGGTTCCGGCCACCATAATCACGCTTAAAATGGCAAAAGCCTGCGGCACCTCATAACTAATGGCCTGGTTGACCACACGCATGCCGCCCACCAAAGAATATTTGTTGTTTGAGGCATAACCAGCCAACAACACCGGCAAGGAAGCCAACGTGGTGACAGCAATTACATAAACCACACCCAGCTGCAAATCCAACGCCGCCATCCCCTCGCCAAAGGGAATTGCCGCCAAAGCCAACATTGGCGGTACAAAAGCCAACAAAGCAGCCAGCAAATGCACCGGCTTATCCGCCTTATCCGGCACAATGTCCTCTTTCATCACCAGCTTGATGGCGTCGCCAATGGTTTGTAGCCAGCCGTTTGGTCCCAAACGGTTTGGCCCGGGCCGCCGCTGTATGTAGCCGGCCAGCTTGCGCTCCCAAATTACGTAAAAAAGGGCGCACAGCACACAGACAATCACAATGGCCACCCAGTACACAGCCACCATCAAAACATCCGTCAAACCAAGCGGCAAGCCTAAAAGCCCCAGTAGCCAATCAAAGACCCAACGGATTAAACCAGCAATATTAACAAAAATATTGTTAATAAATTCCATATTGTTTTCCTCTATTTATATATATATTTTTTAACCGTCAATCTCACCCAAAACTATATCAAAGCTGGCAATGATGGAAACCAAATCCGCCACCTTGTGCCCTGGCATAATCTTTTCAAATATCGCAATGTTATCAAAAGAAGGACGGCGAAAATGCACTCGCAGCGGGTTCAGTTTGCCCTCCGAGGCCACCAGACAGCCCATAATCCCCTTGGGATTTTCTGTCTGCGCGTAAGCCTCGCCAGCTGCCGGCTTCAGCACCTTAGGAATTTTCGCCATAATCTCACCAGCCGGTTCAGCCTGCAAAGCTGCGTAAATTTCCTTAATCAGCTGCAAAATCTCCTCGCACTCCAACATTCGTTGCATATAACGCGCGTGACAATCGCCAGCCGTCAGCACCGGCACCTTAATATTAAAGCGGTCATATAAGCAATAAGGCGCGTCGCGCCGCAAATCATAATCCACGCCGGAAGCCCGCAAATTAGGACCGGTCAGCGCGTAATCCATTGCATCCTCCGCACTGATTACACCAATGCCTTTGGTACGCGTCAGGAAAATCTCATTTTCATCAATCAGCTTGTGATACATCTCAATGAAACGCGGCACTTCATCAAACAGCTTTTGCATTGTTGCGTCAAATTCTTCATTAATATCAGCTTGCACCCCGCCATAGCGAATATAGCTTTGGGTCATCCGCGCGCCACACAGCGCAGACATACAATCCAACGCATATTCACGCTGCTGAAACGGATAAAACACGCCAGAAACCGCGCCAAGATCCATAATATAAATGCCAATGCCTACCATATAAGAGGCCAGGCGCATAATCTCGCAGGTCAACATCCGCAGCAGGTTGGCCCTGGCCGGCACCTCCACCCCAAGCAGCTTCTCCACCGCCAGTACATAAGGCAGATTGTTGTTAACCCCAGCCAAATAATCTAAACGATCAGTGTATGGCAAACCTTGCAAATAAGTACGACTTTCCAGCAGCTTTTCCATACCCCGGTGCAGATAGCCAATTTTGGTATCTACACCCACGCAGGTTTCACCGTCCATCTCCACCAGCATATGCAAAACGCCGTGCGTGCTGGGGTGCTGCGGGCCAAAGTTCAGCTGATAAACCTCGCTGTAATGACCGTTTTCATTTGTCATATTAATCAATCCAGCCGCCTCCTGCCCTGATATTTGGTGGGCTGATGCACAAAATCCTTGCGTAGCGGCCAGCCCTCAAAGCCCTCCCACATCAAAATACGCTCCAATCTGGGATGATTTTTAAACACAATACCAAACATATCGTAAACCTCGCGCTCCAGCCAGTTGGCCGCCGCCCAAACCGGACAAACACTTTCCACCAACGGCTCGTCGCGAGAAACATCAACTTTCAATACAATAATATCACCGTTTTGGTAGTTGCAAACCTGATACAGCAGACGAAAATAACCTTCATTTAAATAATCAACCGCTGTAATATCCGCCAAAAAAGCATAACCGGCGGCTTTCAGTTCCTGGCAAATCGGTAACAAGGCTTGTAACGACATCACCCTATATTCACAGTCCGTATCCGGCAACAGCTCCACCATCTGTGAAAATTTTTGCTGCACCATTGCGGCAACTTCCTGTTTACTTAACATCTCGCACCACCTTTTGCCTTTCAGGATACCGCAGCTTGGCTTTAAGCTGCAACATACCGTCGATGATCGCCTCCGGCCGCGGTGGGCAGCCTGGAATATAAACGTCCACCGGCACCACCTTATCAGCTCCGGCCACCACGGAATAGGAATCCACAAAGGGGCCGCCACTGATGGCGCAACTGCCAATGGCAATCACCCATTTAGGCTCCGGCATTTGATGATATAAAAGCTCTACAGAGGGGCGCATTTTTTCGGTTATCGTACCCGCCACCAGCATCACATCCGCCTGCCGGGGCGAGTTGCGGAAAACCTCAAAGCCAAAGCGCGACATATCAAAACGGCTTTGCGTGGTGCAAATCATTTCAATGGCGCAGCAAGCCAGACCAAACTGCAATGGCCAAAGCGACCATCCTGTGCCCCAACGAAACAATTTATCCAAGCTGGTGAACAAAATGCCCCGGCTTTCCAATTCCTCCGGCGTTAGCAAATCATGAATTTGGCTGGGGTCACCGTCCGGCATACCAACCTTGCGCGGAAACAGAATATTCGTTTTCAGTGCCACTGCAACGCACCCTCCTTCCAGGCATAGACCAAGCCAGCTGATAAAATGCCGATAAACACAAACATTTCCAAAAGGGCTGCCAATCCCATTTTAGTGAAACACAGCGCCCAAGGCAACAGAAACATTGTTTCAACATCAAATAAAAGAAAAATCAAACCAGTCACAAAATAAGACGGTTTGAAGCGCACCCAAGCATCACCCAGTGGCAGCATACCGCACTCATAGGTGATATTTTTTTGTTTGTAAGGATTGTGCGGCTGCAACAAGCGGGAAACTATCAGCGCCGCGCAAGCAAAAAACACTGCGCCGATAAACAGCAAGCCTACAGCTGCGTATTGAACCAACATACCTTTTCTCCTTTTTTGGCCAATTAAAAAAACTTAAAGCCACCTTTTGTATTTATTATAGTACATTTTGCAGCAATAGTAAATAGCAAATTGCAAATTATCGCATAAAATAAATTAAATCTTGCAAAAAAAATAGCAATTAAGGAAAGGTGACAATTTATGGCAATAAAAATTTTCATTGATCAGGGACACAATCCGCAAAATCCCAACGCCGGCGCAGAGGCTTTTGGCCTGCGCGAACAAGACATCAATTACGAGGTTGGCATTCTGCTGGCCGATATGCTGAACGCCAACCCCAATTTTGAGGCCCGCACCTCCCGCACTTACCCTGAAGAGCAGTTGGGCACCAGCACCACCACCAGCTTGCAAACCAGAGTGACAATGGCCAATTCCTGGGGCGCTGACTACTTTATCAGTATTCACTGCAACGCCAGCACCATCATCACGGCCAGCGGCAGCGAAGCCTATGTTTATCGATTAGGCTCGGAAGCCAGCGTTTTTGCGGAATATATGCTGGTGGGGCTACACAATGCCACCGGGCTGGAAAATCGCGGCGTGCAACAAAACTCCGGCTTGTTTGTGCTACGCCACACATATATGCCAGCCGTGCTAATGGAAATCGGCTATATCACTAACCTGGACGACGCCTTTTTAATGCGCACCGACCCACAGGCATTTGCTCGCGGCCTTTACAACGGTATTATTGCCTATTTTGGCGTAAATTAAACCAACTCACCCCACCGGCTGCACCAAAACTGACTTTCGTTCAGTCAAATCAACCAGCGCCTGGGAAAATTCCGGCAGACAAACCACCCGCGTGTAATTAACAAACAAAACCTCATCAACTGCGTTTTCCTTAATTATATCCAAAGCATTAAAACTGCTGTGGCGTGGGTCAATCACATATATTTCGTCATAATGCGCAGTTAAAAATGGTATAATGGTATTTGCATAGGAATCCTTGATAACAGCCAAACGGCGGCCGGTCTGAGCCTGAGTTTGCAGCTTGATATAAGGTAAATCACCGCCCATAAAAAAGGCATATTTGTTAGGCTGCTTCAGCCACCACTCCTTGTAAAGCCCCTGCGAAGTGCTGGGCTGGCCGTTGTTGTTCCAATATGTGTAGGTTATGCTGTCCGGCAGCTGGTAATAAAAAATACGATCCGGTTGAGCCATTAAGCCGGAGCTGGCCGTGGCGCTGTAAATGGAACCCAAATAATCAACGCCGCTGTCCTGCAATGGATAGTCCTGCAAATCCACCGGCTCCAATTCCATAACCGCCGCCGCCTGCAAATAGGCCAAATAACCGGCGCGAGCCGTCCAATGATGATCCGTGCGAAAATATAAGTATTCGTCAGCGTGTTCAGCCAGCGTATCATAAATGCTAATATGTTCAAAACGCTCGTCAAGCTGAGCCTGCACTCTGGCAATCAGCTTTGATTGATTGGGAAAATAGCAGGCGTAATCATCAGGCAAGCCAAAGGCTGAAGAGGTTGGAGCCAACAGAGAATACAGCTGCACCTCCTCCGGCAACAGCTCGGCAAAATTGTTCAGGGCTGCTGCATAAGCAGCCTCCCGTTTGTCACTAAAAGCCAAAAAATGCGCATAACCCTGCCCGCCGATTACATAATAATCCGTGTAAATTTCCATCGGCGGGTTTGGTTCTGCGGCAGTCGCCTGGCCGGGACAAGCCAGCAACAAACAAAACAATATAAACAACCCGATATTTTTCCAATTTAGAATTTTGTTTGCAAACAACATCTTTTCAAAACTCCTCTTTTTTTATCTTTAATATAATTATAACGCATTGAAAGGCGCTGAACAATGCTAAAATAAAATTTTTTCAATTTTTTTTCTAAATTTTTCAAAAACCCCTTGACAAATTACATTTTTTTTTGTATTATAATACAGCACGGCAACGGCGGTGTAGCTCAGTTGGTCAGAGCACACGGTTCATACCCGTGGTGTCACTGGTTCAAATCCAGTCACCGCTACCATTTGGCACGTTGGAGAAGCGGCTTAACTCACCAGCCTCTCACGCTGGCATTCATGGGTTCGAATCCCATACGTGTCACCAGCCTGAAACCCCTCTGTTAGAAATAACAGAGGGGTTTTTATTTTGCAAAAACCTATTGACTCTACCCTTAGGGTATGACTTATAATGTTCTTAGTTCCGGAACAAAGCATTACATTCATGGAGGCGAAACGATGTTTACCGTGGGAGAATTTTCCAAAATATGTCAGGTTACGATTAAAACACTGCATTATTATGACCGCATTGGCCTGTTGCAGCCAAGCAAGGTGGACAAATTCACCGGCTACCGCTATTATAACCAAACACAGCTGGACAAAATGCTGCTTATTCAAAGGCTCAAACGTTATGGCTTCTCCCTGGTGGAAATCGCCCAGCTGATGGAGTGTACCGAAGCGGAGCTGCTTTTGGCCAAGCTGCGCCGCCAACAACACAAATTACAACAGCAAATGCAAAGTACCCAGCTGATAATCAATGAGCTTGACGCGCATTTGCAAAGCATTGAAAGGACTGGAAATATTATGGAATATCAAAAGAATTATGAAATTAAATTACTGGAAACGCCCAACAGAGCCGTGCTGACCTGCCGCCAGAATATGGGCGTGGGTGAATTTGGCCAGTATTACAGCAGCATTTTTGAACGCATTGCTAAAAAAAAGCTGACCCCAAACAACATTTGCGGCGCAATTTACAATGACCGAGAATTTGACCCTGACCATTCGGATATTGAACTATTTGTGGGTGTTGAGGAAGAAAAACAAGCCGACAAGCTACTGCCAGGCTCTTTATGCGCGATGACAATTCACAAAGGCGCTTACTCCTCCCTGCACGACGCTTATGGCGCTTTAATGAACTGGATAGCTGAAAGCGACTACGAATGCTGCGGCGCGCCTTTCGATATTTACACCAAAGGCAGCTTTCAAATGCTACCGCCCGAGCAATGGGAAACTGAGGTTTACTTCCCCGTTAAAAAGAAATAAGCAATCAACCAAGCCAACGTTTGCATAAGTAAACGTTGGCTTATATTATTTTGTGAAGCTAAACAAAATAGGGCAATTACTGCACTACTCTTTTTTTCGATAAACCAACTCAACAACCTCGCCAATATTTTTGCAGCTTTCTAATTTAAGATTAGTTTTGGGAAAACCAGCCGGAAAAAGTGGTATTCCGTTGCCAAGAACGGTCGGCATCACATAAATATAATATTCATCAATTAAATTCTCACGCATAAAGCAACGAATTATCTCTCCGCCGCCCATCAACCAAACATTTCCCTTGTGCTCCTGAGAAATTAAATCTAGCACCTGTTGCCCCGGCGGCAAAGATGTGAATTGAACATTCGGGTCAGATTGATTTTGCTGGTGGGTGCATACATAGCACGGCATTTCCTCATAGGGCCATTTATCAGGCGAAAGTTCGTTTTTTATCTGACGATAAGTTTTTCCGCCAATTATAATCGCCTTTATAGAATTGTAAAATTTTTCATAACCAAGGTCGGGCGTTGGGCTTGGCGTGTCATATAAAAAACTGATATTGCCATCTTTTTCAGCAATATATCCATCTAAGGAAGTTGCAATATATAAAATCAGCTTATTTTTCACAATCAATACTCCCTTATTATGTTATATCTCCTTTTGCAGATAAATCATATCTCGCAGCTGCTTTCCTGCTTCATATATTGGATGATCATAGTTTTCCAGAAAAAAATCCTTAACAATGTGCGATTGCCAAAAACCACAGCCTAAGTAAAAAGGCAGGGTCAGCGGACTATCCCCCGTCCCCACCTGCATTATCTGGTATCTCCCGTGGTAAAAATCAGCCAACCAAGCCAGCATTTGCCGGCCCCAGCCCTGGCCCTGAAACTGCGGCACAGTGGCCAGGTTTTTAACCTCCAAAACACCGCCGCCCTCGTCCGTCACCACGCAAACGGTTCGCAGACCATCGTCAAACAAAGCGAACATTGTGCCGCGCTCCAGATAACGATCAATCATACTTTCCTGTTCGTCAGCCAGCAGCAGCAAATCAAGATATTGCTTTTTGTTTTCCTTAACAGTTTTAACCTGCATTAATCCCATTCAACGTCCCAGGCGTGTTCCCGCATAAAATCATAGAGCAATTCCGGCTCCTCCACCAGCTTGTGAATAAGCTCGTTAAACTTGTCCGCTTTGGCCTCATTTTCCGGCGTTAAATCATAATAAGCCACATACATACCGGCCTCCGGGTCGGTGTGCATATCCTCCAGCAGTTCCGGCGCATTTTGAGCTAAATAACAGTTGAAAAAGGCCTCCCAGTTGTAGCCGTTCATATAGGCATCCTGGCATAGCTCCTCCATTTTTTCGGCAACAGCCATAACCTTAGGGTTTTCAATGTAAAAACATACTTCAGTATATTTTTCAAGGTTCATTTTTACAGCATAATCAGACATAATCAAGCCCTCCTATAATGTATGATAATATGGACAAATATCTTCAAAATGGCCGTCTTTCATCCGAAAACCAGCCGGAATAGTGCCCAACTGCACAAAACCCAACCGTTCATAAAGATGCCGGGCGTGCAGGTTGGTGGCCACTACGGCGTTAAACTGCAAAACACCAAAGCCCAGCAGCCGCGCCTGTTCCAGGCAATCCAGCACCAGCTTTTCGCCAATATGCAGGCCGCGGCTGGCCGCGCTCACCGCATAGCTGGCGTTGCAAATATGGCCGCAGCGGCCCTCGTTATTGGGGTGCAGAATATAAAGGCCCAAAAGCTGGCCGCTTTCCTGTTCCTCCGCCACCGCACTATGGCTTTGAGCCGCAAAAAACTGCGCACCTCTCTGCTCGTCAAGAGGCTGCTCCTGCGGGAAAGCAATGCCTTCCTCCACCACCTCGTTCCAAATCTCCAGCATCGCCAGTAAATCCTGAACGGCGTATTCTCTTACCAGAATATTCAAGTTAAAATCCTCCCAATTTTTTATCAAAAAAATTAAAAACAAATGCATTGGATAATACGCATAAAAAAACCATTTGGAAATATGCAAGTTAGTTTTGGTATGTAAATAAATGAACGGCAGAGCCAGCAACGCGAATATCTCAAAGCCGATTGCCTGCTCGCCCAGTTTTAGAGCCAGCGGGTCGTCCATATTCCCATTAAGCGCCGGCAAATAATAAAGCGTGTACAGAACCGCTCCTAACCATGGCTTGTTGCGACACAAATAAAAAATCAGCATCAGCACCAAACCGGTAACGGCATAATCAAAATTAACAAAACTTAACAACAAAAAGCAGAGAACAAACAACCACCATTGCCTCTCCTTAAAGCTCCAAGCACCAAAAAGGCTCACCAACAGCGTGAAAAAGATATTTAAATTAAATATATTGCCAACAAAATCATCAGCATTAAAGGCCAAAATCCAAAAATGAATTTTCAATACACACAAGCCATCAATCATTTCCTATTTTTTATGCCCAAATTTAAGGCAGCAACTTCAGTACGCTCTCAAGCAAGAACTCCGCAAAATGCGCCTCTGGCGGGCAAACCAAGCGCCACGGATTAACCAACTGCTCAGCTAAAGCTTCATTGAGCAACAGCGCCAAATCCGCTTCCTCCAGCATCGACAAATCCAGCTCACTGTCGCCAGCCGCCACCAGCACAGCCTCTGGCCAACGCTGCCGCAAACGGCGCACCGCCGCCCCCTTGTTGATTTCCGGCGGCAGAAAATAAACTTTGCGACCGCCTCGCACCACCTGCAAACCGCCAAAGCCATAAAAATCTGCCAAGCACTGCTCCGCCTCGGCCACATCCTGGCAAACTGTATATAAATAAATATCATCAACCATTTTACAACGCTTATATTCCGAAAGCTCGCGCAGCTGCCAGGCCAGCTCCGCCAAAACCTGCTCATAAGGCGCAACCAGCCGGGCCGCCTCCATCTGCCAGGCTGGTTCCGGCGCTCCCTCCGCCAAAAGCAGGCCGCCATTGCTGCAAACCGCCCATTGCGGGCTGGCAACTTCGGCCAGATTCGGCCAACAAATCCGTTGATATTGCTCCTTTGAGCGCGTAGTGACCGGAACCAGCCGCACATTGGCCGGCAGTTGCCGCAAAAGCGCCTGCGTGCGCTCCGTCATAAAGCTTTGCTCCTGCCCGTCCAACCATTCCACACAGCTATCACCCGGCACGCGGTGCTTGTAGGAGTAAATCAGCGTGTTATCCAAATCACAGGCCAGTAAAATTTCTTTCATATTATAATATCCGCCTTAACTATCCGCCAAATTCTGAATCAAGCCGCAAGCCCGATAATTTTGCAAAGGATAAACCTGCAACTGAACGTTTTTTTCCCGCGCCAGCTGATACAAATGACCCAAATGCTCCTCGTCATTCAGGCTATGCACCAAAATTTTCCAAGGCAAACGGCGCAACAGTACTCGCGTGGCCTCGCCAATGCCGGGCTTCACCAAATTAATATCAGCAATATCAAAATCCCGGCAAATGCCCTGCACCTCAGCCGCAGCGCTGCAAATCGCTTCAGGTGGTTCCTGTATTTTAGGCTTCTCAACCGGAAAATGCGCCGCCACGCTATCAATAAAATGATAGGTTAAATCCTGCTCCTGCAAATCAGCATAAAAAGCTGCTCCGTGAAAATCATCTGGACCAATAATATCCTTGCGATAAAAAGTCCTGCTCAGCAATCCAGAAACCGTTGAATTCAAGCAAGAGCTGGCAATCAGAAAGTCCCCTCTGGTGCCATATTCAGCCGCCAAACCAGCCGGATCAGAAAGCACTGCCAGGCCGGGGCTCACTTGCGGAAATTCCGCCATTGCCGCAGCCAACTCCCGTTGAATGGCCCCCTTGCCCGTCCAACCGTCCACAAACTGAAGATGCTGAGGCTGGTGTCGCTCCAAAATGTAAGCCATTGCTTTTTTATCAATGCCCCGACCGCGAATGATAGAAATTGTATAATGACTAACCGATATGCCAAAGCGCTTTTTTAGATAAAGTTTCAGCAGAATACCAATCGGCGTGCCAGCCCGCGCCAAGGAAACCAACACCAGCTCCGGCCCTTTAGCGGCCAGCAATTTTTCTGCCACCACGGCCACAGCCTCAGCCGTAAGCAGCGCATAAAGCTCCAATGCCTTAAAAAATGCCTCCAGATAAGCCGGCGATGGCTGCATTTCCAGCGGCAACATTTCCGAATAATGCACGCCCTGCTGAATTAAAGCCTCGCGCTCCGCCGTGGGCAGCGGCTGGACTAACCCGCTAATATCTTTTAGCAAAATTGTAACGTCCTCAGGTTTGTAGGTGCTAAACATTTTGCCCTCCTCCAACGTAAAAAAGCTGCGTACAACCCCAGGCATTCAAAGCGTGCGCCAAATCAGCCTGAGCCAGCCGAGCCGCAGGCGTATTTTCAGTATCACTAAACACAACGGCCGCGTCATATTGCGCCAAATTATAAATATATGTGCGGCGGTTTTGGTCGTAAAAACTGTGCAGCAGGTTGCCATTGCGCACTGGATATGTTGCCGCCGTATAAACGCCAATAGGACTGCGTGTTGTCGCGTGGCAACGCACACTGGTAAAATAACCGGAACAGGCCAAACAATCCGCCATAAGCAACGCCGGATACATACATTCCTCTGTTCCTAAAACCAACAACTGCGCTCCCGGCTTCAACTGCTCCGCCAAAGTTTCCGTTAAATAAGCGGCGTTCTTATGGCAACACTGCTGATAATCGGCAATCTGCACACCCAACCTTGGATTAAGACACGGCGATGGTAGATTAATCTGCCGAAAATTCGTTCCAACTGGGTCAGCAGGCAATTCTGCGGCGGCAACCACCGGAATATCAGCCACCAATCGTTCATAATCCAACGGATTAGGGCGCACCAGATACTCGCTTTTAATTCCCGCAGCCGCCCAAACCTGTTCATTAGCCGGCTGCAAACGATTAATAATTGAAGCGGCCACAATTTCCCGATTTTCCGCTGCCGGATACTGCAAACGCAGCTGGTTCACCATATTCAGCAAGGTTTGACCGGTGGAAAACTCATCATCCACAAAAACAAGCTGAGGTGAATGTTCAATGGCCTCAGCCAGCCTGTCGCCGCAAAGCTTTTGCTCAACCGCGTGACTGTGTTCCTCCTGAAAATCCACCCAATTTTGGCCGCCCAAAACATTTTCTCGCGTTGTTTGAATATACCAGCAATCCGGCCCCAAGCAGCTGGCAAGCGTTGCGCCGATTGCTGTGGCCGTTTCCGCAAAGCCAATCACCAGCCGCGCTTGTGGATAATGCTCCGCCACTTGCCGGCCCAAACTGCGCATCATTGCCAAAGCCTGGCCAGGATCGCTTGGACAATGCTTGGCTTGCAACGGATTAACCAGCAGATATGAACGCTTGCTGTTCTGCCAACGCTTAGCCAACAGCAACACATCAGCTTCCGTATAATCATTCATCCAATTTAATCCTCCACAACGCCATAAATTTCAGCCAAAATAGCCGTGCGCAAAGCCCAGTTGGTGTGACATTTCAGCTCATTCATCCGCGAACCGTCCGCGCTTTTAGCCACGCCCAGGGTAGATGGCAACCAATCAAGCAGGCCCAGCGCATCTTCATAATCTGCCCGGCTTACTTTCAGGCTATCGTAAATAATTGGCAGTTGGGCTGGATGCACCGCCGTTTTGCCAATAAAACCATTCAAACGGTCCAGGGCAAGCTCCTGCCGCAGACCCTCCGCCCAAGCTCCCTGCAAATCCTCGCCAAAATATTCCCAAACCGGACCGGAAAGCACATATTCTCCCGAAAAAATATTAACAATATCCGCCAAAATATCTCGAATTACGCTAATTTGATAAATATTCTGATGTACGCCACGCCGCAAACCAAATAAACTGCAAAAATCGTTGCAGCCAACCCGCACATTCAAAATATATTTCTGCACTCTGTCCAATTCATCCTTTAGCTGCTGCAAGGCCGGCCGCCGACTACCCAACTCCGCCAACATCTGGCTTTCCAAAATCGGCATAAAATAAATCGGTTTATGCCGCCCAACATTAGATTGCCGGATTAAATCAATATAAGCAGCAGAATTAGACAAATCAAATTTAGGTAAAATATAGCCGCAAAGTAATTCCTGAAAATCACCCAAAAGCTGTTGAATATGCTGCAAATGTTGCGGCGTGCGCACCCGCACAAACAACAGCGGTAAATTAGTCTGCGGCGTTATTTTGGTCTTAATCGCCGCCAGAGTTCGGCAAAGCTCCAGCTCAGCCTGCGGCAAAGCCTCATCCAAAATGGCGTCTTCCAAGCAAAAAGCCAACGCCGTCAAACCCGGCAAGGAGGAGGTCACAATCTTATTCACCAGCTCTGGATTATACGGAGGCGTATAGAGGAGAGCGCCCAAAGCGTAAGCCAATCGGGTGCGTTCATCAAATATGCGCAAGCTTCGAATACTCGAACCGTTTTTATTAAGATTTTTTATCGTTAAACTATTAACTGTTAAACTATTCAATGTTGACTCCATATCCTTCACACAAATGCCTCAGTCCGCTTCTGTAACCAGCACCGACAAAGCTCATTTTCCACTCACCTTTGTAACGATAGAGTTCCACAGCAACGGCCGTTTTTTCCTCATGCAGCTCATCCAAAGCAAAGCGATAAACTTCTTTATCACTGCTGAAAATACGCACCACTGCTCCACGCACCGCCGAAAAACGCTGCATTTGATTATCACCATAAATAGAATAGCAAACAGCAATCCTATTTACATCAGGCGCAGCCTTAGCCGGCTCCACCAACACCAACGGACGCTCGCCATTCTGGCCCATCCGCACCGCACCGTCACGGGATTCTTGATTGCCAAAGAAAATCAAATCCTCATCCTGACGTACTCTGTTATTTTCCTGCAACAAAAAACAATAACCGTCAATTTCCAAATTGGCGTCGTCAGTTTGATATTCAAAAGCAATTTTCAACACATCATCTTGCAAATCCTTGATTGAAAGACGCTGTCCACGTTTAACCTGCTGCACATTGGCATCAGAAACATTGGGCGCAATCATCTCGCGCGGCGCTTCCATCTGAACCGGCAAAGAAACAGCCGGCCCATCAGACACCGGCGTGCCCTCACTATGCACGGGAGCTCCGGCTTGCGCCTTGCCCATTATGTAAATCCGACGGTTAACCGCTGTTTTGACAATTATCTCACCATATAAAATAGTATTGTTGCGCAGCTCAGCCGTGGTGAGGGTGATAACGTTTTTCCCCACGGCCAGAGCTTGCGGGGACAAGCGAATATCCCGCATCGCACATTCCAGCTGCGCAGAAGCTGCCGCCTGCAATTCTATGGAAAAAGTGTTTTCAGTCTCCGCAGCAAAATTGCCCAAGGAAAGCATGCCTGGCAACTGCCAAGCCTCCGATTCCTGTGGCAGACCAACCACAACACCTTTAACCTCCACATTTTCCAGCTTAGTTCCGGCATATGTGGTTTTCAAAGCCACGTCCGCCTCCCCAGCTGCTTCAGTTCCAGTAACCTCAATCCGCAGATTTTTCACCTGCACCTTTTCTGAGGCCACCTGCAACACAGGACCAGCATTCGCCCACAAAGTTGCCCCTGCTCCATCAAACACACAAGGCCGGTCAATAACCAACGGGCCTTCATATTCACCAGGCGCCAAAACAAAATCTCCAGATTTTGTTGCATTAAATTGGTCTTGAATATTTGTCATGTTCATTTCCTCTGCATTTTTTAGATAAAGCGCCTACACCAGGATGTAAGCGCTTCACCTCATTTTCTAAATCAAACGTTCACGCCAAAGCTGCGGCAGAGGGCCTCCAGGCCGCCTTGATAGCCTGCGCCAACCGCGTTAAATTTCCACTCGCCGTTGTTTTTATAAATCTCACAAACCACCAGCGCTGTTTCCACGGAGAACTCTTCCGCCAAATCGAATTTCAAAACCTCGGTGCCAACCATGTCGTTTTCATTAGCCATCCGGGCCACCCGAACATAAGCGTTGGAAACCTGACCAAAGTTCTGGCCGCGCACCTGGGCATCGTAAATTGTAACCGTGATGGCAATTTTCTGAATATCAGCCGGAACCTTAGAGAAATCAATGATTAAGACTTCATCATCACCGTCGCCCTCGCCGGTCAGATTATCGCCAGTGTGTGTAACTGAGCCATCGGAGCTTTTCAGATTGCCATAGAAAATAAAATCCTCATCCTTACGCACTTTGCCGTCTGCATTCAGCAAAAAGGCCGAAGCGTCCAAGTCAAAATCCTTACCGCCGTCGTAACGGTTGGTATCCCAACCCAAACCAATCAGCGCCATATTCATATTTTTGTCCAGGCTCACTCTTTGGCCCTTAGCAAGATTAACACCCATCGTTTAGCCCTCCTTTTTTAGACAAATCTATTAGCCAGTTCGCCCAAGCCATTGTCACGAGTTGCCTGACCAATAGCATTGAACTTCCACTCGCCATTGTAACGATAAAGCTCACCGAAAATCATAGCAGTCATACCATCATAATTTTCGGAAAGGTTGTATTTGCACATTTCCTGATTGCTATCCGCATCAACAATGCGAATAAAGGCATTTTCAATCATACCAAAATGCTGCTTACGCTGAGCGGCCTGATAGATATTAACCACAACCACCAGTTTATCATATTGCTCCGGCATAGAAGCCAAATCCACCATAATCTGCTCATCGTCACCATCGCCAGCGCCAGTCAGGTTATCACCCATATGACGAATGCAGCTGGATTTATGCTGCAAATTACCAAAATAAACAATATCGTCTGTGCCCATCAAATGACCATTCACACAAACGAAAACAGAAGCATCGCAGTCAATATCCTGCGGTTTCGGAGCAAAAAATCCCCTCTTCTGTTTAACTTCGTCCCAGCCCAGGCCAACCATCACCCGGCGCAGAGCGCCGCCATCTTCCTTGCGCAAATTTACCTTTTGACCTTTTTGCAAATTAACTGACATTTTTAATTTCTCCCTTCCCACAATATAATTTTAATCACATTTTAGTTCTAACTATTGCCAAGCGTAGTGCCCAACCATTGCTTAAACGAGGCTGGGTTTCTGGTTTGAATTAAAACCACACCCGGCCCGCGAAAACGGCAAACCAAACACTCGCCGGACATAAAGCTGGAAATCCAGCCATTGGAAGCCTTTTCAATCTTATAGTTCATATAATCAGGCCAAGCCACCAAATGACCATTATCCACAATATATTCCTCATTGTCGGCCAGATTTATAGCATGAATTGCCCCATAGCTACTCAAAAACACTGTACCACGACCACTGATTTTAACCACAAAGAAACCCTCGCGTGAGAACAATCCCTGTGCCAGATTTTGCATTGTCGTATCCACCTGAATGCTATCAGTGGCTGCTAAAAAACCGGTTTTTTGCACGCGCAAGCTGTAGCTTCCATCAAGCTCCACATCAATGATACCGCCTGGCGCAGGATGGCCCAGCAAAACTGAGCCGTCGCCGCGCACTGCATCAATGGTCTGGAAAAAGAAGCTTTCGCCGGTAAGCATCCGCCGGGCCAGGCCGCCGATTATGCCGCCGTTCATAGCGCCATTAACCTCCAGCGTGGCCGACATTGCCACCATCGCGTCTGATTCCGCTTTAATTTTTTCACCACGTTGCAAATCACACTTAACTAATGGAAATGCGTCCTGATATAAAATCTCGTATTTCATTCAGTCAGCTCACTTTCTGCCTGCAAAACAATTTAAATTAAACATTTACGCCAAAATTCTGGCACAGAGCCTGCAAACCTCCCTGGAAGCCGCTGCCCACGGCATTAAATTTCCACTCGCCATTGTGACGATAAAGTTCTCCAACCACAACGGCTGTTTCAATGGAAAAGTCCTCGCCCAAATCATAGCGAATTAACTCCGTGTTGGAGGATTCATCAACAATCCGAATGAAAGCATTGGAAACCTGGCCAAAGTTCTGGCGACGTTCCTCAGCTTCGTAAATAGTAACGGTAAAATCAATTTTTTCAACAGCTTCCGGCACTTTGCTCAAATCAACCTTAATCTGCTCGTCGTCGCCGTCGCCCTCGCCGGTCAGGTTATCGCCCAAATGTTCCACGCCGCCGGAAGTATGCTTCAAATTACCATAGAACACAAAATCAGCGTCGCTAGATGTTTTTCCACTGCCATCTAACAGAAAAGCTGCGGCATCCAAATCAAAATCAGAACCACCATCAAATTTGTTGACGTCCCAGCCTAAGCCAACCAACAAATTATTCAACCCAGGATTACCCTTAGTCAAATCCACCTTTTGTCCTTTTGTCAAACTAACTGCCATAATTGTACCCTCCTAAATTAATATATTTCCTGCGGCCCCCGCCGCTGGATTATCTATTTTGGCCCATAAACAGCTTGCGCAGCATATCTATGGGAATTACCAAAAAGGCCATTGCCAAGCAGGTCAGCCAAGCTTGCGGACTCAGGCTTTCCACGCTCAAAACATTGCCGCCAAAGGTAACAAAAACAAATTGCAATACAAATATTGACAACATAACCCAAATGAAATTTTTGTTGCGGCCAATGCCGGAAAGCACGTTGAGATGAGTGGTGCGGGCATTGAAGCCGTTGAAAGTTATCGCCATCATAAAGGTGGCGAACACCGCCGATTTCAGATAGGTTATATCAACATCGCCAAAGAGTCCTCGAATAGCTGGCACAAACAAAATCGCCAAACAAATAAATGTGATATACAAAGCGCCAATGACAATTTCCACCAACATATCCTTGCTGATAATGCTAGCAGAGCGTTCAATGGGCTTGTCACGCATATATTCCTCCAATGCCGGCTCGCTACCAAAAGCAATAGCCGCCAATGTATCCATTGCCAGGTTCACCAACAACAGCTGAATAACCGTCATCACCACATTTTCACCCAACAGCGGGCCAATGAAACAGGTCAGCACAGCCGCCACATTAACCGTCAGCTGGAATATCAAAAATTTGCGAATACTTTTAAACATTGTTCGGCCATAAAGAATAGCCTTGCGAATGGAGGAGAAATTATCATCCAAAATGGTAATATCACCGGCTTCCTTGGCAACCTCCGTACCGCTGCCCATAGCAAAGCCCACATCGGCCTTTTTTAAAGCTGGCGAATCATTAACGCCATCGCCAGTCATACCAACAACCAAATTAAGCTCCTGAGCCACCCGCACCAAACGGCTTTTATCCGTCGGCAAAGCACGGGAAACCACCCGTAAATTGGGCAGAATAGCCTTCAGCTCATCGTCAGTTTTAGCCGCCATCTCAGCTGAAGTCAGCGCCACATCAGTAGAAGCTTGTAGCAAACCAGCCTCCTTGGCAATGGCCACGGCGGTTTCCTTGCGGTCGCCCGTCACCATAACCACCTGAACGCCAGCATTTTGTACCTGATGAATAGCCTCAATGGCCTCTTTGCGCACATTGTCACGAATACTCAGCACGCAAACCAATGTCAGATTCTCATCATCCTTTTCACCGTCCGCTTTGGCCACGGCCAGCAAACGCATTGAACGCCCTGCCTGCTTATCCATATAAGCGTTAATGGCTCGTCTTTCGGTAAGCTCCTTGCGCTCGCCCTGAGCGTTCAAATAATGCGAACACCGTTCAATAATTTTCTCCGGCGCACCCTTAACATAGGTAACGGTTTGTCCAGCCTGCTGCAAAACAACGCTGGAACTCTTCTTATTGGAATCAAAGGCGTTAAATGCCTTAACTTCATCCTTATTTATCTTATCCGCTGCACCAGCGTCAGCCAAAAAAGAAATCAGGGCACGGTCAGTGCTGTTGCCGCCGATAATCGCGCCATCGCTCAACACGGCGCTGTTATTAACACCAATGCCAGTAATAACATCATTCGCCACTGTTGGCGTCATCCCAGCCAAATTTTCATAAACCTGCAAATCGCCATCGGCCAGCTCCACCACGGAAAGACGTCCTTCGGTTATCGTACCAGTTTTATCGCTAAAAAGAATGCTCAAACTGCCCGCTGTTTCCAAACCATTAATTTTGCGAACCAAAACATTGTCTTTAGCCATCTTCAAGCTCTGGAAAGAAAGCAAGATAGAAGTAAGCATCGGCAAGCCCTCAGGCACTGCACAAACAATAATGGTAACCGCCACGGTTACAGCGTCCATAACCAAACGTATCCACTCGTAAATATCCCCGGGCAAGCTGCCGCTAAGCAAGGTTTTGGCAATAATACCAACCACAATACAAATTGCACCCACGTAGCCAAACGTGGAGATTTGCTGAGCTAACTTACCAAGTTTAACCTGCAAGGGAGTTTCGCGCGTTTCCTCCTGAACCTCAAGAGCCAATTCGCCAAACAGGGTTTTATCACCAACGACTTTAATCTCCATATAGGCTTCGCCGCCGCAAACCACCGTGCCACGATAAGCATAATGCTTGTTCAGAAGATCCTTAACATCATATTCCACACCGGCAGGACAAGGCAGCTTGTCCGCCTCTTCAGTTTCACCGTTCAGAGCGGCCTGATCAACCTTGAGCTCACCCTCAACAACTTCACCGTCAGCCGGGATTTTATCGCCAGCTTGCAGATAAACAATATCGCCAACCACAACCTCGCTGACATGGATTTCCTCCAGTTTGCCGTCACGCAGCACCTTGGCCATTTCCTTGGCTTCCTCCTCCGCTTTCAAAGCAGAGGCCTTGCCCTCCTGCTTGCTCTCGCTAATTGATGCCACGCCATTAGCAATCATAATAGCAATCAAGATGCCAACAGGCTCAAACCATTCGGCTTGTCCCAGAAAGAAAAGCACCACCTGAACCACCAAAGCCACCAGCAAAATCATAATCATGGGGTCTTTAAAGCCCTCCATAATTTTCTTCCATAAGGGATCGGGTGGAATTTGCGTTAAAGTGTTAGCGCCAAACTTTTGGCGGCTTTCTTCCACTTGCGACGCAGATAAACCTTGCAATTTCATACACTACTTCCTTTCATATCATTAGTTATTATAATGATATATCATACAATACAAATATAAACTCAGCATTACAAATTATCTTCCACAGGAAACTTCTACCAGCAATCCTTTAGCTTCATTAGAAATTCGGAAAACCGCCCCGTTTTTCAGCAAAACAGCCTGACCAACCGGCACCAAATTACCGCTAGGCGAGGTCATCCCCTGAATATTCTGGTTTACCAACAACCACTGGCCGTTAAATTTACAAACATAAGCCATCAAATCCCGGTCCGTTTTTTCATCGGGAAAAGTGTTGGCCAAAACGTGCCACTTAAACAGCGGCATATTATGGTAAACGTTTACCTCGCCCGCGCCAATCCACTGCCCAGGATTAGTGCGCATTTGGCTTTTCAAATGCAAACGCACAATATTCTCCGGCTTCACCCGATGTCCGCAAAACGGACAAACTGGATTTCTGGTATCATAAAGCACAAACCATTTAGCAGCACACAAAGGATTTTCACACGGCTGCAACAAATCCCAGGTTTTCACCAAACCCTTTTCCCATTCCAGAGCCGTGGGCCGCTCGTCAGGATTGTGCAAACCATCCACAAAAGCCCGTAGAAAAAGACGTTCCAACACCGGCCCCAAATCCTTAATTTGCACATTCAAATCAGGCGATCGATTAGTAAAATCAGTTGGATGCTCAACAAACAAGGCCTTAGGCCCCAATGTCAGAAAATCATCCATCTCAGGCGAGGTAAAATCATGCGTTTTTGGCCCCAACAAAGGATGCCGCAACAGCAAATATTCGTATATCAGCACCGGTAAAGCATGTAAATCCGTGTAGGTACTGGGCAGCTTACGTCCAGGGTCATTATGTGACAACATACTACTTTCCAGCACTTCCGGCGCTATATACCCCCTAGTGCCAACCACCTCCGGCGGAAACAGCCCCGGCACCACCAGCGAATCAATATCAATCACCACACAACCGCCAGTTTTTGGGTCAATCAGTACATTATTACAAGACAAATCAGAATGAGCCAAACCAGCCTGATGCATACGTCTAACTGAACGAGCCAGAGAAATCGACATTTGCAACATTGAGCAAAAATCGCCAACCTCCTCCAAACGCAGATAACGGCGTGAGCTGGAGGTAAACCAAGTGCTACGCTTGTCCCTACCCTGCAAATCCAACATATCCGAAGCGTCCGCCGTGAAGAAAAAATTGGCAGGATAAGCAGGGCAAACAATACCAAACTCAGGCTGTTGTACAATAGCCGTCGGCCAACAGAAACGCCCGGCAAAGTAATTCGCCATTTGCTCACTGTTACCGCGAGCGCCGCCGGCTTGCTCGGAAAGCGTTGGATTATACTTTCCAATAATAGCCTCCAAACGTTTGCGCACATTTGGGTCATTGGCTGTTTCAGGACTATTAAAAAACTGCACAACATATGACTTATCAGGTGCAAAATAGGTATATTTCATACCACCACGTGGTGGATTATCTTTAATCACATAGGGAATTTTTCGGCCATCAGTTAATGTGGCCTCAGCTATGTCGCCCATCAAACTGCCTCCTTAATCTAGCCCCAATTTAATAATCAACGTTTAAATATAAGCAAAGTTCGGTCGTCAAATGAACCGCGTTCAACATAATTATCCAACCATTCCAACAAACGCTGACTGGAATCAACTTCAATCTGGCCATTTTGCTTTTGCTGAGCCGCAAGCTCCAGACGAGCCAAATCCAACACGGTTTTGTCCTGCCAAATTTCCGCTAAAGTAAGACCAGTAGCTTCACATATTCGCCTGGTATATTGCACTGGAACTTTAACGCTTTGGTCGTTCACCCAAGGAAATGCCAAAGGATCTGGAATTTGCTTAAACAGCTTTATTTGCTCAGTCGTCAGTTTGGCTGGCTCCAGCTGGCTAAACTGACCGTCCAACACCCCATTAACCAGCAAGTCAAAATACAAACGATAAAGCTCTGTATCATTAGGAAAATAATCATCAGAAACGCCATCCGTCATCACCAGAACCGTATCCAACAGACCACGGGAAATGCGAGTTCTCGTTTGCAAATTCTCCAGATTTTGCATTTGAGGTGAAGTAAGGAAGTCGGTTTCACCAGAAAAATCGCCGCCATCAGGCGTGCCAAGCAATTTTAAAGCGCCTGCAAACTCCCCCTGCGTGTTCAGCGAGGCAATCATTCCATCCCCAACCTGACAACTTACCAACACACATTCCCGGCCAAGCTCAGAAAGTGGCACAACCACCGCTAACAGCAGTGTGGACGATAAATCCCGCAACTGCAAACTGCGCCCCAAGCTTTTGGCATATTCCGAATTAGCAGCGCGAGAATAAAAGGCTGCTTCAACCGCCTCATATGCTTTGATTACAGCCTGCTGTACGGCATTAGCCAACAAACTGCAAGCTGCCACGCATTTAGGCGCTGCCAATTCCTCGGCCAAATCAGCATACAAATTCGGATTTTGATTCAAAATATTTTCCAAGGTGTTAACTAAATAACCAACAGCTGCTCGACAGGATTTTTGCGCCCCCAACCGTGAAAATTTTTTAGAACCCGCGCCATCCGCAGCAGCCAACACGGTTATACGTTGATAATTGGCCGTCTCAAACCAATCGTCACAGTTCGTGCCCTCGTGCTTGTGCTTTTTGCCGCGCACCCGTGCAGCAATAACTTGACCGCCCGGATAATCCACCATACTATGAAGATATTCTGGAAATGGCTCCGGCTCCTTATCACGATCCGGTATGGGCAGATATTTCCACAAAGCAGCCGTATGCCCCATCACCTCGTCATCACTAAGCCTGGCCGGTTGCTCCACCTCATCAGCAACCTGCTGTTTGGCAGGCTCCGACGACGGCTTGTCCGGCTCGCCAGCTGCAAGCGCAGGCAAAACAGGCGCGGCAGGCAAAATCTCATCCGCCGTTAAGGAAGGTAATATCAACTCTTGGATTGCAGGAGTTTCCTTAACCGGAGCATCTACTGCAACATTTTCCACACCATCCGACATAAAATGCGCTCCCTTTCACTAATCAAGGCACAACCACAAAGCCCTGGGGCGGCGGTGGCAATTCAATCGCTGCCCCTGGCGCTGCATCAATACTTTTAGAAGACATTTTAATTGAACCAGAAACCCAAGCAAAGAATTGAGCCATATCGCCGGCGGACAAAGTGTTCATCATTAAGACGTTTTCAGTAATTTGTTTTAAATATGAAGTGTTAGCACTGGAACCAGCCGCACAGGCAATAATATTAGCCGTTTTCACCGTTGTCAGCAACTTGGCCGCCTTGTTAAATTCTTCAATATCGGTTGGCGAACCATCCGTAAGAATGAAAACCAAAGGCCGCCAATCACCCTTTTGAGTTTCGGTTGATTTATGCACCTCTGTTTTAATGCAATCAATCAACACATTAAGCGCTCCACCTAAAGCCGTAGCACCCCCAGCTTGAATATCTGGTTCCTTAAACAGCATAAGCTCAGTAAGCGGAATAATCTGCCGAGCAGAACTATCAAAAGTAATAACTGATAAATAAGCCGTTTCCAAGGCCTGCGGATCCCCGCGAAGCTCTGAAAGCAGAGCCTTAACACCCTGTTTCACAGCTTCAATAGGCTCGCCCACCATAGATCCAGAACAATCAAGCAAAAGATAGACCGGTAATCTGCGCACATAACTTGCCATTTTTATATCTCCTTGCCATTTTTTATATTATATCTTGTCAACATTTTAGCATAAAATGGCCTAATAGTCAATAAAAAGGGCGGTTTTTTATCCCCGCCCATTTAAAAAGTTTTTCCTATTAAAATATTAAGCTAAAAAAATCAAACCACCAAGCGCAAACCAAATAACCAAAGCAGTAGTGTTGAATAATCCAGGCCGCCACAACCTAGCCGGCCCCCAAGCCACCGCCCCTAATGTTAACCCTGCAAAACACAAATAACGCAAAACGAAATCCATAACACCGCCCCCAACCCGTAAATTCTCTAAACTATACTATGCCGACGGACAAAAAACGGTGTTAATATTTTGACTTGCTTTTTCAAGCCTGAAATGTTATATTATTAATAGAAGCTTTCACAGAAAGGAGCCTGTTACAATGAATAATAATTTAGCCCGTCAAGGTGAGTACCGAAGTGAATTAATCAAAGGCAAAATTATAATGATGTCGCCCAGCCCTATAACCAATCACAACCGTATATCCCGCAACATAACTCGTATTTTCGACAATTATTTGGACGGAAAATCTTGTGAGGTTTTTGCTGATGGTTTAGATGTTTATCTAACAGCACAGGATCGCTTTGAACCTGATTGTATGGTTGTTTGCGACCCAAACAAAATCAAATATAACGGTGTGCATGGAGCTCCAGACTTGATTGTTGAAGTGCTTTCACCCAGCACAGCAAAAAATGACAAAGGACACAAAAAAAATGTTTATGAGCAATGCGGTGTGCGGGAGTATTGGTTGGTTGATCCAGTCAACAAATCTGTGGAGCAATATATCTTACAAAATAATAAATTTGAGTTGCACGAAATTTATTTTATATATCCAGATTTTATGCTTGAGGATATGTCCGAAGAAGAACGGGCTGCAATTATAACTGAATTTAAATGCAGTCTTTATGACGACTTGATTATCAAGCTGGAAGATATTTTTAAGCGGGTTGCCTAAACCACACAAATTTTATAGCAAAAACCGCTCCTTGCCTAAGCAAGAAGCGGTTTTGTATTATACGAAGTAATTAAAGTTATAAAAAGTTTAATTATTTCGCGATGTTCTCACAGCGCCACAGAATCAAAGTTCTGCTTTCTAACCAAAGCACCTTGCACTGTGGCATCAGTTCGCACTATTGCTCAATTACGTCCTGCAGACTTATTTCGCAATGTTCTCACAGAAACGCATCAGCAAAGCTGCGATTTCGGCACGGGTGGCATTGCCCTGCGGACGCAGTGCGC
The DNA here is from genome assembly GCA_022797295.1 of Peptococcaceae bacterium. GTDB lineage: Bacteria > Bacillota > Dehalobacteriia > UBA4068 > UBA4997 > Avidehalobacter. The sequence continues at coordinate 79,448 of JAAWKH010000005.1, forward strand.
CATTGTCGCCATTCATCAGCTCTTCGCCAACAGCCCAGCT
>JAAWKH010000047.1 GCA_022797295.1 Peptococcaceae bacterium
GGTGGTGGCGCTCGGCGGTAGCCTCGGAGCCCGCACTATCAATGAGAGCATCGAGGCAGCGCTGCCGACTCTCCGCAAAGAGCAACTGCCGCCCCTTGATGGCCAAGGCCACCACCAAAGCATCCGGCGAAAGCTGCGCCAAAAGCTTCTGCCCCTCCTGCTCCACCAGCTGGGCAATCTGCGCCGCAGAGGCATTGTTGGGCGCGGGCAAATCCTTAACCTCATGCACCGTCACCGGAAAAACCGGCCGCAGACGCTTCAAATACTCGTTAATACCAGCGGTAAAGTAAGCTTCCTTAATGCTGCCCACGGCTAAAATACGGCACTGCATCAGTCCGCCAGCTCCTGCAAGGTCACTTCAACATCCAACTTCTCCTCGCCACGCACCACCGATACCTTAACGGTGTCGCCAATCTGGTGCTCAAAAATAGCCGTTTGCAGCTCCGAGAAAGTTTCAATCCGTTTTTCATCCAAAGCCACAATAATATCATAAACCTGCAAACCGGCCTGCTCCGCATTGCTGCCCTGGCTTGGCTCAATCATCACACCGTAATCCACGGAAAGCTCGTTGTAGTAAGCCAGCTGCGGCGTAACATTGCAGATTATGCCCACACCCAAGGCCGGGCGCACCACCTTGCCAGCCTTAATCAGCTGCTGGCAAATCTCCAACACATCGTTGCTGGGAATAGCAAAACCCATGCCCTCGTAGCCAGTCATACCAATTTTAATCGTGTTAATACCGATAACCTCGCCCTTGGCGTTGCAAAGCGCGCCGCCGCTGTTGCCGGGATTGATAGCCGCGTCCGTCTGCACCACTTTCAGCACCGTGCCGTCCGATGTCGAAACCGAACGATCCAAGCCGCTAATTACACCTTGAGTCAAGGAATTAGTAAAGTTTTCACCGCCAGGGTTGCCAATAGCAATAGCTGTTTCACCCACCACCAGCTTGTCAGAATCGCCAAAGCTAGCCACTGTCAGCTCCTCGTTTGGCTCAATCTTAATCACCGCCAAATCGCTGCGCTCATCCCGGCCAACCACCTCCGCCAGATAGGAATTGCCGTTGTAGAGAGTCACGCTCAGGCGTTCCGCTCCCGAAACCACATGATTATTGGTGATGATGTAACCGTCATCGGAATAAATAACGCCGCTGCCCGTGCTGACAACCATCTCCGTAGTTTGCACGCCGCGCGAGCTATACCAGTTATTAAAGCTGAAAGCCCGCACATTTTGAATGTTGCTGATGAATACCACCGCCGGCGAAACATTCTGCCCCACGGCAATGGTGGCCTCATCACTGCGTCCTTTGGTCAAAGCGGTGCTGTTCAGATTCAAAATTGGCGTTTCTGCATTGACCGGCTGGTCGTCAGGAACATTGCTCACCGTCGGCCCCGCCTGGGCCAACTGCTGGCTGCAAACCGCCCAGGACACGCCGGCGCTAACCACCGCGCAAATCAAGCAAGCCATCACAAACATTAAAAAGCCGACGCCGCGCCGTTTTTGCTTAGGCGCGGGATCTTTGCCATCAAAATTCGCCAGATAATTGTCCATTTAAAACACTCCTTTTATTAAGCTAAATTAAAAAGCAGCCTTTAATCAAACTGCAAAACCCGCGATTGCCCCAACGCCGGGGCCACACTCAGCCATTGGGACAGCTCTGCCGCCGAAATTTGCCGGCAAAGCGCCGCCGCCACTGTGTCATACGCCAACTGAGGCGCGTTGTTGGTTTCACTCAAATGCGCCAAAAGCACCGGGCAAACCCCCTGCCGCTGCCAAAGCCAAGCCAGCAGCTCCGCCGCCTGGGCGTTGGTCAAATGCCCTTGCTCGCTGGCCACTCGCCGCTTCAAAGCATATGGATAAGGCCCTTGCAACAACATTTGCCTATCGTGATTAGCCTCCAGCACCACGCCGTCCAAAGGCTCTGCCGCCATTGCCGCCAACATACCGCGTGTGACACAGCCTGTGTCGGTGATATAAGCCAAACGCTTACCCTCTGCCTGCAACACCAAGCCAACCGGTTGAACAGCATCATGCGAGGTTTTGCAGAAATCCAACACAAAATCACCCAACTGCAAGCCGTAACTATAATCATTTTGCAAATAAGCCGGCACCTCCGACAGACTACCCCAGGTTTTGGGCGTCGCATAAACCGGCAGACTATACTTGTAGGCCAGCCGGGCCACTCCTTGCACGTGGTCGGTGTGCTCGTGGGTAATTAGAATTGCCGTCAACTGCTCCGGCCGCTCCCCCACGGCCTGCAAAGCCTTTTCCAAACGGGCCGCAGACAGGCCGGCATCAATCAGCAACTTGGTATCGCCGGAGCAAACTAAGGCGCAGTTACCTTTGGAACTGCTAGCTAGTGTAAAAAAATACATCTCGTTCTCTTTTCGTTTCTCTAAAATAATTATAACAAGCTTTTATGAAAAATATATGAACATTGGCAGAATTTTTCAAGAATATTTTATTAATAAAATTTGTTCACACTAAGCTCTTGCTTCGTCCAGCTTCGCTGGACTTGCAAATCGCTAAGTGTTCATTATGGATTCCATTTGCCTAAAGTCAAATGGATTT
>JAAWKH010000027.1 GCA_022797295.1 Peptococcaceae bacterium
AATACGGTGTTTGTGCCGGTGCGCGTGGTTTCTGAGATTATGGGCGCGGAGGTTCGCTGGCAGGAGCCGGAAATCAGCATTAAACTGGCGGATACGGATATTAAATTGACCTTGGGCAGCCGGACTGCTGTTAAAAACGGGCAGGAAATGAAGCTGCCCGCTGCGCCTTATGAGCGGGGCGGCTATACCTATGTGCCAATTCGTTTTGTGGCCGAGGCGTTTGACTGCGATGTGGAATGGCAGGCCAAAAAAAATCTGGTTAATATTAAAACCCAGCCCTGGGAGCTGGATGGGCAACTTGTAGTTGGCATTGCAAATGAAATACAAATGACGGCGCGCAATTATATTTATGCCTGCCAATCGCCTTATTGGAGCAAGAAGATTTACCAAATTTTATCTGATAATGCAACGGTTGAGGTTAGCGAACCAGGTTTATATGGAGCGAACATAAATATGGATCCACCATATTATTATTTTGAGAAACACTGTTTTTATTTTCTCAAGGATGATTCCAGTTTTTTGAACGCCTTGGAGAACTGGGAACTGACAGAATGTTATGTGTGTGAAGTTAAGGATTATATAAAAGCCATAAGGATTTATACTTTGCTGCATAATAGCTATGATGATTCAGAACTTGATGGATATAATCAATATCTGCTTGAAATGGACGGCAAATGGTATGCTTTGTCTGATGAATTTATGGAAGAGCTTGAGGCCTGGTATATTTTGGGTGATTGGCAGATTGCTGCCAGCAGCGACTAGCTAGATTAAAATTGCAGTATCTTTTTAGGAAAGGGTGTTACTTGTGATGAAGAAATTTAGTTATTTGCTGGCGGCTTTGCTGCTGTTGGTTTTGCCGGGCCAAGCCTGGGCGGCTGAAGCGCAGGAGGATACTTACCTGACAATGGAGCAGCAGCAGGAAATTGTCCGGCAGGTAAAGCAAATTGGCATTAGGGTTGGCGTGGCTTCGTATAATCCGGCCAAATTGCAGGTTTCCTGTCCTATGCCGATTTATGCCTACACGGAGGAGGGCTTTCGGGAGAATGGCAGGTTGCTGCCGCTGTTGTTTGAGGAACAGCCCTTGTTTTTTGTTGTTGATGATGGAGATAGTTACACCATTAATACAACAATCTACGATTGGCTTTTGCAGGCCAAGGCTGCGGTAGGTAAGCCTTTTGCTCTGGTTTGGGACAGGAACAGCGTCTATTTTTATGACGGCAAGTCTTGGCTGTTGCTGCATAAATTATCGCACACTGGCCCTGATTATGCGGTGCTGGATATTTACCAGCCGATTGATACCGCCGCTTTGGAGCTGTGCAAGCTGCGGCCGGTGCAATCGCTGGAGGACGCTTACTTTGAGCGTTGGCCGGGCGAGGAGGAAGTCGCTGTCTATTTTGCTGGTGAAAAACAGGAAACGCATGGCTGGCTGACCGGCGGGCGCACTCTTTTGCCGTTGCGCGACCTCTGCAATATGCTGGATATTAGCGTTGATTATGATGAAGCAACCCAGCAAATCACTCTGAATAACCGGCAGGACGTTTACACTCTGCGCTTGAACGATTGCCAGGCCAGCTGTAATGGTCGACAGTTAGCTTTAATGGATGTGCCGCCACAAGAGCGGGACGGGGTGACTTATCTGCCAATGCGTTATTTGGCGGGACTTTTACAACTGGAGGTTCAGTGGGACGAAGCCGCCCGGCGGGTGGATTTGCAGCCGGACGGGCAGGCAACAAAAAGGTAGCAGTCAATGGCCGCTACCTTTTTTGTTTAATCTACATTAAAATGTTGTAAAAGCTGTTCTGGCTGCCAAATTTTCAGCTTTGCATTTTGATAATCCTTGGGGTTTCGTGTAACAATTCCGTCCATATTTTGCTGGTAGGCCACTGCATATTGTACGGAATCTTCAAAATCAACCCAGTCAAGCTGCAACGCCTGTTCAATTTCTTGTTTGCTCACGGCGGCAATGCCGATAATTTGCAAAATCTGTTGCAGGAGTTTTTTGACAGCTAATCTATCGTGTAATTGACGGCAAGCAATATAATAAATATCGGTTATAGCTGAGGTCGATACGTATTCCTGCACGTTTTGCCGTTCAATTAGCTGTAATATCTTGGCGGCGTTTCCGACAAAAGGTTCTCTTTTTAATAGGACGTCTAAAATTACGTTGGTGTCAATCAACAGCTTCATATTTAGCTAACCTTTCTTGCCGCAACTCTGCTAAGGTTAAATCAGTTGGCGGAATGGAGCCGATTAGGGATTCCACAATTTCTTGCACATTAACGGGAGGCTGGTTTGCTTGGGGTTCTTCAACTGGCAGCACAATTATTTCAAGCCGGCGATTATGAAATGATTGCGGCAGAGGCATAATCGACATTAAGTTCTCAGCATCAATATATTGACGTACAACCTCCATAAACAGACCTCCTTTTTTGTTTGCTTTTAGTAAAGCTTTGCTCCGGCCGGAATGTGTTCGTCCACCATTAAAAGGTGCAGCTTCTCCTGCCCCTCTTCACTGTGAACCGCGCTGATTAACATACCGCAGGAATCAATGCCCATCATCGCCCTCGGCGGCAGATTGGTAATCGCAATGCAGGTTTTGCCCAACAGTTCTTCCGGTTCGTAATAATCGTGAATACCGCTTAAAATCGTTCGGTTTTCACCAGTGCCGTCGTCCAGAGTGAATTTTAGAAGCTTTTTGGATTTTGGCACCGCCTCACAGGCCAGCACCTTAACAGCCCGGAAATCAGACTTGCTAAATGTGTCAAAGTCAACAAAATCCTTAAACAAAGGCTCAATTTCTACCTTGGAAAAATCAATTTTTTCCGGCTTTTTCGTTTCAGCTTCCGGTGTTTGAGAAGCGGAAAAGTTCACTTCGTTTTTAGCGTTTGAATCATTAAGGGGGCGCATTGCCGGGAACAAAAGCACATCGCGGATTGAGGAAGCGTTGGTTAGTAACATAACCAGGCGGTCCATACCAATGCCCAAACCGCCGGTGGGCGGCAGACCATATTCCAGAGCGGTTACATAATCCTCATCCATCATATTGGCCTCGTCGTCGCCCAGCTCACGCTCGCGCATTTGCTGTACAAAGCGTTCGCGCTGGTCAATCGGGTCGTTCAACTCGGAAAAAGCGTTGGCCAATTCCCGGCCGTAAACGAAAGCCTCAAAACGGTAAACCATATTAGGATCGTCGGGGTGCTTTTTGGCCAGCGGGGAAATCTCAATAGGATAATCGGTGATGAAAGTGGGCTGCACCAAGTGTTCCTCCGCGTAAGCGTCAAAGAACAGGGAGAGAATTTTGCCGCGGGTGTAATGCGGTTCAATCTCAATATGGTGCTCGCGGGCCAGGGCGCGGGCCGCTTCGTCGTCCGGCACGGCGTCAAAATCAGGGCCGCCGAACTCCCGCACTGCCTCCACCATTGTCAGCCGTCGCCAGGGCGGAGTCAGGTCAATGGGGGTGTTTTCGTAAACAATTTGCATAGTGCCCAACACCTTTTGCGCCACCTGAGCTACCATTGATTCGGTCAGCTCCATCATGCCCTCATAATCGCTATAGGCCTGGTAAAGCTCCAGCAGAGTAAATTCCGGGTTATGCTTGTAATCCAAGCCCTCGTTGCGGTACACGCGGCCAATCTCGTAAACCCTTTCCAGGCCGCCCACAATCAGGCGTTTCAGATAAAGCTCCAGAGCAATACGCATGTAAAGGTCAATATTCAGCGCGTTGTGGTGGGTGATGAAAGGCCGGGCCGCCGCGCCGCCAGGGATGGCGTGCATGGTGGGAGTTTCCACCTCCAAAAAGCCGCGGCCGTTCAAAAACTCGCGCACCGCGCTGATAATCAGACTGCGTTTGATGAAGGTGTCCTTAACCTCAGGGTTGACAATCAAATCAACGTAGCGTTGACGATAACGCATTTCCACATCCTTTAGGCCGTGCCATTTTTCCGGCAGAGGATGCAGACTTTTACTAAGCACGGTTAGCTCCTTGGCTCGCACGGAAACCTCGCCGCGTTGGGTGCGGAAAACCGGGCCGGCTACGCCGATAATATCGCCCACGTCTAGCAGTTTTAGCAGCGAGAACTGTTCCTCGCCCAGCTCGTCAATTTTGGCGTAAACTTGCAGCTTGCCAGATTGGTCATGCACATCCAAAAAGCAGACTTTGCCCTGACCGCGTTTGGACATTATGCGGCCGGCAATCTGCACGGTTTGCTCCTCTTGGTCATCCTGAAACTGTTCCAACGCTTGCTTCGTGGTGTGGCTGGCGGCAAAGGCGGCGCCAAATGGATCAATGCCGCGCTCACGCAGAGCGGCCAGCTTTTGGCGGCGCACCTCAATTTCCTTAACCTGCGCCTGGGCGGCGTCAACACTGTCGACAGCCTCGGCCGGTGTGGTTTGCTGTTCTTTTGCCAAGTAAATCACTTCCTAAATCAATTAATTTCCAAAATTTTGTATTCCAAGACGCCTTTGGGGGCGGCAACCTCCACCACGTCGCCTTTTTTATGGCCAATGATGGCTGCGCCAACCGGGCTTTCATTGGAGATGCGGCGTTTGGTTGGGTCGCTTTCGGTGGAACCCACAATGGTGTATTCCATTTCAATATTGCGGGCCACGTGCAGCAAGCGCACTGTGGAACCAATGCTGACAGTGTTGGAATTGCTGGTGGCTTCAATCACGCGGGCGTTGCGGATTTTCGCTTCCAGCTCCACAATTTGGCCTTCCACCATGGCCTGTTCATTTTTGGCGTCCTCATATTCTGAGTTTTCGCTTAAATCGCCGAAGCCGATAGCAATTTTAATACGCTGCGCCACCTCAATACGCTTCACATTTTTCAGGTTGTCCAGCTCGGCCTGTAGTTTTTCCAGGCCTTCTTTAGTGAGCAAAACCTCTTTTTCTGCCATTTGTTGATAACCTCCGCTTTTTTCATAGATTATTTTGTGAGGATGCTTTTTCAAAGCAAACAACAAGCACCGCCACTGGATGCTTGCTGATTGTTCTATTCCTATTATTATAATATTGTGGGCGCTGTTTGTCAAGTGGCAATTTGCAAGGGATTCAGTCCTGCAAGGCCGCTGCCTGCCCGGCCGGGAAGCTGCCGAAGCTGAATTGGCCGACAAAATTGCCGGGAACCTGCACCATCGGCTCGGCAAAGCTGAAAACGGCTTTGCTGTTGCCGAAAGCAGCGGGCCATTCCTGCCTGGGGGCCGTTAACTCTGGCAGTAGCAGAATAACTTCACAGCTGCGGATTGCCTTGCGCGCGCCAAAAACCGGAATGGCAATGCCGTGGCGTTGGTAGTAATATTCGGCCAGACTGAGAGCCCGCGGGCCATATAAAACCGGTTTGGCTTTCGCCTGCAAAAGCGCCTTGCAAATATACTGGTGCCAGGGCCTTTGCACGCCTAAAACGGCAACTTGACGGCCGGCCAGGCCGCCGGGCAGGCTGGCGGCTGTTTGGCGCACAAATTCTCGCGCCGCCAGTGGCCAGCCGGAGGGCAGTTTTTCGGCTGGCGGCCTTTCTGCGGAACTGAGCAGCTGGCGCAGGTGCAGAGGTATTCCCAAACGCTGCATTTGCCGGGCCGGCTTTTGCAGCCAGCGCAAGGCCCGGCGCAGCTCATCCCTTTGCTGACGCAGTGGCAAAGCTTGAAAAGCGGCTTTGCTGTGCGGCAGCTGCAACATACGCACCGGCGTACCGTTTAGTAATTTGCCCACGGTCAGTGTTTGCGGGCGGATTTTCTGCCAAATACGCATCCACCAGGGCAGCGGTTTGCTTCCGGCGGGTTTTAGACCTATCAGCCAGATGGTTGGCGGCATTTTTCTCCTCTTTTCCATTATAGATAAAGCTGATTAATATAGTAGCAGCTATATATATGCCGCCGCCGGATTTTTTATGCTCGCTTACTCCACCGCCAAACGCCCAGGCAGATAAACAGCCAAAGGCCCCAGCAGATAAAGAACATCCCATAGTAGGGATATTCAAAGTAGAAAGGATTGATAACCGGCGATAACTGGCCGCCATGGCTGGCAATCGCGCTGTAGAGTATTCCCAGGCTCATTTGGCTGATTGGCCAAATACTCCAACGCCAAAAACGGCGCAACAGGCCGGGCTGCTGTTCGGCGGGGCTGCCGGCCAGCCCCATCGCCAACAGGGCAATGCTTACTATCACAAAGCCCAGGCCCAGCAGAGCGCACCATGAATAGTAATAGTAGCTCCAAAGGGCCCAGCTAATCAGCAGGCCCAGCCAGGCCCAAAGGCTGGCGTTTATCACATAACCCAGGCGGTTAGGCTTGTTTGGCGGGGTTGGGGCGGTTGGCGGCGGCTGTAAAGGGAGGGGCGCCGTCTCTTTTCCTTTTAATAGATAATCGCAGCTGACCTGAAAAAAATCGCTGAGAGCCAGCAGTTTTTCCAGCTCCGGCTGAGCCTGCGCACTTTCCCATTTGGAAACGGCCTGCCGGGAAACGCCCAGTTGTCCGGCCAATTCTTCCTGGGAGAGGCCACGCTGTTTGCGTAGCTGCTGCAAGCGGCCGGCTAAATCTAACGGATTGTTTTTGTCATTTGTCATTAATTTCATCACTCCTTTTCAGTTAATTTTAGCAGAAAGCGCGGTTGCCAGGCAACCAGCCGGGAGTGGCAATCTGTCAACCAGTGGTTGCAACTGACTAAAATGGTCGAAAAAACAGGGCCTTGCCCCCTCCTTAACGATTGTTTGCCTTCAGCAGCAGGATTTTGCCTGGCGGTTATAGAATAAGTTTTTTATATCACAAATAGGGATAGTGGTATAGTCTGGGAGGTGAATTATGGAAACTAAAGCGGAGCTTAAAAAAACAGATGGCAATTTTGAGGCCAAAAGCGATGCCGGACAACCAAAGCAGCCCGCCTGGCGGCGCCGCTTAACCAATTTTTTTTATGCCGTAATTTATATTTTGGTTGGCTGCGGTGTTTTTTGGCTGGTTTTTAAATTTTCTGTTGGTATGGATTTGGTGGAACGTTGCATTGCCCTTTTTGCCACCACTTCTTTAGGGGTGATGGTGGCGGCTTTGCTGCTAACCCCGCTGTTTAATATGATTTCCGGTGTGTTTCGGCATTTTGTCAATCACATTTTCAAAATGCCTATGCTGGATATTTGCGCCGTGGTGTTGGGGCTGATTATCGGCTTGATTATTGCCAGCTTGCTAAACACTGTGGTGGGCAAAATATCCGTTATTGGGCCTTATATTTCCGTGGTGTCGTTGTTGTTTTTTGCTTATCTGGGCATGTTGGTGGCGCACAGCAAACGCAGCGAGCTGGCCGGTTTGCTGAACTGGCGCGGCGGTGCGGCGGCAAAGGCGGTGCATGGCTCCGGACAGTTGGCAGAGATGAAAGTGGTTGACACCAGCGCTATCATAGACGGGCGTATGGCGGATGTTTGCCGGCTGGGCTTTTTGGAGGGCCAGCTGGTGGTGGCCAACTTTGTGCTGGACGAGCTGCGGCACCTGGCGGATTTGCCGGATGTGTTGAAGCGCAACCGGGGCCGCCGGGGGTTGGATATTTTGAACCGTTTGCAAAAGGAGCTGCCCGGCCGGGTGCTGATTATGGAAGTTGATTACCCGGATATTGTGGAGGTGGACAACAAGCTGTTGCGTTTGGCGCAGGAGCTAAAAGGCGCGGTGCTCACCAATGATTTCAACCTGGCCAAAGTGGCGCAGGTGCAGGGCGTGCGCATTTTGAACGTTAACGAGCTGGCCAACGCCTTAAAAGCCGTTTGGTTGCCTGGCGAGATTATCACCATTGAGGTTATCCACCAGGGCAAGGAGCCCAACCAGGGCTTGGCTTATCTGCCGGACGGCACGATGATTGTGGTGGAAAACGGGCGGCCGCATATTGGCCGCAAAATCAAAGCGGAGGTTAGCAGCGTGTTGCAAACTTCCACCGGGCGGATGATTTTTGTGCGCCCGGTAAATCGGATATAGCATAATTGGGTTATTTGGTGTTACGAAAAAGTTAGGGGTTCTTATGCAGGTTTCGGTTATCTTACTGGCCGCTGGCCTTGGGCAGCGTATGGGGGCGGCGGTGAACAAAATTTGGCTGCCGTTGGCGGGCAAACCGCTGCTGCAATATTCATTGGAATTTTTTGCGCGCGCTTCGCAGGTGAGCCAGATTATTGCGGTGGCGCACGCCGGTGAGTTGGAGCAGATTGAACGGCTGATTGCGGAGCTTCCGGCAGAGTTGCAAGGCAAAGCTGGTTTGGTTGTGGAGGGCGGCAGCACCAGATTGCGCTCAGTGGCGGCGGCTTTGCCTTATATCAGCTGCACGGCGGATTTGGTGGCCGTGCATGACGCCGCCCGTCCTCTGCTTGGCCAGGCGGATTGGCAGGCCGTTTTGGCCGCCGCCTCCCGGCCGGATTATCTGGGGGCAATTTTGGCGGCCCCAGTGACTGACACCATCAAGCTTTTGCCAAAGGCTGTTGCCCAGGCGGAGCCTGGCCGGCTGTTGGGCCCGATTGAGGGCAGCCCGCCGCGAGAGCTGCTTTGGCGGGCTTTAACGCCGCAGGTTTTTGCCATTGAGCCTTTCATTGAGGCCTATTCCAGAATGGATAAGGATTTCACCGACGACGCGGCCCTGCTGGCGGCCAGTGTTCGCGGGCAGGTGGCGTTGGTTTCCGGCAGTGCGGATAATATTAAAATTACCACGCCGCGGGATTTGCAGCTGGCGGAATTGATTTTGGCAGAAAAGGCAGGAGGGGACGCGCCATGCGCATAGGTTTGGGTTATGATGTGCACCGTTTGGCGCCGGGCCGGCCGCTGATTTTGGGCGGCGTGCAGCTGCCGCACAGCTTGGGCTTGCTGGGTCATTCCGATGCAGACGTGCTTTGTCATGCTCTGATGGACGCGCTGCTGGGGGCGGCCGCCCTGCCGGATATTGGCCAACTGTTTCCAGATACCGACCCTCAATACGCCGGGGCGGACAGCTTGCAGTTATTAACTCAGGTGGCGGCAAAGGTGCGGGCCGAGGGCTGGCAGATTGTCAATGTGGACGCGGTGATTATGGCGGAGCGGCCCAAAATGGCCCCACATATTGCGGCTATGCGGCAAAATTTGGCGGCGGCCCTGGGTATAGAAGCCGCCGCGGTGGGTTTGAAAGCAACCACTACTGAAAAGCTGGGTTTTGTGGGGCGTGAAGAAGGGATAGCTTCTCAGGCCGTTGCATTGTTAGAGTAGATTTTCTGGATTTAAGCATTCCAGCTCCGGCAGCACAAAGCGGCCGTCCTTGCGCACCAGCTGGCCGTCGAACCAGATTTCGCCGCCGCCAAGCTCCGGCGTTTGAATATTCACCAAATCCCAGTGAATACTGCTGCTGTTGCCGTTGGGCGCGTCCTCGTAGCAATCGCCGGGGGTGAAGTGGAAACTGCCGCTGATTTTTTCATCAAACAAAATGTCGTAAATAGGCACCGTGACGTTGGGATTCAGACCCAGAGCAAATTCGCCGATATAGCGAGCGCCCTCGTCGGTGTCTAAAATTTTGTTTAATTTGTCTGTGTTGCGTCCGGCGTTGGCTTCCACAATTTTGCCCTGCTCAAAGCGGAAATGGATTTGGTCAAAAATCGTTCCCTGATAGAGCGAGGGCGCGTTGTAGGTGATTTCACCGTTTACGGAATCCCGCACCGGCGCAGTGTAAACCTCGCCGTCCGGGATGTTGCAATCACCGGCGCATTTAACGGCCGGAATACCCTTAATACTAAAGCTTAGGTTTAGCTGCGGGCCTTTAAGCTCCACCCGGTCGGTGCGGTTCATCAGCTCCACCAATGGGTCCATAGCCCGGCTTAGCTTGCTGTAATCCAGGTTGCAGACGCTGAAGAAGTAATCCTCAAATTGATGCGTGGGCATTTGGGCCAGCTGGGCCATGCTGGCGTTGGGCCAGCGCAGAATAACCCACTTGGTGTGAGGCACGCGAATATCCATATGCACAGGTTTTTGCCAAAATTTGTTGTAAAGCTCCACCTTTTCTGCCGGCAGCGCGGCCATAGCAAAGCTGTTGGCTCCGGCCCGCACGCCAATGTAAGCCTGCATGTCCTGCATGCGGGCTGCTTCATATTTGGCGGTTTGCTCCAGCAGAGATTGGTCGGCATTTTGCAGCAGGGCCTCTTTGACGTCCTCCTGCAACAGGTTGATGAAGGGGCGGCCGCCGGCGCGGTAAACCTCCTCTATCAGAGCGCAGGCCAGCTCCGGCGCTTCGCCGTTTAGCTCAATCAACACATTTTCGCCGGGCTGCACGCGGCATGAATAGTTGACCAAATTGCGGGCCAGCTGTTTAATACGGGAATCTTGCATAATATCAAATCCTTTCCTGATGGTTTGTGATGGGAATTTTTAGGGCTAAATATATTTTACCCAATTTGGCGGAAAAAAACAAGCTGAAAAAAATGCATGAATACATTATAAATATAAAGAATTGGCTTGCATTTTGGGCGGAATAGTGCTAAACTATTGCTAAACTTAATTGGCTTTACTGCAAAAAGGAGGGGGATTTTGTGCGCAAGGAAGGTTACATTGACAACCGCGGCAATTATGTGCGCCCGGGCCCGGATTATCAACGGTTGCTGATGGTGGCGCTGATGAACGCCCTGGCGATGCTGCTGGCGGAGCGGATGGTGAGCGGCCTGCAATTTGGCAGCCTGCTTTCATTGCTGCTGGCGGCGCTGCTTTTCACGGTGCTGAATTTAAGCGTTAAGCCGGTTTTGCAGCTGGCGGCCCTGCCGCTGACGATTTTGACATTTGGGGTTTTTGCTCTGGTGTTGAATGGTTTTATGCTCTGGCTGGTGGTTTGGCTGATTCCCGGTTGCTCGGTGGCGGGCTTTGGCTCGGCAATATTAGCTAGTATTGTCATATCCTTGGCTAATCTTCTGATAACCTGGATTGTTGGTCGGTTATGATTAAAAATACAATAAATATATTTTAGGAGGCATTTTGTACTATGGGGAAAATTTTTTATCAGGAAGATTGTGATTTGGCGCTGTTGAAAGGCAAAACGATTGCGATTATCGGCTATGGCTCCCAAGGCCATGCGCACGCCAAAAACCTGAAGGATTCCGGTTGTGAGGTTATTATCGGTCTGTACCAGGGCAGCAAATCCTGGGCCAAGGCGGAGGCTGAGGGCTTTGCGGTTTATGATTCTGCCGAAGCCGCCAAAAAGGCTGATATTATTATGATTTTGATTAACGATGAAAAGCAGGCCAAAATGTATAAGGAAAACATTGCCCCCAACCTGGAGGCCGGCAATATGCTGATGTTTGCCCACGGCTTCAACATCAACTTTGGCTTGATTAAGCCGCCGGCTGATGTGGACGTGACGATGATTGCGCCCAAAGGCCCCGGCCACACTGTGCGCAGCGAATATCTGGAGGGCAAAGGCGTGCCTTGCCTGATTGCCGTGGAGCAGGACGCCACCGGCCAAGCTCAGCAGCTGGCTTTGGCTTACGCGCTGGGCATTGGCGGCGCACGCGCCGGCGTTTTGGAAACCACCTTTAAAACGGAAACCGAAACCGACCTGTTTGGCGAGCAGGCTGTGCTGTGCGGCGGTGTTTGCGCCCTGATGCAGGCAGGCTTTGAAACCCTGGTGGAAGCTGGTTACGACCCGAAGAACGCTTACTTTGAGTGCATCCATGAGATGAAGCTGATTGTGGATTTGATTTACCAGAGCGGTTTTGCCGGCATGCGTTATTCCGTTTCCAACACGGCGGAATATGGCGATTATGTGACTGGCCCCAAGATTATCACCGAGGACACCAAAAAGGCGATGAAGCAGATTTTGGCCGATATTCAGGACGGCACCTTTGCCAAGGACTTTTTGGCTGATATGTCTGAGGCTGGCGGCCAGGTGCATTTCAACGCTATGCGCCGTAAGGCGGCGGCTCATCCGGCTGAGGTTATCGGCGAGGAAATTCGTCAGCTCTACAGCTGGAACGGCGACGACAAGCTGATTAACAACTAATATAAAATAAATATTATAAAACACCCTCGAAAGTTATTTTCGGGGGTGTTTTTTTGCGTGAAGCTATTTCGCGCTTTAATCTTTGCGCTTATCAAATATTTTCGGGCGTTTGTAAATGCGCGCCGCCGCGCTTTTCAGCTGCCGGGTCAGTTTCAAGGGCAGGCTGCGGTGCGGCGTTAACTTGTGTACTTCGACGGCCTCCGCATAAACCTCCAGCAGATTGTTGGCCAATGCTTCATAGCTGTGATTGGCCACGGATTGACGGGTGGATTCGCTAAAAGCGGCTTTCAGCTCCGGGGTTAGGGCCTGCCAGGCTTTCAGCTTTTGCCGCAGCTCGTCAGCGTCGCGGAAAACAAAGCCGTTTACACCCTCAATGATTTGGTCGGCGTTGATTGGGTCGTATTTTTGCAACACCGGCAGGCCGCAGGCCATGCCCTCCAGCATAGAGATGGAGTTGGTGTCGGAAAGGGAGGCGGTGGCGTATAAACTGCCCAAAGCCAGATAAGGCGGAATATCCGCATGCTCCACCTTGCCGGGCAGCAAAATCCGGTCGTCAGCGTTCAGGCTGGTGGTTAGCTGTTGCAGCTCCGCCCGCACGGGGCCCTCGCCGATAATCAGCAGCTTTAGCTTGTCCTCCGGCTGCACGGCGGCGGCCCAGCAACGGATTAAATCATCCGCGCTTTTTTCCTTGCCCAGGCGGCCCACAAACAGCACGTAATCACAGTCCGCCGCCAGACCCAGGCGTTGGCGCACGGCCTCCACATCAGCGGCGCTGATGTTAGCCGGGTCAAACTTATCCAGCTCCACCGGGTTGGGGATAATCCGCACGTTGCGCTGCAAATTCAGCGCGTCCACATAATCCTGGCACTTCTGCGAGGGCCCGGTGATAGCGTCGGCCGCTTTAATGTAGCGGGCGAAAAATTTGTGGGATAAGCTGCGTGCCGCGGGGATGAAAGGCCGCGGGGCTACATAGTAAATATAATCGTCATACATCGTGTGCAATGTGTAAACCAGCGGCACATCGTGGCCTTGGGCCCAGTACATACCAAACATGCCTATGCCAAATTCAGTGTGGAGGTGGACAATATCCGGCTTAAAATCGTTCAGATATTTAACCCGCTCCAAACTCCAAGGCCCAGACAGTGTGTAATCATAAAACTTTTGGGAAACGTAGCCGGGGCAGTAAAGCACATTGTCTTTCAGCAGGTGGCGGCCGTAGCTGTTATCGCCGCAGACCACCAGCACCTGGTGGCCCAGGTGTTCCAGGCCAACGCGCAGAGCGTGGACATGCGTCACCACGCCGCTGACGTTGGGTAAATAGGTTTCGGCAAAAAGGGCAATTCGCATTATGCTTGTCCTGCGCAGCCCAAAACGGCGGTCATCTTGTGGGCCACAACCTCTTTGATGGCGGCGCGGGCCGGGGTGAGATATTGCCGGGGGTCAAAGTGATCGGGGTGCAGCGCCATATGCTCGCGCACGGCGGCGGTCAGGGCCAGGCGCAGGTCAGAATCAATGTTGATTTTGCAAACAGCCATGCCGGCGGCCTGGCGCAACATCTCCTCCGGCACGCCGATGGCGTCCGGCATTGCGCCGCCAAACTGGTTCACTTTGGCCACATATTCCTGCATAACTGAGGACGCGCCGTGCAGCACAATCGGGAAGCCGGGCAGGCGGCGTTCCACCTCAGCCAGAATGTCAAAACGCAGCTGGGGCTTGGTGCCAGGCTTAAATTTGTAGGCTCCGTGGCTGGTGCCGATGGCAATGGCCAGGGAATCCACACCGGTGCGGCTCACAAATTCTTCCACCTGAGCCGGGTCGGTGTAGGAGCTGTCCGCTTCGCTCACATTCACGTCATCTTCCACGCCGGCCAGGCGGCCCAGTTCGCCCTCCACCGTCACGCCGTGCTGGTGGGCGTAATCCACCACCTGCTTGGTCAGGGTGATGTTGTCCTCAAAGCTGTGTTTGGAGCCGTCAATCATCACTGAGGTAAAACCGCCGTCAATGCAGGCTTTGCAGATGTCAAAATCGTCGCCGTGATCCAGGTGCAGAGCAATGTCCAGCCCGGTGTCGGCAATGGCGGCCTCCACCAGCTTCACCAGATAAACGTGTTTGGCATATTTGCGCGCGCCGGCGCTCACCTGCAAAATCAGCGGCGATTTGGTTTCGGCCGCAGCCTCGGTGATGCCCTGGATAATTTCCATATTGTTCACGTTGAAAGCGCCCACCGCGTAGCCGCCGGCGTAGGCTTTCTTAAACATTTCTGTAGTATTAACTAAAGCCATTTGTAACCCCTCCTTGTATAGAGATATAATATCATAGTTACTAAAAATATTCGGCGTATGACAAATTTATCCTGCCGGCAGGGCAGATTTTGCTTGTAAAATTTGCCGAAAAATGCTAAAATATAAGGGTGCAGTTAGTATAGTGCTGCATAAATGAGAGGAGAGTGACAATTTTGGCAAAACGAAAATTGAAAAAAGCACCGGCCCTGCTGATTGGGCTGGTGTTGCTGCTGGCGGTGGTTGGCAGCGCGGCGGCTTATCTGCTGCCCGGCACGGCTCATTTGGCTCAGCCGGTGACGGTGGTTATCGACGAGGGGATGGGCGGCATGGCAATGGCCCGCCGGCTGGCGGAAAACGGAGTGATTAAAAACGTGCCTTCCTTTGTGCTCTATGTGCGCGGGGAAAAGGCGGAGGCAGATTTGCGGCCGGGCACATATATTTTCAGCGGCGAGGTAAGCTATGCTCAGGTGCTGGCGGAGCTGAAGCGCGGGCGTAGTGAAGCCAACACGGTCAATGTGACCATCCCGGAGGGCAAAACGGTGCCTCAGATTGCTGATATTTGGGAGGAGGCCGGCCTGTGCACCGCGGACGAGTTTTTGCGCTGCTGTGCGGAGCTGGATATTCCTTATGATTACATCCCGGCCGGCGAGGATTTTAACCAGCTGGAGGGCTTTTTGTTCCCGGAAACCTACAATGTGCTGATAACCTGGGGCGCGGAGGATTTGGTGAAGTTGCAGTTGGCTCAATTTGATAAAAACTGGACGGCGGAGCGGCAAAAGCTGGCGGATGAGCAAGGCCTGACGGTTAAGGAGATTGTAACCCTGGCTTCCTTGATTGAGCGGGAGGCCCGCGTGGCTGACGAACGGCCGCTGATTGCCAGCGTGATTTACAACCGCCTGGCTATTGGCCAAAAGCTGCAAATTGACGCCACCATTCAGTATATCCTGGGCGAACAGGTGGATCGGGTGCTTTACAAGGATTTGGAGATTGAAAGCCCCTACAACACTTATCTAAACGCCGGACTGCCGCCTGGGGCCATTTGCTCGCCTGGCCTGTCCTGCATTGACGCAGCCCTAAATCCGGCGGAAACGGATTACTTCTACTATCGAACTAAAAACGATGGCAGTGGCGAGCACAACTTTGCCCACACCTATGAGGAGCACTTGCAAAATGCTAACAAATAAACCTGAACTGCTGGCCCCGGCCGGCAATCTGGAAAAGCTGCAAATGGCCGTGCTTTACGGCGCGGACGCCGTCTATCTGGGGGCCAGTGATTTTAGCCTGCGGGCTCAGGCCCAAAACTTTGGCCCGGCGGAGCTGGCCGAGGCGGTGACTTTTGCTCACGCCCACAATGTTAAAGTTTACCTCACGGTGAACGTTTACGCGCAGGAGCCGCACCTGCCGGCCCTGCGTCAGCTGCTGCCGCAGGCGGCGGATCTGGGCGTGGACGCTTTCATCATTGCCGATCCCGGCATTTTCCGGCTGGCGGCGCAGTTGGCTCCCGGCGTGCCACGGCATATCAGCACTCAGGCGGCCAGCAGCAACAGCGAGGCGGCCCGCTTTTGGCATGAGCAAGGAGCCAGCCGCGTGGTGCTGGCCAGAGAGGTCAGCCTGCAAGATTGCGGCCGCATTGCCCGCGCCGTGCCGGTTGAGCTGGAAATTTTTATCCATGGCGCGGTGTGCATGGCCTATTCCGGCCGTTGCCTGCTTTCCAGCTTTTTAACCGGCCGCAGTGGCAATCTGGGCGATTGCGCCCAGCCCTGCCGTTGGCAATATCGCTTGGAGGAAGCCAAACGGCCCGGCCAATATATGCCGGTTGAGGAAGACCGTTGGGGTTCTTATATTTTTAATAGTAAGGATTTGCGCCTGCTGGAGCTGCTGCCTGAGGTGCTGGCGGCCGGCCCGGCCAGCCTGAAGATTGAGGGCCGGATGAAAAGCGCTTACTATGTGGCCAATATCACACGGGTTTACCGGCAGGCTTTGGACGCTTGCTGGCAAGCATATGAGCAGGCCTGCGCGCAGCTTGCACCGGGCGAGGAGCCCACGGCGGAGCAAATCCGGGCCCTTTGGCAGTGGGATGACGAATGGGCGGCGGAGCTGGAAAAGCTCAGTCAGCGGCAGTATTTCACCGGCTTTGCCCTGGCCGACGCGGCGGATTTAAGCTTGCCTACGCAAAATGCGCCCGGCCCTGAGGCTTACGATTATGAAAACAGCTACAGCCAGCGCAACTGGGATTTTGCCGGTCTGGTGTTGGGCTGGGACGCTGAGCAACAGCGTTTGCATATTGAGCAGCGCAACCATTTGCAGCTTGGCGACGAGCTGGAGCTTATTCAGCCGCAGGGGCCGTTGCGCCGGCTGAAAATTGAAGCTATTTGGGATGAGCAGGGACAGGCGCGGCAGACGTTGCCCCACGCGCGGGAACATGCCTGGCTGGCTTGCCCGTTTGCAATGCCGGCGGGTAGCATTTTGCGCCGCAGGCAACGGCCTGTGCAAACAGCCGAGGCGGAGGTGAAGGCTGATGAATAATGAGCGGCAACTAAGCCCGGAGCTGCTGGCCCGCCACGCGGCCGAACTGGTTTGGCTGCAAGTGCCGCCTGCCAAAATTGATTGGTTCAACAAAATTGTGGAGGCCTATGACAATCTGGCCTTGGTTAGCACGGTTGACGCGGCTGAGGGCTTGCTGGTCTGTTGGGTCACGCCGGATATGCGGCCGCCTTTGCTGAAGTTGTTAGCTAAATTGCCAGTTGATTTGGTACAAGCACCTCAGGCCGACTAAAGCATACGCTATAATATGAATACTCCATAGAGAGAAAAAGGAGGTCCATATTATGGCCAATAGACTGTGTACCTGTAGTGATGTTCCGTTTTACCACGATTGCGAGTGCTCCAACGGCACCTTGGGCGTGGAGGATATTTTTGAGGAGGTTATGCTGCGCGCCCGCGAGGCGGAGCTGTTTTACTGCTGCATGGTGCAGCATGCCCAGTGCGAGGTGGATAAAGAGATGTTCCGCCAGTTCAGCCTGGACCAACGCCGCCATTACGCTTTGTTGCAGCAAATTTTGCGGGAGCTTACCTGCCGCTGCTACTGCATTGGCGAGGTTTGCATTGAGGAACCCACGGGCTTTTGCAAAGGGGTTAAGCTTGCCATTTACAATGAAATGCAGCTGAGCAATGATTATGAAAACCTGGCTTACTATCTGACCGATATGCAGCAAAGAGAGATTTTGCTCAGCATGATTCGGGATTCTCGCCAGCACGCCGAGCGTTTGGCAGAGCTTTACAAGTTTGCGCAGGACTGCGCCTGCCGCGACGTTGCTGGTGAAACCGACGAGGAATGCTGCTGCTGCATGCCCTGTTGCTGTGGCTGCGGTTGCGGCTGCAATGGCAAGGGTAAAAAGAAAGGCTGCGGTTGCTGCGGCTGTGGCTTTATTCCCTTCTGCATGCCTGGCTGCTGTGGTTGCTGCGGCAACTGCTCCGACGTGGATGACGCTGAGGACGAGGATGATGAGGATTGCATCACCTATTGCTGCATGGACGACGACACCTGCCCGTGCAGCTGTGGCCGCAAGCCTGATAAACAGCGTAGCTGCAAGGGTAATCCCGCCAGAATTAACAAGTGCAAAAATCACGGTGTGGCCGGCGACACCGACGACGATTGCAACTGCGGCTGCAAAAAGTGCAACTGCTCATCTGTGCAGGGCCGCTGCTGGGGCTCCCGTTAATCACCTCATTTTATGCAGGTAAATTAAATAATATACTCAAGTGGAGCTAGCTTTAAGGGCTGGCTCCACATCTTCATTTGCCTGGTTGACATTTCGCTCTTGAGCTAGTATAATAAACCTGATAAATGTAAACAAGTGAGAAGCGGGGTGTTTTTATGTCAAAAAGAGATGAAATATTTGCTTTGCTGTTGCAGGCGGACGGCTTTTTTTCCGGTCAGGAGTTGAGCGCGCGCGTGGGCATTTCCCGCGCCGGCGTGTGGAAGCATATCAAGGCTTTGCAGGCGGAGGGCTACACCATTGAGGCGGTGCGCAACCGGGGCTATCGTTTGCAGCCCAACGGCGTGCGTCAGCAGGAGATTGAAGCTTACCTGCAAACAGAATGGTTGGGCCGGGCCTATCGTTATTTGCCGGAGGTTGGCTCCACCAACATTGAGGCCAAAAACTGGGCGGACGGCGGCGCCCCCAACGGTGCGGTTGTGATGGCAGATTTGCAAAACCAGGGCCGCGGCCGGCTGGGGCGGGCTTGGAGCAGCCCCAGCGGCACCGGCATTTGGTTCAGCGTGGTGCTGCGCCCGCGCCTGGAACCCTCAATGGCCCCGCAAATCTCCTTAACCACGGCGGTTGGCGTGTGCGCCGGCCTGCAACAGCTGGGCTACAACGCCGGTATAAAATGGCCTAACGATATTTATATCGACGGGCGCAAGGTGTGTGGCATGCTGACGGAAATGCACGGCTCGATGGAAAGCGTGGAATGGGTGGTGGTTGGCATTGGTATCAACTGTTTGAACAAGGAGCTGCCCCCGGAGATTAAAGACGTGGCCACCTCGCTAGCTATTGCCCGGCCGGATGTGCCGGTGGTGCGGGCTCAGGTGGCGGCGGTGATTTTTCAACAGCTGGAAAAATATTACAATCTGCTTTATGAACAAGGCTTTGCGGAAATTCGGCAGCAATGGCTAACCAACAATATCACCTTAGGAAAACGGGTGAAGATTAGTACCTTGAACGAAACTTTTTACGGACAGGCTTTGGATATGCAGGAGGACGGCTCTCTGCTGGTTAAAAAAGAGGGCGGGGATGAGTTTAAGTTGGTGACGGGCGACGTTTTCTTCGCCTAAAAGAGGCTCAAGAGCGGCGCATTTACTGCGTCATTGGCGTGCTCAAATCGTCGGCGTACGTCAGCCAAAAAATCTTTCAGATTTTTCTTCATAAATTTTTTTGTAATATATTAAGGAAGTAATAAAAATGCAGTCTAAAATTAAGAAGATGGCCACAATGGCCATGCTGGTTGCTTTGTTGGTGGTTTGCTCGCAGTTGGCGGTGCCGGTGGGCAATGTGCCAATCACTGCCCAAACGGCCGCGGTGATGTTGATTGCCCTGTTACTCTCGCCGGGCTATGCCGCACTGACGGTGTTGGTTTTCATTCTGGCTGGCGGCATTGGTTTGCCCTTTTTTGCCAACTTCAAAGGCGGGTTGGGCGTGCTGCTGGGGCCCACCGGCGGCTATTTGTATGGTTTTGTGGCCGCGGCCGCATTGATTTCCGCCATTGCCGGGCGGCAATTTTCCTGGTTGCGCAGCATTGCCGGCTGCACGGCGGGCCTGCTGTTTGTCTATCTGTTTGGCGCGGTGCAGTTAAAGCTGCTGCTGGATTTGGAAAGCTATGGCGCGGCCTTTGCTCTGGGCGGTATTCCTTATATCTTCTTTGAGCCGATTAAAATTGCCGTGGCTGTTGTGGCGGCCAAAATGCTGCAAAGCCGCGGTTTGGATAGATTTTAAGCTTTCGCTGAATTTTTGAACAAAATTGAATTAGGGGTGTTTTTATGCTGCTGGTTGTTGATATTGGCAATACGCATACAGTTTTGGGTATTTATGCAGACCGAAATTCCGAATGTCTGCACCATTGGCGTTTGGCCAGCGACCGTAAAAAAACAGAGGATGAATATGCCGTGTTGCTGTTGGCAATGCTTCAGGCAGAGGGTTTGCAGCTAAGCCAGTTGCAGGCGGCGACCGTTTCCAGCACGGTGCCGCCGCTGGTGGACGTTTGGCAAAAGCTTTGCCGCAAATATTTGCAGGTGGTGCCGCTGGTGATTTCTGTGGATACGCACACCAATTTGCCAATTCGGCTGGATAACCCGCGGGAGATTGGGCCGGACCGAATTGTCAACAGCGTGGCCGGCCGGGCCAAATATGGCAATTCGCTGATTATCATTGATTTAGGCACCGCAACCACCTTTGATTGTGTTTCCGCTGCCGGCGAGTTTTTGGGCGGCGTGATTGCGCCTGGGCTGGCGGTTTCTGCGGACGCGCTTTGCAACTCCACCGCGCGTTTGCCAAGGGTGGAGTTTGACGTGCCCAGTCGGGCTTTGGCCACCAACACGGTGCAGGCTCTGCAATCCGGCCTGGTTTATGGTTATGCCGGGCTGGTGGACGGCATTGTGCGCCGTCTGAAAGCGGAAATGGGCGGCGACGTTAAGGTGATTGTCACCGGCGGGCTGGCTAGCACCATTGCCAAAGTGACAGATACCGTTGATTGTGTGGATAATATGCTGACTTTGGACGGCTTGAAAATTCTATATGATTTGAATGAGGCCGCCAATGACTGAGCAACCAACGATTGCCCAGCTGTTGGCCGAAAATCCGGTAGTCACCGCGCCGATGGCCGGGCTGACAGACCAGGCTTTTCGGGAAATCCTGCGGGAAATGGGCGCGGGCTTGATTTATACCGAAATGGTTAGCGATATGGCCCTGTGTTACAACAATCGCAAAACCTTGGAAATGCTGCCGGCCGCTACCGAGCAAGGGCCGCTGGTTGTGCAGCTTTGCGGTTCCTCGCCGGAAACGATGGCGAAAGCGGCCCAAATGCTGGAGGATCTGCTGGCTCCCGCTGGCAATTTGGTTATGCTGGATATTAATATGGGCTGTCCGGCTCCGAAAATTGTCAAAAACGGCGAGGGGTGCCGTCTGATGCAGCAGCCGCAGTTGGCCGAGCGTTTGGTGGCCGCCGTGGCGGAGGCGGTTCGTCTGCCGGTCAGTGTGAAGTTGCGCTTGGGCTGGGATTCTGAGAGCCGCAATGTGTTGCCGCTGGCGGAGCAGCTGGTGCAGGCTGGCGCGCAGGCGGTGGCTATCCACGGCCGCACGCGAGAGCAGTTTTACGCCGGTCAGGCGGATTGGCAGCTGATTACCGAGGCCGCAGCCAGCTTGCCGGTGCCGGTGATTGGCAACGGTGATATTACTTCCGTGCCGCTGGCGGCCAGCAGACGGGCGGAAAGCGGCTGCGCTGGTCTGATGGTGGGGCGCGGCCTTTTGGGCAACCCCTGGCTGGTGCGGGATATGGCCCGGCATTTTGCGGGCCTGCCGCCTTTGCCAGCGCCCAGTCGGGCAGAAATTTGCCGGATAGCTTGCCGGCATTTGCGCCGTCAGGTGGAGCTGTTGGGCGAAATGATGGCGGTGCGGGTTATGCGCAGCCACCTGCCTTTTTATCTGAAAGGCCTGCCCGGTGCGGCGGCTATGCGCGGCGGTTTGAACAGCCTGAATGAAGCGGCCGCGGTGGAGCAGGCATTGCGGGAGTTTTTATTGAAGGACTTAGATTGACAATATGACAAATTTTGTGCAAGAGCTTTCGATTGATTGGAACAAGATTGATTCAGAAAGTTATCTGAGGAAAATTCCGGCCATTAGCAATTTGATTACCATGAAATTTGAGCGTTCCGTAACCTTTTTGGTGGGCGAAAACGGCAGCGGTAAATCCACCTTGCTGGAGGCCATGGCTGTTGCTGCCGGTTTCAATCCTGAGGGCGGCACCAAAAATTATCTGTTTGCCACCTATAATTCACATTCGGAATTGCATGCTGCTATGAAGCTTGTGCGCAGTTGTTATCAGCCGGATTATGGTTATTTTCTGCGGGCAGAGAGTTTTTATAACGTGGCAACTCAAGAAAGGGAATATGCGGATGCGGAGCATCCCTCGGAGAAATATCATGAAAAATCCCACGGGGAAAGTTTTTTGGCTGTGGCTCAGAAGTATTTTCGGCCGCGGGGATTGTATTTTCTGGATGAGCCGGAAGCGGCGCTTTCACCTCAACGTCAATTAACATTGCTGCTGGATATTCATAATTGTGCCAGCTGCGGTTCGCAATTTGTTATTGCCACTCATTCGCCAATTTTGCTGGGCTTGCCTGGGGCCGAGATATTGCGCTTTGACCAAGGCCCGCTACAGCCCTGCTCTTATGAGGAAACTGAGGCCTATCAGGTGATGGAGATGTTTATAAATAACCGGAGTTTGCTTTTGCAACATTTGCTGGAGGAAAAATAAAGAAAGGGAAAGGTGCGCCAAAAGGAAATGATTAAAATATTATTTGTCTGCCATGGCAACATTTGCCGCAGCCCAATGGCAGAATTTGTGATGAAAGATTTGGTGCGGCAGGCCGGCCTTGCGGACTGTTTTCAGATTGAATCGGCGGCTACCAGTCGGGAGGAGCTGGGCAATCCGGTTTATCCGCCGGCGAGGGCAAAATTGGCTGAGCACGGCATTAGCTGTGCCGGCAAGCAGGCCCGGCAGCTGAAAGCGCAGGATTATGCGGCTTTTGACCTGCTGTTGGGTATGGATGTTGCCAATATTGTCAATATGCAGCGCATTTGCGGCGGCGACCCGGAGCGAAAAATTCATTTGCTGCTGGATTACACCGGCCAACACGGCCGTGAAGTGGCCGACCCTTGGTACACTGGCGATTTTGAGGCCACCTGGCAGGATGTTTTGGCTGGTTGTCAAGCATTGCTGAAAAGCTTAGAGGTATAAAATGCTGATTAAATTTTCTAAAACTGCATTGAAATTTTTGCAAAAATTAGATAAAAATTCTGTTGAAAGACTGCGTAATGCAATTCAGGGATTAACCTTAAATCCTCCTGTGGGAGATATTAAAACTTTACAAGGTTATTCTAACGACTGTAAACGTTTAAGAGTGAACGGTTGGCGAGTGATTTATCGTATGGACATGAATAATGAACAAAGCCTTCTGTTAATACTTGATATTGGTAATCGTGGTGATGTTTATAAGTAAATTGTGGAGGTGTGGTTTATGACGGCTATTGCGATGGATATTGCGAAAATGGTTGATATGCTGCCAGAGAGCGAACAAAGGCTAGCGCATGAGGTTTTAAAACGTTTGGTTTTGGCCTGGGACCCTGATTTTGAAAAAGTTACGCCAGAGGAAGCGAACCGAATTGCTGCTGCTGAGGCCGATGAATTTGTTGTGGAATCTGATGTGAATTGGGATGATTTAACTCAATATTAATCAACCAGCCGCCAGCCCTAAAGGGCGCAGCTGGTTGAAATGGTTCACACTAAGCTCTGTCTACGTCCACTAAAGTGGACTTGCCAATCGCTAAGTGT
>JAAWKH010000006.1 GCA_022797295.1 Peptococcaceae bacterium
TTGGCTGTGTCGCTGTGATTGTGGCAATGAAGTGGTGGTGCGAACCGACCGCCTGCGCAGTGGGCACACAACAAGTTGCGGCTGCAAGGGCCCTGGGGCAACGCCTGGGGTTGGCCTGCCGGGGCTTACATATGTGGAGGGCACCTGCTTGGAAATGCTGCGGGCCAAAACGGTGCGCAGCAACAACACCAGCGGAGTGCCGGGGGTTGATTGGCTGACGGCCAAGGGCCGTTGGCGGGCCAGCATTTGCTTTAAGGGCAAAAGGTATTATCTGGGCAGTTATTCTGTCTTTGCCGATGCGGTTAAGGCTCGCAAGCAGGCAGAGGCGGAGCTGCACGATAAATTTGTGGATGAGTTTGCCGGAGGCGGCCTGCAAAGAGCAGCCAACGGTTAATTCATAAATAATTGGGTTAAGGAGGTGAAAAGCGTGTTTGAGGCAGAACCGCCGGGCTTTTTAAGCTGCCGGCATAGGCGCCCGTGACGGCGGCTGACGGAGGTGGTGCATTTTTTGGCAAACCAGTGGAAACACTGCGACGCAAAGCCAGAGGCTAAGTTTGGCTGGGTTGTCCAGCTGGATAGGCTCGTTCGGCCGCCGGATACTTTGCGTCCGTGTAAATTAGCAAAGAAAGGAAAGAGGATTATGAAAAACTTACAGAAAAAGATTACAGCTTGGTTGCTGATGTTCTCGCTGGTTTTTTGTATGATGCCTGTTAATGTTTGGGCAAGCGATGTAGATTTTTCAGAAGTGGAAGCTACAGAATCGGTTGCAGCCGACACAACAGACAGCGATCCAGAAGGAACTGAAACTATTGATGAACCAACTGTTGATGAACCGACCGTTGACGAACCAACTGTTGATGAACCAACCGTTGATGAACCGACCGTTGATGAACCGACCGTTGATGAACCAACTGTTGACGATCCAACTGTTGATGAACCGACTGTTGATGAACCGACCGTTGATGAACCGACTGTTGACGATCCAACTGTTGATGAACCGACCGTTGATGAACCAACTGTTGATGAACCGACCGTTGACGAACCGACCGTTGACGAACCGATCGTTGATGAACCAATCGTTGAGGAAGAGCCGATTGTTTCCGACACTACTATTTCAGAACCCAAACCGGAGCCGCAGCCGGAGCAAAAGCCGGTTGTGGATGTGCCGCCGGTGCAGCTTGACGTGCCGCCGGTGCAGGCTACTATGCCGCAGCCGGAGATTATTGCTCCGATTGTAATTCCGGCAGAGGTTACTACTTTTTTGCAGTCTGTTGATGAGCTGACAGCCGCTTGGAATGAGTTGCAGGCCAGAATGGAAAGCGGTCTGGAACTTGATTTTACAGCCGAGCTGGAAGCTTTGAACGATTTGGGCGTTGCTGCTATGGACGCATATGAAGCTGTGCAGGCAGCAGATTTGGAAAGCTTTGACGGCGTGGAAATTGCGCTGGAGCAGCTGATGATTGTTACTGAGGAAATTGGTTATGCGACGGAAAACATGGTATATGTGACTTACAAGTCTACCGTTACTTTTTATCCCGGTGATGGCAGTCCTACTGGCGTGAACATGAGCGTGGGTGACCATTACAAAGGGAACTGGTATGTAAAATCTATTGACACCAGCCATGTTACCTTTGGTTCGCAGTATGGTGAACACAACAACAACTTTACGATTCCCGCACCTAGTGCAATTTGGAAGGGCGTATCTGAAAATTATGAAACCGTTGCTGCCTACCCCACTGCGTTCAATGGCGAAAAGCATATCGGAGCCAATGCTGTGTTAATTTATACTGCCGGTGATGCTACATTTAAAAACGTAATAAACACACCTAGTGGCTCAACTGGAGCATATGTGACGGTGGTTCATGAATACTACACCAACGGGAACTTTGACGGTTCCTGGCAGGAAAACCGTACCGTAGAGGTTCCCACTTATAATGTTCCGAGGACATATTTCGCAAAAGACTATAAAAGTCCATCTTATAATGGGAACACTTATTCCTATACAAGCGGCAATCCGAGTAATATTATAGTTTCAAGGGGTGCAACTGGTTACCAGGGCACTTTTACCTTAACCTACAACCACACGAAGGCCGTTAATGTTACTCTGACTTATATAGATCGTGGAAGCACATACGCTCAGGAAACCTATAACAAGGGTGACAATGTTATCGTTAAAACCTGCACAAATACCAACACTAATTGCACTTTCTTGGGCTGGGACACTGATCCAAGCGCCGGTGAAGTTGTCTATGCAGCTGGTGATACGTTTGCGATAAACGCGAATACTATTCTGTTCGCTGTTTGGAAGAAGAATGGCCCAATCAAACCAAACCGAACCTTTACTTTGAAAAAAGTGTTTGAGGGTTTGGAAGAAATCCCTGCTGATTTTTCATTGGAATATACTGTTAAATCAGGAACAAACACTGCTACAGAAACATTTAACGTTAGCAATGCAGCAAGTGTAGATGAAAATAACCTGATTGTGATTTGGGAAGCACCATATTTTTATAATATGAAAAGTTCCAATGAAATAACAATCGTTGAAAATGCTGATGTAAATGGTTATACCTATGTGGCTAAAGTTGGTTCGAATAGTTTTGATGGTCATACGATTAAGTTTAATGTAGCTTCTATGGCTTCTGGTGTTACTAGAACTATCACTAATACCTACATTAAGGATGTTATCGAAAAGCCTGCGCTGACAATTACCAAAACTGCTGACCAAAAAGAAGTTAAACCGGGCGAAACGGTTAATTACACAATTACGGTTAAAAACACTGGCAACGCTGAGGCTACAGGTGTAACTATAACTGATGTTCTGCCAGGTGAGCTGACATTTGTTAGTGCAAAGCTGAACGGCGAGGCTATTACTCCTGCTGAGGGTGTTTACACTGTTGGCGATTTGGCAAGCGGTGCAAGCGCAACTCTGATTATCACCGCCACGGTGAATGATGATGTTGAGGCTGGCACAGTGATTAAAAATGTTGCCACAGCAGAATTTACCAATCCTGCTGATGACTCTGAAAAGCCGACCGCTGAAGTTACGATTAAAGTAACTGAGGATGAAAAGCCGGTAGACCCAGAAAAACCGGTAGACCCAGAAAAACCGGTAGACCCTGAAAAGCCGGTAGACCCAGAAAAACCGGTAGACCCTGAAAAGCCGGTAGACCCAGAAAAGCCGGTAGACCCAGAAAAGCCGGTAGACCCTGAAAAACCGGTAGATCCTGAAAAACCGACCGAGCCGGAAAAGCCGAATCCGCCGGTAGTCCCCACGGAGCCAGAAGAACCTGTTGAGCCAACTGACCCTAGCACTCCCACTGAGCCGGAAGATCCGGCAACCCCAGATGACGGCGGCAGTGGCGATGACGGCGACAGTGGCGACGACTCCTCCAGTGGTGACAACGATTCCTCCAGTGGCGATGACAACAGCGGCGCAGACGAGCCTGTTCCGGTTCCCGTTGCTACTATTGATGAGGAAAACACCCCTCTGACGGAAGCTCCTGTTGAGGAAGTAATCTTTGATGAGGCAGTGCCGTTGACGGAAATGCCAGATGAGGAGGAGGAAATCACCTTGGATGACGAGGATGTTCCGTTGGCTAAAGTGCCGAAAACTGGCGATAACCTGCTTTTGTGGTTCTTTGCCGCAGTGGCTTCCGCCATTGGCGCGCTGGGCCTGGGCCGCAAACGCGATTAAAAGCTTAATCAACATTATTACAATAGTAAATTGTTGCAAAACAAATACCTCTCTGATATATTTCAGAGAGGTATTTGCGGTTATAAAATGTTTTGTTACGTTGTTACATTGTAACATCCTTGCTGCCGGAAACCTTGAAGAATATCAGCAGCGAAACCACGGTGGTAACAGTCAGAATGGTGGCCAGGGCTGCGGCGGTGCCGTAGCTGGCGCGGATAACCTCATTGTAAATCGCCACCGACATTGTGCGGGTGCGGGCTGTGTAAAGCATAACCGAGGAACTCAGCTCATTAATCAGAGTAATCCAGCTGAGAATAGCGCCAGAGGCCACGCCAGGCAACATCATCTTGGCCGTCACCTTGGCAAATGCCTTGGGCTGCGAATCGCCCAAACTGATAGCAGCTTCCTCCATGCTGGGGCTAATCTGATAAAGAATAGCCGAACTGGAGCGCAGGGTGTAGGCCATACGGCGAATTACCAACGAGATAATCAAAATTAGTGCGCTGCCGGCCAGCATCAGGGGTTGATGGTTGAACGCCACCAGCAGAGTGATACCAAGCACGGAGCCGGGCACGATGTAAGGGAACATGGCAATGGTGTCAATCAGGTTGGTAAGCCAGCTTTTGCGGCGCACGGCCAGATAAGCAATCAGCATACCTAAAACTACAATAACCAGAATTGCCACCAGGCAATATAGATAAGTGTTGGTGATGGACTGAATGGCGGTGGAGAACACTTTGCGATAGCTCTCCAGGGAGAAGCCCTCCACAAACACCTGCAAATGAGTGGCCTTGAAAGAGGTGTAAACCACCATGCACTGCGGGATGATGGAAAGACCAGCCAGCAGATAAATATACAGGTGAATTAAAATGCCTTTAATACCGCCCACAGCTTTGGGCTGAATGGGCCGCATGGAACTCATTGTGAATGATTTTGTGTTCACATACCACTTTTGCAGCAGGAAGATTGCCGCGGTGATTACCACCATAATAGTAGCCATACAAGCGGCAAAGTTGGCCGAGCCGCCGGATTCACCTACAAACTCCGCGTAAACCAGAGTGGGCATAACCCGATAGCCCTCGCCAATCAGGGCCGGCGTGCCGAAATCGGCCATACAGTTCATAAACACCAGCAGGGCCGCCGCCACCAAGGTGGGGGTAACCAGCGGCATAATCAAGGTGAAAACCTTGCGCAGACCGCTGCAACCAAGGCTTTCGGCGGCCTCGGAAAGGGCCACGTCAATCTTTTTCAGCGCGCCTGAAACATACATATAAATGAATGGGTAAAGCTTTAAGGCAAACACCAGCAGCATGCCGCCAAAGCCGTAAATGGACGGCGTTTCAATACCCATACCTTTCAAAAACTGGGTGACGCTGCCGCTGCGGCCCAGCAGCAAAATCCAGGAGTAAGCGCCAATGAAGTTGGGGCTCATCATGGAGATGATGAACAGAATTTCCAGCAAACCTTTGCCCTTGATTTTGTAAAAAGACATAAAATAGGCCAGCGGCGCGCCCAGCATAATGGCAACAACCGTTACGCAGGCGGTCAGCTTAAATGAGTTCAGCAGGGCTTCGGTGTAATATTTGCGGGAGAAGAATTTGCTGTAATTCTCCAAAGTCCAGGCGTCGGTGCCGGTTTCCTTAAAACCGCTTAAAAACAGGCTGAGCAGGGGATATATCAGGAACAACATAAACAGGGCGATGATGGCCACTGTGATGATGGTCCAAAAATCCCATTTTATCTTAAATTTCGTCATAGCGTTTCACATCCCTAATCAGGCTCTGCTCCATATCCTCGGAGAACACATTGATTTTGTTGGGGTTGGGGCGCAGGCGGATTTTGGTGCCAGTGTCAAAAATCGTGTCCACGTGGCCCAAATCCTGAGAATACTCAATGCTGGGTTGGTCCTCAATAACTACGCCGTCGGCAAATTGCAGGAAGTAATTGGTGTATTTGCCCAGGAAAGTGCGATTGATAATTTCACATTCCATACCATTATCATTCAAGGAGAACTCCTCAGGCCGCACGGAAACCACACATTTTTGGCCGTCGGTCACGCTGGGCAGCAAATTTTTCATTTCAATTTCATAGCCGTTGTTGAACACCAGCCGGGTTTCTGCACCGGCTTTTTTCACGGTGGCATAGAACAGGTTGGAATGGCCAATGAAAGTGGAAACAAAGGCGTTATAAGGCCGGCTGTAAATGCTGTGGGGCGAGCCGATTTGCTGAATAACGCCCAGCTTCATTACGGCAATGCGGTCGGAGATGGCCAATGCCTCCTCCTGGTCGTGCGTTACGTAAACGGTGGTGATACCCACCTGCTTTTGCACATCGCGGATGGCGCTGCGCATTTCAATACGCAGCTTGGCGTCCAGGTTGGAAAGGGGTTCGTCCATCAGCAGCACCTGCGGATGAATAACAATGGCGCGCGCCAGCGCCACGCGCTGCTGTTGGCCGCCGGAAAGCCGGTCGGGCAGGCGGTTCTGATATTCCTCAATGCGCACCACCCGCAAAATATCATCCACCCGCTGCTTCATTTCCGCTTTGGGAATTTTGCGCAGCTTCAGGCCGTATTCCACATTTTGCCGCACGGTGAGGTGAGGGAAAATGGCATAGCTTTGAAAAACCATACCAATATTGCGCTTTTGGGCGGGGATGTCGTTAATCACCTGCGCGTCAAAGCTGATGGTGCCGCCCTCAATGCTGTTAAAGCCGGCAATCATCCGCAGCAGCGTGGTTTTGCCGCAGCCGGAGGGGCCCAACAAGGTGAAAAATTCCCCGTTTTTGATGTTGGCGGAAAGGTCTGGAATAATAGTTAAATCGCCATATTTTTTAACAGTGTGGTCTATGTTGATTGATACGCTCATTTTTCTATCCTCTTAATCTTTCTCTATTTCCCAAGTGCCAAAAAAAGGAAAGGAAGCCCGGCAGAATGCTGCCGTCCCTTGGAGCGGTTCTTCTACCAGGCTTCTCCTTGTTTCTTTGTCAGTTTTTACGACTACTGGGTGAAAATATCCTTAAATTTATCCAGCCATTCAGATTTGTGAGCAGCCGTGTTAGCTTCATCGTCAGTGATCACGTTGATTTGATCCATAGGAACCATAGCGTCGCCAGCCGGCACGTCGGTGCGGATGGTTCTGCGATACTGGGTGTTGTTCATCATTTCCTGAATTTCCTTGCTGGTCAACCAATCAACGAACGCTCTGGCATTTTCCTCGTTGGGGCAGTTTTTGATGATGTAAACGCCATCGCCACGGAAGATAACGCCCTCTTCCATATAAACGGTTTCAACCGGAGCGCCAGCGCCCACATATTGAGCGGAACCCTGTTCAAAGGTGAGGCCCACGGTATATT
Source organism: Peptococcaceae bacterium (assembly GCA_022797295.1). Lineage (GTDB taxonomy): Bacteria > Bacillota > Dehalobacteriia > UBA4068 > UBA4997 > Avidehalobacter. Next base: position 7,049 of record JAAWKH010000006.1, read on the forward strand.
CGCCATCGGCAACGCCTTTATAAACGGCAGAGGAGCCGCTCAGCAGTTTGCCGTCCAGCTGTTCGCAGAACTTGGTTACATAATCCCAGCCCTCGGGAGTGTCGCCGCCGCCCATAGCGTACAGCATGTTCACCAGATGTTCAAAGGAGGAGGAGGAAGCCGCCGGGTCGCAGAAAGCGATTTTGCCTTTCAGTTCAGGATTTAGCAGATCCTCATAGCCGTTGATTTCAATATCGCCAATCAAATCGGTGTTGACCATAATAACGGAGGGGATAGTGTCAAAACGGGTCAGGTTGCCCTCAATGTTTTTGTATTCGTCAAAGAAGAACTCCTCATTGGCACAGGTGTAATCAGCAAAAAACTCGCTGCGGTTTTTAACGGTGCCGATGGTGCCAGACCACAAAATGTCAGCCTGCGGATTGTCGGCCTCGGTTTCAATACGCTTCAGCGCGTCGCCGGTGCCCATAGCCAAACATTCAACTTTGATACCGGTATCGTCTTCAAATTTGGTGCACATAGAGTCAATCATGGATTGAGTCAGCGGGCTGTAAATGATTAAGGTGCCGCTGTTGGTGGAGCCGTCTTGATTGCCAGCGTCACCCTGCTTGGTTGTGCTGTCGCCGCCGCAGCCTGCCAGGCCAACCAGCGCCAACGCCGCGATACAAAGTATCGCTAAAAACTTTTTCTTCATTTTGCAAATCCTCCTGTTAAAAATAAATTTTTTGACGTCAGATGGTGGGCCGCCGGGGCGGGCCATTTGGCGCCGTTATTAATGAAACGCGCTTAGCGAGCGTTTACATTGCGGTTTGGGGCAGCTTAATCTGCTGCTTGAAGAATTTTTAGAGCGGAGCTGGTGCCAATACGTTCGCAGCCCTCGGCCAGGAAAAGCTCCAAATCCTCCTTAGTGCGCACGCCGCCGGCCGCTTTCATCTTCACCGCCGGGCCAATGTGCTGCTTAAACAGTCGAATATCCTCAATCTTGGCGCCGGCCGTGCCAAAGCCGGTGGAGGTTTTGATGTAATCCGCGCCGCCCTCGGTTACACAATGGCACAGCTCAATTTTTTCTGCCTCAGTTAAATAACAGGTTTCAATAATCACTTTCAAAATGTGGTTGCCGGCGGCCTGCTTCAGCGCCTTAATTTCCGCCGTCACTTTATCGAACTCGCCATTTTTCACATCGCCCAGGTTGATAACCATATCCACTTCGTTGGCGCCGTCGGCAATGGCCTGCTCAACCTCGCAAACTTTGGCCGCCGTGGTTTGGTAGCCCAGGGGAAAGCCCACCACCGTGCAAATGTTCACCGCCGGGCCGTATGTATCGGCGATGCGTTTGATGTAGCTGGGCGGCACGCAAACGGAGGCCGTTTGGTTGGCCACAGCCTCATCACAAAGGGTTTTGATTTCATCCCAGGTGGCCACGGCTTGCAGCAGAGTGTGATCCACGTGGCGTAAAATTTCTGCGTTTGTCATTGCTTTTCTCCTTATGTAATTGGCCGACTTAATATTGAGTTAATGTTTCTTACTTCTTATTTTAACTAATTTTTTGGTTTATGTCAAGAAAAAAAGGCTGATTATTGAAAATAATATATACAAAATAATATATACAATAAAAATATTGATTGTACTTGTAAGATGTGGTATTATAAAAAGAATGATGTCATCTGTAGGAGGTTATTGAGGAATGAAATCAGAAAAGAAAGGCGGCGGTCAGCCTCGCAGCAGTTTTTCCGGCCGGCTTGGCTATGTGCTGGCCGTGGCAGGTTCCGCTGTGGGGCTTGGTAATATCTGGCGTTTTCCCTATCTGGCTGCAAAATACGGCGGCGGCATTTTCTTGTTGGTTTATTTGATTTTGATGTTTACTTTTGGCTACGCGCTGATTGTGTCGGAAACGGCCCTGGGGCGAATGACCAAACGCAGCCCGGTGGGAGCTTTTCAGGCGTTTGGCCGCAGCTGGACTTTCCGCTTTGGCGGTTGGATGAACGCCATCATTCCGATGGTGATTGTTTCCTATTACTGCGCGATTGGCGGTTGGGTAACTAAATATTTGTTTGAGTATCTGCGGGGCAGCACGGCTTTGCTGGCCAATGACGGTTATTTCTCGGATTTTATTGCGGAAAGCTCCGGCGCTGAATTTTGGTTTGTGCTGTTCAGCTTGGCTGTGCTGGTGGTGTTGTTGGCCGGCGTGAAGCAGGGTGTGGAGAGGGTTTCCAAGGTTATGATGCCATTGCTGGTGCTTTTGGCCATTTTTGTGGCGGGCTATTCCATCACGCGGCCTGGCGCTATGGAGGGCGTGAAGTATCTGTTGGTTCCTAATTTTGAGAACTTCTCCTGGATGACGGTGGTGGCCGCTATGGGGCAGATGTTCTATTCACTGTCTATCGCAATGGGCATTTTGTACACCTACGGTTCTTATATGAAAAAGGAAGTGGATATTGAAAAATCCACCTATCAGGTCGGCATTTTTGATACGGCGATTGCCATTCTGGCTGGTCTGATGATTATTCCGGCTGTTTTTGCCTTTTCTGGCGGCGCGCCGGAAACTTTGAACGCCGGCCCCTCGCTGATGTTTATTACCATTCCCAAGGTGTTTGCCAGCATGGGCTTTGGCACCGGCGCTGGGTTGACGTTCTTTTTGCTGGTGTTTATGGCGGCCTTAACCAGTGCGATTTCTCTGGCGGAATCCGGAGTGTCCACTTTTGAGGACCAGCTGGGCCTCAGCCGCACCAAAGCCATTTTGCTGATGGGCGCGATTATTTTGCTGTTGGGTTCGGCTTCCTCAATGGGCTTTGGCGCGCTTTCCGGCCTTACGGTGCTGGGGATGACGGTTTTGGACTTTTTGGATTTTCTGGCCAATTCCCTGATGATGCCCGTGGCGGCGTTGGCCACCTGCTTGTTGGTGACGCGTGTGGTTGGCTTGGACAAGATTGCCCAGGAGGTGGAGCAGTCCTCTGCCTTTAATGGCAAGCGTTTGTATGGCTTCTTTATGAAATATTTGGCCCCGGTTTTCATTTTGATTGTGCTGTTAAGCTCTATAGCTAGTGTGTTGGGTTGGATTTCAATGTAAAATTAAATCGACAAACTCAAAGCCGCTGCTTTAGCAGGGCTCAGAGTTTGTCGAAAAAAAAATAGACTTTTCCTTGTTTTAGACGGAAAAATCTGCTATAATTAATTAACACTATTATATGTAAAGAAAGAAGTGAATAGTTTATGATGATACCTGGGATAAGCGGCCAGAATATATTTGGGCTGCAAATGCAAAATCAGATGCAAAGACCGATCGGCCAAGTGCAGGATTCTGGTTTGCAAAAAATAATTCAGCAAGTGAATGCAACTTATGGCAGCAAGCGGAACTATGATACGATTGAACTAAGTCCTGAGCTATTGGATTTGCTAAATGCAAGCAAAAACGAAAAAACTGATGAAGCCGAAAAATCTGAAGCTGCTTCAGGTTATCGTAAATACGCAGCGGAAATGTTTACCGAGGAACAATGGGCTGAAAACTCAATTTTGGAGCAACGGGATGGGATACAAACTGTATCTGATATTATTGACTATGCGAAATCCAAATTGGAGTACACAATGTCAAAAATGGAGGAGCTTGAAAACTATTTGAACGGCACAGGTGCGCATAGCGATCCCAATATGACAAAAGAGTTGGCTGAAACCTATTTACATAACTACAAGCAGAGTATTCAATCAGATTACACGGACATTATTAAAACTCATATCAAGCCACACCAGGCCACCGTGGATGAATATGATGAATTGTCAGGCGGGCTGGCGTCAAAGGTGATGGGAAACCAGCTTAATTCTATTTCCGCTGAATCTTTGGGGCTTGCCGATTTGTCAGATGACCCCCAGGAGATTATGGCGGCGTTGGAAAACGCATCCAAGATACTGGACAGAATGAATCAGAAAGTTGAAGCTGCCTATGCTCAGATGACTAATGGTAAACAGATTACCGAGCCTGCCAGAAGCACTTCAATCTTTAATGGTGAAACCAGTTTGGACTTCTTTGCCTCGCAGATGGAAAAATCGCATAGACTTATAGATACTGCAAATATGAAATTTACTGGTCAAACATTTAGTTTCTGATAGAATAAGCAAAAAATTAGAATAAGCAAAAAGGCCCCGCCGAAGCGGGGTCTTTTTGCTTATTCCTCGGCGAATTGGTCCTTGTTTTGCGATAATATAACTTGGATATGGATACTATTTTGTTAAATTATAGGAAATATTTTGTCTTTTTTAGGTAAAAAATTGCAGGTAATTACAAAATAATAACGAATAGTTATCATATAATAATTATTTCATTTTTTGGGCATTTTCTGAATAGATATATTTCGGAGGTGCTAAAGTATGAAAAAAATTATTAAAGGAAAAAGGGTTTTCAAGGTTAAAAAGAGAGGGAAAAATATGAACGCAACATTAGAAAAACCGGAAACATTAATTAATTATCTTAATAATGAAGATTTAATATTTATCAACGGAATGAAATCCTATATAAAAGAACTGAAAGCACTTCCGCCGGAAAAAGCTAAACAAGAAGCTGAAAAAGCTTTATTCCGTACTGGCGTAACTGATGAAAACGGTAAGGTAAAGGAAAATATTGTTTCCTGGGAGTGATTTTGTGTATAAAAAACTGCCTAATCTGGTTTTGGGTTTTCACGGTTGCGATAGAGAGGTTTTTGAAAAGGTTGTTTTTTACGGCGAACCTATGAGAATAAGCAATAACACATATGATTGGCTTGGAAACGGTATATATTTCTGGGAACAAAATTATTTGCGGGCTTATGAATGGGCAGAAAAAAGCCCTAAAATCAAAGAGCCGGCCGTTATTGGTGCCGTAATTGATTTGGGCTATTGCTTAAATTTAACAGACAGCGCCAGCGCAGAAAAGCTACGGCTGGGCTATGAAATGTTAAAATTATATATTAAAGCCACTGGAAAAGAAATGCCAGTAAATAAAAAATCTGAAAAAACGACAGATATTTTACTAAGAGATCTGGATTGTGCAGTAATACAGCAAATTCACGATTACAACAAACAAAAGAAGATACCTGATTTTGATTCCGTAAGAGGCGTATTTACTGAGGGTGGGCCGGTATATCCCGAAGCCTGTTTTCAAGAAAAAACACATATACAAATTTGTATTTGTAATCCTAACTGCATTAAAGGATATTTCAATCCTTTAACGCCAAATCCTGAATATGTTATGCCATAGAAGAACCGCTCCCAATAATTTAGGAGCGGTTCCCTTTTGCTTATTCCTCGGCAAATTGGTCCTTGCCAACGCCACACAACGGGCATTCAAAATCGGCTGGTAAATCCTCAAATTTGGTGCCGGGGGCAATGCCGTGCTCCGGGTCGCCCAGGGCTTCGTCGTAAACCCAGCCGCAAACTTCACAAACGTATTTTTTCATAGCTGCAATCTTCCTTTCGTTTAATTTATATTACAGGCCGCAATCAGTACGGCAATCTGCATCAAATTGGTCGTCGTGCACGCTGGCATAGAAGCGATAGCCACCAGCGAAATTAAAGCAATCAAAGCCGTTTTGCTGCAAAATGCGGCAGGCAATGTAGCTGCGGATACCGGTTTGGCACATCACGTAAACCGGCTTGCCGGCCGGCAGTTCCGCCAGGCGTTCCCGCAGGCTGTCCAGCGGCAGGTTCAGCTTAAAATCCGCCGCGTGGCCGCGGCTGTATTCCGCCTGCGTGCGCACGTCCAGCAGGGTGACGCTGCCATCCTTGGGCAGGTTGGCAATATCCTCATAAAAGAAGTGCTTCACTTTGCCGGTGATGACATTTTCCGCCACAAAGCCCAGCATATTCACCGGGTCCTTAGCGGATGAATAGGGCGGCGCATAGGCCAAATCCAGCTCTTTAAGCGCGCGCACGCCAAGGCCGGCCTGCATAGCGGTGGCGATAACGTCTAGCCGCTTGTCCACGCCGTCGAAGCCGACAATTTGCGCGCCCAAAATTTTCTCCGTCTGTTTATCAAACAGCAACTTAATAGTCATCTGGCGGCCGCCGGGGTAATAGGCGGCGTGAGAGGCCGGCGAGATAATCAGCTTTTCATAGGCCAGACCGGCGGCCTGGGCGGCTTGCTCATTCAGGCCGCAGAAAGCGGCGGTCATCTCAAAAATTTTGAGCACCGAGGAGCCAGGGGAGCCGGTATAGCGGCTTTCCAGCCCGGCGATGTTGTCGGCGGCCACGCGCCCCTGCTTGTTGGCCGGCCCGGCCAGCGCGATTAGGGCCGGCTGGCCGGTGACGGTGTTGCGGATGGCCACCGCGTCGCCCACGGCGTAAATATCCGGGTCAGAGGTTTGCATTTGCTCATTGACAGCAACGCTGTCTTTGGGGCCAAGCTCAAGGCCGGCCGCCTTAGCCAGAGTGGATTCCGGCTGCACGCCGATGGCTAAAATCGCCATATCCGCGCTGACAGGTTCGCTCCCGGCCAGTTGTACGGAAAGGCCCGTTTCCGTTTCCGCAAAGCCGGTGACGCTTTGCTCTAGCAGCAGCTTTACGCCTTTTTCTCGCATATGCGCGTGCAAGAAGCTGGCCAAATCCTGATCCAATGGGGCTAGCAGGTGATTTTCCCTCTGAATTAAGCTTACGGCCAAGCCAAGTTCCTGCAGGTTTTCCGCCATTTCCACGCCGATAAAACCGCCGCCGATAACCACAGCGGATTTCACCTGGCCGCTGGCGGCAATCTCTCGAATACGTAGCGTGTCCTCCACGGTGCGCAGGGTGTAAAGCCGCGAGCTATCCACGCCGGGCAGCGGCGGCCGCACCGGTTGGGCGCCGGGAGCCAAAATCAGCTTGTCGTAGCCGGCCTGAAAAACCTGGCCGCTGGCTAAATCGCACACAGCGACTTGTTTTTTGGCGCGGTCAATCGCCTGCACCTCATGGCCCACCTTAACTTCAATGTTAAAGCGTTTTTTGAAGCTGGCCGGGGTTTGCAGCGTCAGCTCCGCTTGCTTCTGGATGGTGCCGCCGATGTAGTAGGGCAGGCCGCAGTTGGCATAGGAAATATAGCCGGAGCGTTCATAAATGGTAATTTGGGCCTGCTCGTCCAGGCGGCGCAGGCGGGCCGCAGCCGAAGCGCCGCCGGCCACGCCGCCCACAATAACAACTTTCATTTGATATACCCTGCCTTTCCGGTTAAAATGTTGCTTTAATTATAACAAATATTGGTAAGTAAAGCAAGAAAAAATTAAAACCTGACAGTCTGTTGTCAGGTCGATTGTGCTATAATAATCTTATCTTAAAAGAAAAGAGGTTTTTGTGATGGCTAGACCAACCAGTAAAACGGATTTAATGCAGGCAGCTGCCGCCAACTTGCAGAAGCTGAACGATTTTGTGGCCGGTATGACGGAAGCGGAGCTGAGCACGCCTTTTGATTTTTCTGCGGATGAGAAGAAGAAAGAAGCGCATTGGCGGCGGGATAAAAATTTGCGGGATGTTTTAATTCACCTTTGGGAGTGGCACCAGCTGCTGCTTAAATGGGTGCAGGCCAACCAGGCTGGAGAGGAGCGGCCTTTTTTGCCCGCGCCCTACAACTGGAAAACCTACGGCCAAATGAACCAGGAGTTTTGGGAGCGGCACCAGAGCACCAGTTTGGCGGAGGCACAGGCGATGCTGGCGCAGTCCCACGCGGCGGTGCTGGCCTTGGCTGAGGAGTTCTCCAATGAGCAGTTGTTCAGCAAGGGCGTGTTTAAGTGGGCTGGTAACAACGCGCTGGGCTCCTATTTTGTCAGCGTTACCGCCAGCCATTACGATTGGGCTTTGAAAAAGCTGAAAGCGCACCGTAAAAACTGCGCGGTTGGCTGAGGAGCCGCTAACTGAGCAATTTTGTCCAATACAAAACACTCCGTTAATAGTATCATAAAGGGCAGATAAACTATTAAGGAGTGAGTTTAATGAGTTATCAAAATTTGCTGGAAGAATTTGCGGAGGCGGGCCGCCTGGCCCTGCCGGAAGCGGCTTTTTCGTAAAATGTCTGTTGAAGTGGCTTTGGTCATAGAACCCGGTGAGCAGAGCCACTTTTGTAATGCTTTTAGAATTTCTTAAATGCGGTTTAGGCTGTTCAGGCAGTTTAGCAGTTGGCGTTGCTGTGCGGAGGATAAATTCAGGTCAGCCAACAACCTTTGCCAAAACTCCGGCGGTTGGCAAATCTCTTGTTTGGCTATGCAGAGGCTTAGCAGGCTGTAGGGCGAATGCGCCTTGATGAAATGCGGCCGATAAGGCGGGATGACAAAGGCGCGGCCTGGCCGGCAAATGCTGGCGCTAGTCCCAATGCCTAAAAAAAACGCGCCCTGCAAAACCAGCCCAGCGGTGTAAACCGAAACGTGGTTGTGCAGGGGATAGGAAATGGTGGAGTTCTCGCAGAGAATTACCTCAAATGGCTGGCCTGGGGCCGAAAAATATTGGATGTTGGCGGTTTGCGGCATAAAAATTTTCCTTTTTAGTGTTGATTTTTTGTGTATATTTGTGTATAATAAGCCTGTGGAGGAGTTGCAATGAATGCCTACAAAACAACGATTAAACTGCTTGTCAGCAACGGTTATATATTAAAAAGGCGTGGCGGTAATCATGATATTTTCTTTAATCCACGGAGTAAAATTACAATTCCGGTTAAGCGTCATGATTTTGATGAGGATGATATGCGTTATATTCTTAAAGAAGCAGGCATTAAGCTAATCAATCAATAGGGGGTTGATTTTTATGATTTACACGTACACGGCAGTTTTTACGCCTGCCGAAAATAGTGATAAATTTTATGTGCGGGTGCCAGACGTGCCCGGCTGTGTAACAAGCGGGCAAAATTTGGAGGACGCTATTGAACAGATTACGGACGCTTTGGCCGGTTGTTTGGTGGTTTGCGAGGATGAAGCCCTGCCAATTAACCAACCGACGGTGCAAGCAGCGTTGCCGCACGCGGATAATGATATTCTTTCGCTTATCACGGTGGACACTATTGCTTATCGTGCCAAAACAGATAACCGTTCAGTTCGTAAAAATGTGTCCTTGCCAGCCTGGCTGGCCGCCTTAGCGGATAAAAATGGCGTAAACTGTTCTAAAGTTTTGCAGGAGGCTTTGCTGCAAAGATTTTCCTGAATGATGTATAAAAGTAGGTAGAAAAGGCGATTGACAATGCCGTTTCTACCTACTTTTTTGTATTTTTCAGCATTTCCGCAAACTCCGCCAGGCTGCGCGGTGCGGCGGCAGGCCAGCCAAGCGCGTTTGTCAGCAGGCTGGCGGCCTCAAACAACAGAGGCTTGCGCAAACCAGCCTGGGCGATAATTTGGTCATCGTTCAGCACTTCGCTCACCGGGCCGTCGGCAATGATTTCGCCAGTGCTGAAAACCACGGCGCGTTCGGCAAAACGGCAGGCAAAGTCAATATCGTGGGTGGAAACCAACAATGTGATGCCAGCTTGGCTCAGTTGGTTCAGAGTTTGCTCCAGCAGAATAGTATTTTGCGGATCCAGCGAGGCGGTCGGCTCATCCAGCAGAATAATTTGTGGGTGCATAGCCAGAATATCAGCAATGCTGACGCGCTTTTTTTCGCCGCCGCTCAGGTTTTGCGGGGCGCGGTCCCGGTAAGCCAGCAGATTCATATCAGCCAGAGCTTTGTCCACCTGCTGTTGCACCTCGGCCAGCGGCAAGCCTAAATTCAGCGGGCCAAAGGAAACCTCGCTTTCCACGGTGGAGGCGATGATTTGATTGTCAGCTTCCTGAAAGACAATGCCTACATTCTGGCGCAGCTCCATAACTTGCTTTTTAGCATATTTGGGCGAAACCGCTTGTCCCTGAAAAAACAGGTTGCCGGATTGCGGCCGCAAAATTCCGTTGCAGATGAGAAAAAAGGTGCTTTTGCCCGCGCCGTTGTTGCCCAGCACGGCAATGCGCTCGCCGGGGTAAACGGCCAGTGAAACCTGCCGCAGGGCCGGAGCGGCCTCTGGGTAGCTGAAAGTTACATTTTGCAGTTCCAGTAATGGCTTCAAAACAAATCAACTCCCTTGTGCTTCAGATAAACTGCCAGGCTGCTGAAAGTAAACAGGCAAAGCAGGCACAGGGCGGCGTGGCCGGGGTGCACAGGCGCGCTGTGAGTGAGGAAACGTAGGCGGCCGGCATAACAGCGGGCGTCCATTGCGTCCAGGCAGGCGCTGCTTCGCTTGAAAGAGGCTGCCAGCAGATTGCCGCTGATGTGGGTGAAGCTGAACCAGGCGCGGCGCAAGCTGGCATAGCCCAAGCGCGAGGATGCGGCCACCGTCATTCGGTGCTGAATATCCAGCAACAGGAAAATATAGCGATAAATCAGATACATCAGTTCAATAACCAGCGGCGGCAGCCGCAGGCTCCCCAGCACCATAATAATCTCCTGCATAGGAATGGTTAGACTGAGAAAATAAAGGCAACAGACTGCGCCGTAAGCCCGGCAAAAGAGCAGCCCGGCCGCTTTGAGGCCCGGCCAGGTGGCACTGAAATAGCCCAGCCCGGCGGGCAGCGGCAAATCCCACAGGCCCAGCGGTTGCGGGCTGAAATCCAGCACGATAGCCAGGCAGCTGACGGCGATAAACAGCAAGGGTACGGTTAACAAAGCAAAAACATAGGAAAGCGGCACGCCACCGGCCAGCCGCAAGGCCAGCAACATAAACAGGGCCACGGCCAGACCAAAGGCGGCGTTGTTGGCAGCCAGACACATAATCAACAGACCAAGCGCCAAAAGCAGCTTGAGATACGGACTGACGCTGCGCAAGCGCGAATGTTGCGCCCAATGGTCAATGGAGAGCATGCCGCCCTCATGCAAATGCACATGTAGGTGCAGATGTTTCATTGCAAGTTTCACGAATCCTTTTGGCTATAGTTTTTGCGGGCCACCAGATAACCGAAGCCGTAGCCGATAACCAGAGCGCCCAAAGCGGCCTGCAAGCAGAACAGCAGGGATTCCGTTTCGCCGCCCGGCGGCTCCAGCAGGCTTTCCGCCCATGGCTCATAATCCGGGGAAATGGCCATAATAGTTTCCTCTGCCGCGCCGTCGGCTCCGCCAAATTCACTGTCGTGAATTAGCAGCAACGGAACGGTGGCAATGCCCACACAGAGTAATAACAGAACAACAATCAGGAGCTTCTTTTTCTTATCCATAATATAAATTCCTCCTAAAATCAGGCTTGCGGCAGAACGCCGATTTCCCGCAGCTCCGGTTTGGCGAAGCTTTGCAACAGCATAAACACAACAGCGGAAAGAATGCCCTCCACCACGGCCAATGGAATTTGGGTGACGGCAAAAATGCCCATAAACTCCATCATGGAGGCCATCACGCCGCCAGTGGCGCTGGGGTGAGCCAGAGCAAGCTGAACGGAAGTGACTATGTAGGTGAAGAGATCCCCCAGGGCGCAGGCTGCGCCTACGCAAACCGGCTTGCTAAGATTGGCTTTGTTCAGCAAATGGTAAATGCCCATGCTGACGAAGGGGCCGGCAATCGCCATTGAGAATGTGTTGGCGCCCAGAGTGGTGAGGCCGCCGTGGGCCAACAAAATAGCTTGGAATAGCAAGACGATTATGCCAAGAATAGACATCACCGGCGCGCCGAAAAGCACAGCGCCCAATCCGGTGCCGGTGGGGTGGCTGGAGGAGCCGGTGACGCTGGGAATTTTAAGGGCGGAAAGCACAAAGGCATAGGCTCCGACCATTGCCAGCAGCAAGATGGCTTTGCGGTGTTCTGCGGTGATTTTTTTCAGAGAGAGCAGCCCCCAGAACAGGAAAGGCAGGCAAATAACGCCCCACACAACGGCGTGCACCGGCGGCAGATAACCCTCCATAATGTGCATGGCGTTGGCGGTTGGGGCCAGACCGAAGAATGCAGCGGCCAGGGCGGCTGCAAATAGCAGACTCTTTTCATTTTTGGTATAGGACATAAAAGTAGAACCTCCTTGTATAAATTGCATTTTTTTAGTGATTTATTGTGAATTTTCCCAGGCCCGGAGAAAAAACAGCCAAAAATTGGCAAAAGAAAAGCAGCTGTTAAGCTGCCGTCTGCGTATAAGCCTGCCAGGGTTGCGGAAAACCAAAACCTTATGGTGGGTAAATACGCTGATGACCGCAGCTGTATTCACTGGAAAATGACAAGCAGGTATCCTGACTTAAGTTCATCGCTTTTATGCGCCTTCTCGGAATACTCCAATGGCAACTGCATAATCGCTCACTTTTACAGTGACGGGTTCGTTTCGGATTTGCACCGAATTCCCTGACTTGACATTTATAACATTTTTATGCTATTTATTGTAAGAAATTATAACACATAAAATTGCGATTGTCAATGCAGCTGAAGAAAATTAATTGTACAAAATTGAAGAAAATTAATTGTACAAAATAAAAAAATAACGCGGCTCTTGCAAAAATGCTGTTGGTGGTTTAAACTATAGATGAAGCTAATTTTTTAAGATTTAAGGAATGGTGATTGCCTATGAAGCAGGAGGATATTCAAAAGTTTTTGGCGGCCAGCGGGCTGCCGGAGCATTTGGCTGTGCAGGCTGCCCAGGAATATGACGTGGTTGGCCTTAAACGCTATCAGGAAATTAAGGAGTTGTTTCTTTCCTTTGTACGGGTGATGGCCACGGCCATTGAGGAACGCTCGCTTTACAATGCCAATCATTCCCGGCGGATGGCTGGCTGTGGGGAGCGTTTTTTGGATTATCTGAACGCACAAGCGGCGGCTGCGGGTCTGCCGCTGCCCTTTGCTTCCGCCCATAAGCGAGAGCTGTTGGTTAGCATTTGGCTGCACGACGTGGGCAAAATTACCACGCCTTTGGAGGTTATGGACAAGGCAGAGCGGCTTTCCGAGGTGCAAAAGGCGGATATACATAACCGATTGAAAATTATTCGTCTGCAAAATCGGCTTGATTATCTGGAGGGCAAAATCAGCGCGGCCCAGCGGGATGAAGTGGCGGCACAGGTTAGCCAGGCGGCCGCAGAGATTGACAAAATCAGCAAAAGCGGCTTTGTGACTGAGGAACAGCTGGCTTGGCTGGCGGCGGTGCAAAGCCGCACTTTCACCGATGAAGACGGACTGGTTTGCCCTTGGCTGGAGCCGGATGAGTATGCGATGCTTTGTGTTCGCAAAGGCACCCTTTCGGCTGCGGAGCGGCAGGTGATGGAGCACCACGTGGAAAGTACGGATAAGCTGCTGGCGCAGATTAAATTTTCCGCGGATTATGCCAATGTGCGCAGTTGGGCGGCGGCTCATCATGAGCTTTTGGACGGTAGCGGCTATCCTAAACATTTGACGGCGGCGGAAATTCCGCCGGAGGTGCGTATTATCACTATTTTGGATATTTTTGACGCTTTGATTGCACCTGACCGACCTTATAAACCGGCTAAGACGGTGGCGGAGGCTTTGCAGATTTTGCAAACAATGGCGGAGGACGAGGGCAAGCTGGACGCGGAGCTGGTGCGCCAGTTTGCCGCCAGCCATTGTTGGGAGGACGGCGGCCAGGAAGCGACGATTGTTAGTTTGATAGAATGAAAGCGGCAGAGATTAACAGGAATTAAATATAGTAAAAGCGACGTTTTTCTGTTGAAAACGTCGCTTTTGTGTACTGTAATTTGATTTACAATAAAGTATACTTTATTGTAAATGGATTTTTTGCCAAAATTACAGTTAAAAGGCTTGTAATTTGTGTCAGTGTGTGATATATTTACTATATATAGGTATAGAAAAATTTACAAAAATGTATACTTTATTGTAAATTTTTCAGCCGCAAAAGGGAGGTGAGGCTGGCGCCTGGATGTGCTTGCGTTGCTTTAACAGGGTGTGGCTCGGCACCGCATTCGGCATAAGCAGGGCAAGGCTGAGCAGAGGAATGGAGTTCTGCTGACAAAGAACTATGTTGTTAATGAAAAAATTTGGCAAAGCCAGGGAAACTTGGCGACGCAAAGCTGAGGGGGCTAAGTCCGGCAATGCCGGATAGGCCAGCCCGGTTGCTGAACTAAAGGGCAAAACCAGCGAAAGCTGGTGACGCAAAGCCAAAGGGGCTAAATTTCGCTGAATGGATTCCACGGAACAAGCCAGCCGGTTGCTGATTCATATCAGCAAACCCAGTGAAAACTGGGGACGCAAAGCTAAGGGGGCTAAGTCCAGAAGGCTGGATAAGCCAGCCCGGCCGCCGGATACTTTGCATCCGAAATATTTTAAGCAAAGAAAGGACGGATTTCTATGATAATGTTGAAGGACACAACTGCACACAGAAATACAGCTTCTCTTGCTCGGAAAGGGGAATGAAAAATGCTAAAAAAACGTTTGATTGCTTGGTTGTTGATGTTTGCGCTATGTTTTTACAGTATGCCGGTTTATGCTTTTGCTCAAGAAGCTTCGGATAATGTTGGCGATGACACTTCAATAAGCGAAAACGTTGACGCGACGCCATCTGATACGGAGGCGTCTGATTCTGAAACATCGGGCGCTGAAGCGTCGGATGATGTGACAGATGAAAGCGACAATGCCGAAACTGGCGCTCCTGACAGTGAAGATTCTGACACTGACGAGGGCGCAACAGAGGGAACTGATGACAATGACCAGACTGCTCCAGACGAGGGCAATGCTGGTGAAGATGAAAGTGTTGGTGTAACGCCTGACGAGGGCGAAAACACTGATGAGGTAATTGGTGACGAAAATAATAATAGTGAGCCTGCGGAACCGGCCGACCCGGAGCAATCAGCAGGCCCGGAAACACTTGAGCCGACAGAACCGGAACAGCCTGCGGAACCGACCGAACCGGCGGACCCGACTGAGCCTGAACAGCCTGCCGAGCCGACAGAGCCGGAAATGCCGGAAACTCCTGCGGAGCCTGAGCAGCCGACTGAGCCAGTGACGCCGGAGGAACCGACGGAGCCGGAACAGCCCACACAGCCTGCGGAACCGCAAGAACCTGTGGTGACCCCGGAGGAGCCTGTTGTTCCTGAGGAACCGGAAGAAATTCCGATTGAACAGGTGCCTGTTTTGCCGGAAGTGAATGTTATTACTGACAATTTGCAGCAGGTTATGGCGGTAATGCCTGTGCCCGTTCTTTTGGAAGAAGATTGCACTTGTGAATATATGTGCACTTGGTTCTGGGGTAAATATATAAACATTAATGAGGCTTGTCCTGTTTGCAGTCACGCAACAGAGGAACAGTTAGATCCGTATACATTTGATCCTGCTGATCCAGAAAGTTTTATTTGTAAGGGTGTGCAACCTATTGTTCCTGGTAAAGATGCAAGCTGTACTCACAATGCTGTTATCAATGGCGGAAGTATGTGGGAAAGCTGGTTTCCTGGCGGCGGCAGCCCGAATTTGCTTCCGGCGAGCTGTCATTATCCGGCCACAGCTGCTGAAGCGATTGAGTGTATGAATTGTGGCGCAAAATGGCTGTGGAAATTTGATGAAACCAGTCAGCCTAATCCAGAAAATCATTACTTTGGCAAAAATGAACCTGTAATTGTTAAAGAGGCGGATTGTTTGCAGGACGGTTTACAAACACAAACTTGTCTGTTTTGTGGTGATATTGAAACTGTTATTAAAGGTGGACATATGAAGCCAGAGGATAGCAGCAAGATTGAGATTGTGGAACCAACCTGTGAAGATGGTTATGAAAAGTATACCTGTGAGAGATGCGGTGAAGAAGTTATTGAAGTCTTGCAGGGATGCCACACTTGGCCTGAAAATGCAGATAAATTGCAACGAGGCATTTGCACAGAATGCGGCGCGATAGCTTACTGGATTTTTAGCTATGAAGATGGTGCGGCACCTTCTGGTAGTGGTTATGAGGTAAAGCTTTGTGCAATGGTTATCGAAGAGGCTGATGGTGAAGTTTATGGCGTAGATAAAGATGGACAGCGCTTAAATGGTGATAGCTTTACATTAATTATTAATGAATCTCTTATGGGGAAAGTTAAATCTATTACCAACAAAGACGGTGTTGCGGTTACGACTCGTGTGGTTGGTTATCGCAACATGGATAAGCCGGATTCAAAAATTTATGAAATCGGCGAGGAAATTCCTTATAGTGATGTTCCTGATATGCTTATAGACATCAAGGACAGTTGGGCCAATTATTATGCTGATGATATGCATAAAACAATTTACTTGGAGGCTGTGCGTGAGGAGGTGTCCACGTTTAAAGTTAATGTGGTTCCTTATGGTGAAACGCTTAAAAGCGATCCAACCTTGCGTAGAAACATTGCAGCAACATCAGAGGGTATTGAATCTGAGGTAACATACAATGATGAATTTACAACAGCAGTTGTTACCTATACCATTCCTGCTGATTATGCTGCTGATACAGTAAATATTAATGCAACCGAAGATGTGATGTTGGCTTATGACACAATCGAACACAAAAGATTTGGTCAAAATGGCACCCAGCCTGGTGATACATTAGGCCCGGTATATATTCGTTTGGTTAACTTGTCTGAAAAACAGTTGTCATATAATGATGGAAGTTTTGTGCTTCAGAGTCCTAGCTACAGCGATGATGAGCCATATATTGAGCCAATTTACACATTTGATGGTTCAACTCCGCCAGCAGCGAGTGTGCCGTCAAGGGTAAGCAATGGCGCTTTGCGTTATCTTTATGGAGTTGAAACAGACCTTATGCACCAAGAGCTTTCAGATGAAGTTTTGGGTGCAAAATTGGTTGAGCGTGGCTATGAAAATGGTATTGCTGATTTGCACCAGTACTATCTTGATTATTATAACAATACCTTTGGTAATGTTGAAGAAGGAAAAGTTTGGTATAGCTTGAGCGAGTTGCCGTTCAAATATTTGGTTGAACGTAATGAAGGAATTTTTGGTGGACATTCTTCTGCTGCGGCTTCAGTTAAAGAAACTAATCCAGAGGTAGCTGGTGTTGGCTTTAGTTACTTTTACACTCGATTAATGAGCGTTGTTCCAGGTAATGTTGAAAATCTGAAGGATTTTGATGGAATATATGCTGTGGGTAATTATATGAAACAAGCTGTTTCCTATAATGATGTGGCTAAAGCTGCTTGGGGAAACATTGCTCCTGGTGCTTCTGAACAGATTAATGGTATGAGTATTTATATCAATGGTGAAAGTAATAACTTTTATCAAAACACGGCTTGGGGATTTGAAGTTGGATTTGGTCTTATGCTCAAAGATATTCCTAAACCGGAGCTCAAAACCGGCAGTCTGACCGTCAGCAAAACTGTGACGGTTACTGGCGCGGATTTGAACGATGCGGACAGAAGCCGGGAGTTTAACTTCACTGTAACCTTGAGCGATAACACAATCAATGGCACATATGGCGATATGAGCTTTGAAAATGGCGTTGCTAAATTCACATTGAAACACGGCGAAAGCAAAACAGCCAGCAAATTGCCGGTTGGCGTTACCTACACCGTGGTTGAGCAAGCCACAGCTGATTACAGTACCACCGCTGTCGGTGACAAAGGCACGATAAGCGAAGCCGGAGCCACAGCTGCATTTGTGAATAATCGCGCGGTTGAAAAACCGCTGCCCAAAACCGGTAGCTTAACTGTCAATAAAACAGTTGTTGTAAATGGTGCAGAAATGACTGATGCAGACAGAAGCGCTGAGTTTAATTTCACCGTAACCTTGAGCGATACTTCTATTAATGGTGTTTATGGTGCAATGGAATTTGTAAACGGTGTTGCAACATTCACCTTGAAGCATAATGAAAGCAAAACAGCTAGCAATTTGCCAACAGGTGTTGAATATACCGTAACTGAGCGGGAAGCTGCTGGCTACACCGCAACTGCCGCTGGTGAAACCGGCGCGATTAGCGAGGCTGGCGCTGTTGTGGCGTTTACCAACACCCGCACAGTAACTCCGCCGCCGACCACTCCTGAGAACCCGGGCGACGACAACCCCGGCGGCGATGATGATCCTGAATTGCCGCCAGTTCCGACCACCAATATAGAGGAACCGCCGGTTCCGCTGACGGAAACTCCCACCGAGGAAGTAATCTTTGATGAGGAAGTTCCGTTGACTGGTATGCCGGAAGAGGATGAGGAAATTCTGTTGGATGAGGAAGTTCCGTTGGCCAAAGTGCCGAAAACTGGCGATAACTTGATTTTGTGGTTCTTTGCCGCAGTGGCTTCCGCCATTGGCGCGCTGGGTTTGGGCCGCAAACGGGATTAACGCTGAATTTGTAAAAAAATGGAGCCGCTTTTTGCGGCTCTGTTTTTTTGGTTTGCAAGTTTATTTGCCGGCTTGTCCGGCGTGTGGAATATCCGTATATTTGGCAATATCCCGGTTTAATGTAATCAAATCGGCAATATTCAGGTCATGTATGCAAGCGTGGCCGGTAATACGAGCAAAGGTTTTCAGCTCCGCCAGCGACACGTTGAGGAAGTTGGCTGTGCGCTGAGCGGCAGCTTCCACATGCAAGCGGGCGCGCAGCTCAGGATTTTGGGTGGCGATACCAACCGGACAGTTGCCACTGCCGCAAATGCGATATTGCTGGCAGGCGGCGGCAATCAGGGCCGCGCTGGCAATGGCAACAGCGTCGGCGCCTAAGGCCAGCGCTTTGGCAAAATCGGCGGAAACCCGCAGCCCGCCTGTGATTACCAACGACATATCCGATTGCACAGAATCCAGATACTTCCGCGCTCTATGTAGGGCGTAGATAGTGGGCACGGTGGTGGCCTCCCGCAACAGCAACGGGCTGGAGCCGGTGGCGCCGCCGCGGCCGTCAATGGTGACAAAATCCGCGCCTGCCGCCACGCAAATTGCCAAATCCTGCTCAATGTTGCCGGCGGCAATTTTCAGGCCGATGGGGCGGCCGCCGGAGCGTTCGCGCAGCATATCCACCATTGCTTTCACATCTGCCGGCGAGTTAATCTCCGGGAATTTGCTGGGGCTTTGCACATCCTCGCCTTGTTTTTTGCCGCGCAGGGCGGCAATTTCCGCCGTCACCTTTTCGCCGGGCAGGTGGCCGCCCATTCCGGGCTTGGTGCCCTGGCCGATTTTAATTTCAATCGCGTCGGCGGCTTGCAAATTCTCGTCGGTCACGCTGTATTTGTTGGGCACATATTCAAAAATATACTTATAGGCTGCGGCTTGTTCCTCCGGCAAAATGCCGCCCTCGCCGCTGCACATAGCGGTTTTAGCCATAGCCGAACCTTTGGCCAGAGCCACCTTGATTTCCCGCGAGAGTGCGCCAAATGACATATGGGAAATATACACCGGGTTTTCCAGCACCAGCGGCTTTTTGGCGTGGCGGCCGATGACCGTTTGGGTGTCTACGGGGTCATTGTCGTTCAAAGGTAGTCGGGCCAGCTGTGCGCCAATCAGTAAAATATCATCCCAGCTGGGCAGCGGCATTTGGGTGCCCATAGAGCCGCCAATGCTTTTGCCGCTGACGGCCATCTCGTGAATTTCCGCCATATAGCGGGCGGAGCTGTCGCGTCGGGCATATTGCTCATCGTAAGCCAAATCGTTGGCGGGATTGGCCGGGGCGGCGGCCTGAACCGGTTGGGTCTCCGGTTCAGCGTCAATTCGCTCAAACACGCTGAGCGGCTGGTGACAAACCGGGCAATCCGTTAGCTCCGAAAACTTTTTGCCCTCTTTTTCTTCATCAAAAATCTTTCCGCAGATACTGCATTTGTAAATTGCCATTTGA
Source organism: Peptococcaceae bacterium (assembly GCA_022797295.1). Classification (GTDB taxonomy): domain Bacteria; phylum Bacillota; class Dehalobacteriia; order UBA4068; family UBA4997; genus Avidehalobacter. Next base: position 26,694 of record JAAWKH010000006.1, read on the forward strand.
ACCTCCTGAATATTATTAGTAGTTATTATCAATTATAACATTTTTTTACTGATAGTCAAGCTAAAATACAAATTTTTATTTGCTTTATGTGGTGCGGTGTTGTATAATATAGGTAAACTTAATATCCAGGGGAGCTTGTACGGGCAGGCTGAGAGGAAGTCATCCAACTTCGACCCTTTGACCTGATTTGGATAATGCCAACGTAGGGATTTGCCGGAATATTTTCGGATTGTTAGCTGGGCAACTGCCAAATTTTGGGTGGTTGCCCAGCTTTTATCTTATATTAGAGGAGGTTTTTTGATGTTGAAAATTAACGGAGAGCCGCAAGCGGCCGCCGGGCAAACTCTGGCTGCTTATCTGGCTGCGGCCGGCTATGCGGCGGAGCGGGTGGCTGTGGAGCGCAACGGGGAGATTGTGCCCAAGGCGCAGTACGCCGCTTGCGTTTTGCAGGATGGGGATAGTCTGGAGATTGTCAGCTTTGTGGGAGGTGGTTGAGATGCCGGGATTGCCAACGGCGGAGGAATGGCGGCAGGCTTTGATTGCCCGGCACGGCGAGGCGCGGCAGCAGCGGCTGGCGGCGGCCACGGTGGCTGTGTGCGGGCTGGGCGGCTTGGGCTCCAATATTGCGTTGGCTTTGGCCCGCGCTGGTGTGGGCCGCTTGCTGTTGCTGGATTATGACCGGGTGGAGCTTAGCAATCTGCACCGTCAGCAGTATAAGGCGGCTCAAATTGGTTGTTACAAAACGGAGGCTTTGCGACAAAATCTGTTGGAGATTGCGCCTTATCTGCAAGTGGTTACGCACACCGTGCGGTTGGGGCCGGAAAATCTGCCGGAGCTGTTGGCCGAAGCTCAGGTGGTCTGCGAGGCTTTGGACCAGGCCGAGGCCAAAGCAATGCTTTGCGATGTGGTTTTAAGCCAACTGCCGGATAAGTATTTGGTGGCGGCTTCTGGTATGGCGGGTTGGGGTTCGGCCAACGCTATTCGCACTCGCCGGATAACGGAACATTTTTATATCTGCGGGGACGGTTGCAGCGATGTGGCGGCCGGTTCGCTCAACGCGGCGCGGGTGATGGTCTGCGCGGCGCATCAGGCCCAGGCAGTTTTGCAAATTCTGACCGGTCAGCCAGTGTGATTAGATTAGATATTTAAGGAAGTGGTTTTTATGCAGAACAACAAAATAGCTGACGATAAGCTGATTATTGGCGGGCGGGAGTTTCGCTCTCGTTTTATTCTGGGTTCAGGCAAATATTCAATGCAGCTGATTGAAGCGGCGGTGCAGCAGGCTGGGGCGGAGTTGATTACGCTGGCTGTGCGCCGGGCCAACAGCCGGGAGCAGGAGAATATTTTGGCTCATATTCCGCCGGGCGTCACTTTGCTGCCCAACACCTCCGGCGCGCGCAACGCGCAGGAAGCGGTGCGCATTGCCCGCCTGGCGCGGGAGCTGGGCTGCGGCGACCTGGTGAAAATTGAAATTATGCGGGATAGTAAATATCTGCTGCCGGATAACCCGGAAACGGTGCGGGCTTGTGCGCTTTTGGCCGAGGAGGGCTTTGTGCCGCTGCCCTATATGTATCCAGATTTGAACACCGCGCGCGATTTGCAGGCCGCCGGAGCGGCGGCAGTGATGCCGCTGGCTGCGCCGATTGGCTCCAACCGAGGGCTGGCCACCCGCGATTTTATCCAGATTTTGATTGAGGAAATTGACTTGCCAATTATCGTAGACGCTGGCATTGGCCGGCCCTCGCAGGCCTGCGAGGCGATGGAAATGGGGGCGGCGGCGATTATGGCTAACACCGCGCTGGCTACGGCCGGGGATTTGCCGCTGATGGCCCAAGCTTTCCGCCAGGCGATTGAGGCCGGGCGCAAGGCCTATCTGGCGGGGTTGGGCCGGGTGCTGAGCCGGGGCGCGGCGGCCTCCGACCCTTTGACCGGCTTTTTGCGGGATTGAGGTGGTATAATGTCGAATATAGAACCTACTGATATAATGGCTTATCTGCCGGGAATGGAGCAAATTGAATCCGACGTTTGCCGGCAGGTGATGAGTCACTGGCAGGAGTATGACGCGACTGCGTATAATGCTTATGACGCGGCGGCGGTGCAGGCGGCTCTGGCCCGGCCGCATTGTGATATTGAAGATTTTAAGGCGCTGCTTTCGCCGGCGGCGGAGCCCTTTTTGGAGCAAATGGCCGCGCGGGCCAGCCAGGAAACGGCCCGCCACTTTGGCAACACGGTCTACCTTTTTACGCCGCTTTACCTGGCTAATTACTGCGAGAATTACTGTGTGTACTGCGGTTTTAACTGCCGCAAGCAGATTAAGCGGCAGAAGCTTTCCACCCAGCAGATGGAGCAGGAAATGCAGCTGATTGCGGATTCCGGTATGGAGGAAATTTTGTTGCTGACGGGCGAGAGCCGCCAGATGAGCGACGTGCCTTATATCGGCGAGGCTTGCCGGTTGGCCCGCCAATATTTCCGGCTGGTGGGGTTGGAGGTTTACCCGCTGAACACGGCGGAATATCGCTATCTGCACGAATGCGGCGCGGATTATGTGACGGTTTTTCAGGAAACCTATGACCAGGCGGCTTACGCGCGGCTACATTTGCGCGGCCCCAAACGGGTTTGGCCCTATCGTTTTGCGGCGCAGGAGCGGGCGCTTAGGGCTGGTATGCGCGGTGTGGCCTGTTCCGCCCTGTTGGGGCTGGCCGATTTCCGGCGCGACGCTTTGGCCAGCGCTTTGCACGTGTATTACTTGCAGCGGCAGTATCCGCAAGCGGAGTTTTCGCTTTCCTGTCCCCGGCTGCGGCCTGTCGGCGATGAGGCGGCCCAACTGCCGCCAACATTGAGCGAACGGCAGCTTTGCCAAATTCTCTGCGCTTACCGCATTTTTTTGCCGTATGTGGGAATTACCGTGTCCTCGCGGGAAAGCGAGGCTTTCCGCAACGGCATTGTGAAAATTGCCGCCACCAAAATTTCCGCCGGAGTTTCCACCGGTGTGGGCGATCACGCCCAAAAATATCATCAGGAGACCGCGACGGCTGATTTGACTGCCAGCGAACAATTTGTCATTGACGATTCCCGCAGTTTGCCGCAGATGTATGCAGATATGGCGGCGGCTGGTTTGCAGCCGGTGTTGAACGATTATCTCTATGTTTAAGTTGATTTGCGTCACCAACCGCCGGCTTTGCCGGGAGGATTTCAGTCTGCGTTTGGCAAAAATTGCGGCGGCTGGGCCGGACGCCATTATTTTGCGGGAAAAGGATTTGCCGGCGGCGGCATATCAGCGTTTGGCGGAGCAGGCCTTGTCAATTTGCGGGCAATATGAGGCGCCTTGCGTTTTGCACAGTTTTGCGCAGCAGGCTTTGGGGCTGGGCGCGCCGCGCCTGCACCTGCCTTTGCCGCAGCTGGCCCGGTTGGATGAGGCTGAGCGGCGGCGGTTTGCCTGTTTGGGGGCTTCTTGCCACAGCCTGGCAGATTTGCAGGCAGCTCGGCGGTTGGGTTGCCATTATATTATTGCCGGGCATATTTTTGCCACAGATTGCAAGCCGGGCCGTCCGGGGCGCGGCCTGTCTTTTTTGCGGGAAATTTGCCGGGCTGCGGGGCCGCTGCCAGTTTATGCCATTGGCGGCATTGCTCCTGAAAATCTGCTTCAGGTGCGGGCGGCTGGGGCGGCCGGAGCCTGCTTGATGAGCAGCCTGATGACCTGCCCGGAGCCGGCTGTTTTAATGCGACATTTGCGCGATTGTTTGGCGGAAAAGGCTTGACTAAACGCGCCTAAAAGATTAAAATGGTAGAAAAGCCATTTTTTAACAGGTTGTTTGGCAAAAAGGCGGTGGTGCGCCGTTTTCGGCCGGACTCATTGGGATAGAAAGCTGGTGTTAAAGGATTGGAAAATATAATATTAGGCTGTTGTCTGCTGACGCTGCTTTTGTTGCTGCTGTTGCTTTGGCGGAGCCTGCGCCCCGCGGCGAATTTGGAAATACAGCAGGAGCTGGCGGATTTGCGCCGGCAGTTGACGCTTTTGGAGCAGACGACGGCCCGCCAGGGCAGCGCGATGGCGCAGCAGGCGGCCCGCCAGAATGAAACTATCATCAGCACGGTGTCGCATTTGGGCGGCGGCCTGCGGGATGAGCAGGAAAAGCAGAGGCGGGCTCTCACCGAGCAGTTGGAGGGGTTGCGCCGGGATAATCAGGCCAGCCTGGACAGGATAAATCAAACTGTGGATGAAAAGCTGCAAAAAACGCTGGAAAGGCGGATTTCCCAATCCTTTGAGGCGGTTAATCAACGGCTGGCGGAGGTTTACGCCGGCCTGGGCGAGATGAAAAGCGTGGCGGCCGGGGTGGCGGATTTAAAGAAAGTGCTGGCTAATGTGAAAACTCGCGGCACTTTGGGCGAAATTCAACTGGGGGCTATTTTGCAGGAGGTTTTGGCGCCGGAGCAGTATGGCGAACAGCTGCGCTTAACCCCAGATAGCGCGGAGCGGGTGGATTTTGCGGTGCGCCTGCCCGGCCAGCAGCATAGCGAGCCGGTCTATCTGCCTATTGACGCTAAATTTCCGGCTGATGTTTACGCCAACTTGCTGGCGGCCTATGAAAACGGCGACGCGGCGGAGCTGAAAGAGCGCCGGGCCGCGCTGGAGTTGACTGTTAAAAAATGCGCCAAAAGTATTGCGGATAAGTATATCAAGCCGCCTTACACCACCGATTTTGCGATTATGTTTCTTCCTTGCGAAGGGCTTTACGCTGAGGTGGTCAACCTGGGCCTGCTGGAGAACCTGCAACGTAGCTTTAAGGTGAGCGTGGCCGGGCCCTCCACAATGGCGGCAATGCTGAACAGCCTGCAAATGGGTTTTCGCACCTTGGCTATTCAGCAGAAAAGCGGCGAGGTTTGGCAGATTTTGGAGGCGGCCAAAAAGGAATTTGAAAGTTTTGAAAACGTGCTGGACGCTGTGCGCAAACGCTTGCGCCAGGCGGACGACGAGCTGGACAAGCTGGTTGGCGTGCGCACCAGGGCCATCAACCGGCGGTTGTTGAGCGTGGAGGTTTTGGATGAGGCTGCGAATGAGTGAAGGAGCAATAATAATGAAAAAAGGGATGTTAATATTTCTGACGCTGCTGTTGTGGGCCGCCTTGGCGACGGCCGCTTGGGCGGAAACTGCGCCGGCTGGCGGTGGCAAGCTGGTGGCCGTCACTTTTGACGACGGCCCCGGCCAATATACTGACGGTTTGTTGGATGAGTTGGCCAAACGGGATGTGGTGGTAACCTTTTTTGTGCAGGGTTGCAATGCGGAAAGATATAGCAGCGTGATAAAAAAGGCTTACGAGGCCGGTCACCAGATCGCCTCGCACACTTACAATCATCCCAATTTGGTTACTTTGTCAACGGCCGAGGTGCAAAACCAGCTGAACAAAACCAGCAATATTCTGAATCAAGCCATCGGTGTGGAAAATACATATATGTTGCGGCCGCCTTATGGTAGCTACAATGCCAATGTGTTGGCAGTCAGTGGAGTGCCGGCTATTTTGTGGTCGGTGGACACGCTGGATTGGAAAACGCGCCGGGCGGACGCGGTTTATCAGCATATTGTCAACGATACCAAGGATGGTAGCATTATTTTAATGCATGATTTATATTCTTCCACGGTGGAGGGCGCGTTGCGCGGCATTGACTATCTGCGGGAACAAGGCTATGAGTTGGTGACGGTGAGCGAACTGTTGCGCCGGCGCGGCATAACCCCGGCGGCTGGCAGCCGCTATTCCAATGCCTACAACAACGGCCAAACTCTGCCCGGCGTTGCCGTGCCTCAGATTGAAGCGGAATATGTTGAGGGACGGCACCAGGTTAGCATTACGGCTGACGCAGGAGCCAAAATTTACTACACTTTGGATGGCAGCCGGCCAAACGGGCAAAGCCAGGTTTACAGCGGCCCCTTTGTTTTGGAGGAGGACGCCACGGTGCGGGCTTTTGCTGCTTTCAGTTTGAATGGCGGGCGCAGCAGGCTGGCGGAAGCCCGGATTGAAATGCCGCGCACGCCAAAGCCGGAGCTGACTTTGCTTAATGGGCAGCTGAGCGTTGCGGCGGCCGGTCAGGTTTATTACACGGTTGACGGCAGTGTGCCCAGCCCCTTGGCAACGCTATATACAGAGCCGTTTGCGGTGGAGCCGGGCGTTCTGATTAGGGCCTTGGCTTTGCAAGAGGGCTTTAGGCCCAGCGAGATCAGCTCATTATATTATTCGCCTAAGGGTAATGTTTTTGTTGATATTGAGCCGGAAAGTTGGTGCGCCGAGGATGTTGACCAAACCGTGGCGGCCGGTCTGCTGACAACGGAACAGGGGCGTTTTCGGCCCAATGATTTGGTGACTAGGCGAGATTTGGCCACTGTGCTTTATCGGTTGGCGGGCAGCCCGCCGCCGGAGGAGCAGGCTCCTGCTAAAACCGCTTTGGCGGGCGGGGACAATGCGGCGGTGCGTTGGGCGTTGGAGAAGGGAATTCTTACTGATTTGACGGAGGATTCCGCTGAACTGGACAAACCGTTGAGCCGTGAACAGCTGGCCGTGATGTTATACCGCTTTGGGGGCAGCACCTGGCCGTCCCAGGAGGTTAACCAAGCCTTGCAGCCGTTTGCGGACGCCGGCAGCGTTAGCGGCTACGCGGTAGACGCGTTGCGCTGGGCGGTTTCGCAAGGGATTATCACTGGGGTTTCTGCAAATATGCTGGAGCCATCCGGCACCACCAATCGTGCGGAATTGGCCACCATAGTGCTACGTTGCCAATCTGTTTGGGCTGGCAGCTTTGGCCAAACTATACATGAAATAGAGCTTCAACACAAGGGCGGGCATTTGGTGCCGGCCCTTTCGTTTGCCCCTGTTTTTTAATGTGTCAATGCCTGTAGCTGGGCATTCGCTGTTTGTGGGTAATCGCTGAAAAGCGGAATTGAGCAATTCGCTTTATGTGGGGAATACAAACGGGGGTTTTATTGCTATAATAATCGGTAGAGAATGAGCGGAGGTTTTAGAGGTTATAATGGATCAGATTAAAATCGGCCGGTTTGTGGCGGAGCTGCGCAAGCAAAAGGGTTGGACGCAGGCTCAGCTGGGAGAACGCCTGGGCGTTACTAACAAAACGGTTTCCCGTTGGGAAAATGGCAATTATATGCCGGAATTGGCGATTATTCCCGGCTTGGCGGAGCTGTTGGGGGTCAGTGTGAATGAGCTGATGGCCGGCGAGCGTTTTGCAAAGGATGAATATAAGCGCGAGGCGGATGAGCAGTTGCTGAAAACCTTGCGGCTGATTGAGGAAATTCGGGAGATTAAAAACAGTCGTTGGCTTTCCCAAGGCCTGGGCAGCACCGCTTTGGCGATGTTTGTCAGTATGGTTATTTCCTGGTTGTTTGGTTCTCTTTGGGAGCTGCCAAAAGGGCAGGAGCTGGTGGGCGGAATTATGCTTGGCTCAATTTTGGTAATGCTTTCAGGCGTTTGGGGCGTTATGTATCTGGGCAAGGGGCGTTTGCTGGTGTTCTTTGGCGCGGTGATGTTCTTCTATTGTTTTATGGTGGATTATGTTGTGGCGATGGCCCTGTTTGTTTTTGTCATACCAATGGGGGTTGTCAGCGTGATTGGCGACCGGCTTTACTTCCAGGCTATTGACAAGTTGTTGGCTGATACTCAACCGCTGGAGGATTTGCACAAGGATGAACTAACCAAGGAGAAAGCAGAAGCAAATGGACGGGAGGCGAGCTAGTTCTTATGAGGATTTGGCAGAGTTTTGCCGTGGCTTATCAGGATTTTAGCCGAAACAGAGCGCATTTTTGGCAGGCGATGTTGGGTTTTATTATCAGCGTGGCGGCAATCAGCATTTTGTTTTGCACTGATGTTTATGCTTTGATTTTGGAGAAAGCAAATTGGAACCATCCGCGGCTTTCCAGTCAATATTGCCTGCTGGTCTCTTGCATTTCAGTGGCGATGGTTACGGCAATGCTGTTGGGCGGCCTGAGGGTTATGAACACAATGCAGACGGCGGTGAACAAGCGGGCCTTGGAAATTGCCGTTCGCAGAGCTTTTGGGGCCCGGCGGCGAGATATTCGCTGGCTGTTTCTGTGGGAGGCGCTTTGCATTAGCAGCATTGGCGGCTGCTTGGGTGCCGCTTTGGGTTTGCTGATTGGCGGCTTGGCTTGTTTGTTGCTGGGCTTGTCCTTTGAGCCGTTGCTGTTGCCAATCGGGCTGGCTTTGGCTGCCTCAACGCTTATTGGGCTGCTTTTTGGCATTGCTCCAGCCAATCGAGCGGCTAAAGTGTCATTGTTGCTGGCAAATGGCTTTCAGTCGCTAAATTCCAGTTCTGCTTTGGTTGTCGAACCGGTTAAGGAATGCAATTAAACTAGCTAAGGAGGTGTAAACGGCTATGTTTACAAATAAGAACGCTGATTCTAAATCAGCTAACGCAAAATCTAGCAGCAGAGGCAAGCTTTGGCTGCTAATCATATTGTTGGTAGTTGGGGCGGCTGGCGGTTGGTGGTATTTTGGCCGCTCTGCTGACAAACAGAACAACGAGGTTCCAGCTTATCGCTATCAACTGGTGGAACGCGGCAGTATTATTTCTACCCTGGAGGGCGTGGGGGCGGTGCAGCCGGTGAATTCCTATACGGTTAAGGCGCTGGTAACCGGCGAGGTTTTAAGCGCGCCTTTCAGCGAGGGCGATGTGATTGCCGCCGGCCAGTTGCTTTATCAGATTGACGCGGGGCGAGCTCAAAACAACTACACCTTGGCTAAGCTAAATTTGGCGGAAGCCCAGGCAGACGCGGCCAAATTGAGCGTGACCGCTCCGGCGGATGGTCAGGTGGTGAAAATCCACTGTGCCAAGGGTGATCTGGTAAGCTCCGGCGTTCAGCTGCTTTATCTGCGGGATAGGCGGCAAATGTTGCTGGAGGCTCCTTTTAAAACCGAGGAGGCCAAGCAGCTGCAAGTTGGTCAGGAGGCTTCGGTGCTTTTGGAAAGCAGTGGTGAACATATTAGCGGTGTTATTCAGGAAATATCCACGGTGGAACAGGTGAGCGGCGGCCAGTTGACGCATAAGGTGACTATTCGGCTGAACAATCCGGGCAGCTTGCAGGAGGGGGATTGGGCGACGGCTGAGGCGGGCGGTTTTGCCAGCGTGCGCAGCGGTTTGTTGGAATATGGCTATAGTAAGCAGGTTTTGGCGGAACAAAGCGGTGAAGTGGCGGAAATTTTAGTGCGAGAGGGCGACAATGTTAAGGCCGGCCAAGCCTTGCTGCGGCTGGCGGATGAAAGCGTGGAGAACGCTTTGCATCGGGCCCAGATTGAGCTGGATAACGCGCAGACGGCGTTGGAGGATTACACCATCAAATCGCCGATTGCCGGCACTGTGATTGAAAAGAAGTTTGAACAGGGCGACACCATTGATAGCAACAATAACGCTAGTGAAATGGCGGTTATTTACGATATGAGCAAGTTGGAATTTGTGATGAATGTTGACGAGCTGGACATTGGCCTGATACAGGTGGGCCAGCCGGTGCAGGTGGTGGCAGACGCGCTGAATGGTCAGGAATTTGTTGGTTACGTTAGCAAAATCAGCATTAAGGGCAGCAGTAGCAATGGCGTTACCACTTATCCCATCACGGTGACGCTGGAGGATTTTGGCGCTTTGTTGCCAGGAATGAATATCAATGCGGAGGTGGTTTTGCAGCAGGCGGAGGATGTGCTGCTGGTGCCGATGAATGCCGTTGCCCGGGGCAGTATGCTGCTGGTTGAGGGCTCAGAGGGCGAGCCCAGCGATTTGTCGGGCTACTGCTGGCGGCAGGTGGAGCTTGGCCTGAACGATGATTATTATGTTGAGGTAATCTCCGGCCTACAGGAGGGCGAAAAGATTGCCATAGCTAATGCGGCAAGTAATGGATAATAAAAAAGGGGGCTATCAAAATGACTGAACAGAGAAATGGTGAAGTGTTGATTAGATTGCAGGATGTTTACAAAATTTATAAGACGGGGGAAAGCGAGGTTCACGCTCTGGACGGGGTAACCTTGGAAATCTGCCAGGGTGAGTTTGTGGCGATTGTGGGGGCCAGCGGCAGCGGCAAATCCACTTGTATGAACATTATCGGCTGCTTGGATTTGCCAACCTCTGGCAGCTATCATCTGGCCGGCGAGGATGTGCTGGCAATGAACGACAACGCCAAAGCAAAGCTGCGCAACAAAACGCTTGGTTTCATCTTTCAGCAGTACAATTTGATTCCTAAGCTGAATTTGTGTGAGAATGTGGAGCTGGCAATGCTTTACGCCGGCATGTCGGCTAGCGAGCGGCATAAACGTTCCTTGCAGCTTTTGGAGCAGGTGGGCCTGGCAGATAAGGCGCAGAGCGTTCCCAATCAGCTTTCCGGCGGCCAACAGCAGCGGGTGGCGATTGCCAGAGCTTTGGCAGGGGAGCCGGCTGTGATTTTGGCGGACGAGCCCACCGGCGCTTTGGATAGCCAAACCGGCCGCGAGGTGCTGGACTACTTGCAGCAGCTGAATACAGAGGGGCGGACGGTGGTTTTGATTACGCACGATAACTCGATTGCCCGGCAAGCGCAACGGATTGTACGGTTGGAGGATGGCAAGATTGTTTACGATGGCCCTGCTGATGGCGAGGGAGCCGTGGTGGCTGCCGAGAGCTAAACATCGGCTTGTTTGGCTGAGGTTTGCAAAAATGGGGAGGTGTTTTGCGATGGATGTACGGCAAAGCTTGGTGATGGCAATAAGAAATTTGCAGGCTAATAAGCTGCGATTTATGCAGACTACGCTTGGTATGGTGATTGGTGTGGCGGCGGCAGTGGTTATTTTATGTATGGGCAGCAATTTACTGAAAGGTGTGGGCGCGTTTTATTCGGCTTATAGTTCTAGCTTGATGTATATGGGTGTTTATACTAGCGTGGAGAATTCACCGCGGGTAACGGTGGCTGATATGGAGGGGTTGGTGGAAAGCTCAGAGTATATCACAGCTGTTTCACCTTTGGTTTTTGTGGAAGATTGCAATTTGCGTTATGACGGACAAACTTTGGATAAGGCTGCGGTGAAGGGTGTAAGCGAGCAATTTTTGAATATGAAGCCAGCTTGCAAGGTTGTAGCAGGGCGTTTTTTGCAACCGTTGGATATTAGCCGTCGGCAGAATGTGTGCGTTGTTGGCAGTGCTGTTGCTAGCGAATTGCTTGATTGTCAGAATTTTGAAGAAGCTATTGGTAAAACGGTGAAAATATATGGTGAAAATTTTACGGTAATTGGTGTTTTGGGTGAGATTAAGCCGGATTTGGAGGATGGTAATTACGAAAATTATATTCCCTACACCAGCGCCAAGCAGCTGACTGGCGATATTGTGATGCCTTTGAAGGAAGATTATTATTTGGATGTTTATTATGTTAATCTAAATAGCACTGACAACATAATCAATGGGCGCGACACAGTGCGTGAGTTGCTGGCGGAAGTCAGCGGTCGTCCGCACGGAGAAACCACAATGCTGTTTTCATTGAGTACGCGTACTTCGCAAAAATATGATAGAGAATGTGTTTTTGGTATGGTTGGAAAATTGCTGGGGCTTTCCGGATTTGTGTTGTTGGTTGGTGGCGTTGGTATTATGAATGTTATGTTAGCTGCTGTGCAGGAGCGCAAGCAGGAAATAGGCGTTCGTCGGGCTTATGGGGCCACTGCACGAGAAATCAGGCGGCAGTTTGTGTTGGAAGCTGTTTGTACCAGCGCTTTGGGAGCGTTGCTAGGAATTGTGTTGGGAATGCCTACCGGTTGGTTGGTTTGCCGTTTTATGGGTAGCGTACCAATTGGTTATGCTGGTCAGTTGTTTTTTAGCCTTGAATTGCTTGATTTTATATCTTTATTGTTACCTGCTTTTATTGCGGCGGCTGTGGCTATATTGATAGGGGTGATATTTGGCTTGTACCCAGCTAACAAGGCCGCTAAGTTGGAGCCAGTGGCGGCGATTAACAGCGATTAAAGATTGGGAATGAAATGTTAAAAAATAAGAAACTGATTATTGTTATCTTGCTGTTAATAATATCTGGTGCTTTCTTGTGGTGGTTTGTCAGTTGGCGAGATAATCTAAAAAATTTTAATTTTATAGCTCACATTTGTATATATTTTGTTTAATAAGCTGGAGGTATAATGGATATTAGGCAAAGCTTTTATACAGCAATCAGAAATCTATATGTCAACAAACTGCGCTTTGCACAGGTTATGTTAAGCCTTGTTATAGCAGTGGCAGCGGTTATAGTTATATGCAATACCTGTCGGCTGATGGTACAACAGGTAGAAACCTCTTGGACGCCTGATATACTTAGTAATATTGATGTATATATTAACACTAGAGTGGAACTTGATAAACGGCCAACAATTGAAAATTTAGATGAAATTGTAAAAAATAATCCTGATGTTTTATTGGGAGCATCTCCTTACATTACCAATCATACAATGACTGGCAATGTGCGATATGATAATAAATATTGTAAGGAGGCTTATTTTATTGGTGTTAATGAAAAATATGCAGATTTGGAAAATGTAAATGTTCAGGAGGGGCGTTTTATCCAATATATGGATTGCCGACGTGAGCAGAATGTCTGTGTGGTAAGCGGTGATATTGCTAACAAACTGATGAACGGTAATGCTATTGGTAAAACCTTAAACATTTGGGGTATAAATCATACTGTAATTGGCGTTATGGAAGAAAACAGCCCTGATACTACCTTTAATGGTCTTATATACCTGCCATATACATCTGCTCAAAAAATTATTGGTGATAGGATTCAAACTGGTTATCAAGATGAAAAATATTATGTTAATCGCTTTCAGATTAAAGCTAATGGTATCGAAAATCTGGGTAATGCTCGCAGATTGATAATTGATGCTATGAATGAATTGCTTGGCGAAAACAATTGGTCGCTTACATTTGCAAGTTATCTTACTTTAAAGGGAGATATTAAGGGATTTGTTATTAGTCAGGCTTTTTATTATATGCTTGTAGTCTTTGCGGTTTTAATTGTAGGCGGTGTTGGTATTATGAATGTAATGCTAGCAAGTGTGCAGGAACGTACCAAGGAAATTGGTATCCGAAAGGCCTTTGGTGCAACTAATAAAGATATTCAACGACAATTTATGCTGGAGGCGGTTATAACCAGTCTAATTGGTGGACTGATTGGTGTAGTTTTGGGGGTTATATTAAGTTTTTCTATTCCCTGGCTTGTTAGTGATATGACTATTGGCAACAGCGGTATGTCCTATTCTACCAGCTATTTGGAAATTAGTCTGGCTGCCTGGCCGATTTTGTTAGCATTAGGAGTTTCGGTTGGCGTGGGCATTATATTTGGTAATTATCCAGCCCAACAGGCCGCCAAGTTGGAGCCAGTGGCGGCGATTAACAGCGATTAAAGATTGGAAACGGATTTAGAAATTATGAATATAAAGCAGGCTTTTCATATATCTTTTCAAAGCTTATTAAAAAATAAAATGCGTGCATTGCAATCAACATCGATTTTTATTGTTGCTTTAATATCTGTTTTTACTGTAATTTGCATTGCTCAGGGTTTGTTAAATCAAATTAAAATTCAGGTTGCCAATTATAATTTTGGTGTGATTTGGGTGAGTGTTTATGAAAGAATGGATACATTTTCACGCGATACTCTAACTGATGAAGATTGGCAGCGGTTGGTGCAAGAAAATTCGGATTTGATTTGTGCTGTAAGTCCAATAGTATATGTTTTTGATTATGTTGATGGCTTGGTATATGACGATAAATTGTATGGCAATAACGAAGTAATTATTGAGGGAGTAAATGAGGATTTTATTAAAATTAATAAAGTTTTGCAAATTGAACAAGGACGATTTTTACAGCATATGGATGTTGAACGTGAACAGAATGTGTGCGTGATAGGCAGTAATATTGCAAATAAAATTATTGATGGCAATGCTTTGGGGCAATCCGTAAAAATAGCAGGAAATAATTTTTCTGTTATTGGCGTATTGAAAGAAATTGATGTAGATGCTGAGAATTGGAATAATACAGTGCTGCTTCCATCTAGCTGTGCATTGAAGATAACTGGGGCGGATTATCATGCAGAAACTTTTGGTGGTATTGGTTCTTATTTTAGCTCATATTTTGTTGGCGTTAAAAGCGCAGAGAGTGTTGTTGATGCACGTGTTGCAATTAGGTCTATGTTGGAAAGCTGTTTAAATACTACTGATGTGGCAAATATAACTCCGTTAAAGTGGCAAGAAAAACAGATGAGTCAAGGCCTATCAGTGGTGTTTGCTCCTTTTGTATTGTTTTCATTTTTGGTACTAATGGTGGGCGGCTGCGGTATTATGAATATGATGGTTGTTTTGGTTAAAGAACGTACTAAGGAAATTGGAATTCGTAAGGCGTTTGGCGCTACAAATACAGATATACAAAAACAGTTTTTGTGTGAAAGTGTTTGTATCACTATTATTGGATGTGTGGTTGGTATTGTTTTTGCTGTACCAATTATTTACATTGTTTGTGCCATTTTACATCTGCCGCTAGATGTTATTGGCATTCCTTTGATACCTTTGGTTGGCACGGTGCTGGTTGCGGTTGGAACGGGAATGCTTTTTGGCACATATCCAGCCCAGCAGGCCGCCAAGTTGGAGCCAGTGGCGGCGATTAACAGCGATTAATTATATTTAAAATGGGAGGTGTTTTTGATGGATGTACGGCAATATTTTGTAATGGCAGTAAAAAATTTGCAGGCCAACAAACTGCGTTTTGCGCAGACGATGTTGGGTTTGGTGATTGGTGTGGCGGCGGTGACCGCAATTTTGATTGTTCAGCAGGGGATGGTGAACAGCATTAACGCAATGTATCAGGAGTATAGCCCCAGCTTGATGTTTATGGCAACTTACAGGCCTGCGGATAGCAGTAAGGAGTTTACGCCGGAGGATATGGAAAAGCTGGCGGCCGCAAACCCTGAATATATAAAAGGTGTTTCGCCATTTAATTTTGTGCCGGGAGGTATGAAACGGGGCGATCAGGTTTTTGATGAGCTTGGCGTTATGGGTGTGAACGAGCAGTTTTTGGATATGTCGCCGGTGCTGCATTTGGCTGAGGGGCGTTTTTTGCAGCCGATGGATATTGACAGAGAGCAGAACGTTTGCGTGGTTGGCAATTTGGTTGCACAGGAGGTTTTTGCTGGCGAAGCTTTGGGACAAACCTTGCGTATTCAGGGTTATGATTATACAGTGGTTGGGGTGTTGGCGGATGTTGTGGATGATTCAGAACAATTTAACGGTGTGGCTTATATACCATACAGCAATGCCAAAAAGATGACAACTTCTCAACCTTTCACTTGGAATGGCGTTGATTATTATGTGGCGTCTTATTATGTTAACGCCAATGGTATGGAAAATATTCCTAACGCCAGGGAAACGGTTTACACTGCTTTGGAAGAAGTTTGGGGCGAGAATTGTATGTTTCAGTCTTTCAGTTTTCGCTATAAGCGAGAAAGCGAGCTTACGGCGGTTGATGATATGGCTAAAAAAATGCTGGCGGCCGCGGGCGTGGTGCTGTTGGTGGGCGGTGTTGGCATAATGAATGTGTTGTTGGCTGCGGTGGCGGAGCGCAAGCCGGAAATTGGCTTGCGCAAGGCGTTCGGCGCGCGCCGGCAGGATATTCGCTGGCAGTTTATCATTGAGGCTGCTAGCACCAGCCTGATTGGTGGGCTGATTGGCATAATATTAGGGATTATCGCCAGCATTGTAGCTTGTCAAACGTTGATGTTGCCAGTGAAAATGCAAGGCTTGCCACTGTTGCCGATTTTGGCAGCTTTTACGGTTACGGTGGCCGTGGGCCTTATCTTTGGCGCTTATCCGGCGGCTAAGGCAGCCAAAATGGAGATTGTACAGGCTTTGCGTCCGGAATAACAAGCTGTTTTAGATTGAAATTTTTCAGGAGGTGCGCCTAATGAATATAAGCCAAGGTTTTAAGTTGGCTATTAAAAGTTTGCTGGCCCGCAAGGTGCGCTCTCTGCTGACTATGTTAGGCATAATTATCGGCGTGGCGGCGGTTATTGCGATTATGACCATTGGCCAAGGCACGTTGGCTAAGGTGGAAGCTCAGTTTGATAAGATGGGCGCAAATATGATTAGCGTTAGCATTTACAATCGAGATTCCACCAGACAAATAAATGTTAAGGATATGTATGAGTTGGTGAGCAATAAGCCGGAGCTGCTTTGTGATTTAAGCCCCAGCCTGACCTTGAGCGGTGGTATAAAATATGGCAATTCCCGGCACGGTCAAACTGCAATTTTGGGGGTAAGCGAGGCTTATCCCCAAACGCAGCTGCTGAATTTGGCCGAAGGCGAGTTTCTGCAATATATGGATGTGGAACGGCGGGCTAATGTTTGCGTGGTGGGTAGTTATGTGTCGAATGAGATTATGGGTGGTCAGGCGTTGGGCGGTTCTATTAAAATCCGCGGCCGGAATTACACTGTGGTTGGCGTGCTGAAAACTTACGATGAACTTTCTGAGCTGGAGCAGGAGGGCGGCGCTGACGATGTGGTGTATATTCCATATACAAATGTGCTGAAGCTGGGTGAAACGCCGTTTGTGGGCAGCTACACCCTAAATTCTCGCACTAGGGAATGCTCCGAGGCCGCCGTGGCGGCGATTGAGGAACGCCTGCTGGAATGTTATGAAAAGGAGGATTACTTTAAGGTTACCAGTCAGAAAGCACGAATGGAAATGATGCTTTCCGTGCAGAACAGCATGCTTTCCGTACTTTCTATGATTGCTGGCATTGCCTTGCTGGTGGGCGGCGTGGGTATTATGAATATTATGTCGGTTTCGGTATCGGAACGTACCAAGGAAATTGGCGTGCGCAAGTCATTTGGGGCCAGACGATGGGATATTCGATTGCAATTTATCATTGAGGCCGGCAGCACCAGCGCGGTGGGCGGCGTGCTGGGCGTCGTTTTGGGGGTTACGGTCAGCTTTTTAGCCTGCCATTTTATGCAGTTGCCGTTTACGCTGGCCGGAGATTCCGTGCTTCTCTCCTTTGGTGTTTCTGTTGGTTTGGGGCTTATTTTCGGCTTTTTGCCGGCTAACAAGGCTGCCAGATTAGAGCCGATTGACGCGCTCAGATACGATTAAAAGGGCTTATTAAAAATTAAAGCAGCGCCAGACGATTAATCTGACGCTGCTTTAATTTTTGTGTTTGTGTTCTATTGGTTTTTCATTTCCTCAACCATTGGCGGAATTTGAGAAAGCATATTGTTCATATCCTCAAACATACCGCTTTTCAGGGTGCCAAGAGTGCTGGCCCGGCGCAAATGTTTCATAACCTCCTGATGACGTTGTTTGATAGCGTCAAAGAATTGGCAGATTACCTGCAAGGCATTTTGAGATTGCTCAATAACGTCGGATATTTCCATTTGAACAGAGGTGGAACTGTTTGCAGCCTCGGTGATGTTGTGAAAAGTATTGTAGGTGCTGTTGGCCGTTTCCACACTTTGGCCCAGAGCCTTGCGAGAGGTCATAATACTGTCGCTTAGGCGGTTGGTGCCGTTTTCCACATTATGTACGCCGGAATCAACTTCATTGGCCAGCTCCTTGATTTCCTCGGCCAGTTCCTTAACCTTAACGGCCACCACGGCGAAGCCTTTGCCTTTTTCACCGGCGCGGGCGGCCTCAATGGAGGCGTTAAGCGCCAAAATGTTGGTTTCATCAGCAATCGAAACAATTTTGCTCATACATTGTTGAATACTGGCCACTGCTGATTGCAGCTGCGTGAAAGTGGCCTCCATTTCCCCAAAAGAACGCTCCACCTTAATGGAGGTGTCTTTCAGTTCTTCCACCTTGTCTTGCGCTTCATCAACGGCCTGACCGATTGATTCCCGTACTTGAACATATTGCTCGGCCGCTTGGTTAACATTGGCAAAGGTTAGGCCAAATTCCTGTAATTTTTCCTGAAACTGGTCGGCCTCATGCAGCACGCTGGAAAAGGAGCTGCCCACCAGACCAAGCTCGGATAATGATTCAACCTCACGCTGGGCCAGTTCCTTTTGATAGTCCTTTAGGCTGTCGGCCACGTGCAGCACTGGTTGAAGATTGTTTGGTTTGGCAGAGGCTT
Organism: Peptococcaceae bacterium; assembly: GCA_022797295.1. GTDB lineage: Bacteria > Bacillota > Dehalobacteriia > UBA4068 > UBA4997 > Avidehalobacter. Next base: position 44,821 of record JAAWKH010000006.1, read on the forward strand.
TGGCTCTGGTTTTGGTTTTTTGTGCGGCCTTTGTTTGTTTATTTTTGAAAAAAAACACTGCGAGTACCTCCCTATTCAAAGACAACACAGGTCATTGATTGATTAACAAAGCGATTGTTGTAATGCTCGCCATAGCCGACAAAACCAGCATGACTGCCCAATGCGCGCATATCTTGTAAATAATTTTGCATATAGCCTTGTTCGCTAAAAAGTTTGTAGCGGAACAGACAGTTTACTGAAAAAACGGCTGAGCGGCGTGGAAAATCCTGACAGATTTGTTGAATTGTCTGTTGGGTTATTTCCCGATAATCTCCCAGCTCCAGCAGAACCAGCACATCAGAATCATTTACCTGACGGAAACAGGCCAGGGCGTTTCCATCAACCTCTTTGATGGAAACAATGCAAACGTCATCGCCATTGATTTTGCCAAAGGGGTTTTTGAAGGTTTGGGTTAAAATTTGCTCGTCTGTAACGTGCAAAATACTTTGATATACCTGCTTGGCCGGCTTGCCGTTTAGCGCGCCAAGCACATATCTGGCCCGGTCGGTTTGCGAAGCGATAAAGCGATAATTTTCCATTTGATGATATATGTTTTCCTTGTAGGTTTTCACCCGGCCGTGCAGATTACGCACCAAGCCGTAGGCCACGGAGTCCTCATATATGTAACCGTTGGCAGAAACCTTGCCGGCGTCGCCCGTGCCGCCCACAAGGGAAACGCCGCGGCGTTTTAGCTCTGTGTTAAGGGTTGTTAGCACACAAGCGTCGTTACCTGCGCAAAAATCAATGCAAACGGTGTTTTGAGCATTTGCGTCAATTTTTTTTAGGTCATCTTTCAAACGGCTGATATATTTTACCGGCATAGTCGAAACTTGTTCAAGAACATTGGCAGTTGCCTGAACGCCATCTGAAAAGCCGATGAGTCCCACGCCGTTTTCAACCACTTTTGTGTCATAGCTCATACCAATACAGCCGATGCTTGGAACTCCTGGAAAAAGCTGTTCAAGCTCACGAACATGTTGTTCAAACTGCGTTTGGTTGGATAGCAACATAATAAATTGGGGATTTGTCAAGGCGTTGGCAGCTTCCCTTAGGTTGCCGTTTTGGCTCATACCAAAGACTTGTTTCATGCAATAGCCTCCCATTTTTAACTTTTTAAGATTGTCTTTCGTTATTTTTCGTTGTCTTTCATATTATACTTTATAATAGCTTTATATGTCAACTAATATTTGAAAACTTTGGTATTAATCAGCAAAAAAGCTTGATATTTTTTCCAGATGATGTTAGGTTTTATGTATATAGTTGTAATATATTTTGGAATGGAAGTCTATTGCAAAAAAGAAGTAGGGCGGCGTTTCTTAAATGGAACGTCGCCTTACTTCTTTATTTAAATTGCGAAGAAGCCAAGGTTTTTTTACCCTGGCTTCCTCTGTTTTGTTGTGGTGGACCCAAAGGGATTTGAACCCTCGGCCTCTGCGATGCGAACGCAGCGCTCTCCCAGCTGAGCTATGGGCCCTTAAAGATTATGTTATTATCATACTACTTTGCCGGCATTTTTGCAACAGTTTTTTGCATTTTTTTGTGGTCAGGTTGAAAAAATGGTGCGGACGGAGGGACTTGAACCCTCACGATTGCTCGCCAGATCCTAAGTCTGGTGCGTCTGCCAATTCCGCCACGTCCGCAGATTAATCACAGCGGCGTTTTCAAAATGGAACACCGCTGTGAGATTTTCCTAAAAAGAGGGTCGGGCATTTAGCCCGACCTTTGGCTGGGGCGGCAGGATTTGAACCTACGCATGACGGAGCCAAAACCCGTTGCCTTACCGCTTGGCTACGCCCCAATGTGGGGTGGATAATGGGGATCGAACCCATGCGTGCCGGAGCCACAATCCGGTGCGTTAACCGCTTCGCCATATCCACCATAAAAGCTGCAAAAGCTTAAAAGCTATGTAGCACAAACTATGATAACAAATTAGTTGCTGTTTGTCAAGCCCTTGCGTCAAATTTATCCGTAAAAAAGCAGAAAAAAATTTTGTTGTTTCTGCAAGCGCATATTTTGCAAGACATTTTGGCGTTTTTTATGTTAAAATAAGGCCAAGGGGAGGTTTGGGTTTTTATGAAAAAGGGAATGCGGACAGTGGTTTGGGATGATGAGCTGCAAATTGAGGCCTATCGTTTGGCTGGCGTGGCGCAGCCTTTTCCCAATCATTTTCATGAATATTACGTCATTGGCTTTGTGGAAGCTGGGCAAAGATTGCTCCACTGCCAACGTCAGGAATATATTTTGGGGCCGGGCAATATTTTATTGTTTAATCCGGGCGATAACCATTCCTGTGTTCCGCTGGCTGAACAGTTTTTGGCTTATCGAGGCTTTAACATCAGCCAGGAGGTTATGCAGAGCTGGGCTGCCGAGCTTACCGGCAGTGCGATTTTGCCGGTTTTTAGCGAAAATGTGCTTTATAATAAGGAAATTAGCAGCTATCTGTGCCAGCTACATCAGCAGGTGTTGGCTGGCAATGTTGGTTTTGGCAAGGAGGAGGCCCTGTTGTTTTTGCTGGAGGCGCTTATTAAAAGCTGCGGCCAACAGCTTGCGGATAGTTTGCCAGAGTGCCGCCAGGAGATTGAGCAGGCCTGTCGCTTTATGGAAGAAAATTTTGCCGAGCGCCTCAGCCTGGCGCAAATCTGTCAGGCGGCCGGTCTTAGCAAATCGGCCTTGCTTAGGGCTTTCACCAAGGCGAAAGGTATCACGCCTTATCGTTATCTGGAAACGGTGCGCGTCAACCAGGCCAAAAACTTGCTGCGGCAGGGGGCTTCGCCTTTGCAGGCCGCGATGGACTGCGGCTTTGCCGACCAAAGCCACTTCACCAACTATTTCAGTAGCTTTATTGGTTTAACTCCTGGAGCTTATCGGGAAATATTTTTGGCCAGAGGTGTTGACAAGTAAACTTGGCGGTGCTATAATTGATTTTGCCAAGTAAACTTGGCGAGGTTGATATTGAAAGCACCAATGATAGTGCAAAAGGAGGATTTTTTATGAACAAAGAAGAAATTTTAGCGAGAAGCCGTAGCGAGGCTGTGGACGAGGGCCTGCGGGAGGCGGAAAGCCGGGGGCGACAGCTGGGGATTACGGCGTTTGGCATTATGGAACTGGCGATTGTTGTCTTTAACTGGTTTAACGGCGTTTCAAACTATGTTCCGTTTGCGATGTTGTGGATTTTCACGGGAGCGGAGGCCTATCCAAAATACAAATTTACCCAAAAGAAGTCGTATCTTGTGACAACGGTTTTTGCGTGTGTGGCGGCGGTTTTGTTTTTGGTTTGCCATATTGTTGAAGTGTTGGCATAGGAAATTGAAAATTGAGAAGAAAGATTAAATGGACGAAAAGTTAATTTTAAAGAACAATTTAAAAGCAATGCGACAGGCTAAAAAGCTTTCCCAGGCTCAGCTGGCGGAGTTGGTTGGCGTTTCTCGCAACACCATCAGTTCCATTGAAACCGGGCAGTTTAACCCAACGGCTAAACTGGCTTTAGTCCTTTGCATTGCTTTGGATGTTAAATTTGAAGATTTGTTTTACTTTTGAGGGCTGCCTTTGAGTGGCGCACTGTTATTTTCCTTTGGCTCCTTTGGCGCCACGGTCAGCGGCAGATACACGGTGAAGGCCGCGCCTTGGTTGGGCTGGCTTTCCACCTCAATGTCTGCTTGCAGCAAATCTAAAATCCGTTTCACCATTGCCAGGCCCAGGCCGTTGCCCTCGGTTTTGTGAGCGGTGTCCACCTGGTAAAACTTGTCGAAAATGCGGTGTTGGGCGGCTTCGTCAATGCCAATGCCCTCGTCTTGCACGGTCACGGCCACGGCGGCAGGCAGTTTTTCCAGCAGCACCGTCACTTTGCCGCCCTCCGGGCTGAATTTTATGGCATTGCCCAGCAGATTTAGCCAAACCTGCATTAAAAGCTCATCACTGCCATAGTAAGTCAGCTCCTGCAAGTACAAATCCAGCTCAATATCCTTTTGCTGCCAGTCGCTTTGCAGCACCAGCAGGGCCTGGCGCAGTTGCTCGTCCAGCGAGAAGCTGCTGCGTTCCACCGTCACCTTGCTGTGCTCCAGCCGGGAAAGCTCCAAAATATTGGTGGAGAGCACAGAAAGCCGTTTGGCGGAATTGTAAATCAGATCGGCATATTGGCGACGCTCCGATGGGGAGAGGGTGTCGTCCTGAAGCAGGGCGGCGCAGCCCTGAATGGCGGCCAGCGGCGTTTTGAACTCGTGGGAAACATTGGCGATAAAATCGCTACGCAGGGTTTCCAGATCGCCCAGTTGTTCAATCATCTGGTTGAAAGCGCTGGCCAAAAAGCCAATTTCGTGCGGGTCGTCGCTGTTCAGGCGCACCTGAAAATTGCCGTGTCCAACCTCGTGGATAGCGTTCATCAGATTTTGCAATGGTTGAAAGATCATTTTGTAAAAAACGTTGGTGAAAAATAGACCGGTAAGTAAGCAGCTTAGCAGCATAAGCAAGGCGGTGGCTAGCATAATCTGGTTGTCGGAATGTAGCCAGTTGTTGCTGGCGGCCAAATTCATTAGGCAGAACACGATGATGTGCACGCAAAAGACGATCACCATAATAAAGGCGCAAAAGCGTAGTGTGATGTTTAAGCGGGAAAAGCCCAAAAGGCCTGGCTGACGGTGCAGGTCATGGTTGGTTAAATGCCGTTTCACTTGGTCACCGCCTTGTAGCCCAGGCCGCGCACGGTGACAATCTCAAAATCCTGATTGTTCTTAAAGCGGTCGCGCAGGCGGTTTATGTGCACGTCCACAGTGCGCTCGTCGCTTTCGGTGTCCATCCCCCAAATTTCATCCAACAACTGCTGGCGGGTGAAGATTTTGCCCTGATAGGAAAGCAGCGTGAAAAGCAGATAAAATTCCTTTTGCGGCAGGGAAAGTTCCTGCCCGTTGAATGTCACTTGCAAGGCGTCCCAATCCAGCAGGGTGGCCCCCACCTGCAAGCGGTGTTCATTGGCAATTTGGGCGCGGCGCAGCAGGGCGCGCACTCGTAAAATCATCTCATTGATGTCAATGGGCTTTACCATATAATCGTCAATGCCGGCGGAAAAACCACGGTGCTTGTCGGTGTAGCTCTCCTTTACAGTTACCATTAAAATAGGCATATTGTAATTGCTTTGGCGCAGCAGCTCGGTCAGCTCATAGCCGTCCATATTTGGCATCATAATATCAGTGATGATTAAATCCGCCTGTTCGCGCTCCAGCACGGCCAAAGCCGCCTCGCCGTCCTCGGCCAGCAGTGTGCGGTAGCCGTTGCGCTGCAAAACGCTTTGCATCATTTTGCGCAAAGCAGCGTCATCTTCTACAACTAAAATATTAAACATAAACCCGGCTCCTTATCATTTTTTTATATTTTATACCGCCTAGATTAACTGGGTGTTAAGGATTTCTAATATGTAAAAATTTGAGATTTAAAAGTTTGTTTCATTTGATAATAACTTAAAAGTACTTGACAGGACAATAACTTAAAAGTATAATAGTGGTGGGAGGAGGGAATCTTTTGTATAAGGTAATTTTCTACCAGGATAAAAATGGTAGGTCGGCTGTAAAAAAATATTTCGCAGAGTTGCTTGCTCGTAAGGATAAAGATAATCGAATAAAATTAGGTAAGATACGGGATTATGTTAAAATTTTGAGCGAATATGGAACATTTGCAGGAGAACCATATATAAAGCATCTTGAGGGGGAAATTTGGGAGCTTAGGCCAATCCGGGATAGAATTCTTTTTGCGGCCTGGGATGGCCGAAGTTTTATACTTTTACATTGTTTTATGAAGCAAACACAAAAAACGCCAAGGCGGGAAATTGAACAGGCCAAACGTAATTTGGCTGATTTGCGGGAACGTGGGGCGGAAGCTATGGGCGAAGATGTGCTGGAGTTTATGCACTCCGTTTTAACCCCGGAGGAAATTGCGGAAAGTGATTTGCGAGTAGCTTTGATGAGCGAGCTGATTAATGCCAGGCTGGAAAAGGGTATCAGCCAGAAGAAGCTGGAGGAGCTCAGCGGCGTTAAGCAGCCAGTGATTGCTAGAATGGAGCGTGGTAGCACTAACCCACAGATAAACACGATTTTGAAAGTTCTGGCGCCTTTGGGCAAAACCTTGGCGATTGTGCCGTTGGAGCAAAAATCTGCTGATTGTTAGCAGATAGGGTTTAATTTAATTATAGCATAGAAGCCTTGATATGCAATACTTCGCGTGATATAATTAAGCTATGTAAAGGAAAGGGGGGTTTTTAATGGGAACGGAAGCTGAACGGCAGGATACCAGGAAAGCAATGGCATTTGACCTTTGCAACATTATTGATGAAGACCCATCGCAAGAAACCTACACAAAAGAAGAAATAAAAAAAATTATTCGCGTGTATGTTACCACTGCGGAACAAAAGTAATCTGAACTAAGGTGGTATTTCATTTTGGGAATACCACCTTAACTTATTATAAAGGAAAATCAGTTTACTGTACACATAATTTTTCCAAATTCTTTACACAAAATTCACATAAGACACATAAAAACTTGAAAAAAGCGGTGTATAATTAACCTGAAACATTTTACAGCATTATTTTTAGGAGGTAGCAGATGTCTAAACTCTCACAAGCCGTGAAAAACGGCAAAACAAAGTGGAGCGGGCTCAGTGGCAAGAAGAAGCTGATGGTGGCAGCCGGTGTGGTAGTCTTGCTGTTGGTGGTTTCCCGCGTTCCTGGAATGTTGGCGGAAAAGGAGCCGCCGGCGCCGGAGTTTTTCTTTGAGGAGGTGGCGCGGCGCACCATATCCTCCACTCTGGAGGGCACCGGCACCGTGCAGCCGGTTAATTCCTACACGGTTAAGGCCCTGGTTACGGGCGATGTTTTAAGCGCTCCTTTTGAGGAGGGCGATATTATTGAAGCTGGCAAGCTGCTTTTTCAGATTGACCCTGACCGGGCCAAAAACAGCTATACCCAAAGCCAGCTGAGCCTGCAAACCGCGCAGGAGGAGGCCGGCAAGCTGAATGTGACGGCCCCGGCCGACGGTCAGATTGTGAAAATTCACTATGAGCAGGGCGAGAGCATAAACGCCGGCAGTTTGCTGATTGAATTGCAGGACCGGCAAAACATGCTGTTGAAAGTCCCCTTTTTGACCACCGAGGCGAGCCAGTTGCAACCCGGCCAGACGGCGGAGGTGATTATGCAAAGCACCGGCGAGCGATTTTCCGGCACGATTACGGAGATTTCCTCGGTGCAGCAGGTGGGCGCCGGCGGCACCTTGACGCATGAGGTGAGCATTTTGGTGCAGAACCCCGGCGGTTTGACGGAGGGCGTTTTTGCCACGGCGGAAGCTGGCGGCTTTGTTTGCGCAGGCAGCGGCACCTTTGAGTATCGCCACAGTGAAAATATTATGGCGGAAGTGAACGGCGATTTGGCGGAGCTTTACGTTAAAGAGGGCGACATTGTGAGCAAAGGGCAAAGCCTGCTGCGTATTTCCTCCACTCAGGTGGAAACCAACCTGCGCAATGCTCAGCTGAGTTTGGATAACGCGCAGGCCTCGCTGGATGAGTATACGATCACTTCGCCGATTGCCGGCACAGTGATTGAAAAGAAGTTTGAGCAGGGCGACACGATTGATAGTAACAACAGCGCCAGCGAAATGGCGGTTATTTACGATATGAGCCAGTTGGAATTTACGATGAATATTGACGAGCTGGACATTGGCAAGCTGCAAGTGGGCCAAAAGGTGCAAATCACCTGCGACGCGCTGGAGGGCGAGCAGTTTGAGGGGTATGTTAGCAAAATCAGCATTAACGGCAAAAGCAACAATGGCGTAACCACTTACCCGGTGACGGTGAAGCTGGACGATTACGGCAACCTGTTGCCGGGCATGAACATCAACGCCACCGTTATGCTGCAACAGGCGGAAAATGTGCTGACGGTTCCGGCAGGCGCGGTGCAGCGCGGCAATTTGGTGCTGGTGCAGGGAACGGAAAGCACGGTGGAGCCGCCGGCCGGCCAAACTACGCCGGAGGGATACGTTTGGCGCGAGGTGGAAATTGGCGCTAATGACGATTCCTACATAGAAATCATTTCCGGCCTGGAGGAGGGCGATATGATTGCCGTTCCGGCCAATGCGATGGATAGCGGCGGCTTTGGCGGCCCCGGCGGGCCGGGCGGTGAAGTTGTAGTAACTGTTGGCTAAGGCGGTGAGGTGATAATGGCAGAAACCTTAATTGAATTACAGGATATTTATAAAATCTACCAGATGGGCGACACTGAGGTGCGCGCTCTGGACGGTGTTTCGCTGACCATTAAACGGGGCGAGTTTGTGGCCATTGTGGGCCAAAGCGGCAGCGGCAAATCCACCTGCATGAACATTATCGGTTGCCTGGACGTGCCAACCTCCGGCAGCTATCACCTGAACGGGGTGGACGTTTCCACGATGAAAGACGACGAGCAGGCGGAAATCCGCAACAAAATGCTGGGCTTCATCTTCCAGCAGTACAACTTAATCCCTAAGCTGAACCTTTGCGAGAATGTGGAGCTACCCCTGCTTTATGCCGGTTTGTCGCCGGCGGAGCGGCAGCAGCGGGCTTTGGCCTCGCTGGAGCGAGTGGGCTTGCGGGAAAAGGCCCAAAACCTGCCCAGTCAGCTTTCCGGCGGCCAACAGCAGCGCGTTTCCATTGCGCGAGCTTTGGCGGGCGACCCGCAGGTGATTTTGGCCGACGAGCCCACCGGCGCGCTGGACAGCCACACCGGCCGCGAGGTGCTGAGCTTTTTGCAAAAGCTGCACCGCGACGGCAGCACCATTGTGCTGATTACGCATGACAATTCCATTGCCCGGCAGGCTGAGCGCATTGTGCGGCTGGCCGACGGAAAAATTATCTACGACGGCCCGGCGGATCGGCCGGAGGCCGTTGTGCAGCCGGATGAACTTCCGCTGTTGGAGGAGGTGCAGGCTGTTTAATGGATATACAACAAGCGTTTAAGATGTCTTTCAAAAGCCTGATGGCTAGCAAGCTGCGCTCCATTTTGACTATGCTGGGCATTATTATCGGCGTGGCGGCGGTTATTGCGATTATGAGCATTGGCCAAGGCCTGATGAACCAAGTGAACGAGATGTTCAGCAGCCTGGGCGCTAACATTATTCAGGTGGGCTTATATGTGCGCGGCGATTCCAACCGCACCGTCACGGTGAACGATATGTATGAGCTGGTGGATGATAACCCGGAGCTTCTTTGTGACCTTAGCCCGATGGTTTACGTGGAGGGGCAGGTTAAATGTGGCACGGACATTATGGAAAGGAGCAACGTCATCGGTGTTAGCGAAGCCTATGACAGCTTGCAGCTGCTGAAGATGACCGAGGGCCGCTTTTTGCAGTATGTGGACGTGGCCCGCAAGGAGCATTTCTGCGTGGTAGGTACTTATGTTGTCGACAACTATCTGGGCGGCGATGCGATGGGCAAGGTTATTAAAATCAACGGCGAGCCTTTCACGGTGATTGGTGTTATGGAGCAGATGGGCGACAACACGGAGCGCAGCGAGGATAACCAGATTTTCATTCCGTACACCAATGCGCTGAAAATTAACGGCACCAGCTTTGTGGACAGCTACGGCGTGAACGCCACCAGTAAGGAAAATATCCAGCTGGCCCGCTTAACGATTGAAGCCTTTTTGGCGGAAAGGCTGGCGGAAGACGGCTTTTATTATGTGGAAAGCCTGAGCGAAATGCTGGAGGAATACAACAAAATGCAAAGCACCATTGTGACGGTGCTGGCGGCCATTGCCGGCATTTCTCTGCTGGTGGGCGGCATTGGGATTATGAATATTATGTTGGTTTCCGTAACCGAGCGCACGCGGGAAATTGGTATCCGCAAATCTTTGGGGGCCAAGCGCAAGGATATTCGCCTGCAATTCATCATTGAGGCGGCCAGCACCAGCGCCATTGGCGGCGTGATTGGCATTGTGCTGGGCTCTCTGGTGGGCGTGGCGGCCGGCGTGCTGATGAATACAACTATCACGCCAACTTTGAGCCCGATTTTGCTCTCGTTCGGCATTTCCGTGGGCATTGGCATAATATTTGGCTACTTACCTGCCAATAAAGCGGCGAAGCTTAACCCAATCGACGCACTTAGATATGATTAAGAATTTCAAACTATTCTTGAATTTCTTTGGGATAAACCAACTGCTATAGTGATAGCTATATTGAAATCTTTTAGGAGGATAAATTTAATGAAGCAAGCAAAATATGCAATTTTTAGCCTGCTGTTTGTGGTCTTCTGCGGGCTGCACCCAGCCGTCGCTTGGGCGGCTGAGGGCGGCGCGGCCTTAAACGAGGCCGGCATACTGAACGTGCTGGCGGCTCTGGAGATTATGAACGGCGATGAAAGCGGCAGCCTGAACCTGAGCTCCGGCGTGACGCGGGCGGAGTTCACCAAAATGGTGCTGGCGGCCAGCTCCAGCAAGGACGCGGTGGAGTTGCAAGGCTCCTTTTCGCCCTACAATGACGTGACGCGCAGCCATTGGGCGGCCGGCTATATTAAAACCGCGCGGGATATGGGTCTGATTAGCGGCTATCTGGACGGCACTTTTCGGCCGGACGCTGGGGTGAAGCTGGCAGAGGCCGTGACAGTGGCCCTGAAAAACCTGGGCTACACCGAGGCTGATTTTGCCGGCACCTATCCCACCGGCCAAATGTCGCTCTATCACTCCCTGAAGCTGGACGACGGCCTCAGCCTGAGCGACCCGGAAGCCGAACTGACCCGGCGCGATTGCGCTTATCTGATTTACAATATGCTGAATGCCAAGGGCAAGGACGGCCAGGTTTTGGCTCAAACTTTGGGTTATAATCTGGACGCGGGCGGCCGCATTGATTATCTTTCCTTGCTGAATGATAAGATTTCCGGCCCCTTTGTGGTTTCCGACAGCAGCTGGCAGAGCAGCCTGGGCTTTGAGCCGACCACGGTTTACCGCAACGACGCGGCCAGCTCCACGGCGGCTGTGCAGGTGAACGATGTGATTTACTATTCCAGCGGCATGCGCACCGTTTGGGCTTACAACAAACAACGCACCGGCGCTTATGAAAGCGCAGTGCCGAACCGCACCAACCCGGAAAGCGTGGTTATCTCCGGCGTTACTTACAAGGTGGGCAGCAGCGAAGCGGCCTATGCTCTTTCCGTTTTGGGCGGCCACAGCCTGGGCGAAAGCCTGACAGTGCTGCTGGGCCGGGATGATAGCGTGGTGGCGGTGTTGGGCGCAGGCAGCGGCAACGCCACTGTGGCCACAACCAGCGAACTGATTGGCGTGGTTAGCGCAGTTGGCACCAAAAATTACAGCGATAGCTCCGCCAACGATTACCGCACCGATTACGTGCAGGTGTTGGCAACCGACGGCCAAAGCTATGAGTTTTCCACCAACAAGGGCTACAACGTGGGCGCGCTGGTGCGGGTGCGTACAAATAATGGCACAAGCACGGTAAGCGGTTTGGGCTCTTCCGCCCGCGGCAATTTGAGCGGCACGGTGGACGCTGAGGCCAACCGAATTGGCAACCGGCAGCTGGCTGCTAATGTGGAAATTTTGGACGTTTACCAAACCAAGGCCAATCCGATTAAGGTTGCAGCGGTTAAATTGCACCGCAGCCGTTTGGCCGGTGTGCGCTTGGAGGCGGCCGATGTTCTTTACTGGGAGCAGGATGAGGACGGCTGCATCAGCAAGCTGGTTTTGAACAACGTCAGCGGCGACCTCTTCACTTACGGTATTTTGCAAAAAGCAGAGGAGGAAGGCAGCAGCGCCAGCTATGAAGGTGTAATCAATGGACAGGTGCAGGCTATACCTTCTTCTAATGTGTCTTACAATGTAAACCGCGGTGGTGTTGCTATTTTGAAGATTGGCGAAAGCATTGTTTCTATGAGCAATTTGAGCAGCGTTAATTTGCAATCTATCGACGGGGCCAACAGCGTCACCGATTCCGCCGGCAACAAATGGTTGCTTTCTGACAGCGTGCAGGTTTACGAAAGCCGCGACGGTTCCTACTATCAAACCAGCCTGAATTTGCTGAACACCAGCAATTACACATTGCGAGCTTATTACGACAAGAGTATGAGCAAAGGCGGACGTATTCGTATTATTGTTGCTACTGTGAAATAATTTAATCTATATCAACAGCCTATATTGCTTTTGACCCAAAAATATTGTACAATTAAGATAGAAACAGTAAACTGAGGTACAATATAAAATGGTTAAAATGCGTTTAGATGTTTTGTTAGTAGAACAAGGTTTGTTCCCCAGCCGCGAGCAAGCCCGGACGGCCATAATGTCGCGCCGGGTGAGCGTGGATGGGCAGATTGTGGATAAGGCGGGCGCTCAGGTGAAGCCGGAGGCCAATTTGCAGGTGACGGGGCAGGATTTGCCATTTGTCAGCCGCGGCGGCCTAAAGCTGGCCAAGGCGGTGCAAAGCTTTGGGCTGGATTTTTCCGGCCTGGTGGTGGCGGATATTGGGGCCAGCACAGGCGGCTTCACCGATTGCGCTTTGCAAAACGGGGCGGCCAAGGTGTACGCCGTGGATGTGGGCTACGGCCAGCTGGCCTGGAAGCTGCGCCAGGATGAGCGGGTGGTGGTGCTGGAGGAAACCAACGCCCGCTATCTGACGGCGGAACAAATCCCGGAGCCGTTGGACGCGGCCACCATTGACGCCGCTTTTATCTCGCTGGGCAAGCTGCTGCCGGCGCTTTATCCGCTGCTGAAGCCGGAGGGCTTTGTGATGGCGCTGATTAAACCGCAGTTTGAGGCCGGCCGGGAAAAGGTGGGCAAAAACGGCGTGGTGCGGGAGCCCGCCGTGCATTTGGAGGTTATCCGCCAGGTGCTAGCCACGGCGGAGGAGCTGGGCTTCTGCCCCTGGGGGTTGGATTTTTCCCCAATCAAAGGGCCCAAGGGCAACATTGAATATCTGCTGTGGCTGGGCAAGCAAGCAGCGCCTGAGCGCAAGCTGCCGGAGCCGGAGGCTGTGGTGCAGCAGGCGGCGGCTGCTTTGCATACAAAAAATGAATAATATTTGCGGGGTAAGCCGAAAAGATTTAGCGGTTTATCTCGCTTTTTTTCAGAAAAGACTTGACAAATTGCTTAAAAAAACATATTGTATATATAGTGAATATTCTGTATAAAAACAAAGCGCTGTGAGGACAAGGAGGGCATAACGATGGCCAAAAAGATAAACCGAGTGGTGTTTTTACTGAATGAGCACAAAGCCTGGGGCGTTAAGGCGGCTTGTGCGGCGGCGGCTCTGTTGGAAGCCCAGGGGGTTGAGCTGTTGTTGCCTAAAGACGGCGAGCTGCCGGGCTATTCCGGGCACCGGCCGGAGCTGTTGCTGGCCGATTTGCAAAAGCTGGACCACTCCCTCTGGCCGGAGCTGGCCGTGATTTTTGGCGGCGACGGCACCCTGATTGCCGTGGCGCGGGCCATTTCCCGTCTGGATATTCCGTTGGTGGGCGTGAATATGGGCAATCTGGGCTTTTTAATGTCCTTAGAGCCGGAGGGTATGCCGCATAATCTGCTGCGATTGGTGCAGGGCGAATATTTTCTGGAGCCGCGCATGCAGATTTATGGCCGGGTTTGGCGCAACGGCCAGCAGATTGCCGAGGGGGTTGCCCAGAATGATATTGTGATTAACAACGGCAACATCAGCCGAATGATTGATATAAACGTTTGGATTGACGGCACCCTGGCCGTGGAGATGAAAGGCGACGGGCTGATTGTGGCCACGCCCACCGGTTCCACTGCCTATTCGCTTTCCGCCGGCGGCTCCATTGTGCTGCCGGAAACTGAGGTGATGTTGATAACCCCAGTGGCTGCGCACAGCTTGTATTCCCGGCCGATGGTGGTTTCCGCGGAAAGCGACATCAAGCTGCGGGTGAGCAGCGCGGCGGATTCTGCCAAAATCTCTTACGATGGCCAGCAATTTCATGACATTGCCAACGGCGATGTGGTGGAGGTGCGGCGTTTTGAACATCCGGCGATTTTTGTTTGGCCGGAACGCGGTATGTTCTTGAAAAAGTTGAAAAGCAAGCTGCTGACGGAGTAATTGGCGTGAAATAAAATATCAAAAAATAGTGTTTATGAACCAATGCAAATGAGCAGAAAGGGGTCTGGCCTTGATGAAAAATAAACGGCATCGAATGATTAGGGAGATTGTGGAGAACCAGAATATTGAAACACAGTTACAGCTGACGCAGGAGTTGCGCAAGTTTGGCTTTGACGTGACGCAGGCCACTATTTCCCGCGATATTAAGGAGCTGGGGCTGATTAAGGTGGTGTCGTCTGAAAACACGTTCCGCTATAGCTTGCCGGCGGCGGTTGTGGTGAACAATGGCGACCGTTCCCGCCGGATGTTTAGGGATAATGTGCTGAAAGTGTTGGGGGCGGAAAATATGGTGCTGCTGAAAACGCTGCCTGGGATGGCCAACGCGGTGGCCGCCTGCCTGGACACGATGAATTGGGAGGCGGTGCTGGGCTCTGTGGCCGGCGACGACACCATTTTTGTGTTGACGCCCAACAGTCAGTGCGCCAAGGAGCTGGTGAAACGCCTGCATGAATATGTGGAATAGGTGGGGCCGGAGGTTGAATGCAACGGCTAAATTAAAGGCACGGAAAATTGAGGTAAGATAAAATGTTTGCGGAGCTTTATATTGAAAATTTGGCCCTGATTGAAAAAACTTTGTTGCTGTGGCAGCCGGGGCTTAATGTGCTTTCTGGTGAAACTGGCGCGGGCAAATCAATGCTGCTGGACGCGGTTTCCTTGCTGTTGGGCAGCCGGGCCGGGCGCGAGCAGGTGCGCCGCGGCGCGGACAAGCTGCGGGTGCAGGGCGTGTTTGCGCCGCCTTTTTCCGCCGGTTTGCAGCAAACGCTGGCGGAGCTGGGCCTGGAAATTGACCCGGAGGAGGAGTTAATTCTCAGCCGGGAGGTGCTGGCGGCCGGGCGTTCGTCCTGCCGTATTAATATGCAGCCGGTGCCGCTGGCGGCCCTGAAAGCGGTGGGGCGGTTGTTGATTAATATTCACGGCCAGAGCGAGCACGTCAGCTTGCTGGAGCCGGAAAAACAGCTGCACCTGCTGGATAGCTTTGGCGGCGAGGCGGTGGCGGAGCAGCGGCGGCAGGTGGCGGCCGCTTATCAGGCTTGGCAGCAAACAGCGCGGGAGCTGGCCCAGGCCCGGCAGGAAAAGGCTGACGACGCGGAGCGGCGGCGTTTTTTGCAGTTTCAGATTGAAGAGCTGACGGCGGCCAAATTGCGCCCGGGCGAGGTGGAGGAATTGGCCAAGGAGGCGGCCGGGCTGGAGAGCGTGCAGCGGCGTAGCGAGCACGCCAACCGGGCCTACTCGGCGCTTTACGCTGGCAACAACGCGGTGCTGGCGGCTTTGGACGGCGTGGTGCATGAGCTGGAGGAGCTGCAACGCTTTGACGAGGCGGTGGCCCCGTTGCAGGCCCGTATGCAAAGTTTGTACTATGAGTTGGAGGACGCGGCTTTGGAGCTGCGGGATTATCGGGAGAATATTGTGGACGACCCGGCGCGTTTGGAGGAAATCAACGCCAGACAGTTTGCCCTGAAAGCGCTTTGCAAAAAGTATAATGCAGATGAGGCCCGTCTGCTGCAAATTTTGGCGGATAATCAGCTGGAGCTGGAACGCCGGGAAAATCGGGAGGGGTATCTGGCGGATTTGGCCAGTCGGGAGGCCAAACTGGCTGCAGCTTATCAGCAGGCGGCAGGTTTGCTGCACAGCCTGCGCGAGGCGGCCGGGCAGGATTTGGCGGCTAGGATTACTGCGGAGCTGAAATATTTGCAGATGACCAAGGCCCATTTTGCGGTTGCTCTGCCAGCCAAGGCCCCGGCGGCGGACGGCTGCGACGAGGTGCAGTTTATGATTAGCCCCAACCCCGGCGAGGAGCTGAAGCCGGTGGCGCGAATTGCTTCCGGCGGTGAAATGTCGCGCATTATGCTGGCGATTAAGGTGATTTTGGCTAGTTTGGACGAGGTGCCCACCCTGATTTTTGATGAGATTGACACTGGTTTGGGCGGCCGGGCTTTGGGCAGCGTGGCGGAAAAATTGGTGCAGGTGGCGCAGAACACGCAGGCCATTTGCGTGACGCACGCGCCGGTGCTGGCGGCCTATGCGGACAATAATTTGCTGGTGGAAAAACGCGAGCAGGACGGCCGCACCGTGACGGGAGTGCAGGAGCTGGCCGGCGAGGCCAAGGTGCAGGAAATCAGCCGCATGTTGGCCGGCGACAAGGTGACGGCCACCACCAAACGCCAGGCAGAGGAATTGATTGAGGCGGGGCGCAAGCTGCGGTGAATGTTGTAAATGAAAATGAAAGGGTGATAGTTATGAATTTAGCCAGAGTTTCCGAAAATGGTCAAATAACTTTGCCGTTGGAGATACGCCGTTTGCTGGGTGTGAAATCTGGCGATAAGGTGTTGTTTGTGCAAAATCAAAATGGGGAAGTTGTTTTAAGCAATGTTTCTGCTCAGGCCATTCGCAAGGCGCAAACTGCTTTTGTGGGGGCGGCTGAGGCTATGGAAGTTCATAATGAAGATGATGTTCTCAAGTTAGTGGAGCAGGTGCGCTATGGAAGGGAAAGCAAGCAATGAGGATATTGGTTGATACTAATATTTTATTTTCGGCATTACTTTTTCCTAATTCACGACCAGCGGAGGCATTGTTTTATATTGCAGAAAATCATAATATGGTGTTGTGTGACCGCAATATTGCTGAACTGCGTGAAATATTGCAGCGAAAAGCGCCGCAATATTTGTTTGATGCTGAGGTTTTGTTTGCAGAATTGTCATATGAGCTTATTCCGGCAGTTAATTACGCCGAAAAATTGATACGTGACGCCAAAGACCAGCCAATTTTGAATGCAGCAATAGTTTATGGTGTGGATATTATTTTAACTGGCGATAAGGATTTTTTAAGCTTAAAATTGGAAAGTCCCCAATGTATGAATGTTGCCGAATTTTTAAGCGAGTATTAGGCGGGGCGCAAGCTGCGGTGAATTATGTTAGTATTTTCCAAGCGGCTTGCTTTAAGCATAATTAAAATATGATTGGAGGAATTTTTTATGAAACAGGAAGTTAAGGAATTTGCGGTGGAGAAAGCCAAGGAAATGATGAACGCTTTTTCCTGTTCGCCGGAGGCCAAAGCGGCTGCGGAAAGCTGGCTGGCGGCTTTGGGCACAGAGGCTGAGCAGGCGGAAACCGAGAAATTTTTGGCGGAGTTGGAGGCGGACGTGTTGCCGGTGGAGGCCTGCGTGGCGTTTACGGCCTCTGAGGCGGGCATTCAGCTTTTTGGCGCGGAAAAGGCCAAGCAAATGCATGCTCACTCTTTGGAGCTGCAAAAGTCCGGCGCGGTTTACTGTGATTGCCCGGCCTGCACGGCTGGCGCGGCCATTTTGGCCCGCAAAGCGGAAATGCTTTAAGGCTTTGCAAGATAACGCTAATGGAAAAGTTATTGCGGAAAATTGAGCAGTGGAATGACGCAGACGAATACTCTCTGTGTATTCGCGCTATTGAATTGGTGCCTGAGGCAGAGCGGGGCTACCAGCTGACTTTGCTTTTGGGCCGGGCTTATAGCAATTTGGCCGTTTTGGGCGATTGTGGGGCGCATTCTGATGATGGTGTTGTTGACCAGGAACTGTTGGCTCACGCCATTGCTATATTTGAAGAAATTCGAGACGATGGGCAAAACGACCCTTTTTGGCATTCCCGAATGGCCTATGCTCTTTTTATGACAAACGATAGGACGGCCGACGCGTTGCAATATGCCAGACGTTGGCTGGAGCTGGAACCGGGCAATCCGGACGCTGAGCAGCTTTATGAGGAAATAAGTAAATTCTGTCGGGGTTATGTAAGTAAATGTTTTTTATGTAAGTAAATGTTTTTAATGATTAGCTAAAGGTAATAAAAACAGCGTCCAGTTTAGTTTGGGCGCTGATTTTCTGTTTGCTATTTGTTTGAAGCCTGCAAAAAGGCGTTGGTGATGGCTTCCATTATCCGAAGCTGCTCAGGGGTCATATTAAGAAATTTGTTGGTTAATTTTTCAACGGCCATATCGGTTTGGATTGTTTCCGTGAATAGAATAGTGTCGCTGGAAACCTGCAATGTTTCACAAATTTTTTTTAATGTTTCGAGCGATATGCCGGAGAGGCCGCGTTCTAATGCTCCTAACAAGCCGTGCACGCAAGGGCAGTTTCTGCTGTTTTTGTGGCGTGTGAACGGCGCGCCGGAGCCTGGCATTGCCAACCCTTTCAACAATACCATAAATGCAGCTTATTACAAGCCTGCGCTTTGGGGCTATCAGCAAGGGATGGTGTCTGGTTATTCATTTAATCCAAACGTTGAATGCAATTTGGGTATGGTCTTAACCTCGCTTTGGTTGGCTGCTGGCCGTCCTGCGCCGGACGCTTTAACCTGGGCGGTAGAAAATGGATTGAACAAGGGCACGGGTATTAGTACTTTTTCCGCCAATCATATTTGTAGCCGCGGTCAGGTGATGGTGCTTTTGTATAATTTACATAATTTGTCGGGAAATAACCGCTCTAAATGTCAACCTAAATAAATGGTAAATTTTTGCTTGACAAATGCTGGCCAGTGTGCTAAAATATAATAAAATTTAATTTCGCTGTGCGAAGCTAATGTGAGATATTGACGTATGAATGGAGCTATCAGGAGATAGTGTACCCATTTGTATGTTGATTGAGGCATTAGCTTTTTTGCTGTGCCTGGAACGGTTCTTTGACAATCCGCAAACAAGCTCCAGCGGCCGGCCTGGGGATGCACTGCCATAACCCGCTGAACAGCGGCGAGCGTGCCAAGGGAATAGCCGGAGCAGTTTGTGGAAAAGCATAACGTTTCTTTTTGGTATATAAGTTTGTTATATAATAGAAAGCGAGGCACAGTAATGTTTAACTATGATAGAGAATTTGACGCGACCGCCCAAATGGCTAATTACGCAACACTGTTGTTTAATGAATACGGAGAATGTCGTAAGAGAGGGCTTGTTGCCTTTGATGTGAGCGAGCGTTTTTTACAAACGGCTAAAATTCTGCCACAAAAGGAGTTTATTGGCTGGCAAATGAACACCTGCCAAAATGCGGAAAACCAGATGGTTGCTTTTGTCAGCCCTGGGGTTGAGGCAACGCCGAATGATTATGCCTGGATTTTTCACGATTATGCAAATGTTTACAGCATACCAGCTCCTTTCTTTAGCGATATGTTTGCCGGAGGGCGCAGGGTGTACGCGTTGCAGTACAGCCGGGATATTAAACCTTGCCAGAAGCCAAAGCAGTTTGAATATGAGTTGGATTGTGGGATTGAATATGTAGAAGCCAGACGTCCCTATTTTAATGAAACTTTTGAGGAGCTGGAAAAGCTGGAGGCTATTATTCGGGTAATCGCTGCGAGCAAGGGCGGCGGCCAGGGGACAATTCTTATTAGTTTGCCGGGTAAGATAAGCCTGCGAATGCGCACTCTGCTTTCCTTGGCTTTTGCTGAAACGGAGTTAATAGAGCTAAATTCGTCAAGAAACGCCTTAAATGAGCTGAAACTGCTTCCGGCAGAGCTGCTGGTGCGGAGCTTTGGCGACCTGCTTGAGCTGGCTGCGTCTGCTTTCTTTGGGGCGTTTGAGGTGGAAGCGGAGCGGGCGGACAATAAGGAATTTGTGTTTCCTGAGGATGAGCTTGAAGATGATTACGACAAGGAAGCTTACGCTGAACAAGACTCTGAACAAGAGCAAATTTGGCTTGATGATTTGGATTTAAGCGTGCGTACCTATAATTGCCTGAAAAGGGCGGGCATTAATTATGTTGAGCAGCTGCGCAATATGACGGACGAGGATTTTGCGCAGGTTCGTAATCTGGGGAAAAAGTGTATAGAAGAAATTAAACAAAAGCTTGCCCTGCTGGCAGAAAGCAGCCAGCCTTTGCCTTTGCCGTCGCCAGGCTCCAGCTACACCGATATGCTGAACGAGCTGATTGGTCTTGACAATGTGAAGCGGCAAATACAAAGAATTGCGGCGTTTGCCAAGCTGAAGCAGGATATGGCGCAGTTAAACCAGGATTTGGCTCCTATTGTGCTGAATATGGAGTTTGTGGGCAATCCCGGCACGGCCAAAACCACGGTGGCCCGCATTGTTGCCGGTATATTTTATGAGCTGGGGCTGCTTGCCAGCAATGAACTGCTGGAGGTTGGACGCGCCGATTTGGTGGCGCAATATGTGGGGCAAACGGCGGATAGGGTGAAAGCGGTGTTTAAAAAGGCCAAGGGCAAGCTGCTGTTTATTGACGAGGCATACTCCCTGGTGGATTACCACAACGGCGATTTTGGCGACGAGGCAATTAACACCATTGTGCAGGAAATGGAAAACAACCGTGAGGACACGATTGTGATTTTTGCGGGCTATCCCAAAGAGATGGCGGATTTTTTCTCCCGCAATCCCGGCTTGCGCTCACGTGTGCCATTCAGCATAAATTTTTGCGATTACTCCACGGCTGAAATGGTGCAGATTGTTGAATTTGAGGCCAAAAAAAGAGGCTTCTCCATCAGCCCGCAGGCAATGGAGAAAGCGACCATTCTTTGTGAGGCGGCCCAGCAGCCGAATATGGGGAACGGGCGCTTTTGCCGAAATCTGGTTGAAAACGCTATTCTTAGCTATGCTGCAAGGGTTTACGGCGATAGCGCTGAAAACGCCTGCAAGGATTATTTGCTTGCCGATAGCGATTTTGCCTTGCCTGAGGTTTTGCCGGAGGAAAAAAAGACAAACCCCATAGGCTTTATGCTATAATTTGTTGGGAAGTTGTTTTTTAATAAAAACATAAAAGAATCGTCACTTGACAAAGTGACGATTCTAATAAATAAAATTTAATCTAAACCAGATTTATTGCGGGAATACCAATGTGCAATTTTCCAAATCATCTGTATCTTTTTCGGAAATATAAATTTGCGCTGAGGCGGACAAATCATTTCCCATAAACTGTTCATTTTGAAACAGCTCAGCAATAAGCGGCCAGTTTTGCGCCGCGTTTTCTGTTTCCAGCCAAATGCCCAGCAACGGCCCTGGCTGGCCTTCCTCGGCGTCTATATAATCGTAACCGTTATCTTTGATTAATGAAGCGGAAACTTCCTCAATACGATCCGGCACTAAATAACGCAAATCCAAATCAGGGTTTTGCAGCTGGCCTGGATTTAACAGCACAATAATTGTTTGCATAGCGTTGGCCTCCAATCTCTAGTTTGTTGGGTTGGGCTTTGCAAGGCGCTGATTATAATAATCGCCGCTTATCTAAAAATTTCCGGCACTTGGCAGTAAGGCTCCTTGTTAAAGTCTAAATCTTTTGGTTGCTCATCGACTAATTCGCCGGCCCATTCAAGCCCAGTCTGAAAACCGTTTGCAAGAGCTTTTGCTTCCAGCTTTGCTAAGAGCAACGCCGTATCTCGGTTTACATCTTCCTCAGCGCATTTTGAGGGGCCGCCGTAATTATCATAATAATAACTCGGCTGGCAAAGCCAGTATACCATTTTGGCAGTAACTATATCGCAGGCTGGATTCATTACAATCTGTTCAACCGTGAATATTCCAGCATCGTAATTGTAATCTGCAATCATGTAATGGAGTTCTTCAGCAGATTTGATACGCGTAAATTGTTCGACAATCTCCTTTTGGTAAGCGTCAAACCCAATTTCTCTTTGGCGGCAATATCCTTTGTAAAATTCTTCGTCCTCGGCTCCTGCCATCTCCTCGTCAAACTCATCTTGCTCCATATCAAAATAATATTCATCTCCGGCGCAAGATGCACGTTCCAGCAAAATATCCAGCTGTTTTTTTCGATTATCTGACAACATTTTTATATTCTCCTAAAGCCTTTCCTTAAAATCCGCATAACCAAAGCTTTTGTGCAGCCGATACTCTCCGGCGGCGTCGCGCAGCACAATGGCCGGCAGCGGCAGCCCGTTGAAAGTGTTGTTCTTAACCATTGTGTAAATGGCCATATCTTCAAATGTTAGCTGGTCGCCAGGGCGCAAGGGCTGGGCAAATGAGTAATCGCCAATCACATCGCCGGCCAGGCAGGTGGGGCCGCCTAGGCGGTAGGTGTGGGGCAGTGCGCCCGGCTCCGCCGCATTTTGCAGCGGCGGCCGGTAAGGCATTTCCAGCACGTCCGGCATATGACAGGCGGCGGAGGCGTCCAAAATGGCGATTTGTAGCCCGTCTGCGTTGGCGGGAGTCAACACGTCCAAAACGGTGGTTTGCAAAAAGCCGCAGTTTAGGGCAACCGCCTCGCCGGGTTCCAGATAAAGTTGCAAGTCGTATTGCTGATTTAAGCGTAACAGGCAAAGCTCCAGCGTGGCAATGTCATAGTCCGGCCGGGTGATGTGGTGGCCGCCGCCCAGATTCAGCCAGTGCATTTGGGGCAGAAATTCGCCAAAATTGGCTTCCAGAGCGGCCACTGTTTGCACCAGCGCGTCGCTGTTCTGCTCGCAGAGGGTGTGCATATGCAGCCCGTCCAGCAGAGGCAGCCAGGCTGGGTCAAAATCCGCCCGACGTACGCCCAGGCGGGAGCCGGGAGCGCAAGGGTCGTAAATAGCGTGGTCTTGAGTGGAAAACTCCGGGTTCACACGCAGGCCGCAGCTTTTGCCGGCCGCTTTGGCCTGCGGCCCAAATTTCAGCAGTTGATTGCCGGAATTGAAAATGATATGGTCGGCATATTGTAGCAGCTCGGCAAACTCATCTTCGCGGTAAGCGGCGGCAAAAACGTGTACCTCGCCGCCCATTTCCTCTTTACCAAGGCGGGCTTCAAACAGGCCGCTGGCTGCGGTTCCCTGCAAATATTGGCCAATCAAGGGGTAAGTGGCCGGGCAAGCATAGGCCTTTTGGGCTAGCAAAATGTGGCAGCCGGTGCGCCGCTTCACGCCGGCTAGCAGGCGCAGATTATTCTCCAGCCTCGCCTCGTCAATGATATAGCAGGGAGAGGGCAGCGAGTCCGCCACAAGCAGGCGGGCCGGGTTAAGCACGGGGGCGGCCATTAATCCACCAGCTCCGGGTTGAAGCTTTCCTGCCAGGGCAGGCCCCAACGGTTCAGCGCGTCCATAAACGGGTCGGGGTCAAACTCCTCAATATTATGCACGCCAGGAGTGTTCCAAACGCCCTGCATAACCAGCATTGCGCCAATCATTGCCGGCACGCCGGTGGTGTAGGCCACGGCCTGAGAGCCAACCTCTTTGTAACATTCCTCGTGGTCGCAAACGTTGTAGAGGTAATAATGTTTGGTTTGGCCGTCCTTTTTGCCGGTGAAAATGCAGCCGATGTTGGTTTTGCCTTTGGTGCGCGGGCCGAGGGAGGCTGGGTCCGGCAGCACGGCTTTCAAAAATTGCAGAGGCACAATTTGCTTGCCCTCAAATTCAATCGGTTTGATAGAGGTCATGCCGACGTTTTCCAGGCATTTCAGGTGGGTCAGATAACTTTGCCCGAATGTCATAAAAAAGCGAATCCGCTTAATGCCGGGCATATTCAGGGCCAGCGATTCCAGTTCCTCGTGGTGCAGCAGATACATATCCTTTTCGCCCACCTCCGGGAAGTTGTAAACCCGTTTAATTTCCATTGGCGCAGTTTCCACCCACTGACCAGCTTCCCAGTAGCTACCGTTGGCGGAAACCTCGCGAATGTTGATTTCCGGGTTAAAGTTGGTGGCAAAGGGATAGCCGTGGTCGCCGGCGTTGCAGTCCAAAATGTCAATATAGTTGATTTCGTCAAAATGGTGCTTCAATGCGTAGGCGGAAAAAACGCCGGTCACGCCGGGGTCAAAACCGCTGCCCAAAAGGGCGGTGATGCCGGCCTGCTCAAAACGCTCGCGGTAGGCCCACTGCCATTTATATTCAAATTTGGCGGTGTCCTCCGGCTCATAGTTGGCGGTGTCCACGTAAGGCACGCGGGCGGCCAGGCAGGCCTCCATAATCGACAAATCCTGGTAAGGCAGGGCCAGATTCAGCACCACGTCCGGCCGCTCCTGCTCCAAAAGGCGGGTCAGCTCCGCCACATTGTTAGCGTCCACTTGGGCGGTGCTGATTTTAGTGGCCGTGGTGGGGGCCAGCTTGTCCCGCAGCGCGTCGCATTTGGCTTTGGTACGGCTGGCCAGGCACAGTTCCGTAAAAACCTCGCTGTTCTGGCAGCATTTGTGGATAGCCACCGAGGCCACGCCGCCGCAGCCGATAATCATTGCTTTTCCCATTTTGTTACCTCCATATTATCTGTTATTAAGTTTATAATCATTAAACGTTCGTTTATATTGCTAACAGCATTTCGCGGACTATTTTGCAGGCCACTGCCGTTGATACGCCGCTGGGGTCGTAATGCGGGGCTAGCTCGTTTACGTCGCAGGCGACGATTTGCGCATTTTGGCAAACCTGGGTGACGGCCTGACGCAGCTGGTCAAAGCTGAGGCCGCCCGGCTCCGGCGTGCCGGTGCCGGGAAAGACGCTGGGGTCCAGCACGTCCAAATCCAGGGTGAAGTAAACCGGCCGGCCTTGGCAAGCGGCCAGAGCCTCCGCCAGGCCTTGCAAATCAAACTTGCGCAGGCTGGTGTGGCCGGCAGCGGCCCACTCAAACTCATAGCGTTCGCCGGAGCGGATGCCAAACTGCCAAATGCGCCCGTCGCCCAGCAGCTCCCAGCAACGGCGGATCACCGCCGCGTGGGAAAGGCGCACGCCCAGGTAATCCTCGCGCAGGTCGGTGTGGGCGTCAAAATGCAGCAGGCACAGGTCAGGATAACGTTGAAAAGCGGCCCGCACCGCTCCCAGCGTCACCAGATGTTCGCCGCCCAGCATAAAGGGCCGTTTATCGGCCGCCAAAATTTGGCCGGCAAAATCCTCAATAGCGGCCAGGGCTTGCTCGCTGTCGCCAAATGGTAGCTCCAGGTCGCCCGCGTCGCAAATTTGGCAATCAGTTAAATCTTTATCTTGATAGGGGCTGTATGTTTCCAGCCCGTAAGATTCCGTCCGAATGGCCGCGCTGCCAAAGCGGGCTCCCGGCCGGTTGGAAGTGCTGGAATCGTAGGGAGCGCCAAACAGCACAATATCCGCCGGGGCAAAATCGGTCTCGCAGGCCATAAAAGTATTATATTGTTTTTGGATTAAATTATTATTCGACATTTTCCACATCCTCCAGCAGGTGTTCCACGTAGGCCGGCAGGGCAAATGCGCCGCGGTGCAGGTTGGTGGTGTAGTAACGGCAGGCCAGGCCGCGCTGTTGCCAGGTCTCGGCTTGCAGGTTTTTCACCGGGTGATACTTTTTGGAGGAAAAGCCAAAAAGCCAATGCCCGGAGGGGTAAGTTGGGATGTGGGCCTGATAAATGCGGCTGAGCGGGAAGCTTTGGCAAATGCGCTTGTGGGCTCGCTGCATAGCCAGCGCGTCGGCCTCGTAAAAGGGGCTTTCGTGCTGATTAATCATAATCCCGTCCTCGCGCAGTGCTTTGTAGCAGTTGCCGTAAAATTCCTTGGTGAAAAGTCCCTCGCCGGGGCCGAAAGGGTCGGTGGAATCAACAATAATCAGGTCGTAGCAAGCGTCTTTGGCCCGCACAAATTTCAGACCGTCGGCATAGTGGATATGCAGCCGCGGGTCGTCCAGCTTGCCGGCGGTTTGCGGCAGATGTTGCCGGCAGGCCTCCACCACCAGCGGGTCAATCTCCACCAGGTCAATGTGCTCAATTTCCGGGTAATGGCTGAGCTCGCGCACCACGCCGCCGTCGCCGGCCCCGATAATCAGCACGTCGCGCACGGCGGGATGCACGGCCATCGCCGGGTGGGTAATCATCTCGTGGTAAATGAACTCATCCCGTTCGGTCAGCATCATATAGCCGTCCAGGGTGAGGAAGCGGCCAAACTCGGCTGATTCAAAAATATCAATGCGCTGAAACTCGCTCTGCGCGCTGTATAACTGCCTGTCCACCCGAATGGAAAATTTAACGTTGGGCGTGTGCCGTTCAGTAAACCATAGTTCCATGCTCGTTTCCTCCTATATTATAACGTTTAAGCGTTCAATTTTGGCGTCTTCCGGCCCGGTGAGAGAACTGCCCTTTTCCTTGGCGTAGCTGATATAAGCCAAGATTTCCGGGGTGATTTGCTCGCCAGGGGCGACGATGGGAATGCCGGGCGGGTAACACATCACAAACTCGCTGCTGATTCGGCCTAGCGTTTCGGCCAGCGGCAGCGATTCCTTAGGAGCGTAAAAAGCTTGCTGCGGCGTTAGCAGCACCTGTGGCTCAATATATTCCTGAGTGAGCAGGCCGCTTTTATCACGTTTGAAGCGGCGGCGGATTTCCGCCAGCGCGCTTACCAGCCGTTCAATATCCCGCTGGCGGTCGCCAATCGAGATGTAGGCCAGGATGTTGCCCAAATCGCCAAACTCAATCTGAATGTCATATTCATCTCGTAGCAGATCGTAAACCTCAATTCCGGCCAGGCCCACATTGAGAGTGTTGACGGAAAGCTTGGTGCCGTCAAAGGCGGCCACGCCGCCGTCCTCGGCTAGCAGCTCCGGCCCAAAGGCCCAGTAATCGCCGATAGCGTTGATTTCCGCGCGGGCATATTCGGCCAGCTGCAACACCTTGGCGAAAATTTGCCTGCCCTCCAGTGCCAGCTTGCGCCGGGAAACGTCCAGGCTGGATAGCAGCAGATAAGAGGCGCTGGTGGTTTGGGTCAGGTTGATAATCTGGCGGCAGTAACCGGGGTTGATTTGCGGCCCCAGCAGCAAAAAAGAACTTTGGGTTAAGCTGCCGCCTGATTTATGCATACTAACGGCGGCCATATCCGCGCCCACGTGCATAGCGGCTGGCGGCAGATTATCGCCAAAGTAAAAATGGGTGCCGTGGGCCTCGTCCGCCAGCACCAGCAGGCCGTAGCGATGGGCCAGCTGCACAATGGCCGGCAAATCTGAGCAAACGCCGTAGTAGGTTGGGTTGTTCACCAGCACGGCTTTGGCGTTGGGGTGGGTGAGGATGGCGGCCTCCACCTGGGCCGGGCGCATACCCAACGGAATGCCCAGCTCCGGGTTGACTTCCGGGTTGACGTAAACCGGCTTGGCTCCGCAAAGTACTAGGGCATTCAGCACGCTGCGGTGCACGTTGCGTGGCAAAATAATTTCATCTCCGTGCTTGCAGACGGTGAGCAACATGCTCTGCACGGCGGATGTGGTGCCGCCAATCATCAAAAAGGCGGCCGCAGCGCCAAAGGCGTCGGCCGCCAGTTCCTCGGCGCGTTTGATAACAGAAACCGGGTGGCAAAGGTTGTCCAGCGGCTTCATAGAGTTTACGTCCACACTGACGCATTGCTCGCCTAAAAAATCGGCCAGCTCCGGGTTGCCGCGCCCGCGTTTGTGGCCGGGCACGTCAAATGGCACCACCCGCATTTTGCGAAAATCCTGCAAAGCCTGGTAAATCGGCGCTTCCGCCTGGTTGAGTTTGTTCGTTTTTATCACCTCTTAATGAAGCTCTTAGCGATAGATATTAGTAGATATTCCTACCAGAAAATATCTCAATCATTTCCTG
Organism: Peptococcaceae bacterium; assembly: GCA_022797295.1. Taxonomy (GTDB): domain Bacteria; phylum Bacillota; class Dehalobacteriia; order UBA4068; family UBA4997; genus Avidehalobacter. The sequence goes on from JAAWKH010000006.1 coordinate 72,413, forward strand.
CCGCAGGCTGTCGGTAATTTCCAGCCGGGTTTTGGGCGGCAGCTCGTACACATCAGCGTTAAAAAGATAATTCTGCAAATCAATATCTTTAATCAGCATTTTTGTGTGGAAGATGTTGGCTTCGTAAATATTAATGTCCACCGCGTCATAGCGGCGCAAAGTTTGTTCATTAATATAGTTCTGAATAGAATTGATATAATGGTCAATAAACAGTTTGCGGCCCTGCAAATCACGGGTGAAGCCGCGCACCCGGTAATCCATAGTGATGATGTCGGAATCAAAACTGCCAATCAGATAATCCAGCGTGGAAAGCGGGGTAATTTCGCCGCATGTGGCCACGTCGATGTCCACCCGAAAGGTGGCCAGGCAGGTTTCCGGGTGATATTCCGGGTAAGTGTGCACCGTGACGTGGCTTTTGTCCAGATGGGCCACGGTGGCGTCGCCCACAGGCAGCATAGAACTTTCAGCAATCAGCAGGGTGACGCTGGCCCCTTGAGGGTCATAATCCTGGCTGGAAATGTGCAGCACCTTGGCGCCAATCATTTCGGCCACGTGGGTCAGGATGCCTGTTAAACGCTCTGAATTATATTGTTTGTCAATATAGGCGATATAATCCTTTTGCTCTCGCTGAGTTTTGGCGTAGCAAACGTCATAGATATTGAAGCTCAGGGATTTGGTGAGGTTGTTGAAGCCGTAAAGCTTAATTTTTTCCTGCTGCATAAGGATTACCGCCTTTACTTAATTAAGATATGAAAGAGCCGCCCAACGCAAAAAAACGCAAACGGCACAGCAAAAGCCACGTCACTTGCGTTTTTGATTGTTTGTCAGGTTCAGAGTCTATATAGCAAATATTTCACTTTTACTACTCTTATTGACCAATTCACAAGTTTGGTGCGCTGATGTAATTTGGTTCGCAAAAATATTTGCCGTATCCTATCCTGCATTGTATCACAGGTGCAAAAGCAAGTCAATAGTTTTGGCGGAAAACTTTGCAATTTAAGCGGCATTTAGTTTGCCAAATGCCGCTTAAATTGCAACTAATTAACCAGCCCGCGGAAAACCTCCATCACATCAGGGCCGGACAGGTCCTGCTCCAACACCCAAAGGAGCACTTCCAGCTTATCCACCAGGGCCAAAATTTCCAGCTCGCGGGTGGGGTCCAGCATGGAGCTGTGGTTTTTTTCAGCGCTTAAAAGGGCCAGGCGCAGGCGCAAATCCTCGGTTTTCTGCAAGATCTCCTGCTGTGTGCGCACGGGGCATTCCTCCTTTACAACTATTTTATTGAGGAGGGCAGGCCGCGGACACTGAAAAAAGAACAGCAGCCAAAAAGGCTGCTGTTAGTTTGCGTAAATGTTAAATTGCTCTCTGGACCTTGCCGGAACGCAGGCAGCGGGTGCAGACGGTTAATCTCTGCGGGGTGCCGCCCACCACAACCCTAACCCTTTGCAGGTTCGGCTTCCATTTACGTTTGGTGCGGATATGCGAGTGGCTGACCTTCATACCGGTCTGGATGGTTTTGCCGCAGACTTCGCATTTTGCCATAGTTCCACCTCCTTTTTCCAGGCAACAAGTAACCCTCAATATTAATTAATCTGCCGGACGTAAGCTGCCCGAAGAATAACCTTTACTATTTTAGCAGATATGCGCGCCAGTTGCAAGGGTTTTTTGGAAATTTTTTGGCTTTTTGTAATCCGGCTTTATTTTACCGTTCGACTTTTTGCAAAAAACTGCCAAAAAGGCTTGACAAATTCCGTTCGCAGTAATATAATAAGAAAAGTGCTTCGGGGCGTAGCTCAGTTTGGCTAGAGCGCTACCTTGGGGTGGTAGAGGCCGCACGTTCAAGTCGTGTCGCTCCGACCATAATAAAACCGCCATTTTTTCGGCGGTTTTTTTTGTGTGAACACTTAGCGATTGCCTAGCCCGTAGGGCGACGGCAGAGCTTAGTGTGAACACATACATTTACCGTTAGGTAAATGTAATCCTCTGTGAACACT
>JAAWKH010000048.1 GCA_022797295.1 Peptococcaceae bacterium
TTTCGTGCGGGTCGGAACTTACCCGACAAGGAATTTCGCTACCTTAGGACCGTTATAGTTACGGCCGCCGTTTACTGGGGCTTCAATTCAAAGCTTCGCCTTAAAGACTAACCTCTCCTCTTAACCTTCCAGCACCGGGCAGGCGTCAGCGCCTATACGTCGTATTTCTACTTAGCAGGTGCCTGTGTTTTTGATAAACAGTTGCTTGGACCTATTCTCTGCGGCCGCCTCTCGCTCATACAGTAAATGTATTCACAATGCCGCGGCTCCCCTTATCCCTAAGTTACGGGGCCATTTTGCCGAGTTCCTTAACAAGGGTTCTCTCGCGCGCCTTAGAATTCTCTTCCTATCTACCTGTGTCGGTTTGCGGTACGGGCACCGTCAATCTCGTTAGCAGCTTTTCTCGGCAGCTTGGGATCAGCCAATTCGTTACTAATCTTCACTCTGCATCACATCTCAGGATATATGTTTGGCGGATTTGCCTACCAAACTCCCTACTTGCTTACACGCACATTTCCAACCGTGCGCTGAACCTACCCTTCTGCGTCACTGCATCCTCAAACAATTAACAGTGGTACAGGAATATTAACCTGTTGTCCATCGCCTACGCTTCACGCCTCAGCTTAGGACCCGACTAACCCTGGGCGGACGAGCCTTCCCCAGGAATCCTTAGATTTACGGCGAGGGAGATTCTCACTCCCTTTATCGCTTACTCATACCGGCATTCTCACTTCCATACAGTCCACTGCTCCTTACGGTACAGCTTCTACCCGTATGCAACGCTCCCCTACCCCTTCCAGTTGCCTGGAAAGCCGAGGCTTCGGTGGTGTGCTTGAGCCCCGTTACATCTTCGGCGCAGGATCACTCGACTAGTGATCTATTACGAACTCTTTGAATGGTGGCTGCTTCTAAGCCAACATCCTAGTTGTCTATGCAATCCTACATCCTTTCCCACTTAGCACACACTTTGGGACCTTAACCGTCGGTCTGGGCTGTTTCCCTTTTGACTATGAAGCTTATCCCCCACAGTCTGACTCCCATCTTCTAAATTTATAGCATTCGTAGTTTGTGAAGCTTCGGTAACCTGATAGGGCCCCTAGGCCAAACAGTGCTCTACCACCATAAATAAACAGATGAGGCTAGCCCTAAAGCTATTTCGGGGAGAACCAGCTATCTCCCGGTTCGATTGGCATTTCACCCCTACCCACAGTTCATCCGCCCCTTTTTCAACAGAGGTCGGTTCGGTCCTCCACTGAGTCTTACCTCAGCTTCAACCTGACCATGGGTAGATCACCGGGTTTCGGGTCTACATCAACAAACTATTCGCCCTATTCAGACTCGCTTTCGCTACGGCTCCGCATCTCCTGCTTAACCTCGCTTGTTAACATAACTCGCCGGTCCGTTCTACAAAAAGTACGCCATCACACCTTAAATGGTGCTCTGACAGTTTGTAAGCATATGGTTTCAGGTTCTATTTCACTCCCCTCCCGGGGTTCTTTTCACCTTTCCCTCACGGTACTGGTTCACTATCGGTCATCAAGGAGTATTTAGCCTTGGAGGGTGGTCCCTCCAGCTTCCCACGGGATTTCACGTGTCCCGCAGTACTCAGGATACTTCCTTCTATCGTCGGCTTTCATATACAGGACTTTTACCTTCTATGGTTCAGCTTTCCAACTGTATTCTATTAACCTATTGTCAAATTATGAAGTCCTACAACCCCAGGTCCGAAAACCTGGTTTGGGCTCTTCCCGCTTCGCTCGCCGCTACTAGGGGAATCGAGTTTTCTTTCTCTTCCTCTGGGTACTAAGATGTTTCAGTTCCCCAGGTTGTCTTCATTAGCCTATTTTATTCAACTAATGATGACTGGATATGACTCCAGCCGGGTTGCCCCATTCGGATATCCCCGGATCAATGCTCGCTTACAGCTCCCCGAGGCTTCTCGCAGTTAACCACGTCCTTCTTCGACTCTTGATGCCAAGGCATCCACCATACGCCCTTATTATCTTGACCTGTTTTATTACTCAATTCGTCCTAAAACAAATCCAGATTAAGCTCTTCTTTTGCCTTAAATCTTCTCTCTCTAAGTCACGCTTCCTAATTGTCTCTTACTCTATCTCGTAAAAAAATTGTATCTTCTACCTTCTTTTACCTTCAATTAGAAAGATCTCATTTTTCTATGCAGTTGTCAAAGATCTGTCAGAGACGAATCTCTGAGGACTAAATAGTGAGTTAAATCCCAGCTCATAATCAAACGCTAACTTCAGTCAACGCTATCGACTTTTTCTTAATTCCTTAAAGCCAAACACCTAATTCCATATCTCTATGACCTCAAGCGCTCAAACTCCTTAGAAAGGAGGTGATCCAGCCGCTCGTTCTCGAACGGCTACCTTGTTACGACTTCACCCCAGTTATCAACCCCACCTTAGACAACTGCCTCCCTTGCGGGTTAGCTCATCGGCTTCGGGTGTTGCCAACTCCCATGGTGTGACGGGCGGTGTGTACAAGACCCGGGAACGTATTCACCGCGATATGCTGACTCGCGATTACTAGCGATTCCGACTTCATGCAGGCGGGTTGCAGCCTGCAATCCGAACTTAGACCGGCTTTTTGGGATTCGCTCCACCTCGCGGCTTCGCCGCCCTCTGTACCGGCCATTGTAGCACGTGTGTAGCCCAGAACATAAAGGGCATGATGATTTGACGTCATCCCCACCTTCCTCCGGTTTGTCACCGGCAGTTCCTCCAGAGTTCCCACCTTAACGTGCTGGCAACTGGACGTAGGGGTTGCGCTCGTTGCGGGACTTAACCCAACATCTCACGACACGAGCTGACGACAACCATGCACCACCTGTCTCCTCGTCCGCCAGTAAACTGGCAGAACCCCACGTTTCCGCAGGTAGCGAGGGATGTCAAGCCCTGGTAAGGTTCTTCGCGTTGCGTCGAATTAAACCACATGCTCCACCGCTTGTGCGGGTCCCCGTCAATTCCTTTGAGTTTTAGTCTTGCGACCGTAGTCCCCAGGCGGAATACTTATTGCGTTTGCTGCGGCACAGAAGGAGTCGATACCTCCTACACCTAGTATTCATCGTTTACGGCGTGGACTACCGGGGTATCTAATCCCGTTCGCTACCCACGCTTTCGCGCCTCAGCGTCAGGTACAGTCCAGAAAGTCGCCTTCGCCACTGGTGTTCCTCCTAATATCTACGCATTTCACCGCTACACTAGGAATTCCACTTTCCTCTCCTGCCCTCAAGACACCCAGTTTCAAGTGCAGTCTCCAGGTTGAGCCCGGAGTTTTCACACCTGACTTAAGCGCCCACCTACGCGCCCTTTACGCCCAGTAATTCCGGACAACGCTTGCTCCCTACGTATTACCGCGGCTGCTGGCACGTAGTTAGCCGGAGCTTTCTAAACAGGTACCGTCATACACAAAACTATTCGCATTGCTTATTCGTCCCTGTCAACAGATCTTTACAACCCGAAGGCCTTCATTCGATCACGCGGCGTTGCTCCGTCAGGCTTTCGCCCATTGCGGAAGATTCCCCACTGCTGCCTCCCGTAGGAGTTTGGGCCGTGTCTCAGTCCCAATGTGGCCGGTCACCCTCTCAGGCCGACTACTGATCGTCGCCATGGTAAGCCGTTACCCCACCATCTAGCTAATCAGACGCAGACTCATCTAAAAGCAGGAGCATTGTTAAGAGGCCTCTTTTCCTGCACCTAGGATGCCCTATGTGCAGCGTATCCGGTATTAGCAGTCGTTTCCAACTGTTGTCCCAGTCTTTAAGGTAGATTATCTACGCGTTACTCACCCGTCCGCCACTAACCTTTCCTAATTTCCACCCGAAGGCTTCTTCCAAAAAAGGTCCGTTCGACTTGCATGTGTTAAGCACGCCGCCAGCGTTCGTCCTGAGCCAGGATCAAACTCTCCAATAAAATCTTTATTCAAACCATTTCTGGTCCAAACTACTTCTTTATTCAGAAAAGCTTAATCTGCTCATCTTACTTGTTTCGATTGATTTCTCAATCCATATTTTTTCAAAGGATTTGCAGGGAAATTTTCATTTCCTTACTAAATCTCTATGCTTGAACTTGGCTGCTCACTATTTAGTTCTCAAAGATCCGATTCTTACTTCGCCGCCGTTCGACCAGCGACTTTATTAGTATATCACATTCGCTTTCGTTTGTCAATACCCTTTTTTAACTTTTTTCAAATTTTTTCCAGTTGGTTTTCTTGGCTGCCAGCCTAAACCTAACCGAACAATTTGATAAGCTATTCTTCAGTACCAACTCTCCGCAGCCCCTTTCTCAGAGGCGCCGCTCAGCGAGTGCTTATATATAATAACACTTTCTTTTCTGTTTGTCAACACCAAAATTAGAAATTTTTCAACTTTTTAACAACTTTTTCACACCCGTTCGATATACTGTCATTCTTTATCTGCTTTTTGATTGTATAATTCCACATTTTTTGCCCGTTTTTCAGCTTTTTTACTGTCGCACTTTTTCAATTATCAACAACTTAAACACATTTACCCCTCTATTAAAATAAGTGCCGCTTCAATATTGCTTTTAGTTAGAGAAGCAGCCTTGGCTTTAACCAAAGCTGCTCCCTTTCTTCTATAATATAGTGTTTACAAATTGCGTTATTTAACAGTTTCCGCAAAACGCATTAGCATCATCGCCACCTCGGCCCGCGTTGCGCCTGCCGTTGGGGCTAATCTGCCCTGCTCGTTACCGTTAAGAAGCCCTGCGCCCACAGCCCACTGCATTGCTTCCACCGCCCAGTCGGAAACTGCCGCACCGTCTGCAAAACCGCTCAAATCTCCTTTTGCGCTCACATTCAGCCCCTTAAACTGCGCGTAACGATACAAAATAGCCGCCAACTGCTCCCGCGTGATTTCATCATTCGGCGCAAACTTAGTTTCGCTATAACCATTCACAACACCATTAGCCGCCGCCCAAGCAATCGCCTCGCTGAACCACTGGCCATCGGCCACGTCGGCAAAATTGGCCACGCCCGCCGCCGGCTCTTTCTCCAACCTGTGCAGCATTGTCACAATCATCGCCCGCGTAGTCGCCGCATTAGGCTCAAAGCCCTTTTCGGTGCCATTCATCATTCCATTATTGTAAACATAGGCAATCGCTTCGCTATACCAGACGTTATTCTGCACATCCGCAAAGACTGTATTAATATTTTCTCCTGTTATTATTGGCTTCTGTGTTTCTGCTGTTGAACCGGGTTTAGATTCGCTCGGCTTTGTTGTTGGCCTGTGGCCGCCACCGGAGCTGTTATTGGTATTATCCTCCGGTTTTTCATTAACACTACCCCTTAGATACACCAAGTCCGTATTGTTGGTATGAAAAACCTCTTCCTTTTCTGCGGCAATCACAACGTAAATAGCCCGCACATCGCCTTTTGTTTCTAATTCTGCCAACGGCAGTAGCACTGTCTGAGCGTTTTCTTTAGCAAGCGCGCTGAAACTCCGTTTAAATAAAACCGCCCCCTCAGCATTATTCGCCAAAGCAGTCAAAGTAACATCCGTTGGGATAGCACTTTCATTTTTAACTATAATATTAGCCCAATCACTGCCATTAACCAACACTCTATTGGCAGTCACACTAATGTCCGTATAGCCAATCTTAAAATCGTTGGCATTATTGCTTTCCTTAACATCGCCAGCTACATTCACCTTAGCTGTCACCGTCTGCAAGCCTGTCAAATCGGACGGAACAACAAACCCAACGACTTCATAGGTTTTAATCTCACCAATGTCCAAATCAGCCACCGAAATCCCAGTCAAAGGCTCGCCGTCAACATCCACGGCAATATTATCCACTGGCAAACCACCGTTATTTTGAACGGTTATTTTCAAAGGCAATGCAGCTCCTGGAATCACCGCTTCAAAATCATAGTCAACCGCCAAAAGCCCAATATCCATTACCGGCGCAGCCATATTCACACACAAATCGGTTAGCTGACTATCCGCAGAAATCTCTTTTGTGCACAGGTAAGCAATATAACTTCTATCCCCAACCGTATAACCGCTCAAGGCAGATGTCATAAGACTGTTCGTTTCCAGCAAAGGATAAACTCCTGTCCAAGTTTCATTGCAGTAATCAGTTGCCCAAACGGTCATTGTGTCAATGTTCTCATCAGCAGGTAATGCTGTCCAAACAATTCTGGCATTCCCCAAATCATCATTAATAACATAGAAGTTATTGCCAATTCCAATGGCATTATTATCCGTAAAAACAGTGTTCACCGGCCCATCTGCGGAACTTATATAAAAAATATTGCCGTTAGCATACCACAGCAAACTGTCAGCGCCACCTATTGCCGCAAATTTTGGGGCTGTTTCCGCCAAATCATTGTTAGTCAGCTGCACTTCCCGGCCACCGGTCAACAAATACAATTCCCGGTCAGCATCGGTCTGATAATCCCTGTCCACATCAACAATATAGCTAATCGCCGGTTGCCCGTCCAAAATCCCGGCATTAAGAGCATTCAACAAGCCGTTTGCTTCCGTTTTGACAATTCGGCCCACATTGCCGTCCACAATCGACGCGCTCACCACCTGATAGGTGTTTCCCAAGCCAAAAATGCCGTTCTCCATTTGATTTTCCGCATAAGCAACCACAACCTGGCCGTCTGCGGCAACCACCTTAGGAATAAGATTAGCATAGCTGTTTCCGGCAACACATTGCAATGGCGCAATAACCATGCTATCGGTGTCTAAATTAGTATAGTAAACATCCGCAGAAGCCGCCATTTCGTTCAGGCCAACTTCGCCTGTGCCAAATTGTTGATTGGCCTTGCACATGGCAATATGAATTTTGCCACCCTCCACACAAACGTCATACATATAATCAGCCGTGCTATTTGCAGTTTCAGGCACAATTTGCCTTGGTTCAGACCAATTTACCATATCACGGCTTGTTGCATAAACCAAGGCAGTGCGATCGTTATCCGCGCGACTTGCCACATCATCAAGCCAGAACAAATAAGCGGTTTCGTCAACCTGCACCAAACTTGGCATAGCATTAGGATAACTGTTAGCCTTAACAACCTCTGGGGCAATCGCCCGCGGCGACGGCTGGTTCAAATAATCCCGATCAATCGGCTCATAGCCAGCTTCATCATATAACGAAGCAAGCATTGCCTGCCCTTGCTGCTTATCCTTTTTAGCATAGCTATCGTAAATCGTCCAGGTACCGTCTAAAAATGGTACTCTCTTTTTAAGGCAAAACAATTTGCCCTCAACATAAACATCGCCCACCAAATCGACCTTATTATAATCATCTACCAAACGGTTCAGCCAAAACAGCGTGCCGCGGCCACCAATTTCCGCTGAAATAAAATTATCCACGCCAAGGCCCACCGCCGGGTTCAGCATAAAGCTCAGATTGAGCTCGCCGCCAACGTCAGCAAAATGAAATTGTCCGTTGGTATAATCAATGTTAATATGTCCACTACCAGACGCTGTGCCTTCCTGGCGCACGGCGACATAAACCGGCACATCAAGAATAAACGTGGGATAACTAAAGTTATATTTTTCTGACAAACTAACTATAGCCTTAATTTCACCTACAATATTGCCATAATCATCAACATAGCCCTCGCCATAGCCCAAAACATTAGCGCTGCACTTAAAATTGCCAGCACTGAACCCCTGTGGTGTGCCGCCAAATTTTACTCCGGCCGACCATCGCCCCAGCGTCATATCCCTAACGGCTTGGCTATAGCTTTTGCCGATATTATCCCAAGCCTTAATATCAGTTCCGTCCACGCTGCCGGCTTCAAACAAATCCTTAGAGGGATTAATCGCAAACCGCACCTTGCCGTCCTCAAAAACCTGGAATTGAAACGGCAGCATATCCAAACCAAATTCAAATTCCTGCCCGCCAAACATCGGGATATTCCGCGGCAGTTTAACCTTTAATTTTTTGCCTATTGATATGCTGCCTGGCCCACCGGAAGAACTATTGTTATAAGTAGTTGGCTGGCTTACCTTAATCGCCAGCTGAACCTGCGGCGAAGCTGTGCCGTTTTCATCAACCACCCGCAGATAAACCTTTTGCCCAGCTTTCAACTTGCTAACCCTCTCTGCGCCAGTAAAAATATACGGCTCTGAGGGCGTACCAGTATAAACCGGAATTTCCATTTTGGCAATGTTGCTTTCAAAAACAACTTTCCCGTCTTGCAGTAGCTGATATTTATTAATAGGTGCATTACCTGTTGCTGTCACATCATCAGCAGTATCACCCATAAAACTGCCGCTCACGGCAATAATATGTGTTTTGCCATCGTTTGGATACATTACATAAGTAAGCAAATCTCCATTTGCCACCTTGCCTTTGGTAGAAATACTCTGATATCCCTCTTTGCTCAAATTAAGCCAAGCTTTATCATTACCATCAATCTGGGCTGGCATAGTGTAAAAGCGCACTAAACCATTTGCGTCTGTCACTTCCTCCGGCATACCAAATTGATTCGCCAGCTCCACTTTAACCCCAGACAGCGGTTTACCATCGGCAGTTGTCACCATAACCCCAAATCCGTTGGCCGGAATTTCCCCAACAATCTCATCTTCCCCGCCAGGCTGAGGCGTTTCTGGCTTTTCAGGCTTTTCCGGCTCACTTGGTTGTTCTGGACTACTGCCATAATGAATATTAGCAGCAAGCAAATTATCGTTACCAGAAGCAATGCTTATTTGCTTCCATTGCGCTTCTGTACCGCCATAATAAACTTCTGTTAAATTGTCACAATCCACAAAACAATCTTGTGAAATTGTCAAAACATTTTTAGGAATACTTATACTTTTTAAACTAGCACAACCTGCAAACGCCCGGTTTCCGATAGCCGTAGCTTTTTCTGGAATTATCACATTAACCAAACCACGGCAATTAAGAAATGTTTCTTCACCTATTTTAGTAATATCTTCAGAAATACTAATCTTAGTTAAACCAGTACAACTTGCAAATGCAGCACCGCCAAGCTCCCTAACACTGTTTGGAATAGTTACATCTGCTAAACTTTTACAATGAACAAATGCCCCCTCGCCAATACTGGTAACCGTATTAGGAATATTAACACTTTCCAAACCTGGGCAGCGGGCAAAGGCATATCTTTCGATGGCAATAACGCCATTTGGTATATCTATATTTTTTAGATTATCACAACGTTCAAAGGTAAACTGTTCAATAACAGTAATATTTTTAGATAATGTTATTTCCGTAAGCTCCAAACAATTTTGAAATGCGCCCCAGCCAATACTTGTTACACTATCAGGTATTATTAAATTTTTTAATTTACTACATCCAGAAAATGCCCTGCCATCAATGCTAATAATACCATCAGGAATTAATATACTACTTAAATTTGAACTCTGATCAAAAACCATCCCCCCAAGGCTTTTAATTTTTACGCCATTAATTTCTGCTGGAATAACTAATTCGCTGTTAGAACCCTCCTCACACCCTGTTATCTTACCATCAAGATTGTACCAAAACATTACTCCATTAAATTCAGCCTGTAAATCACCAGGACTTCCTACCCTTGCCCACACCACCTGCGCCATGCTCATCGCCAACAAAACAGCCAGCAAAAGCATAGCCAAAAACTTTTTCTTCATAATAATATAACCCTCCTGAAATTAATCTTAACAGCCAACAGCCCCAAAGGCAGCTTGCTCAAACACGTGGAGGAGAAAAAGAACACGTAAAGCCGCCCTGGTAAACTGTTTTGGCCGTCAAGATAACAAAAAATGCGCGCACAGGTACAGTTTACCCACACACGCAATAAACCCCTTTGCTCAGGAGGGGCTATTCTTCTTAAAGTGCAGCAGCACAACTCAAAAAGTCTTGCAGAACTAACAAATTTGTATTATACTAAATAAAGCGGTGCTGCGTCACAAATAAAGCAGTTGTGTATGGATGGTTGCGTCATCCTGCATAGGGGCTCTAAGGTACGCCAATACCAAAGACCCTGCCGCTACTTTAATTGTTATCTTGCACTTCTATTTTAACTCCAAACCTTGCAGATAGTCAAGTATTATTTTTGAATAGACGCTAAATTTTTCCAAATTTTTATCACTCACAAATTAACCCCCTCAGAGTTACAAATCTGAGGGGGGTTTTTGGTTAGTTATATTGGTTTTATCTTTTTCAATCCAAATATATCGTCTTATCAAATATATTTTTATCTCATTTAATTATCTGTAGGCCCGATAAAGAAAGGCTGCAATCTGTGCGCGGGTACAAGTCGCCGCCGGTTCAAAAGCCTGTTTCGTCGCCCCAGTGGAGATACCCTGTTCCACCGACCAAGCCACAGCCGAAGCCAAATCAGCCGGAACATCAACAAAAGCACAGGCTTGCTTAGGCTGCGGGCTGCCAGCCAACAACCACAGATATTTAACCACTTCGCCACGGCTGCAAGGGGAGTCGCCGGCAAAACGGCTGCCGGTCACCAAGCCTTTCGCCTCAGCCCAGGCCGCGGCATTCCGATAAAAAGCTGACGCGTCCACATCACTAAAGCTCAGACCGCGTTCCACCAACGGGCTGCCGTTAGCCCGCCAAAGCATTGTCAAAATTTCACCACGAGTGCAAGTGTCGTTCGGCGCAAAGCTGGTGTTGGAAACGCCGTTAGCAACCCCAGCCGAAACCACCCACTTCACCGCTTTGGCAAAGTAATCGCTGTCGCGCACATCCTTAAAATTGCGCGGCGCACCAAAAAAGTCCACTACATAACTCAAGCTAGTCGCTTCGCCGCTGACCAAACGCAAGCCCTCAATATCCACCCTATATTGGCCGTCGTAAAGCCCAATTCCCTCCGGCCGGAATATAATACAATTATTCAAGCCATAGCGGACTGTGCTCACCGTAAAATATTTATCGCTCTTAGAAAGCTGATAGTTCTTGCCGCTAAAGCTCCAGTTGCGTCCATCAGACAGCCGGGTCAGTTTAACCTTAACCGTATCCACCGTCGGTTGCTGATATTTTTCTGTATTAAGAGAAACGCTCCAAGGCGCATTAATGTTAAAAATATCCGCAGGGAAATTGCCGGAGGCCGGCCAAGCCACAAAATCGAAATCCAGGCCCTTGCCGCTCTTATCCGTCACCCATTCCACCGAGCAAGGATTATAGCTATCCGTTCCAGCCGAGTAGCCAAAGCCAATCTTGCCCAAGGCCGGGTTCAACTGCCAACGCCGATGCCCCAAAAGCGGCAAATTCTTGTTGCCGGGGTCATCCATCCAAAAGTCAACAGCCACCAGCAACTCAGTCGCGCGGTAAAGATTGCTGTTCGCCGCACCCTCTTTGCCCAAAGCATAAAAATCTGCGGGCATTCCCGCCGGGTGTTCAGGTTCGTGCGCTTTGCCGCTGCCGCTAGCATAGTTGGTTGCCGTCATCAGCACCGCTGCATGCTGGGCTTTGCGGCACAGTTCCTCATCCAAAGTCACCGATGAAAGTCCGGCAATTCGCCGCAAAGCATTAACCCGCTTCAGGGCGGCCTGTTTAGCCGCCGTGCTCAGGCTGCCCGCCACCTGAGCACGGTATATTTCGGTTGTTCGGCAAAAAGCGCCGCGCCATTCAAACTCTGAGGCGCCGCATCCAACAGGTGCCTAATCTCAATTTTGCTAAGCTGCGGCAAACTACGTTGGCCGCTTTGCTCCGCCGCCCAAGCACAGTTAGCCCAGGCCAAGCAACAAACCAGCAGCAAAAGCAGGGTTACTAATCTTTTCTTCATTTTATAATCCTCCTCATCATAAAAAATTAAACACTTACTGACGCAACTCAAAAGGCAGCGACAGTAAGTGTCTATATTAAAAATCAGCAATTTCTTCCTTATTATAATCCAACAACTCAAAAACGTAAAGCTGACTAATAGTGTCGCTAACTTCATCAACAATGATACTATCTCGACTAAAATAATCCATCCGCACCAGCAGGCCATCTTTGTTCAGCCAGTAGTCAACATAATTTTCCAACATCAGGCCGTCCGCACCATCCTTGCTGCGGCTCTTATTGGCCCGGCTGATATATTTGTCGTTTTTATGCACGCGCCAGCCCTGCCAATCTGGGTGGTCAGCGTCAGTCAAAGCCTCAACCTCGCCCACATAACCAGATTTCAAGCCGGCCTTAAAGAAGAAAGAAAGCAAATCCGGAAAATCGCCAATCTTGCCGGCGTATTCCTCATCCTCCACGCCCGTTTCCAGATCATATTTATGCGCGTTAATCACCTTGTAGGGCGGCTCAATTAAAAGCTCGGTCGGCAGATAACGCTTCTCCACCACAAAGTTAAAGGTACGCACATCAATCCGGTAACGATAATCATAGCAGTAAGCAGAATCATACCCCTGCACCAGTCCTTGCTCCGCCTGGGTTTGGGCCGTCATCAGCAGGTGCCCATTCTGCACCGTGCTCAAAGCCTCCACCCCAGCATTAATCTGCTTAATTTCCTCGTTATATTTACCGCAGCCGGCAAGCAAGCCAGTGCAAACCAGCAACAGGCCCAAAGCCGCCAGCCTTTTCAATTTAAGCCTTAGCATCACTGGCCTCATTTCCCGGTTCGCCAAATTCGGCATAACCACTATGATTGTGGGTCAGCAAATCTGCTGCCAAGTCAGCATAAGCATCCTCTTCCGCGTCAATATCATCGGCATCTTCGGGGTCAGCCGGCAAACCGACTTCATCATTTTCGGCTAAAGTACCCGACCAAAAAGCATCGTCTGCCGTATCATCGTGGTTTGAGCCATACAAATCTGCATATTCATCTTGCAAACCAAGCTCCTCGGCCCGGCCATGCAGATAAATCTGCTCATTAGCCGCCACACCGGTACCGGCCGGTATCAGCTTACCAATAATCACGTTTTCTTTCAAGCCCAGCAGCGGATCCTGCTTGCCTTTAATAGCCGCGTCAGTCAAAACGCGGGTGGTTTCCTGGAAGGAAGCCGCGGAAAGGAAAGAGTCCGTCGCCAACGAAGCCTTGGTAATGCCCAGCAGCACGTCTGAAGCCACAGCCTTTTCCAGGCCCTCCGCCTCAGCCCGCTCATTAGCCGCCGCAAACTCAAATTTATCCACGTAAACGCCCGGCAGCAAACTGGTGTCGCCAGCGTCCTCAATCTTCACCTTTTTCAACATCTGGCGCACAATAACCTCAATATGCTTGTCGTTAATGTCCACGCCCTGCATACGATAAACCTTTTGCACCTCCTGCAAAAGGTAAAGCTGCACGCCGTTCACGCCCTTGGTTTCCAAAAGCTCGTTGGGATATACAGAACCCTCGGTAATCTCATCGCCGGCCTCCAGCATTTGCCCCTCAGTCACGCACAGTTTAGAAACGTAAGGCACCAAATATTCCGCCATTGGCTCATTTGTCTTAGGGTTGATAATCCGCACGCCGCGCTTGTTGTCCTCAGTTTCAAACAAGTGCACCCGGCCAGCCTCCTTGGAGATTAAGCACTGGCCTTTCGGGCGACGCGCCTCAAAAATCTCCTCCACACGAGGCAAACCTTGAGTAATATCACCACCAGCAATGCCGCCGGTGTGGAAAGTACGCATTGTCAGCTGGGTGCCAGGCTCGCCGATGGACTGAGCGGCAATGGTGCCCACAGCCTCGCCAATATTCACATGGCCGCCAGTTGCCAAATCCAGGCCGTAGCACTTGCTGCACACGCCGTGGGGCGTATGACAGGTCAAAACGGAACGGATGTTTACCTGGCGCTCCGCCTCCGGCAACGTATTCAGATAGGCCACAATCTTTTCAGCCAAATCCATATTCACCAGCGTATCCCGTGCCGCAATCAACTCGCCGGTTTCCTGGTTTACAATGTCCTGGTTCAGATAACGCCCCTCAATGCGCTCGGTCAAATCCTCAATACCCTTGATTTCCTTAACCCAAATGCCCTCCGTATCACCGCAATCGTGCTCACGCACAATAACATCCTGAGCCACGTCCACCAGGCGGCGGGTCAGATAACCAGAGTCCGCGGTACGCAATGCAGTATCAGCCAAACCTTTGCGGGCGCCGTGGGCGGAAATGAAGAATTCCAAAACCGTCAAGCCCTCGCGGAAATTCGCTTTAATCGGCAAGTCAATGATGCGGCCGGTCGGGTCGGCCATCAAACCGCGCAAACCGGCCAGCTGCCGAATTTGCTTCTCGTCGCCGCGCGCGCCGGAGTTCGCCATCATAAAAATCGGATTAAAGGGGTCAAGGTTATCCATCAGGTGTTCAGTCACATCCTTGGTAACCTTCTCCCAAATCCTGATTACGCTACGATAACGTTCATCTTCGGTAATCAAGCCCATTTCAAACTGCTCTTCAATCTCCAGAACCATAACCTCGGCGTTGGCCATAATCTCGGCCTTTTCCGGGGGGATTAAAATATCGCCCACACCAACGGTAATACCAGCCCTAGTAGAATATTTGTAACCCACGGCCTTAATACCGTCCAAAAATTCGGCGGTTCGGCTAATGCCCTCGCGGCGATAGCAGCGGTCAACCAGTATACCAAGCATCTTCTTGCCGCACTCCAGGTTATAAAAGCCCATCTTACGCGACATCGGAATTTCATAGTTAAATATCAAACGGCCCAGGCTGGTGTGCAGACGCTTAAAGTTGCCGCGTTCGTCCTTGGGGAAAGGAATTTCCGTATCCTTGTCAATCCACAAAGTATCCCATTCCTCCGGCTTCGGCACCTCAATCCAGTCGTGAATATCCAAATCACCGTTCACATAAGCCCGATACGCTTCATCCAAACCGGAATAATGATGCACCTTTTCCGGGTCATAAACGTTGGTATCACGAATAATTGTCAAATAGTAGGAACCCAAAACCATATCCTGCGTGGGTGAGGCCACAGGACGGCCGTCCTTGGGGTTCAAAATGTTGTTGGAAGACAACATCAGCAACCGGGCCTCAGTTTGCGCTTCAGCCGAAAGCGGCACATGCACCGCCATCTGGTCGCCGTCAAAGTCGGCGTTGTAGGCAGTACAAACCAGCGGATGAATTTTCAGAGCCCGGCCCTCAACCAAAATTGGCTCAAAAGCCTGAATGCCCAAGCGGTGCAAAGTCGGTGCGCGGTTCAGCAAAACGGGGTGCTCGCGGATAACATCCTCCAGCACATCCCAAACCTCCGGCCGCACGCGTTCCACCATCCGCTTAGCGCTCTTAATATTATGCGCCATATTATCATGCACCAAGCGCTTCATCACAAACGGCTTGAAAAGCTCCAGCGCCATCTCCTTAGGCAGGCCGCACTGGTGCATTTTCAGCTCCGGCCCAACCACGATAACCGAACGGCCGGAGTAATCAACACGTTTGCCCAGCAAGTTCTGGCGGAAACGCCCCTGTTTGCCTTTCAACAAATCGGAAAGCGATTTCAGCGGCCGGTTGCCAGGGCCCACCACGGGGCGGCCGCGGCGGCCGTTATCAATCAGCGCGTCCACAGCCTCCTGCAACATCCGCTTTTCATTGCGCACAATAATATCCGGCGCGCCCAAATCCAGCAAACGATGCAAGCGGTTGTTGCGGTTAATCACCCGGCGATAAAGGTCGTTCAAATCGCTGGTGGCAAAACGTCCGCCATCAAGCTGCACCATGGGGCGTAGTTCCGGCGGAATAACCGGCACCACGTCCAAAATCATCCATTCCGGCCGGTTACCGCTCTGCAAAAAGGCCTCCACAACCTCCAGCCGGCGGATAGCTTTCACCTTACGCTGGCCAGCCACCTCTTTCAGCTCGGAGCGCAGCTCAGCCCGCAACTCCTCCAGGTCAATGTTCTGCAAAATTTCTTTAATGCTCTCAGCGCCCATCCCCGCCCGAAAGCCGCTGCCCCAGCGGTCGCGCGCCTCGCGATATTCCTGCTCGGAAAGAACCTGTTTAGCCTCCAAATCAGTATCGCCCGGGTCCAGCACAATATAAGAAACAAAGTAAAGCACTTTTTCCAGCACGCGCGGCGAGATATTCAACAGCAGGCCCATCCGGCTGGGAATCCCCTTAAAATACCAAATATGGCTCACCGGCGCAGCCAACTGGATATGCCCCATGCGTTCGCGGCGCACCCGGGAACGGGTAACCTCCACGCCGCAACGGTCGCAGACCACGCCTTTGTAACGAATTCGTTTATATTTGCCGCAGTGGCACTCCCAATCTTTGGTCGGCCCAAAAATTCGCTCGCAAAACAGGCCGTCCCTTTCCGGCTTCAGCGTGCGATAATTGATAGTTTCCGGCTTCTTAACCTCGCCATATGACCATTCCAAAATCTGCTCCGGCGAGGCCATTTTTATCTGCATTCTGTCAAAGCGTCTGGCGTCCAGCCCATGCACGGCCACATTTTTATCTTCCACCAAAAGCTCTCCTCCTCTCAAATCCACCCGCGGTCTTCATCACTCGCGAATGCTCGCAGTATCAGTCATCCAAATCCAACGAGTAATCATCAGGGTCAGTCAGCGTATCCAAATCAGCCAAATTAGTGGCAGTGCTCAAATCGTCCACCTTATATTGAACCATTTCACGCTCCAGCTGGTCAAGCTCGCTGGCCGTCGGCAGCATATCCAAATCAACTTCCTCGTCATAGTCATCATCAGGATCACCCAAATCATCCAGGTCGTCGTCTTCGTATTCACCGTCGTCCGGTTGGCCCAAACCCTCGCCCTGGCCAATATCCAAATCCAGCTCACGGGCAGTTTCCGCCACATTTTCGTTATATTCATCCTCTTCCCGAATATCAACAATTTCATTGTTTTTATCGAGAATATCCACGCCCAGGCACAGGCTCTGCAATTCCCGAATTAACACCTTAAAGGATTCAGGAATGCCCGGCTCCGGCACGTTCTCGCCTTTCACAATCGCCTCGTAAGTGCGCACGCGGCCGGTAATATCGTCAGATTTCACCGTCAAAATTTCCTGCAAAGTGTAAGCCGCGCCGTAGGCCTCCAAGGCCCAAACCTCCATCTCGCCAAAACGCTGGCCGCCAAACTGAGCTTTGCCGCCCAACGGTTGTTGCGTCACCAAGGAGTAAGGTCCGGTGCTGCGAGCATGAATTTTATCGTCAACCAAATGGTGCAGCTTCAAATAGTACATATAGCCAACCGTCACCGGGCTGTCAAACGGCTCCCCGGTTCGGCCGTCATACAAAATAGTTTTGGCGTCCTCACGCATGCCAGCTTCCGCCAAAATATCGGCAATGTCATTATCATTCGCGCCGTCAAACACCGGCGTGGCCACGCGCAGGCCAAGACGTTTGGCGGCCATGCCCAAGTGAGTTTCCAAAATCTGGCCAATGTTCATACGTGAAGGCACGCCCAACGGGTTCAGCACAATCTGCACCGGCGTACCATCCGGCAGGAACGGCATATCCTCCTGCGGCAGCACGCGGGAAACCACACCCTTGTTGCCGTGGCGTCCGGCCATTTTGTCACCCACTGAAATCTTACGCTTCTGGGCGATATAAATGCGCACCAGATGATGCACGCCTGGCGGCAGCTCGTCGCCGCGGGCCGCGTCGAATGTTTTCACATCCACAATCATACCGGCCTCGCCGTGGGGCACGCGCAATGAAGTATCGCGCACCTCGCGCGCCTTTTCGCCAAAGATAGCGCGCAGCAAACGTTCCTCCGCAGTCAGCTCCGTTTCACCCTTAGGCGTCACCTTGCCAACCAGAATATCGCCGGGCCTAACCTCAGCGCCGATACGGATAATACCGTTTTCGTCCAAATCCTTTAATATATCATCGCCCACGTTGGGGATTTCTCTGGTAATTTCCTCCGGCCCCAGCTTGGTATCGCGGGCGTCGCATTCGTATTCTTCAATATGAATAGAGGTGTAAACGTCGTTCTTCACCAGCTCTTCGCTGAGCAGAACCGCGTCCTCGTAATTGTAACCCTCCCAGGTCATAAAAGCCACCAGCGCGTTGCGGCCCAGGGAAAGCTCGCCGTGGTCGGTGGAGGGGCCGTCGGCAATCGGTTCGCCGGCCTGCACTCTCTGGCCGACTTTCACAATCGGCTTTTGGTTCACACAGGTGCCCTGATTGGAGCGTTTGAACTTTTGCAGATGATGAACTTCCAGTTCACCATCATCGCGGCGCAACACAATCTCATCGCCGCAAACCCGGCTGATAATGCCGTCGGCGCGGGCAATTTCACACACGCCGGAATCCAAACCAGCCTTAATCTCCATACCAGTGCCCACAAAGGGAGCTTCCGTCACCAGCAGGGGCACAGCCTGACGCTGCATATTTGCGCCCATCAAAGCGCGGTTAGCGTCGTCGTGCTCCAGGAAAGGAATTAAGGCCGTAGCCACAGAAATCAGCTGCTGCGCGCTCACATCCATATAGGTTACATCCTCGGCCGCCGCCACAAAAATATCGTTGGCGTGGCGAGCATTCACACGCTGGCTGATAAAGTAACCGTTCTCATCCACCGGTTCATTGGCCTGGGCGATAACATGCTTATCCTCCTCATCGGCCACCAGATAATCAATCTCATCCAACACCCGGCAATTTTCCACCCGCCGGTAGGGCGTTTCAATAAAGCCATATTCATTAATCCGGGCGTAAATAGCCAGGGAACCAATCAAGCCGATGTTCGGGCCCTCAGGCGTTTCAATCGGACACATACGGCCGTAATGGCTGTGATGTACGTCGCGCACCTCAAAACCAGCCCGGTCACGGGAAAGACCGCCAGGCCCCAAAGCAGAAAGGCGGCGTTTGTGGGTCAGCTCCGCCAGCGGATTGTTCTGATCCATAAACTGGGAAAGCTGGGAGGAGCCAAAAAATTCCTTGATCGCAGCCTGAACCGGCCGAATGTTCACCAGCATTTGCGGGGTGATAGATTCGGTGTCCTGAATGGTCATACGCTCTTTCACCACACGCTCCATACGGGCCAAACCAATGCGGAACTGATTTTGCAACAGCTCGCCCACGCTACGCAAACGGCGGTTGCCCAAATGGTCAATATCATCCGGCTCATGCTTGCCGTCCATAACCTCCAGGAAGTAACGCAAAAAGCTGACAATATCAATCTGAGTCAGGTGACGGATATAACGGCCGGCCAAACGGGGATTAGCCAGCTCGCCATCAATATAAGCCTGGGCTTCGTCATTCCAAACCAGGCCATCCTCCCGCTGAAAACGGCCAATACCGTTTTGCAGCTTCTTTTGCACCTTGTAGCGGCCCACGTTGCCCAAATCATAACGCTTATGGTCAAAGAAAAAACCAAAAAGCAAGGAACGGGCGGAATCCACCGTGGGCGGTTCGCCAGGACGCAGACGACGGTATATTTCCAGCAACGCCTGGTTCACATTCTCGGCCGGGTCCTTTTCCAGAGTTTTGGCAATGGCCTCATGCCCGTCAAAAAGCGCCAAAATTTCTTCATTAGTTTCATAACCCAAGGAACGGATTAAAATAGTAGCCGGAAATTTGCGCATCCGGTCAATACGCACAAACACGCAACCGCTGGCGTCGCTTTCAAACTCCAGCCACGCGCCGCGGTTAGGAATCAGAGTGGAGCCAAAAAGCTTAACGCCGTTCAAATCCATCTCGGAGCTGAAGTAAGCGCCGGGAGAGCGCACCAGCTGGCTCACCACCACGCGCTTGGCGCCGTTGATGATGAAAGTGCCGTTTTCCGTCATCAAGGGAAAATCACCCATGAAAACTTCCTGCTCTTTCAGCTCGCCGGTTTCCTTGTTAATCAAACGCACGCCCACTTTAAGCGGCGCGGCGTAGCTCACATCTCTTTCCTCGCACTCGTCCAGTTCGTATTTCGGCTTGCCCAGAGAATAGCCAACATATTCCAAAACCAAGCTACCGGTAAAATCCTGGATTGGAAAGACATCCTCAAAAATCTCATGCAGACCATTCTCCAAAAACCATCCATAGGAATCCCTCTGCACATCAATCAGATTAGGCATTTTCATAATCTGCTGATTTCTGGCGTAGCTTCTTCGCTCACGAATAGTGCTGGTTGTTTCCAAAATTGTCACCCCTCAAAAAAATTACATTCAACGAGTTACCCACTAACAACCACAACCTGGCAAATCGCAGAAACAACAGCAAGACAAAACCGGTGCAACGATTTCCTCGTCCACCCATTTTGCCGCGCCCTGCTCATCTTAATTTGCCAAAAACTTTGCTGTTAATTGTGATTACCCCTATCGGTAAATCTTTTAATTGTTCACCCTAAAATTTTTTATGCCGCCTCAAAACTGCAATTTTATATCAATAACATCGCCCCACGGGCTGCTTCTAGCTATCCCAAACAGCTGTTACTTAACCCAGCTGACACTTCAAGCAATTATAACAGTAATCTATTATAGCATTTTATACGTCGCTAGTCAATATTCTCCAGCAATTTTTTTACAATTAAAAGTATATTTTTTTAAATTATGGGTAGGCAAACGGGAAATTATACCCAATTTTACAAAATATTTGCATAAAACCAATTACTTATGTTATAATTCACTTGGTTGTCTTTTCCCAAATCTGACGCCAGAAGGGAGGGAATAAGATGACTGTATTCCAATTCATTATCGCAGTTGCGGGCGATACTCTGAGCATAGCAATCGGCACTGCGCTTGCTCAGTTTATCGTCAAATGGTTGAACAGCGATAAATAGAACCCACAGCCTCAACAGGTTTCCGTTGCTGGTGGAAACATAAAAAAGAACCTCTCGTTCCCGGCGAGAGGTTCTTTTAGTTGTCTTCAGGAATCTTCCGACAGCATTCCAATTCTTGCTCCTATATTATATCACCAATCAAAGTCTAATGTCAAGCCACTCCCCAAAATTTTGCCAACCTGCAAAAAAGATTGATTTTTTGCCCCAAATAAGCTAAAATATAAGCACAGCCCCAAACGCAAGGAGGTCTATCATGCCAGACAGTGAGTTAATTGTGCACCAAATTGCGCCAGTTTTTGCCGCCGACAGCCGCGTGCTGCTGTTGGGCAGTTTGCCGTCGCCCAAATCCAGGGCGCAAGGCTTTTACTACGGCCATCCGCAAAACCGTTTTTGGCCCACCCTGGCGGCTGTGTTGAGCGTGCCGCCGCCGGAGCCTGCCGATATTGAAGCCAAACGCCGGCTGCTGGTGGAGCACCGCCTGGCTCTTTGGGATGTGCTGGCCAGCTGCCTGATAACCGGCGCGGCGGACAGTTCCATCAGTCAGCCCCAGCCCAATGACATCGCCGGCCTGTTGCAGCAAACCCAAATCCACGCAGTGTTCTGCACCGGAGCCAAAGCGCACAGTCTATATCAAAGCTTGTGCCTGCCGCAAACCGGCCTGCCCGCCCATCGCCTGCCGTCAACAAGCCCTGCCAATAGAC
>JAAWKH010000007.1 GCA_022797295.1 Peptococcaceae bacterium
TGGCAGAGTTTACGGCGATAGGAACCGTGTCAAACAAACCGCGTCTTTTGCTGCGCACTCCGCCTATGCGCCAGCCAAAGGCTCAACACACAGCTGTTATAGCACTACAAGCTGAGCCTATCGCCGTAAGGTTTTTTTGTTACCAAATTTTTTTAGCAAACATTTAAAATATTATTATATTTTAAATTGTTATTAGAAAAAGGCCAGTTTTTTCTGGCCCTTTTCTAAAGTCTACGTACTCCTAATTTTAGAGGTGGGTTTTGAAAAATTTTAATTAAATACTCATTTTTTTATGAAATATTTAAATACTCTGTAGACTAAGTAAACTATTCCAACTGCTACTATGAAATTAACAGCTGATAGAATATAGCTAGATACTGGAAGATTCATAACTTTACCTTGCTATATTAATTAAATGCAGCAGTACTTAATTCATACGGAACTCTATACGAATTTGTTCCAACTTTTATAAATCCAACTGGTGTCAAAAGATAATTAGTAAGACGACCATATATATTACCAGTCACAACATGATTTCTATCAGTAAAACTATGCGTATATTTTTCCTGCGTCCATTCTGCACCCAACAGCGCTGGTGAAACATCGCTACTAATATGATCTAAGCTCACGAATATGCTACCATCAATCCGTGCATAAAATGTAGCATTTAAATCTCCTAACTTTTTATTTGCTACTTTATCTGCTGCTAAAGTCATCACATCAGAACCATATATTTTTTCATAGAACTCCTGAATACTTGTGCAATATGTTGCACCATCTGGAATACTGCCAACTTCTTCAAATGTTAAACCAGCAACAAATTCATCATAAGTTTGGTATGGAATAACCAATTCCAACTCATCATTCAACAAAATTTCTGTTTCTTCTGCTGCCCAAGCCGGCATCGCAACCATAAAACAAAGACAAAACGCCAAGACCAAAGACAAAACATTGTGTTTCTTCATCATAGAAAAACACCTCTTTCGCAATTATTTTTTAGAGAGCCAAATCCCCAACCCATTTTACCAATTACACCGATTAAAAACCTCTATCCTCCTTTTTGCTATAAATTTCCAATCAGTACATGGAAAGCCTCGCTGTTTTCAGCAAAATATTGGTAATTTACCCTCCTACTATATACACACCATAAGAAGCCAAAAAGGTGACATAAATTTTAAGGTTTTTTGCATTTTTTAACAAAATTTTTATGGATTCATTATTAAAGCATTAAAATAAAACAAAAAGGCACTCTATGAACTAAAACTCATAGAGTACCTTTTATTATCTTTTTTTAAAGACTTAATTAGTCCGCTATATATTCAAGGGTTTCATAGCCGCCTTTTTCAGCGTAAAAATATACCTTAGCCCGATAAGAATAACCTGATTTAGCACCAGAATATGACACGCTGGAACTGTGTACACTTGTATTATTTCTTAACATACTAGGATAACTGGAGAAATTATATGTGGCAACAGCTGTCCATTGACTAGAACCAGGAGCCTGCTCCTGCACAATGATTGTTTTAGCGCCCAGCACATCCATAATATTTGTACCAATTATTCTAAAAGATACATTAACAGTCCCCTGCGAATTAACGGTTGTATATGCTCTGGCTTCTCGAATGTACTCGCTGGACAAAACCGCAGCATTAGCCACAGTTGCCATACTGAAAATAAATACTAAAAGTAATGCCGTCAAAGCAATGTTTTTGCGCATTGTTTTCACTCTCCATCAATAGATTTTATTATCTTTTCCGCTTCTTCTATGGTAAATTTACCCATAATAGCCCCCTCAAAATTACCATTTTGCCAGGCTATTACTCTATCATCCAAATTAGTCATAACATAGTAAACCCTGTCTTTTATCTCATATTTTGTAACACTATTATCATCTTTTTCATACAAAGCTTTCTTGTTACCACCAAGATATGTTGTATAACTAATAATTAGAGTGTCAGTTTCATCACCTGTTTGCTTTACAAAGGTGGCTACAACAGATTTAAAAGAACCTTCGTGTTCTCCCTCATCTATTGACTCTAATGTATAACCATCAGGCAGCCATTGAGGTACAGTATTTTCGGGATAACCATATTCAGCTAATTTATCGGATAACTCTGATGTAACAGACGTATCATCAAACCAAAAATGCTCCTCGTTCCACCTGCCAATAGCAGCAATCGGATTAAAACCCAAAGCATAGGCCGTAACAGTTCCGCTAAACATCAAAAGCACAAACACAGCCGCCGCACTGGCAAACCGCCGCCAATTCTTTAACCAAACGCTAACGTTAGCCTCACTGTCTTTAACAGCATTATTCCTTATTTTATCATCGTCAAATTCATATAATGTATCCTCTTCACCAACCAAAGGATAGTAATGCTCAAAAAACTCAGCCTTAGCTATGGCAACATCTTTGGGTTTGGTTCCTTTGCGTTCTGCTATCAGATTAGAAATATAAAGGGCTTGTTCCATTTCCATCTGTTCAGCTTCTGGGGCGTCAAAGTCAGCTTGCAGAATCGCCTCCAAAACGGCAGTATCATATTTGTCGAATCGACTATATTCAGAATTTGAACGCCCACTCTCTTCGACCATTGCCATACCAAAACCTCCTCTCTATTATATACACACCATAACAAATGTAAAAGGTGACGTAAATTTTAAGGTTTTTTTATGTTTTTAGAAAAACTTTTATTCCTTTTGTTTTGCCATCAATTCTCGCATTTTCTCTTTAGACCTGGATAAACGTTTTTTGCAAGCAGAAATGGAAATGTTATCTTCCTCAGCAATCATTTTTATTGATTTTCCATCAACAGCATATCTTTTTATTAGTTGAAATTCACTATATTTGGCCAAATCGCCGTATAAAAAATCTACGTTTTCATCAACCGGCCTATTATCAGGCAGATCTTCAATACCAATTTCCGCACCAAATTCCTCATCTGCATCTGGTGGTAAATATTCTATCGATTTGGCAAACTGGCCTTTGCTTCTTCTGATTTTGGAAATAGAAAATTTTATTCCTTTACCAAGCCAGGCTTTTTGCTCTTTGAATTGCCCATTTTTTTCATATTTAATAAGTTTTTTTAATTGCTTTGGCTTACAAGCGTCAACAAAGAGATTTTGAACTGCTTCCTCCGCATCACTCGCAGATAAAAGGACAGCAGCATATCTGAATAAATCGTTATAATTTTCATCATATAATCTGCCAATCACAACCTCTTGTTCAGGCGTTAATTGTATAGTTTGTTTTTCTGGCTCCGATTTCTTCATTTCAGCTGATTTCATCATAATCACCCTCATTTTAGATTGAACCATTTTCTGCCTGATTATATTTTAGCATTACATCAATCAACTTGTCAACTTCTGCCAGCAAGCAAACCGTTAAAATTCGTCAAAATTTAAGCGCTTCGCCTGGTTTTTTTGCTGCTTTTATGACGTAAAAACAAAAAAAATAGCCCAAAAAAATTTGTATACTCTCCTTTGTCCCAGCATATGCTAATAATAAGGCACAATTTGCCAAAAAAGTGTACAGTTAAAGGAGATGATAACATTGTCTAAATATACTGCTTCCACCCCACAGCTGCTTCTATCTCGCAAGCTCAGCCTGCTGCTTTTGCTGCTGCTAATCTTCACCTGCTGTTCGGCTTTCACCAACACGGCCCTGCCGGAGTTCAGCCCCGGCTACGCCGGCCGCCTCAGCACTGAACCGGAACAGCAGCAGACCCTCAAGTTGAGCCTGCCGCCTATCTATTCCGAGGCAGACATTCGCCCAACCTCGCCAATCACGCTGCCGGAGGCGCCGCCAACAAATGAGACCGCCCAGGCAACCGAACCGGCAGAGCCAACACCAGAGGCCACCGCGCCCGCTGAACCGGCTGAGGCCGCCCCAGCAGAACCTGCGGAGCCGGCAACCGCCGCGCTGGCCGTGCCCACGGCCTACAGCGCCAACACCGGCTTCAAATCCTATATGGATTATCGCGTGCTGACCAATCCCCGCACCGGCCAATACGCCCTCCAGCAAAAGGCCTACACGGATGAGCAGGGCTTCCGCATTTACGACGGCTGTTATATGGTGGCCCTTGGCACCTATTACGCCCAAAGCGTGGGCCAACGCTTCCGCATAACCCTGGAGGGCGGCCGCTCCTTTATGGCTATCACCGGCGACATCAAAAGCGACGCGCACACTGATTCTCTGCACCAACACCGCCAGGGCAACATTGTGGAGTTCATCGTGGACCAACGCCGCATATCCAAAACCTGCCGCCGCATGGGGGATATGAGCTACGCCGGCTTTTCCGGCCGCATTATCTCCATTGAAAAAATTCTTTAATTTTTTATATCCTTGGCAATCGTAAGCCATAAACTGCAAATCCCCTTGGCTCTTCACCAGGGGGATTAATTTTAGAAAAATTTCTCCCCAAACTATTCACAAACCCCCTTTCTTGTGGTATAATTAGCTTGGTATCGTGTATAGGTTGCTGACTTGTGTCAAACCTAACATAAAAATAAATCTTCATAGTTTGAAAGGATGATTTTATTATGAAGAAACACAGCTTTTTGCGCCGTTTTTTAACGGCCCTGGCCTTGTTTGGCCTGCTGGCTGTGCCGCAATCTGCCTTTGCGGCCTCGGATTTGCCCAACAACCATTGGGCCGCCAGCACCATCAACGGCTACATCTCCCGCGGCATTATGTCTGGCTATCCAGACGGCACTTTCCGGCCGGAGGCCTCAGTCACCCGCGCTGAATTTGTCAAAATGGTGAACAGCGTGTTTGGCTACAACACACCGGCCAGCATTAGCTTTGGCGATGTTAAAAGCTCCTATTGGGGCTACAATGAAATTGCCAAAGGCGTAATGGCCGGCTATGTCAATGGCGACGAAAACGGCAACTTCAACCCGGACGCGCCCCTCACCAGAGAGGAAGCCGCATCCATCATCTGCCGGATTAAAGGCCTGGCCCCCAATCAATCCGCCATCTCCAATTACATTGATAGCGGCCGGATTGCCACCTGGGCCAAGCCATATGTTGGCGCGGCCACTCAGGCCGGCTATATGACGGGCAGCGGCGACGGCCGTTTCAACCCCCAAAAGGCCCTAACCCGTGCGGAGGCCGCCGCGGTGCTGGCCAAAGCGGAATCCCGCCAAACCAGCAGCAATTCTGGCACATATGAACCAAACAACAACGTAATCCACAACACCACTAGCAGCAGCTCCAACAATTCCAGCAGCAGCTCCCGCGTGTCCGATTACACAATGAGCAACAATGAAAGCACTCTTTCCAACAAAACCATCACCGGCAATTTATATTTGCCGTCTGGTTTGGGCTCCAAAACAGTAAACCTGCGCAACCTGACCGTTGACGGCACTGTTTACGTGCGCGGCGGCGGCACCATCAACGTTGACGATTGCGATTTCAACAAAGTGGTGCTGGATAAATCTGGCGTGCGCTTTGAAACCGACAGCCGTTGCAACGTTGACCGGCTGGAGTTTTGGCGCAACGGCACCATTGAGGGCCAGGGCTATGATAATGTTATCATCTCGGATAACTCCGTCAGCTCCGCCACAGTGAACGCCAAGGTGGAAAACCTGCTGCTGGACACCGACGCAGACCTCTATCTGGGCCGCAACGCCCGCATAGATGAGCTTGAGGCCACTTCCAGCTCCGATGACGCGGTTATCCGCTTCAACAGCAACGCTGAGGTGGATGAAATGAACATCTACGATCATATCGAGATTAAAGGCTCCGGCGAAATCAACAAAATGAACTGCTATTCCTCTGGTATTTATTCCAGCATTCGCCCCGACCGGGTGACAACCTCTGGCTCCGGCAAACGCCCCACCTACACCGACGACGATGACGACGATGATGATAACAGCTGGGGCAGCGGCGGCAATAATAATAACAACAACAATAACAATAATAACAACAATACCACTACCAACGTTAAGGACTTGGTTGTGTCCAGCAATG
This sequence comes from Peptococcaceae bacterium, assembly GCA_022797295.1. Taxonomy (GTDB): domain Bacteria; phylum Bacillota; class Dehalobacteriia; order UBA4068; family UBA4997; genus Avidehalobacter. The sequence goes on from JAAWKH010000007.1 coordinate 5,972, forward strand.
TTGACGGCAGCAGCAAAAAAGGCAACACATCATACGACACGGTGAAAGTTACCAATTCCGGCGTTACCGTTAAAAATATTGTGGTTGACAAAAACCTGACCATTGAAGCATCCGTTGGCGATGGCACCGTGACGTTTGAACACGTGACGGTTAAAGGCCAGGTGTATATCCACGGCGGCGGCCAAAACTCCGTCATCTTCTCCGATTGCACCCTGGAAAAGGACGTTTACATTGACAAAAAGCCCACCAATTCCATCAAACAACCGATGGGCTTGAAGCTGAACAACGGCACCACATTGAAAGGAACAATTCACATCACCAACAACGCCCACATTTCCACCAGCCCCAAGGAATATCAGATTAATAACGTGGTGATTGACGGCACCCTGACCGAGCCGGTGCTTATCAGCGCAAATATTAGTAAACTTTCGGTTGAATCCAGCTCAGAGGTAACTTTGGTTTTGGACGACTGCACAATCAGCAGCCTTTCCGCAAGCTCCAACAAGAAAATCACCGCCAAAGGCAAGGGCAACATTGAAGATATTTCCGGGGTTTCCAATTTTGAAATTCCCAAAAAAGAGGGTTCTGAAGAAAAAGAAGAGGTGAACCTGCCCAACCTGAAGCCGATTATTGACATTAGTGGTGTTCCCAGCACCATCGAAGCCAAAGCTGTTGTGGATTTGAACACCTGCCAGGTGAAATATGCCGATAACAGCACCGGAACCATAACCAACGCCACCTGGACGGTTTCCGACGATACGGCGAATGTTACTTTAAGCAACAATTCGCTGACCGCCGCCCAACCAGGGAGCTTTAAGCTAACCGCCACAGTGGCCAACGGCAAAGGCATTGGCGAGGCCTACATTCAGGAATTTTCACCCACCAACGTTACCAAGGAGTTTGTCGAGGTTACGGATATTGTTGCCACAATCCCACCCACCTACACTTTGAGTGAAACTGCGAAAAATGAAATTGCTCTTTCGGCAACAGTCAAGCCGGAAAATGCCAGCAACAGAACGGTAGTCTGGTCGGTAACCGGCGGCGACGGCGCTAAAGTTGAAGGCAGCAAACTTGTTTTAACCGGAAAAGGCAGTTACACAGTGACCGCCACCGTGAACAACGCCAAAGCCGACGGCAGCAGTGTTTCCAAAAAATTCAATATCAAGGTTGAGGCTCCTTATTGTCCAGTGGGAGATATTGAGTTAACCAGTTTGACGTATAACGAAACCGAAAAAGCATATACCGCATATGCAGGCAGTGATTTCACATTAAGCGCCAAGGTTAACCCGCCAAAAGACAAACCGAACACCACACCCTCGCAATCCACCATTAAATGGGAAATTGTTAGATCGGATGACAAAACACTCGCCATCTCCGGCAACCGCATTTCCCCCAAAATCCCCGGCCAAATTGTTCTTAAAGCCACGGTGGCCGGCGGCAAAGACAACGGTGCGGCAAACTATGAACAGGAAATAATCATCAACGTTAAGGCCTCTTTGATTGGCGATATTATTGTAGACCCGAAACAAAATAGTTACTATCCTGGGCAAACCATTGAGCTTGATTTGGATTCCAAAATTGCCTCACAATACAAAGAGCATTTGGAGTGGTCAATCAACAACCCTGAAGACCTGGGGCGTTTTATGAATGCAGAAGCTATAAAAGCCCTGCTTAGTGTTAATGAGCAAAGCAAGATTGCAACGCTGACAATTCCAAGCAACCTGCCTGAAAAAGTAACACAAATAGAGGTTAAAGTAGAAAACAAGATAAATAACAACCCAAATCCTCCCAGTGCAGTTTTTTATGCTGTAATTGCAGATGAACCGTTTGTTCCTGTTAAAGAAATAAAAGAAAAAGAGGCTAACAAACAATATTCAATGACAGGCGGCATTCAGGAACTGTCCATTAACTTAAACGATAATGTCATTGTATCACCAAGCACTGCTACATTTAAGGATATAATCTGGAGTGAAACCATAGGCGAAGATGAGAATGGTAATCCTTTAGATAATGGCACCGCAAAATTGAATGGCAACACATTAACCGTTTATGAAGGTGGCACATATTACGTAACCGCCACGGTGAAAGACGGCGACTTACTAAATGGAAAAGATAAATCACAGGATTTTATCATAAAGGTATCAGTGGCACCAATCAGTCCGATTGAAGTTACAACCACACCTCTTGCCAGTGATGGGTCTTTTTACACCGGACAACAAGTCAGCTGCACAATGGATAAATCAGTGTTGACGCAACATGGTAAAGATATTAACTGGACTGTTTCTGATAGTATCACTGGAAACAGAAATACAGACAATACGTTTACTTTCACTATTCCAGCTAATTTTACTGGAGACTCCATAACCGTAACTGCCAAAAACACTCAAGTTACAGACAGCAAAGCAGAAACCAAAGAGATAAAGGTTACTAAGTTTACCGAAATTAAACCAGCGGATATTACAATTACGAAGCCAACAACCGATCTCAAACACGGTGAAACATTTACTCTCAAAGCAACTACAACAGCGCCTCAACAGACAACGGTTATCTGGGAATTGAGCGGCAATGATTCCTCAACAACACTTGACAGTACCTCTGGACTTTTGACGATTGGCCAAAGTGAAACCAATAAAACGATTTCTGTAACCGCTACCCTAGAGGGTGCGAAACTAAATGCTGATAAAAACGCTTTGGAAAGTGTATCAAAAACCGAAACTATTGGAATTGACTTAGGCACAGTTGGCAGAATTGAACTATCACCTAAAATGCCTGATAATAAATATTATATTGGTCAAACAATCACATTTACTAAAGATGCAGGAACATCTAATAATCTCACCTGGAAAGTTTCATACGACTTGAGTAAAGTCGTTGATGGACACACGCCTCTAACAGTAACAAACAATAAATTAAGTTTAACTGGTATTACATTATTTTCCGATGTTACGGAACTTCCAATCACTTTAACACCTGTATTAAATGGCCAAGAAGACACATCAAAGAAAAAAGATATAACGCTTCTTCCTTTCAATGGTGTAAAAACGCTTACTATTGCGGGAGTGGACGGAACAACCGTCGCACACGACAAAACATTGCAAATCAAAGCAACTATTACACCTGAAGATACAACCAAAGAAGCAACAAATAGCACTATTGAATGGACAATAACTGGGCATGCAGATACAACTGGCACAAAGATTGAAAAAGACGGCGATAATTTCAAGCTAACAATCGGTAATGAATTTGCCAACGCATCCGCAACCACACTCCAAAAGAAGATATACATCCAAGCTACTATTAAAAATGGTAAAATCTCCAATGGTTCGTTGACAGATGTACCCAGCTCTAAACTTACAATCACAATTACAAGACCAAAACCGGAAGAACCTGATACCACTACTAAGGCGGCAACTTTAAGTTTGCGCAATCCTGGCGTTATGGATGAGCCTGGTGCAGATAATGCTACAAACACGATTACAAGCACAGCAAAACCTGCAACCGCAATCAAGCTTTCAAGTGCAACCGGCACAAAAACTGTTGAAAAGGGCGACTCCGTGCAAATCAAAGCGACTGTTACCCCAACCAACGCAAGCAACAAAGACGATATTAAATGGACGATTAGCGGCAACAACAAATCTGGCACAACAATCAGCAGCGATGGACTTTTAACCGTTGCTGACAATGAAACTGCTAAAACGATTACCGTTAAGGCAACGATTGGCAAGGTATCTAACACCATTAAAATCACTGTTAAAACGCCAACCGTACCCGAAAGGACAAATCGTGAACTGCCCAACGAGGCGAAAGACGCTATTAGCGGCGGCTCACGCTATCCCAACAAAACAGTGGTGCGTGCTGATTAAAAACTAAATAGTCATATAAAACTAGCCCCTCCAGGAATGGAGGGGCTTTTACCAAAATATTTTATATTGATAATATGGATGATATTTTAATATGCGAAACCAAAAACCTATACTAAACACCAATGAACAAATTGCACATCTACAATCTAAAGGAGTTAAATTCAATTTAATATCTGTTGATGAAGCAAAAAAATATCTGGAACTTAACAATAACTATTTTAAATTAAGAGCTTACAGAAAGAATTTTCCCAAACATCCTGACGGCCCATTAAAAGGTCAATATATCAACCTAGACTTTGCAATGCTAAAGGACTTAGCCATAATTGATATGCACCTGCGCTATCTTCTTTTGCAAATGTCTTTGGATATTGAACATTTTGCCAAGGTTCGTCTACTAAAAGCTATTGAAAACAACAACAACGACGGCTATTCAATCGTAATCGACTATATTGACTCCTTATCACCACAAAGAAAGCGAATTTTGCAAGAGGAGCTTGCACGTAATCAAAATAATCCATATTGTGGTGGTATTATTTCCAAATACAACGGCTGTTATCCAATTTGGGCTTTTATCGAAATAATAACATTCGGTACGCTTATTCATTTATATGATTTTTGTATAACAAAACTATGTCTAAAAAAAATGAAAAGTGATTATTACCTTTTAAGCACAATTCGTGAGCTTCGCAATGCAGCAGCTCATAACAACTGCTTTATTTACGATATGAGTGCAAATGATGCCCAGCATAAGCCAGACCCTAAAATGTTAATGGCCCTAAAAAACATCCCTACAACAACAAAACAAAAACGTTTTAAGAATGAGCGCACAAGACAAATTATAACCTTGCTATACACGCACAAAACATTTGTTAGTAGTCAGGGAGTTTTTAGCGCAAGAAAAGAAGCGCTTAACAAACTAATTGAACGGATTTTCCATCATATTGATTATTATGCTGATAATAAAATGATTCTTTCCAATTTTAACTTTTTGAAAAATGTTGTTGACATTTTATATCCTTAATAGTATAATATATATAGAGAAAAAAATATTATTATTTTTGCGGGGCAGAATTGTCTATTGTTAATAGATGATTTCGCCCTATTTTTTTACTCAAATAATAGTAAATCTAAAAACTTTAATTAAAACGAAAAACCCCCGTTGCAGAGGGGGTTTTCGTTTTTCGTACTTGCTTAGTTGCATAGTCACCTTTTTAGTTCATTATTATTATACCACAACAACAAAGAAAATGCAACTGCTTTGAAGAAACATTTTACACTCCCGACTGGCCGCAAACACCGTTCGGCAAAATGTTTGCCTTTATCTTCAGGCTATGCTATAATTATATCGTTACCATCTCCAATTCTGGTGACAGGAGGGAGGTGTTTTGATGCAGTTTTTGCTAACTCTGTCTGCCGCTGTTATGGGCAATGTGATTTCGTATTACATAGTCAAATGGTTGAATAGCGGTAAAAAACATGGTAATCAGCCTAGAACAACGTCAAATTGGAAGTTATAAAACAGAAAGCCCCTTGGAATGGCACTCCAAGGGGCTTTTCTGCGTTTTGATACATGCTAACTCTGATTTTTTAACTCCGTCATTATTATAGCATAGCCGCTGTTGTTTGTCAAGCCGCAATCAAGCCCGCTTTTCAAGCACATCCTCCTGTGGCTGCAAATTCAACACACGCCGCCGCCCAGCAACATCTCCTGCCAGGGCTGCGTTGGCATTGGCCAGCAGCAGCTTAATCCGGTTTTCCTGATTGGTGCGGGAAGCGCCGGGGTCGTAATCAATCGCCACAATGTTGGCTTCCGGGTGCCGCTCCTTAACCGCCCTAATCATCCCCTTGGCCACAATATGATTAGGTAAGCAGCCAAAAGGCTGCGCGGAAACGATGTTGTTCACGCCGCTTTCCAAAAGGTCCAGCATTTCACCGGTCAGCAGCCAGCCCTCGCCCATCTTCACGCCCTGGCTAATGCAACCTTTGGCCGCCCGCTGCACCTTAGTAAAAGTGGCCGGCGGCATAAAAGTGCCATCCAGACGAATAACGTTACGCATCGCTTGCTGGCCCAGCACCAACAGCTTAAACAGCGGCTTGCGCAGGCAAGTCCCCAGGGTAACGTGGCTATAAAGCTTAGCGTCCACAAAGCTATTGTTCAGGGAATAAAGCAGAAAATCCAGCACCCCGGTCACCACCGGCTGCGCCCCCTGTTCAATCAGATAATTTTCCAGGTCATTGTTGCCCAGCGGCGCATATTTCATATAAATTTCGCCCACAATGCCAACCTTAGGCTTCTGCACTGGCCGCCGTTTAATCTGCTTAAAAGCGTTTAAGATTTTCAGATAATTCGGGCCCAGCAGCAGATAACGCCCTGTGGCAAAGGCCTGCTCCAGCTGGTTGGTGATAATCTCCACCACCTTGTCAGTATGGCCGGGCACCTCCTCATATGGTTTGCATTGATTTTTCAGCCACAAAATCATATCCCCATAGTAGCAAGCAAACAGGCAGCGCAGTAAAACCCGCTTGCTCAGGCTGAAACCGCCGCCAGCCTGCAAAGCGTCCAGGCGCAAAGGGATTACTGGAATATGCGAAAGGCCGTTTTTCTCCATCGCCTTGCGCAGCAGATAGATGTAATTGCTGGCCCGGCAGCCGCCGCCAGTTTGGGTCAGCAGCAACGCCGTGCGCTCCAAATCGTATTTGCCGCTTTTCAGAGCGTCAAGCAGTTGGCCAATCACCAGCAAGGCCGGATAACATGTGTCATTATGTACGTTTTGCAGACCTCGCTCCGTCACGCTGTAGCCGGAATTTTCCAAAAACTCCACATTGTAGCCCTGCCGCCGCAAAATGCCGCCAATCAGCTTAAAATGCACCGGCAGCATTTGCGGCACCAAAATGGTGTAGTCCCGCTTCATATCCGCCGTGAACTCCCGCAGAGGCATTTCATGCTCCCGCAAGGGCATTTCCATCTCCTCACGCTCCGCCTGATTGAACAGCCACTCCCAAAGATTGTTGAACGGCTCAATCAGGCGGTTCAAATGTGCTTGTAGATTTTGCTCATTTTCTGATTTTTTGCTTTTCTCCGACATCTTTGTCCCTCCTATTTTTCCATTGCCGCCAGCAGGCTGCGCGCCCGGATTTTAACCGCGGCCAGATTATTAATTTCGTCAATTTTCAGCTGGGTATAAATCTTGCCATTGCGTTCCAAAATATCTTTCAGCTCATCGCTGGTGATTGCGTCCAATCCGCAACCAAAGCTCACCAGCTGCACAAGCTGCATATTATCGTGCCGGCACACGTAACGCGCCGCATTATACATTCGAGTGTGATAAGTCCACTGGTTCAGCACATTCACTTTCTGGCTGTAAACCAAATCGGTCAAAACCCTTTCCGCCAGCACCACAAAACCCAGCGAATTGAAAAGCTTGTCAATACTGTGATTAATCTCCCGATCCACGTGGTAAGGCCGCCCAGCCAAAACCACCACCTTCCAGCCCTGCTCCTTCGCCTGGTGCAAAGCCCGAATCCCATAATCCTCCACATCCGCCCACCATTGGCGATATGCCGTCCAGGCTTTGTTGGCCGCCACAATACACTGGGCCAGCGAAAGATTAAGCTCCGGGAAAAGTTCGTGAAAATGCCCGCCCAAAACCGTGCGATCATTCAGGCTCAAATAGGGAAAGCGGAAATCCACCTCTTTCAGCACCGGCACATTGGCATGCAACAGCTCTGGATAATAGGCCACCACCGGGCAGTTGTAATTCTTATCGCCGCGGCCCTCGTCGATATTGTAGCTGGAGCAGGGATAAAAAATCCTGTCCACACCTCTTTCCAGCAACGCCTCAATATGCCCGTGCGCCAGCTTGGCCGGATAACACACCGTATCAGATGGAATAGTCAGCTGCCCCTTGGCGTAAAGCTGCCGTGAGGACTCGCCGGAAACAATCACATTACAACCCAACTGCCGGAAAAATTCATACCAAAACGGCAGGTTCTCATACATATTCAGCACCAGCGGAATGCCAAAAGTTGGCCGCTCCGGCTGAGCCGCGGCCTCCGCCTCGCTTTGCGCCATCAGCGCCTTGAGCTTTTCATTAATATATTCATAAACATTCGGCCGATCCAACGGTTTGCCGCCTTGGCCACGTTCGCACTTGTTCCCGCTGATAAAACGCCGCCCATTTGGAAAAATATTCACCGTCAGCGAACAATGATTAGCGCAGCCTTGGCAAGTGGCCGGCCGTGGCTGGTGCCGAAACTCCGCCAACTCAGCCGCCGGCATAATGCTGGATTCCAGCAGCCCCAACGTTTGGTGGCGCTGCTGGGCATAGAGAGCCGCGCCAAAGGCTCCCATCAGCCCGGAAATATTCGGCCGCACCACATCGTAGCCCAATTCACGCTCAAAAGCTCGCAACACTGCGTCATTCAAAAAGGTACCGCCCTGCACCACAATTCGCCGGCCCAGCTCTTGCGCGCTGTGCACGCGCAAAACCTTGTAAATCGCATTTTTCACCACGCTAATAGCCAAACCGGCGCTGACGTCGCCAACCTCAGCGCCATCGCGCTGGGCCTGCTTCACGGAGGAATTCATAAACACCGTGCAGCGAGAACCCAAATCCACCGGCCGCTTAGCAAACAAAGCCAGCTTGGCAAATTCGGCCGCCGAATAGCCCAAGGCCTCCGCAAAAGCTTGGATGAACGAACCGCAGCCGGAGCTGCAAGCCTCATTCAGCGCAATGTTGTCAATCGTGCCGTTGCGGATAGTAAAGCATTTCATATCCTGCCCGCCGATGTCGATAATGTAATCCACCTGCGGTTCAAAATAATGCGCCGCCGTAAAGTGGGCCACGGTTTCCACCAGCCCATAATCAATATTAAAAGCGTTTTTGATTAGCTCCTCGCCGTAACCCGTCACCGCAGCCGCTCGCAGGCTGATATTTTCGCCCAGAATTTCATAAATATGCAACAGTTGCTGCTGAATAATCGGCAAGGGATTGCCCTTGTTGCTAGCATAATAGGTGTAAAGCAGATTGCCATTTTCGCTGATTAAAGCCAGCTTGCTGGTTGTGCTGCCCACATCGATACCCAAATAGGCCCCGCCTTGATAGGTCTGCAAATCTGCCTGCGGCACGCTGTCGCGCTGATGGCGATCCTGAAACTGGGCATATTCCGCCTCATCCGCAAACAGAGGGGGCAAAAAACGGCTTTTCCCCTGTACCGATTTCCGCGCCAGCAACAGCTTTTGCCGCAACTGGTCGTAGCTGTAAGCTTCCGGCTGACCATCCGCATAAACCGCCGCGCCCAAGGCCACAAAATATGTGCCCAGCTCCGGGAAAACGGCATTTTCCGGCTCCAGATGCAAAGTTTCAATAAAACGCTGGCGCAGGCCCAGGTTAAAAGAAAGCGGGCCACCCAAAAACAGCACTTTGCCTTCAATACGCCGGCCCTGCGCCAAACCGGTCACAGTCTGCTCGGCCACCGCCTGATAAATGCTGGCTGCAATATCTTCCTTTGCCGCGCCCTGATTAATCAACGGTTGAATATCCGTTTTGGCAAAAACGCCGCAACGTGAAGCAATCGGGTAAATCTTCTTGTGGCGCAGGCTCAGCTCGTCTAGCTCCTCCACGCTGACGTTCAGCAGCATTGCCATCTGGTCGATAAAAGCGCCCGTGCCGCCGGCGCAGGTGCCATTCATTCGCTCCTCCACGCCGCCGGTCAGAAACAGGATTTTCGCGTCTTCACCGCCCAGCTCAATCACCACATCCGTTTCCGGCTCCAACTCGGCCACCGCGCCGGAAAGGGCGTAAACCTCCTGCACAAATGGTATGCCGCCAGATTCCGCCAAGGACATCCCCGCCGAACCGCTGATAGCTACCTTAACCTGTCGGTTTTTCAACAGCAGCGGTAAGCTGCCAATAATTTCATCCAATTTTTCGGCAATCCTGGACCCATGCCGCTGATAAGTAGAATACAAAAGGCCGCCGGCATCGTCAATCAGCACCACCTTAATCGTGGTGGAGCCAATATCAATACCCAGTCTGTACATACCAACACTCCTTTTGACTTTTTAACCTATTTGGTCTTTATGCGTCGCTTTTCTACCTATTATAATAGATTTTTTTGAAAAAGTCCAGTGTTATTTTTTTACTTGTAAATTTTTCTTAACAGTAGTATAATATTTATATGTTACACTACTATGTAGAAATATTATAGCAAAGGAGTCAGCATTATGCCGCCTTATGTAAATCTTATTCTTAATATCGCCATTTATGTGGTGGTTATCATCGCCATTGTGGCCATTGTGGTTAGCAAACTGCGTGAGAAGCCTATGGAGTGGCCGGATTTAGCTCAATATGGCCAACCGCGCGAGCTTTGGCTGGAGGGCATGGAGGATTTGGACGTTTTCCCGCAGTATGGTTATCATCGTTATCGCGATGTTTACCTGAATATGCGCCGCATTCCGGTAATCGTTCTGGAACCCCAAACCATCAACGACCAGCTTTCCTACCACTTTATTGAGGTGAAAACCGGCGCAGAGGGGTATGACCTGCCCCAGTTCGTGATGTTGCTGGGCACGGAGACCCCAGCTAAAATTGTTAGCTTTTAATTCAAAATAGCAAAGGAGGTATATTTACTACTATGAAAAAGTTTGACCCCAATTATCAAATGCTTGCTGAAATGTATCAGGACGACTATTATCCTGACTTTTTGGTAGATAAAATTTCGGCCCTGCTTCGCAAGGTAATTGCGCTGCTGGAAAACGACGAAACCGATTTGAAAGTTATTCAATCTGCACTTGATGAAGCCGTTGAGGGTATTAACGATTTACAAGCAGAATTTGATGAAAACGACAGCGAAATTGAAACCGTGGCCCGGGACACTATCGGTGAAACAGTCGCCTACATTCTTGAATGGTTCGACATTAATATTGACATTGAGGACGCTATCGGTGCGCGAGATTGGTAAAAAACACTGCAAAAGTAGTGTTACCTATTTCCTACTAAATAAAAAAACCACCCGTTAAACAGGTGGTTTTTTTATTTACTTTATCTAAGCCCGCTGGCCTTGATTCGGTTAATTGCCCGATGCAATGATAGCTCAGCCCGCAGCATATCCAAATCCTTTTCCTCACTGCGATGATGCAGCCGATCCTCTGCACGAGCTTTGGCAGCCTGAGCCCGAGCCACGTTGATTTCCTCAGCCCGCTCAGCGGCCTCGGCCAGCACAATAACTGTGTTGTCCTTAACCTCAGCAAAGCCGCCGCTCACCGTCAGATAATGATCCTTATCAGCTTGATTGTATTTCACAATGCCAATGTCCAGCGTTGTCATCAAAGGGGCGTGGTTTTTCAAAACGCCCATTGAGCCCAGCGTGGCCGGCAGGTTCACCGTTGCCACATTCTCTGACATCAGCAAACCGGCAGGTGTAACAATATCCAAACGGATTACATCTTCAGCCATAGCTTATGCACGCCCTTCCATAGCCTTCGCCTTAGCCACGGCGTCTTCAATCGTGCCAACCATCAGGAAGGCCTGCTCCGGCAGGTGATCATATTCACCAGCCACAATGGCCTTAAAGTCCTGCACGGTTTTAGCCAGCGGCACATAAACACCAGGAGTACCGGTGAACTGCTCCGCCACGTGGAAAGGCTGGCTCAGGAAGCGCTGAATTCTTCTGGCGCGGCCAACAGTAATTTTTTGTTCCTCGCTCAATTCGTCCATACCCAAAATGGCAATAATGTCCTGCAACTCCTTGTACTGCTGCAAAATGCGCTGCACATCACGCGCCACCTGATAATGCTCCTGGCCCACAATCTTCGGGTCCAGAGAACGGGAAGATGAATCCAGCGGGTCAACAGCCGGATAAATACCCATCTCAGAAATAGCGCGGTTCAGAACGGTTCTGGCGTCCAAATGGTTAAACGTGGTTGCCGGGGCCGGGTCAGTCAAGTCGTCGGCCGGCACGTAAATAGCCTGAACGGAAGTAATGGAGCCGTCCTTGGTGGAAGTAATGCGCTCCTGCAACTGGCCCATCTCAGTGGCCAGGGTGGGCTGATAGCCCACGGCGGAGGGCATGCGGCCCAACAAAGCGGACACCTCAGAACCTGCCTGAGTGAAACGGAAAATGTTATCAATGAACAGCAGCACGTCCTGATGATCCTGGTCACGGAAATGCTCTGCCATGGTCAAACCGGTCAAAGCCACGCGCAAGCGGGCCCCCGGCGGTTCATTCATCTGGCCGAAAACCAGCGCTGTTTTGCTGATAACGCCGGATTCGCTCATTTCACCGTAAAGGTCATTGCCCTCACGGGAACGCTCGCCCACGCCGGCAAACACAGAGTAGCCGCCGTGCTCCTGAGCGATGTTGCTAATCAATTCCTGAATCAAAACGGTTTTGCCAACGCCGGCGCCACCGAACAAACCAACCTTGCCGCCCTTGGTGTAAGGCACCAAAAAGTCAACAACCTTAATGCCTGTTTCCAAAATTTCAGTGGAGGGGCTCAATTCCGCAAACGGCGGCGCCTCCTTGTGGATAGGCGAGGTCTGTTTGTAATCACATTGCGGTTTGCCGTCAATCGGCTCGCCAATTACGTTGAACATTCTGCCCAGCGTTTCCTTGCCCACAGGCACGCTCACCGGCGCCCCTGTGTCCACAGCCGTCATGCCACGGCGCAGGCCATCAGTGGATGAAAGAGCCACGCAACGGACAAAATCATTGCCCAAATGCTGCATAACCTCCAAAGTCAGATGAATATCTTCTTCATCAATCTTGATGGCGTTGTAAATAGCCGGCAAGCCGTCCGAGGGGAACTCAATATCGACAATAGCGCCGATAATCTCTCTAATTTTTCCCTCTGCCATAATTCAACCTCCTTAAAAGCAGGGTTCTTTTTTGTTATGATGCCCAGGCTATTCCAGCGCTGCGGCACCGCCGACAATCTCAGTAATTTCCGTCGTAATCTGAGCCTGACGCGCCCGGTTCAGGGACAAGGTCAGTTTATCGATCAATTCGGAGGCGTTGTCGGTCGCCGAATCCATCGCCGTCATCCGAGCGCCATGCTCGCCGGCTTTGGCTTCCAAAAGCAGACGGTAAATAGAAGAATCCACATATTTTGGCAGAATAACGTCCAAAATCTCCTTGCCGCCCGGCTCAAATATATAATCAGTTTCAGCCTGCACTCCACCCTCATCCGCGGCTTCGTCCTGCTTGGCCGGAATGGGCAGCACCTGCTGGCAATCCGGCACCTGCGTCAACACCGAGATAAATTTGGAATACACCACATGAACCTCGTCAACCTCACCATCAAGGTACTTTTTGATTACATAATCACTCAGGGCCTTACCTTGGCTGACATTGGGCGTATCGCCAATATTGGTGAACACGTCCATCACACTGTAGCGCGGTCTGGTGCGGAAATGTTCCGCTGTTTTGTTACCAATCAACAGCATTTCGCCCTGCTTACCTTCCGGCACAGAGTTCAGCTGATTTTCCGCAAACCGCAACAGGTTGATATTGTAGCCGCCGCACAACCCGCGGTCGCCGGCCACCACAATATACAAAATATTTTTCACCTCATCACGAGGCTGCAAAAACGGACTATTATAATCATCGCCGCCGCCAAGCAGGTGGTTCATAACCTCCTGAATCTTGTCTGAATAAGGGCGCACCGCCACCAGAGTGGACTGCGTTTTGCGCAGCTTGGCTGCCGAAACCATTTTCATGGCCTTGGTAATCTTCTGGGTGCTAACAACGCTCTTAATGCGGCGTCTGATATCTCGCATATTAGCCAAAGCAATCTCACCACCTTTACGCTGTAATCGAAATCAAATAATGAGGCTTCCCTCTAAGCAAAAATCTTTTTGTATTCAGCCAAAGCCTGCTCAATCATAGCCTGGTTGTTGTCGTCCAACTTCTGCTTGGTGGCAATATCAGCCAGCACATCGCTGCGCTGAGAACGCAAATATTCTACAAACCCATCAGCAAAACGGGTGATGTTCTTAACCTCAATATCTTTCAGCAGGCCGTTTACGCCGACGTAAAGCACGGCAACCTGCTCTTCAACTTTCAGCGGAGAGTATTGATCTTGCTTCAAAAGCTCCATCATACGTTCGCCATGCGCCAACGTGTCACGAGTAGCCTTGTCCATATCGGAACCAAACTGCGAGAACGCCGCCAACTCACGATACTGCGCCAAGTCGCCACGCAAGGTGCCGGCAACCTGTTTCATAGCTTTAATCTGTGCAGAACCGCCCACACGAGATACTGACAAACCAACGCTGATAGCCGGACGGAAGCCGCTGAAGAATGCGTCGGTTTCCAGGAAGATCTGGCCGTCAGTAATGGAAATTACGTTGGTTGGAATATAAGCGCCAATATCGCCGGCCTGCGTTTCAATAATCGGCAAAGCCGTCATTGAGCCGCCGCCCAATTCGTCGGAAAGCTTAGCTGCACGCTCTAACAAGCGGGAATGCAAATAGAATACATCGCCCGGATAAGCTTCACGCCCCGGCGGACGGCGCAGCAGCAGGGAAAGTTCGCGGTAGGCCATGGCCTGCTTCGTCAAATCATCATATACAATCAAAACGTGCTTGCCGTTGAACATAAACTCCTCGCCCATTGCCGCGCCGGCATAAGGAGCAATATACAACAACGGAGCCGGCTCAGAAGCTGCGGCGGAAACCACAATGGAATACTCCATTGCGCCGCCCTCCTCCAGACGCTTCACCACGGAAGCAACGGTGGAGGCCTTTTGGCCGATTGCTACATAAATACAAATCATATTCTGACCTTTTTGGTTCAGAATAGCGTCAACAGCGATGGCGGTTTTGCCCGTTTGACGGTCGCCAATGATCAGCTCGCGCTGACCGCGGCCAATCGGCACCATTGAGTCAATGGATTTCAAACCCGTCTGCATAGGCTCAAACACGGATTTACGCGAGATTACACCCGGCGCCTTGGATTCCACAGGGCGGAATTTGTTGGTTTCAATCGGCCCTTTGCCATCCAAAGGATTGCCCAGCGGATCCACAACACGGCCAATCAGGGCTTCGCCCACCGGAACCTCCATAATACGACCAGTACGTTTCACTTGATCGCCCTCATGGATGTCGGTGAACTGACCCAAAATTACGCAGCCAATGTTGTCCTCCTCCAGGTTCATCGCCAGACCCATCACGCCGTTTTCAAACTCCAGCAGCTCGCCGGCCATAGCGTTGTTTAAGCCGTAAATACGGCAAATGCCGTCGCCTACGGTGATAACGGTACCCACCTGCGACACATCAACGTCAGCCTGATAATTTTCTATCTGCTGCTTCAGAATGGAGCTGATTTCTTCTGGTCTGATGCTCAAAATTTTTCACCCCTCTAAGTTCTAAAGTTCCTGTATAACAGTCTGTTGGCTTGCCAACAGTTTTTTAACTTGCCTTACGCCTCAGCCTATTCCAACGTCAGCGATTCCTTTAAGGAACGCAGCTGTTGGCTAAGGCTTGCGTCGTACACAGTGTCGTCAATTTGCACCTTCAGGCCGCCGATAAGTTGCTTATCCAGCAGCGTTTTCAGGCGAATTTTGGCGTTCAGCTTGTCAGCCAGGGCCTTTTCCAAAGCCTGCTGCTCCTGCTCAGCCAACGGCACCGCCGTGTGCACCACAACCTGACGCACACCGGCAGCCTCGTCGCAAAGCTCCTCATAAGCTGCGGCAAATTCCGGCAAACTAGCTTCCCGGCCTTTGTCCAAAATTACAAAAATGAAGTTTTTCACCTCAACCGGCGTATCCTCTGCCAAAATCTTTTCAATCAACTGTTTTTTGGCGGAAGTGGACATCAGCTTGCCGTAAATCATCTGGGCCAATTCCTCATTTTGCTGCAACAAAGCCACAAAATCGTGCAAATTGCGGCCAAAGGCGGCCTCTTGCTGTTTGGCCTGGGCCAATTCCAGCAAAGCCTTGGCATAGCGTTTTGTCAAACCGGCCTTAATCATTTTTTGCCGCCACCTCTGCAATATATTTATCCACCAAAGCCATATGCTGTTTGTCGGTCATATCCTCAGCCAACAAACGGCCAGCCACGGAAACCACCATATCAGCCACTTCGCCTTTAATAGCCAAAATGGCGTCGGCCTTTTCCTTGGCAATCTCAGCTTCAGCACGAGCCAAAATGCTATCCGCGGAAGTTCTGGCCTGGGCCAAAATATCTTCCTTGGTTTCCTCCGCCGTTTTTTGGGCGTCGTCAATAATAGCCTTGGCTTGGCGTCTGGCGTCGGCAATTTCCTCCGCCAGTTTAGCGCTCATCTGTTCTGCCTCACGGCGCGCCGCGTCAGCCTTGTTCAGGCTGTCGTCAATGGTTTGCTGCCGGGAGTCGATCATGCGGATAACAGGCCCCCACATGAATTTATATAAAATAGCCACGAGAACTAAAAAGTTCACCATGACAAATATTAAAGTCTGAACATCAATCTCCATTAGGCGATTGCCCTCCTCTCGGTCTTGGTTACGATTGGCTCCCCACCCCCAGCGCCCCAAAGGGGAGCGCCAGGGAGAAAGCCAAACATCTGTGGCCGCTTATTAGCCGATATTGCCTACGATCATAAAAGCAATCAGCAGACCATAAATGGTCAAAGCTTCCAACAAAGCCATAGCCAAAATCATAGCTGTACGAATGTCGCCGGCAGCCTCAGGCTGACGAGCAATACTCTCCATAGCAGCAGCGCCCACTTTGCCCTGGCCCAAAGCCGGGAAAATAGTAGAGATAGCGATAGCCAGAGCGGCTGCCAATGCAATAATTGCACTTTCCATATCCATATTCCTCCTTTCCAAATCCAAACACGCGGACTTTAAAACTTTATACCATAATAATTAAACGAGAAAACACATTAAATTCGGGCTAAACTCAAAACCATCTTAATGCCCTGCGCTGGTGGCCGTGTCGATATAAATGGCCGAAAGCATGGTGAACACCAGGGCCTGAATAAAGCCAAACAACAGGGACAAACCCATAATAACGATTGGCGCCCCCAAGGGAATCAAACCGCTCACTTGATGCAAAACGGTTTCTTCACCGTAAATATTGCCAAATAGACGCAAAGAAAGAGATAACGGGTGAGTGACCTCTTCCAGCAGCATCAAAGGCAGCAGCGGCGCCACTGGCTTCACAAAATGCCCTAAATAATGCACGCCATGATATTTGAAACCGCCGTACTGGGTGGCTAAGAAAGTAACCAGCGCCAGCCCCACAGTGCAGCTAAGCGTGCCCGTGGGCGGCTGAAAGCCTGGCAGCTCTCCGGCAAGCGGCAGCAAGCCGCTGTAGTTTGATATGATAATATACAAAAACAGAGTCCCCAGCACCGGCAAAAAAGCCGTTGCCTTTTCCTTGCCAATAATACTGCCATAAAAATCACGCAAGCCGCCAACCACATATTCCAAAGCGCTTTGCAAACGCCCCGGCTGGCGTTCCTTCAAATTGCGTGTGCCGGCAATCGCCACCACGCTTACCACTGCCGTAATCGCCAATGAAGTGGTCATCACGCTGTTCACGTGAAATGCGCCGATTTCAAACAAAGTAGCGTTAGACATATTTACCTGCCTCCTTTCTTTGCAAACTTAATGTAAAATATTTAAAATTTTTTACACTCCTATTAAAAGAACCAAAAAAAACCTATTTCCGAATCAGCCGCTTGTTCAGGCCTGTGCAGGCCAACAGCAACTGAAAAAATACCGTTAACATTATGCCAACGCCCAGCAGGGTGAAATCCCAACGGAAAGGCAACCAGCCGCGGGCCAAAAACAAAGCCAGCAGCAAAAGCACATCCAAAATATACTTGCTGACGTGAAATTTCAAAACAGCATTCAAGGCTTGGCGGTTCACAGCTTGTCCGTCCTCGCCAGCCTGCAAAGCGGCCGCCATCTTGGCATCGCTCCTTTTCACAACTTGAAGAAGTAACGCCAGCGCCACTAAAACCCAAACTCCGCCAATCGCGGCGCCCATTAGCAGCGCATAAAAAATTTCCATAAAATCCCGGCCTCCTGTCGCAGCTTTTCACCAAAGCCGCTTTTCCATTTACTATTATACAAAAGACAATGCAAAAAGGCAATAGCAAAATACTATTTTAAGCAATTTTTTTGCAGAAAAAAATTTTACATTAAAAAATAATTGCAAATATCAACAAAAACCGCCGCCCAAAACCTGCGTTTAGCAGGCATTTAGCGACGGTTTAGCTTATTTATTCCGGTATTTTGGCAATTAACTCCACTTCCAACAGGCTGCCCTTTGGCAAAGCGGCAATCTGCACACAGGAACGGGCCGGAAAAGGTTCCACAAAATATTCAGCATAAATGCTGTTTACTTCGGCAAAATTGGCCAAATCAGTTAAAAACACTGTGGTTTTCAACACATCCGCAAAGCCGCAGCCAGCAGCTGCCAAAACCTGCTTCAGGTTGGCAAAAACCTGCCGGGCCTGAGCCTCCACCGTTTCGCTGGCCAACTCGCCGGTGGCTGGGTCAATCGGCACCTGACCGCTGGCAAAGAAGAAGCCGCCAGCCACAATCCCCTGAGAGTACGGCCCCAAAGCGGCCGGAGCAGCCGCCGTAGTAATCTGTTTTTTTGACATTACTATAAAACACATCCTTTGTTAAGTTAGAAAAATTCAGTCTATTTTAAATAGGTAGAAAATGGTTCAAATTTATTCAACCGGAGCCGATTCCACCGGTGCAGCAGCCGCAACATCGCCGCCGCCAGCCGCCGCGGGAGCTCCCTCAACCCCACCGGCCGCCTCCACGGAACCGCCCTCTTGCGCCTGCTCCTCATCCTCAAACAAGGAGTCGTATTTCTCGTGCTCCTTAGCGGACATCGCCAACGTTTTAGCCATTGTGTAAAGCACTTGGCTATATTCCAGCAGCTTTTGTTCATCAGAGCCCGGCACCTGGCCGCCGGTGGAAATGCGGCGAGCAATTTCCATCATTTTCAGCATGTAGTCCATGGCCTCTTTGGCCGCTTCCGCCTCGTCCTTGGCCGCTTCTTTCTGCCGTTGCAAAGACTCCTGCATAGCCTTGGCCGCCTGCTCCGCCATTTTCTTTTCATTCTCCAGCTTGTTGTCAGTGCCGGTTAAAGCCTGATAAACCGCATTGGCCGCCGCCAGGCGAGCCTCTGCCGAAAGCGCCACTCTGTCCTGCTTGCTCACAGCCGCAGTTTGCGCCGCGGCTTGACGCAATCCGGTTTGCGCGTTTTCCTGCACATTATCGGCCACACCAGCCACCACTGATTTGGCCTGCGCGCCCTGCCCGGCCGACGTATTCCGACGCTTGGGGCCGAAAATATTATTCCGGCCAAAAATGTTGTTTTGATTTGTGATCCTCACTTTGTTAGCCTCCTTTGCTAAGCCACGGCTAAATGGCTAAAAATTCAATTTCAGCGGTGATGCCTGCCGTGATGACCGCCCACCGCCTGGCTGGCATAATGATGCGTATGGTTCAGGGAACAATTCTGCGCACAGTAACCGCTTTGATAATGATGAGTGTGGCTCAAAGTGCAGTTCTGCGGGCAGTAACCATCCGCAGTTTGATAACAATGCGTATGGTTCAGCGAGCAATTTTGCGGACAGTAATCAGTCTGATAGTAGTGTGTATGGTTCAGCACACAATTTTGGGCACAGTAAACCGTCTGACTGGATACGCTGACCGCTTGCTGAGCGACACGGTGAGCTTGATTGTAGAAGTAATCCTGCCGTTCCGCCTGCATATCCAACACCTGACCGGTGTAGGCGTCCAACTCCAATTCATATTTCACAAAATTGTAGTAAATTTCCACATCGTAAACCCAGCGGTCATCATCATATTCCAACTTTAGCTTGGTGATATTGTTCAGGCTGGAACCCGGCACCGCCCGCAAAGCAGCCGCCCGCGCGTCATCATTGCTCATCACCTGGCTCTGGTTGGGATTTTGGTTTGACTGGCCGGGCTGAACAATCTGCCCCGCTTTGTTTTCTGTTTCCATCTTGAGTGTGGCGCCGGTGTAAGCATCCAGCTCCAGCTCATATTCCACAAAGTTGTAAAGCAGCTCCACCTCATAAACCGGGCGGCCATCGTCATAATCCAGCTTTAGCTTGGTAATATCACTGGCCGAAGCGCCGGAAACTATGCGCAAAGCAACCGCTCTGGCCTCATCCAAAGTCAGCATTACGCCATTGTTGTTTGAGCCGGGATTGGTTGTTCCGGGATTAACCGGCTTGTTTGAGGTGTTGGAATTAAAGCTGTCCGCATCCGTCACCGTATTGCCGGAGCCAGTACCGCCATAAATGCTGATGGTGGAAGTGCGTCCGTCCCAATCCACATTTTTACCCATCAGCTCGCCAATCGAACGCAAGGGCAAATAAACCGAACCGTTGTAAAGCAACGGATAAATGGCAGTGCCGTCGGAATTGGTGAAGCTGCGGCGCACGCCATCCATCATAATTGTAAAATCCGGGCGCAGCTGAGCCGTCACATATTGCCGGGAAGCCGACGTTACCCGACCGCTAGAGGGTGCCGCGGTGCGCTTGCCCTCCAGGCTGGCCGTCAAATTGGCCTCATCCCAGTTGACATTTTTGTTCATCAACTCGCCCATCGCCCGCAAAGGCAGATAAGTGCTGTTGTTGTAAACCAACGGATAAACCGGCTGTCCTGTTGAGTTAAAAAGGTTCTGGTTTACACCATCCACAACGATTTTATAATCGGGGTTCAACTGAGCTGTCACATTGGTGACGGTGGGGGCGGCGCTTACCACGCCAGCCGCTCCCAGCAAGGCAACCAACAGCAACATCACCAGCAACAGCATACTCCTCCGGGATTTCAGAATACGCATAAGCATCTCCTCCTTATTTCTTTTTCTACCTATATATTATAAGTAATTCTCCGCCATTAAGCAAGTGGTTTTAGCTATTTTATCGCAGATTTTTTACTGGAACTTTTTGGCCCGGCTGCTGTTTTAGGCCGGCCAGCTGTGGAGCCTGCCGATTTGTAACGCCGCGGCTCCTCTGGAAAGCGCACAAAACGGTTCGATGTGCGGCAATCGTGCACCAGATACTGCACATAACGACGAATACTAGCCATAAAAACTTCATCCGTCATCCGGCCGCCCGCAATGGCGGAAAGCCCGCGTTCCCACTTGCCGGTGGTTTCCGGCGATTTCAGCTCCGGCGGCACCACCTCCATCAAGCGCTCCCCCTTTTCGGTGGGCAGCAAATTTTTGCCCTGCCGCCGGATATAGCCCACTTTCAGCAACCGTTCAATAATAGCCGCCCTGGTGGCCGGCGTGCCCAGGCCGTTCTCCTTTAGCTGCTCGCGCAGGGCTTCGTCCTCCACAAAACGCCCGGCGTTCTCCATTGCGGATAGCAGCCCCGCCTCCGTATACGGCTTGGGCGGTTGGGTTTTCTTACGGCTGCTTTTGACGGCCAAAACTTGCGCCGGCTGCCCCTCCTGCAAGCTGGGCAGCTGCTGGTCGTCCTCTTTGGCGCTTTTTTTGGCTGTGGCGGTCTTTTTCGGCGGCGTCTCCGCCGCCTCCCAGGCTTGCAGCTGTTGATAAACCGCCTGCCAACCGGCCTGCAAAACCTCCTGCCCGCGGGAAGCAAACAGCTCGCCCTGCGGATTGGCCTCCGTTTGCACCTGCGTCAGCACCTTTGTCACGGCATAACGATAGGGCGGATAAAACACTGCCAGGAAGCGCAGCGCCACCAAACGAAACACCCGCAGCTCATCCGGGGTCAACCCCTCCAGGCGCAAATTGCCCTCCGTGGGGATAATAGCGTGATGATCGCTAATTTTGCTGTTATCAATAATCCGCTTGCTCAGCGGCAACGGTTGGCCCAACAGCGGCGCGGCCAAATCTGAAAACTGAGTCAGACCAGCCAAACGCTGCACCCGGCTGGCCAAATGCGGCGCCAAGTCGTCGCTGAGATAACGGCTATCCGTGCGTGGATAGGTCAGCAACTTGCGCCGCTCATACAAGCTTTGAGCAATATCCAGCGTTTTCTGGGCGGAATAGCCATAGCGTCGATTACAATCGCGCTGTAGCTCCGTCAAATCGTAAAGCAGAGGCGGCGGCTGGCTTTTTTCCTCGCGCCCCACCTGCAAGACCTGCGCCGGCCGGCCCTTCACCGCCGCCTGCAAGGCCTTGGCCTGCTCGGCGGCCTGCGGGCCAACCAAGCGCGTTTTACCCTGCTTATCCTGCCAAACGCCCCAATAGGTTTGGCCGTCCGCCAAAGCAAAATCGGCCCTAAGCTCCCAATATTCCTCCGGCACAAAAGCGGCAATCTCCTGCGCCCGCGCCACAATAATCGCCAAAGTTGGCGTTTGCACCCGGCCAATGGAAAGCAATGTGTTATATTTCAGGGTGTAGGCCCGGCTGGCGTTAATACCCACCAGCCAATCCGCCTCCGAACGGCAGCGAGCCGAAGCAAACAGATTATCGTAATCCGCACCGGGGCGCAGGCTGGCAAAGCCCTCCCGCAGGGCCTCGTCCGTCATACTGGAAACCCACAGCCGCCGAAAAGGCTTGCGGCAGCCGCACAGCTGATAAATATAGCGAAAAATCAGCTCGCCCTCCCGACCGGAATCGGTGGCGCAAATCAAACTTTCCACCTCCGGGCTGCGCAGCAGCTTTTTCAGCACCGCCAGCTGGGCCCGGCCGCTGACCACTGCTTGCAGCTGCATTTGCTCCGGCATAATCGGCAGCGTTTCCATACTCCACTTTTTCCAGGCCGGATTGTAGTCCTCCGGGTTGCAAAGGGCGGCCAGATGGCCCACCGCCCAGGATACGATATAATTGCCGCCAGCAAGCAGACCGTCTCCTTTTTCCCGGCAGCCCAAAACGCGGGCGATGTCGCGCCCGACGGAGGGTTTTTCGGCTATTACTAAAACTTTTCCCATTAATCTGCCTCAATGAATGCCTTATACCCTTTATACGCTTCATATATATCCGCCTTGCTGGTAACCTCCCACGGCGCATGCATATTCAGCACGGCCACGCCGCTGTCAATAACCTCCATACCATAAAGCGCCAGGATATAAGCAATGGTGCCGCCGCCGCCCAAATCAACCTTGCCCAGCTCCGCCGTCTGATAATGCACGCCGGCCTCGTCCATCACCCGGCGCAACCAGGCCAGATATTCGGCGTTAGCGTCGTTGGAGCCGGATTTGCCTCTGGCCCCGGTGAACTTGTTAAACACCAGTCCGCGGCCCAAATAAGCCACATTCTTCTTCTCAAAAGCCGCAGCGTAAGCTGGGTCAAAAGCGGAGCTGACGTCGGATGAAAGCATGCGGCTCCTCTGCAACAGACGGCGCAAATTAAGCTCGCTGTAATCGCCGGTTAGGTTCAAAAGCTCCGCCACGCTGTTTTCAAAAAAGCGGGATTGCATGCCCGTGGCTCCCACGCTGCCAATCTCCTCCTTATCCACCAGCAAGCAGCAGGCGCAACGATCGCTTTGCTCCACGGCCAACATCGCCCGCAAAGAGGGGTAGGCACAAGCTGCGTCGTCCTGGCCGTAAGCCAAAATCATGCTGCGGTCCAAGCCCGCTTCTCTGGCCGGGCCGGCCGGCACCACTTCCAGCTCCGCAGAAATAAAATCTTCCTCTGTCAGGTCATATTTTTCCGCCAGCAAGTGCAGCACATTGGCCTTCACCGCCTCCTTAGCCGCCCCCTGGGCGTCCTTATCCTCGCCGGCCAACGCTTTCGGCAGAGCGGCGTTGCCAATCAAAATATTCAGAGCCTCGCCCTCCACCACGCGCGCGCCTTTCTTTTCCAGCTGCTCCTGCGCCAAATGCACCAACAAATCGGTGACGCAGAAAACCGGGTCGGCAGGGTCCTCGCCAATCACAATTTCCACCGTGGAGCCGTCCTTTTTCACCACCACCCCGTGCAGGGCCAGCGGCAAAGTCACCCACTGATATTTTTTTATACCGCCGTAATAGTGCGTATCCAAAAAGGCTAATTCGCCCTCCTCAAACAAAGGGTTTTGCTTAATATCCAGCCGGGGCGAATCAATATGCGCCCCCAAAATATTCAAACCGGCGGTTAACGGCTGCCGCCCCAAACGAAACAGCGCCACCGCCTTGCCCATGCAAACGCTGTAAACCTTGGCCCCGGCAAGCAGCGGCCGCCCAGCCTGCGCCGCAGCCTCCAGGCTTATGTAACCGGCCGCCTCCGCCTGCTGCACAATCTCCCGCACACTTTCGCGCTCTGTTTTGCAAAGGCTCAAAAACTGGCGGTAATCCGCCGCCACCGCCTCCAGCTCTTGCCAATCAGCTTCATTATATAACTTAAAACAATTTTCCCGTTTCAAAATTTTCGCCTCCGTTTTATCTTTTTTACCTAATTATAATGGATATGCGCCAATAAATCAACCGCAACTTTGCGTATTACCCCTTGAAAACCTAGTAAATATATGTTATTATAGGCTTTAGAAGTGCGAGGTGAAGCAAGAAAGTGAAGATTTCAACCAAAGGACGCTACGCCCTACGTATGCTGCTAGATTTGGCAGAGCACCAGCAGCAGGGTTTCATCGCCCTGAAAGACATTGCCGCCAGGCAGGAAATCTCCAAAAAATATTTGGAGCAGATTGTGGCAATTCTGAACAAAACCGACATTTTGCAAACCAATCGGGGCTTTCAGGGCGGCTACAAGCTGGCCAAGCCGCCGGCGCATTACACAGTGGGCAGTATTCTGCGGCTGACGGAAGGCAGCCTTTCCCCCGTGGCCTGCCTGGATCATGACCCCGCCAGCTGCCCGCGCCACAGCGCCTGCGCCACCCTGCCTGTTTGGCAAGGGCTGGAAAAAGTTATCAACGAATATCTGGACGCCATAACCTTGCAGGATATTCTCGATGAACAACGCCAGGCCCAAAATAAAAATGACTACGTAATTTAAGCCTATTATTGCAAATTTCGGAAGATTATGCTAAAATAAGGGCTGTAAC
The DNA here is from genome assembly GCA_022797295.1 of Peptococcaceae bacterium. Taxonomy (GTDB): domain Bacteria; phylum Bacillota; class Dehalobacteriia; order UBA4068; family UBA4997; genus Avidehalobacter. The sequence goes on from JAAWKH010000007.1 coordinate 30,769, forward strand.
AGCGAAACATTCAGCTTAAACATTTTTAAAGAGGTGCCATATGCAGATTAGGGAATCCGCCGAGGATTATCTGGAAGCCATATTGATTTTAAAAGGCGAAAACGGCAATGTGCGCGCTATTGACATCGCCCACCACCTGGGCTTCAGCCGCCCCAGCGTCAGCATTGCCATGAAAAACCTGCGGGAAAACGGCTATATCACCGTTTCCCAAGACGCGCTAATCAGCCTGACGGCCAAAGGGCAGGAAATTGCCGAGCGGGTTTATGAACGCCACCAAGTCCTCACCGATTGCCTGCTGCGCCTGGGCGTCAATCCGGCCAACGCCAAAGCCGACGCCTGCCGCCTGGAACACGATTTAAGCGATGACAGCTTTGCCAAGATTAAAGCCTACTATCTGCAATGCTTGGCAAACCAGCCCAAGGCAAACTAAAACAATCCCAGGAATATTGGAGGTTCTACAATGGAAGAAAAAGCAAAGGAACAAAACCAAGCCACCACGGAAAACCCAACGGAAAACCGTTTGGCTGGTAATTTTATTCATGATGAAATTGAGGCCGATTTAGCCGCCGGCCACGCGCAGGCCGTGCACACCCGTTTCCCGCCGGAGCCCAACGGCTATCTGCACATTGGCCACGCCAAAAGCATTTGCCTAAACTTTGGCACAGCCAAAAAATATCAGGGCCTGTGCAACCTGCGCTTTGACGACACCAACCCGGCCAAGGAGGAGCAGGAGTTTATGGACGCTATCAAGGCCGACGTTCGCTGGCTGGGCTTTGATTGGCAGGATCGGCTTTTTTTTGCCTCGGATTACTTTGAGCAAATTTACCAATACGCAGTGGAGCTGATAAAGGCAGGCAAGGCCTACGTCTGCGAACTCAACGCCGACCAAATGCGAGAGCACCGCGGCAGCATTGGCGTGCCGGCCACCTCTCCCTGGCGCGACCGGCCGATTGAGGAAAGTCTGGACCTTTTTGCCCGCATGCGCTCCGGCGAATTTGCCGACGGTCAGTACACCCTGCGCGCCAAGATTGACCTGGCCTCGCCCAACTTTGTAATGCGCGACCCGGTCATCTATCGTATTCAACATGGGGAACACAACCGCACCGGCAATGATTGGTGCATATACCCGATGTATGATTTTGCCCATCCCATTTCCGATTCCCTGGAGGGGATTACGCATTCCATCTGCACTATGGAGTTTGAAATCCACCGGCCGCTTTACGATTGGGTGATTGACAACACCAGTTGCCCCACCAAAAGCCGCCAGATTGAATTTGCCCGCCTGAACCTGACCCACACCGTGATGAGCAAACGTTTCCTGCGCCGCCTGGTGGAGGAGGGCCATGTGCGCGGTTGGGACGATCCCCGCATGCCCACCCTTTCCGGCCTGCGCCGCCGCGGCTACACCCCGGAGGCCATCCGCGATTTTTGCGAACGCATTGGCGTGGCCAAGGCGGAAAGTATGGTGGATTCCGCCCTGCTGGAGCATTGCCTGCGGGAGGATTTGAACACTCAGGCCGACCGGGTGATGTGTGTGCTGCGGCCGCTGAAAGTGGTTATCACCAACTATCCTGAGGACGGCCGGGAAATGCTGCCCATTGAGAATAACCCGGAAAAGCCGGAGCGCGGCAAACGTCTGTTGCCCTTTGGCCGGGAAATCTATATCGAGCAGGATGATTTTATGGAGGAGCCGCCGAAAAAATTCTTCCGCCTGAAGCCCGGCGGCGAAGTGCGCCTGAAAGCCGCCTACATCATCAAATGTGAGGAAGTTATCAAAGACGAGGCCGGCAACATTGTGGAGCTGCACTGCACTTACGACCCGGAAACCATCAGCGGCGGCCCCAGCACCAAAAAGGTGAAAGGCACCATCCACTGGGTGAACGCCAAGGAGTGCAAAACTGCTGAAGTTCGCCTTTACGATTATCTGTTCACGGCGGACAATCCCTATGATTGCCCTGAGGGCACCGACTTTATTGATAATCTGAACCCCAACAGCCTGGAAGTTTTGCCGGACGCTAAAATTGAACCAATTTATGTTATGCCTAACGAGCGTTTCCAATTCCTGCGCCATGGCTACTTCTGCGTCGACCCGGACACTGAAAACGACCATATGGTTTTCAACCGTATTGTTTCGCTGAAATCCTCATTTAAGGCTTAATATAAGACCGAAAAGCAATATCCCCTGCCCATACAAGGCGGGGGATATTTGTATCTAAAAGCCCGTATCAATTTCAATGCTGCTGCCATTTTTGGATTTCCGCACCCGGATTTGCTGCGGAATATTCTCCACCAGCTCCTCCCGATGGCTGATAATCCCCACCAGCTTGTTCGCGCCGGACAGGCTGAGCAAAATATCCAGCGCATTTTCAATCGACTTGCGGTCCAGCGTGCCAAAGCCCTCGTCCACAAAAAGCACGTCCATCTGCACGCCGCCCAAATCACCGGAAACCGTGTCGGAAAGGCCCAGGGCCAGGCTCAGAGAGGCCTTAAAGCTCTCCCCGCCGGACAGGTTGCCCACCGGCCGCCGTTGCCCGGTGAAGTTGTCCTGAACCTCCAAATCCAGGCTGGCCTTGCTCCGCTTGTTGCCCGCCTCCTGCACCCGGAAAAGCTCAAACTGGCCGTCGCTCATCGGCAACAGCCGCCGGTTAGCCGCCGCGATAATATTATCAAAACCGGCCGCTTGAATATATTGCTCAAAGGTGATTTTGTTTTTCTCACTGATATTACCGCTGATTAGATTATAAAGCTGGCTGCAAAGTTGACTTTCCTGGCAAGCTGCAGCCAGCGGCTCTTTTTGTGCTGCAATATTTTGCTGCAAGCGACCGTTTTGGGTCAACCGCGTTTGTAGCAAATTGCTCTCCGTCTGCAAATCAGCCGCCAGCTGCGCCTGCGCTTGCACCTGCTGCTGCAAAGCCGCCTCGTCAACCAAAACGCGCCCCTTGGCGTCCTCCATCGACTGGGCCAGCTGCTCCTTATTAGTCTGCACCGCCTGGTGATACTGAGTAAGAGTTTCCTCCGTTTGGCCGATTTCTTCCTCCGTTGCCAGTAAACTCTTAAACTGCGCCTCGTCCGCAAAACCTTTTTCTTGCAAAACCGCCGTAAATTCCGCCTGACAAGCCTCCACGCCCGTCTGCTGCTCACGTAAGCTTTGGCGCAAGGTTTCCAAACTGCCCGCCGCCGTACTTTGCAAACGCTGCACCTCTGCCGCCGCCTGCTGGGCCAGCTCAATCGCCTGTTTGACGCTGCCGGGCCGCGCCGCATTTTGCGGCAGGGTCGCTTCAATATAAGCCAGGCACTTTTGGCCCAGTTCCCTCTGTTTTTGTTTCTCGTCCTGAATTTTAGTGTCGATGTTCCGGGCCGCCTGCTGCAACTGAGCTGTGAGCACCTCCCCTTTGGCTGTCTCCTCAGTTTGGGGTTGTCCGGCCTCGGCCAATGCCTTTAACACCTGCTGTTTAAGCTGTTCACCCTGCTTCTGCAAAACCCCTTTGGCCTTTTCCACCTCCTTTAGCAGATCATACTTGGCCTGCCTGGCTCGCTCCAGCGCAGCCTTGCTCTGCTTCAAATCCGCCTCAGTCACCGCCTCCGCCGGCAACTGGGCGGGTCTGGGATGATTGGTGGAACCGCAAACCGGGCAGGGCTGCCCCTCTGCCAGCGTTTGGGCCAAAATGCCGGCCCGGCAGTTTTCCAAAATCTGCTCCTGCTGCTTATATTCCCCATCCAGCTGATTATATCTATCTCGCGCAGCTTCAAAATTTTGCTGTTTTTTTCGCCATTCTTCTACATCTTCGTTGTAAGCCTTAATAACCTGGTGCAACAGCCTATTTAGCTCCCCAGCAACATGTTCCCATTCTTTCTGCTGCTGTTGACTTTTCGCCAGCTGCACCGGCGCTTGCTGCAACTGCTCCGGCGTTAGAACCGCCGCCGCCCGCTGCAACGCCGCCTCCGCCTGGGCCAATGCCTGGCTCTGCCGCTCAATCGCCGCCGCCGTTTTGGCAGCCTGCGCCTGGGTCCCCTGCCAACGCTGAAAAACCGGCTGCACCTCCCGCCGGGCCGCCTTTTGCCGCTGCAAAAGCTGAGCCTGCCCGTCCATTGCCGGCCCTTGCTCGGCCAGCCACCGCTGCCGCTCCTGATGTTCGGCCAGTCGGTCCAGCAGCTTATTATTTGTCTTCGCGTCGTTCAAGGCTGTCTTATGCTCGTCCAAAAGCTGATTAGCCGCCTGCAAATCTGCCTGCACCAGCGCTTTTTCCGCATAGTCCTCATCAATCAGCTTTTGTAGCAAATCCAACATTGCCGCCAAATCCCAAGCGCCGCCGCTGGCCGCCGTCTGCTCCTGCAACTTTTGCAAATCCTCAGCCAGCTGGCTTTTCGGCCCTGCCGCCGCCTCGTTGAAATATTGCACCACGCTGTTTTCCAGCCGTTTCTTCTCATTCAAGCCAGCGTTACGCCGCTCCCGCAACTTTTGCTCCAAGCGTTGGTAACGCTCCGTCATAAAAATGGTGCGCAAAATCTCCGTCCGCTCCTGAGTGGAAGCGTTCAGCAACTCCCAAAATTCGCCCTGGGCAATCATGGCAATTTGCTTAAACTGCTCAAAACTAATACTCAACAGCTCTTTTATCCGCCTATCGACCTGAGTTTTTCCCTCCTGCGGCGTTTCCACGCCACAATAAAGCACCGCTTTTTCCTTTTCCTCAATCAGTCCCTCGCCCCGCTGTTTAGCCCGCAAATAACCCGGTTGGCGATAAATGCGATATTCCTCGCCCTGGTGTGTGAAATAAAAATCCACATAGCTTTTGGTGCCAGGCGCAGCATACTGACTGCGCAAATTTTTGGTATCCCGATAATGGCCGCTGGTTTCACCATAAAGCGCAAAGCAAATCGCGTCAAAAATGGTAGTTTTGCCAGCTCCCGTATCGCCGGAAATCAGAAACAAACCCTTGCCGGAAAATTGGCTGAAATCAATTTCCAGCGGCTCATCCGCGTAAGGGCCAATCGCGCTGATAATCAATTTAATCGGTTTCATTAAGCACACCCGCCTCCTTAGCTGCCTGCTGCATAATCTGCATTTCCGCCGCGCTGATTTCACAGCCGTACATCAACTGGTAAAAATCAGCCAACAGCTCAGCAAAACTTTTATCTTTGGTCACATTACCGCCAACCGCCACCTGCCCGGCCGCCCTGGTGTGGGCGTTGTCATAAGCGATTTTCAAAGTGTTCGGATAATATTGCCTGAATATATCCATCGCATTGTTGATAGGAACCTCATCCGTCAATATCGCATAAATGTAATCATCAGGAGCCAAAATATTTTCCGGCTGCAACAACTGCTGCAACTGGCCTTTCAGCTGGCGCACCTCACGCCGGGGACGTAGCGGAAGCAATTCAATATCCAGTTGACCTTTTGGCCCCAGCGTGATTAGCGGCGCAGATTTGGCATTGTTAATCTCCGAAAGCGAATACTTGAGAGGCGAGCCCGCATAGCGCACAGTTTGTCGGCCCACCGGCTGCGGCGCGTGGATATGCCCCAAAGCCACATAATCAAAGCCGGCAAAACAATCCACCGCCACCTTTTCCACATTGCCCACCGTCAAGGCAGAAGCACCCTCCGAGCCGGCCAATTCCGGGTCGGCAGCGTGCCCAGCCACAAACTGATGCGCCAGTAAAATATTGCGCTCAGCCGGGTCAAAAACCGCCTGGCTTAATGCCAAGGCCACCGCCTCATTGTATGAAGCAATTTCCGCCTCCGGGAAAAAATGGCGCACCTGCGAAGCCTTAATAAAAGGCAACAGAAAAAAATTGACCGAACCGAATTCATCTTCACAGCGATGCTGAAAAATTTTCCCCTCATATTTAGCAGCAATATAAAGCCGGTTCTTCTGAAACAAAGCGCTGCCAAAATTAAGCCGCTCGTCTGAATCGTGGTTGCCGCTAATAAGATAAGTATTTACTCCGCTAGCTGCCAAACTGCACAAAAAGTAATCCAACAGCTTCACAGCTTCCTCACTGGGAATTGATTTATCATAAACATCACCAGCAATCAGCACTGCGTCAACCTGCCGCTCCTTTATCAAAGATAAAATTTGCTCCAAAATATAACGCTGATCCTCAAGCAAGCTATAATCATTCAGGCTTTTACCAATATGTAAATCCGCCAAATGTAGCAGCTTCATCATTTTTCCTCCTTTAATAGCTGTTTTTTCTTGCCAAAATTGCAATTTGTTAGTTAAAACGCCATTTGCCGGCTGGTTTTCCACCGTTTTCCACACTTTTCCACAGACTTATCCACATCCTTGTGAATTGCGACAGCCTTTTTCCTGAGCGGTTTCCCGTCGCCTGCCAAAATCTGCGGTTGAAAACCTGCACAACTTTATTACACATTTTCCACGAGAAAGTTTATTATAATAAAAATCCCTCGCTTAACGAGGGATTTTTATTGTCTAATTTTAGCATTCTGTCTGTGCTTTGCAATGACAGTTCCGGCTTGAGCTACCGGAACATAAACCGCAAAAGTGGCGTGCTACGAGGGATTCGAACCCCCGACCTTCTGGTCCGTAGCCAGACGCTCTATCCAGCTGAGCTAGTAGCACATATATTTATTAAAAGTGGCGGAGAGCAGGGGATTCGAACCCCCGATACAGGTTTTTGCCCGTATACTCGCTTAGCAGGCGAGCGCCTTCGACCGACTCGGCCAACTCTCCATGTCAAGTGCGTAAATGGCGGAGAGGGTGGGATTCGAACCCACGACACATTGCTGTGCGACGGTTTTCAAGACCGCTCCGTTATGACCACTTCGGTACCTCTCCACGGCAATGCACCCATCAATCACGCATAAAACATTATACAAAACTATGCGCCAAATGTCAATAGCTTGGGCCAATTTTTGTTAAATATTTTTCTGATATTTATTAAAGCCCCACGAATTTTATAATCCGCAGGGCTTTTTGCAAAATTACAGACCGATTGCCGGGAACAGCAAAAACATAGAGATTATGCCAATAGCCAGATTGCAAACGCCAGCAGCCTTGGTCAGCGCCGGGCTGCCTGTGTACCAGGCCGGAACCAGCACAGCCAGCAGCACGTCAATCACAATCAAATCCACACCAAGCGGCCAAACCAGACCATCCTGAAATGCTTTAACAGTGAAGCCCAGGCACAGGATGAGGCCGCAAGCAAAAAAGTGTGCATAAACCTTCTTGTCGCCGCCTTTCAGGAAGAACAGCCCCACCAGCACCCAGAACAGGCCAAAAAAGCCAAAAACAGTGCCCAGATAAATGCTATGGCCGCCGCCCACCGAGAAAAGGTACATGCACAGCGCTGTGAACAACTGCGCACAGCCGCCGAACAAAATGGCGATAAGCCCCAACGAGGTGGTCAGCTTGGCATGGTCAGCGCCTTTAACGCCCACGCCCACTTGCTCCAGGCCAAAACAGATTACAGTGGCAATCAGGCCAAACAAGCCGATCGCTTCGGGGTTTACAGGTAACATCTTTCATCTCTCCTTTTATTTAATAGTTTAACTATAACTTATTCAAGCACTGTTTGTCAAGAAAAATCGTTTCAAATCCTCATTTTTTTTCTGCATGGCTCTTTTCAAGCTGGACATTCTGTCATTTCTGTGCTATAATTTGCGTATATATACCAAGCGTTTTTTCAGGAGGATTTTTTTAATGGGAAAATATTTCGGCACTGACGGTTTCCGCGGCGAGGCCAATGTTGATTTAACCGCTATGCACGCCTACAAAATCGGCCGTTTTTTGGCCGGCTACTATCGCCAGCTCCGCGGCCGGCGTTGTAAATTTGTAATCGGCAAGGACACGCGCCGTTCCAGCTATATGTTGGAATATGCCCTGGTAGCCGGCCTAACCTCCAGCGGCGGCGACGCCTACCTGCTGCATGTAACCACCACGCCCAGTGTTTCCTATGTTGTGCGCACGGAGGATTTTGATGCGGGCCTGATGATTTCGGCCAGCCATAACCCTTTTTACGACAATGGCATTAAGCTACTAAACGACCGCGGCGAGAAAATGGACGCCGACACCATTGCTCTGCTGGAGGATTATCTCGACACCAGCTCGCCGGAACCCAAACTGGCCGCCCGTGATGAAATTGGCCGCACAGTAGATTACACCGCTGGCCGCAACCGTTATATGGGCTATCTTATTTCGCTGGCAATGCGCTCCTATCGCGGCATGCGCGTTGGCCTGGATTGTGCTAATGGTAGCGCCTGGATGTTGGCTAAAAGCATTTTCGACGCGTTGGGCGCTAAAACTTATGCCATCAACAATGAACCGGACGGCACAAACATCAATATGAACTGCGGCTCCACCCACATTGAGGAACTGCAAAACTTGGTGCGCGAGCTGCACTTGGATGTTGGCTTTGCTTTTGATGGCGACGCTGACCGTTGCCTGGCTGTTGATGAGCAGGCCCAAATCGTTGACGGTGATAAAATTCTTTATATTTATGGACGTTATATGAAAGAGCGTGGCAAGCTGATAAACAATACTGTTGTCACCACTGTTATGTCCAATTTGGGCCTTTACAAAGCATTTGATGAGTTTGGCATAGATTATGAGCAAACGGCCGTGGGCGACCGTTTTGTCTATGAGAATATGCTGCAAAACGGCCATCGTCTTGGCGGCGAGCAATCTGGCCATATCATTTTCAGCAAATATGCTTCCACTGGCGACGGTATACTCACCGCCATTAAATTGATGGAAGTTATTCTGGAACGCAAAGTACCGCTTTCCAAATTGGCCGAACCGGTGCATACCTATCCACAGCTGCTGCAAAATGTGCGAGTAGCGGACAAAGAAACTGCGCTACAAAACCCTGTTCTGCAACAGATGACCACACAAATTGAGCAGCAACTGGCCGGCGACGGACGTGTGCTAATCCGCCCCAGCGGCACAGAACCAGTAATTCGAGTAATGGTGGAAGCCGCCACCGATGAGCTTTGCAAGCAATATGTGGAACAGTTGGCTGCCGTTATCAAATAATTTTCAAAATACGCCAAAAAAGGCTGCATTTCGTTTTTGAAATGCGGCCTTTTATTGATGCCTTAGCAACTCTAAACAAGGCAACTGCTATCTGACGACAACATATCCTCAAGCTCTTTAGCTGCTGCCTCAACAATTTTATGACAAGGATTATCATATCCCTCAAAATTTTGATTTTGCAAGGAACAACATTGCAGTGAACCAAAATTACTTATGTAAAAATCTGTAAAATCATTAACCATAGTGTAACCAATTATGTTATCGCAATCTGTCCTCCCCTCTTGGGCAGTAAAAAGACCAATCATTGCAATCGCAACTGTGTATGCACCGCAACATGAAAGCTCCGTTTGCATCCCAAGGCCCATTATTGAAAACATTTTACGTGTTTCTTCGTTTAAATTCAAGTTATAATATTCATTACAGGCCTTAAACATTGCTTCAGCACAGCTTAATTCTGTATCAACATGATATTTGTTCACCAACTCATACAACTTCATAGCAAACACCCCAAAATATATTTTTGCTTTTAGTTTAACACAATATTAATCTAATTGCAACAATTATATTGATTTTTCGTCATAAAATTACTGTTGTTTTTATATTAGAACCCTAAATTATATTTTGATTTTTCTCCCAAAATATTCCATTTTATTACAAGTTATGTTATAATATATTTGATTATCGCCTCTGGCAGATTGGAGGTGTTAAGATGACTGTACTTTGTTCGATTGCCACTGTTATATTGGGTAATATAATCTCCTATTATATTATCAAATGGTTGGATAGCAGAATGCGATAGACAGCCTAGGTTTCAGGTCGTACCTACATATAAACGGCACAGAAAAACCCCCGTTGCAGCGGGGGTTTTTCGTTGTACATTTTTGTGTTAAAATGACCGCACTTTTTGTTCATCATTATTATACCACCCGCTCACCCTTTTGTCAATACAAAAATCATCCTCCCATTTCTGAGAGGATGACTTCTTTATCTTAGTGCTTTGCCGCAGGCAGCTAGCACAAGATTAATCTTCATTTTACTTGCTGTTCAGCCCACGAACACATCTTACAAAATTTCTCCCAAAATATTCCATTTTATTACAACTTATGCTATAATATAGCTAATCTATCGCCTCTGGCAGAAAGGAGGTGTTAGAATGATTCTACTTAGCACAATCGCCGCAACTATCGTGGGTAATGTAGCTTCCTACTACATTATCAAATGGCTGGATAGTCGCAACAGGCGATAGCAGCCTGGGCCGAAGCAGTGCCTAAAAACTGAATAGAAGAAGCCCGGACTCCTACCTCCGGGCTTCTTCGTTGTGCATTTTGTGATAGAATGATCCTACTTATTACTTTTTTATTATACCACCCGCTCACACTTTTGTCAATAAAAAATTAGTTGTGCTTACCGCAGCCACTGAGCAGAAGATTAATCTTCGTTTTACTTGCTGTTTAGCCCACGAACACATCTTACAAAATTTCTCCCAAAATATTCCATTTTATTACAACTTATGCTATAATATATTTGATTATCGCCTCTGGCAGATTGGAGGTGATATATATGTATTTCTTGTTATCCATAGTTTCTGCCGTTATTGGTAATGTACTTTCCAACTACATTATCGACTGGCTGAACGGTAGATGGCGATAATTCAGCCTGGGCCTAAGCTGTGCCTACAAACAGAATAGAAGAACCCCCGCGGCAACGGGGGTTCTTCGCTGTGCATTTTGTGATACATATGCATTTCTTGTTTATATCCGCAAATATTATAGCACAATTCCTAACTCTTTGTCAAGCACTTTATCCCGCAAAGAAGTCATCCTCCCATTTCTGAGAGGATGACTTCTTTATCTTAGTGCTTTGCCGCAGGCAACGAGCACAAGATCAATCTTCGGTTTGCTTGCTGTTCAGCCCACAAACACATCTTACAAAATTTCTCCCAAAATATTCCATTTTATTACAACTTATGCTATAATATAACCAATCTATCGCCTCTGGCAGAAAGGAGGTGTATACGATGTCCCTTATCTTTACATTCGCCGCAACTATCGTGGGTAATGTAGCTTCCTATTACATTATCAAATGGCTGGATAATTGCATCAGGCGATAGCAGCCTGGGCCTAAGCTGTGCCTACAAACAGAATAGAAGAACCCCCGCGGCAACGGGGGTTCTTCGCTGTGCATTTTGTGATACGATGCCCTTTATCTTTTACGGTTATATTATACCACCCGCTCACCCTTTTGTCAATACAAAAATCATCCTCCCATTTCTGAGAGGATGACTTCTTTATCTTAGTGCTTTGCCGCAGGCAGCGAGCACAAGATTAATCTTCGGTTTACTTGCTGTTAACCTCGCAAGTACAGGTTTGAGTAAAATTTTTAATCGTCGTTTTCAATTTTTACGCCTTGCGGCGGAGCCTGCCTATATTGGCCTCCCGGCATGCTCAAGGGGAGCTGCCCCTGATTTTGAAACCGGGCCAGTTTGTTTTTTAACCCTGTGTCGTCAGCTAGTAGCAATGTTAGTTACTTTGCTAGCCAACATTTTTCTTCCAAAATATTCCATATTTGCCCAAGCTATGCTATAATATATTTGCCGCAGTTCACATATATGCGGAGGAGGGAGGTGGGCGTATATGCTGAAGCTTTTACTAACTCTGCTCGGCACCGTACTTACAAACGTAATTTCATATTACATTTGCAAATGGCTAGACGGTGATAAATAAACTAGCCGTGTGTAGACTACCTTAAAAGTTAGAAAACCCCCGTTGCAGCGGGGGTTTTCGTTTCCGTACATGCTTAACTTTTCCTAACTCTTTTTTGTTCATCCTTATTATACCACCCATACCACCCTTTTGTCAATACAAAAATCATCCTCCCATTTCTGAGAGGATGACTTCTTTATCTTAGTGCTTTGCGCAAGCACAAGATTAATCTTCGTTTTACTTGCTGTTCAGCCCACGAACACATTTTACAAAATTTCTCCTCAAAATATTCTATTTTATTACAACTTATGCTATAATATATATAATTCTATCGCCTCTGGCAGAAGGGAGGTGATTTAATGAACTTATTAATTTCCATAACCACTGCCGTAGTGGCAAATGTAATTTCCTATTACATTTGTAAATGGCTGGACGGCAGAAAAAGGCGGTAGCAGCCTGGGCCTAAGCTGTGCCTTAAAACAGAATAGAAAAACCCCCGCTGCAACGGGGGTTTTTCGCTGTACATTTTGTGATTCAATGAACTTATTAATTTATTTCCACCATTATTATACCACCCGCTCACCCTTTTGTCAATACAAAAATCATCCTCCCATTTCTGAGAGGATGACTTCTTTATCTTAGTGCTTTGCGCGAGCACAAGATTAATCTTCGTTTTACTTGCTGTTAACCCCGCAAGTACAGGTTTGAGTAAAATTTTTAATCGTCGTTTTCAATTTTTACGCCTTGCGGCGGAGCTTGCCTATTTTTGCCCCCGGCAAGCTCAAGGGGAGCTGCCCCTAATTTTAAAACCGGGCCGGTTTATGATTCAATTTTATTTCCGACTTCCAATATTTCCTCGCCTTACGCCCACCAGCTGAGCAGGCCGGCAGACAGAGAGGCTAGTGTAAGGCCAGAAAATCTAGCGGGAAAGCCGGTTTTTCAACCTTTCCGTCAAGCCAATCTCTTTGGCTCCGTCAGAAGCCTTAGAGATAGCTTCTATTATCGTTGGCTGATAGTAACGGAAAGTTTTTGCCTTACGATAGGATTTAAATGCTTATTTCTCAGTAACCTGAACAGTAATTACCAATGTTGTAACATTCTTGGTCAAATTAACAGAACGACGGTTTGCACCAACCAAAGAAATGGTGGTTCCATCTGCCTCTGCATTAATAGGAGTAATAGTTTGACCGTTAGCCAAGCCAGAGAAACTAAAAGTATAGGTATTGCCATCCTGTTTGCCAGGAGTAATTCTTAAACTACCTGCCTGTACCTCATCACCATCGGCATTAACAACCTTCAAATTCAGGTTGGTAACACTATATGTGGTAGGTGTAGTAGTACCGTTGTTATCAGAATCAGCTTTGTAGCTATGATAATCATCAACCAGAACTACTTCAGCATAGCTATCCTTGTTGATAACAGGAACATATACATAGGAGTTGCGAGAGATGTCACTCAAAGCACCTTCAACATAATCACCGCTCTTAGCGTCAATTACAAATACCTGAGTATTAGCGTCTGTCATAATGCTGTTTCTATAAACATCATTCTGATGACCTTCAGAAGCAGATTTGTCCTCAGCAACATAAATACCTTTATCAGCAAAGCTAATCAAGCCACTGTTGAAGCCAATAACCTGTTTTGCATAACTGGACAAACCATGATCATTTGCATAAGAGTACACAGGCTCAATCTTTTCACCGCTCAGAGTGTAAACAATGAAAGCGTCAGCCTTAGAAGGTTCACCTTTAGCACTATTTGTAGCAGTATTCCAAGCCAATTCATAGGTTTCCTCATCGCCTACCAACGTAATAGCATGATCATTATCATAATCACGGAAGTTGTAAGCTTTAACGATACCATAATGATACTTGGTATTGCTAGCGTCAGTGTAAGCCAAAACTTTAATTGCACCATTGGTGTTCAAATCATAAACTGCATATGCAGGCAGATTCTTAGGAACATTAGTACCATCCAAAGTAACGTTTTCAACCTCAACAGGAGTAAAGTCGCCACCACCCAACAAAGCGGAACGTGTTACCAAAGAGGGATCAATATCAGTTTTGTCATTACCAACTTCAAAAATGATTACATTAGAAGCCAATGCAAAAGATTTACCTGCGGTATCAACCAAGTAAGCGTTGTTCTTAACTTCAATTTCGCCAGCTTTGCCTTCTTTAGCAGTAAAGTCAAGACTCTTTTCGCCTGTTTCTTTAATTACTTCAAAGTTCTTGATTTCACCATTAGCATTCAGCTTATACTTAGCCAAACGACCCATAATGGTATAAGCATCATCATCAGTGGGTTTGCCGTCCATGTTCTTTTCAAAATCATAGGTTACGGTATTGCCTTCCTGAGTAAACAAAGTAATGGAAGACATGTTCTTAGCCCAGCTACCGCCATTGCCGCCACCATCAACAATAATACCGTACAAGGTAGTACCAGTAGAGGTTTCGTCAACAATAATAGCAGCCACAGTGTTATCCTTGTTCAGGATGTAACGAATGTTGTTGTTGTAAACATCTTCAATGCTTACATCGGAGTCGTTCAAATCTTCTTCATAGAAGTTAATGCTAATTACAGTAGTGTTATTTTCTGTATCTTCCTGAGCACTATTAGGAACAACATAAGATTTGCCGCCAACAGTAATCTTCTGAGTGGATTCGGTCCATCTGGTCAAAGTACCATTAGCGTCAGCAACTTTAACATACAAGTCGCCTTCAGCGATTTCACGAACAGCGTCGCCTACCTTCAAATCAGAAGGAGAAATGAACTTATCGCCATCGTAAATCAAAGTATCAGCATCGCTCATATTTACAGTCTTGGTCTTAGTACCAACCAATCTTGCAGAGGAAGCACTTACGGATTTGATATAATAAGTTTTCTCTTCAAAATCCTTATCAGATCTAACCATATAAACTTGGTCGTCATCATTAAAGTACAAGCTGTAGTTAGTATTCTTGCTAGATACAGCACCGTTGTTTTTGTCTGTATTACCAGTAGAAGGAGCATTAGTTCCCCAATCAACGGTATTAGCAGCATTGTAATTGGTTTTGTTCACCTGTACTCTGCTACCACTTTCAGTAGCTTTAGGAGTATCGGTAACGGTCTGAACATAAGATTCAACCTCAATGAAACGAGCATACAGCTTGCCATCATTGCCTTTTACATAGTAAACTTTGCCCTGATGATTTTCCAAATTAAACAAATCGGTAGCATTATAGGATACAGCGGTATCTTTATCAACAATCAAAGTACCCTTGAAATTAACCGGTCTGTTATAAGTGGATGTAACACCATTAGTAGTAACCTGCTCTGCTTCCAAAACTTTGCCTACGTTCCAATTCAATGTCTGAGCAGAAACGTCACGCAGTTGGTCAATCTGGAAAAAGCTGTTTACTTCAATGTAGCTGCCCTCAAAGCTGTCAGCCAACAGCGTTACAGCCTGAGAATTGGTGATACCAATCTGTTTCTTTACGAACTCGTTGGTGTCCTTATCATAAGTAACCAAGTCAGAGTCCAGAGTTTCGCTCAGCATAACAACGATGTCGCCACGTTTAGCAGCAGCAGAAGCCACGATGTTTACATCGTCCAGAATGTTGATCTGGTTAGCTTTGGTAACATAGTTTACCGGCCAGCTGCCAGTCAGGTTGTCGTTGTAGCCCAGCAGACGCAACATAACAGTGATTGCTTCCTGGTTGGAGATGGTATCGTTAGGACGGAAGTTGCCATTAGCGTCGCCCTTAAAGATGCCCAAGCTTTCACCTGCATTAATCCAGCCAGTGTACCAGCTGTTAGCTTTAACGTCTTTGAAGCTGCTGGCATTAGCCTCCAGCATAGTTGCGGTGTCTTTAGCGCCCGCAGCGGTCACAGCAATTTTAGCAAACTCAGCACGGGTAATTGTCTTATCCGGACCAAATGTGCCATCTTCGTAACCTTCAATAATGCCCAATGCAACGGCTTTCTTGATAGCATCCTGCTCCACAACCGGGCGCTCGGAGATGTCGCTGAAAGTAGCTGCGTAGGCACTGGCAGAGAATGCAAACATCATTACAACTGCCAAAAGAACTACGAGTTTCTTTTTCATTTTCCTGTTTCCTCCTTATAAAGTTGGTGTAACGTTGACATCGGCTTCACGCAAGCCGATTTCTTCAAGCGCTCCCGCCAGCCCGTCGAATCTCCTTGTCCTTTTCAAAGGGCAACCCCTCATCAAGGCTTTTCAATTCCCGGCGAATTCGCTTTTCACCATAATTACATCCCTCGGTTCAAAAAACTTGCAGCTTTTTCAAAACTTTTTCAATTTTTTTTGAACAAGTTCTCCACAAGCTCCAAAACCAAGGCCCAACTTCACTTCCCGCAATTCCCCCGAGGCCGCCTAGCAACCTCCAGGCTGCCGCGCCAGCTTCGTTTTGCCGAATAACGAACCCCACGCAACCAACCCCCAGTCAACTTGGCGGTTTTGCAAAATCTGCGCAGCAAGCAAAGCCTGTCCTTATGTAGTGAAGAAAACGGTCAAACCTCCACCAATATCATATATATACTATCATATTACGCAAAAAAAAACAACCCTTTTTCCACAAAAAAATTAATTACACTCCTAGCAATTTACAATATATCTGCAAATTTTAATTTATCTGAAACACAAACCCAAGCAAACGTGATCATGTCAACCGGCTTATTCCACAAACTTTCCACCACGCGCCCCACAAATCAACCCGCCAAACCCCTTGGCAAATCCGCCCCGCCAGTGCTATAATAACATCAGAATGAAAACAACGGGTTCATTTTATCACAAAAAAATGCGGAACGAAAAACCCCCGTGCCAGCGGGGGTTTTTATGTTGTTTATATGTAGGCACAACCTTAAGCCTAGGCTAATTACCGCCGTCTGTCGTCCAGCCATTTGCAAATGCAATAGGAGATTACATTTACCAAGACACCAGTGACTATTGTAATTAACGGGTCCATCTTATCACCTCAAATCTGCCTGAGGCGATAACTATATCTAATATAACACATTTTTCAACAAATTACAATTATAAATCTTATCTCGGACAATCCGAACATCTTGACACAACCCCAAACCCGTGCTATAATATTAGCAGAGAATAATAGTAAGAGCATTTTTATCACAAAAAAATGCAAAACAAAGAACCCTGGCTGATTAGCGTCCCGGGGTTCTTTTATGCTGTTTATATGTAGGCACAGCCTTAAGCCTAGGCTGAGTCATCGCCTTCTGCTATTCAGCCATTTTAAAGTGAAACTCAGTGAAATCAAGCCGCAGGTGCAGATTGAACTGTAGTTGAACTAATGCCATAGTGCAACCAATTAAAATGAAATCCACTTTGTGATTTTCTATGGCAGATAATATAGTAGGAAGCCACATTACCCACAACTGCAGCGGCTATTGAGAAAAGTAAGAACATTTTTATCACCTCCAATCTGCCTGAGGCGATAACTATATCTAATATAACACATTTTTCAACAAATTACAATTAAAAAGGAGCAAAAGGCAATTCCAAGCTTTTGCTCCTTTTTTTAATATTCTATTATCTCTCCGCCGCCAGTTGCGCCTCATCATCACCAGACGCATATTTTGCCGCCAGATCCGTGTGCAAATCAAGCAGCTGATAATAAAGCTGCTCGTCCGGCATACTATAAGCGCGGCAATCTCTCACCAAGCGCGCGGGCCGGGCGTCAATGTAAATTTCGCTGCCATTCTTCAAGCTAACTAAAAAACGTACAGCCTCCGCCCGCGTCCGGCTCAAATAATCTGAGCTTAACAAATCATCATAAGGATTGCAATAAGCCACTTGCTGAACCAGTTCCACAACACGCTTCGCGTCAGCTTCGTCAAGTAAACTATATTCGTCTATATGCCGGTCATCATAATACAATTTAACACTTTGCACCTGCGACAACTGCAAATCCGCATAAGATTCCACCACGCCGCCCTGCATAAACTGCCAACCGCAAACAACCAACACAAAGGATAAACCGAACAAGGCCAGTCCAGAGCGACAAATTACCTTATGAGCCCGCGGCTTACGCAGCCAATAACCAACCAACATCCAAGCAAAGGCCAATGGCGGTAGCCAAAAAAGCAATTTCGCTAAAATAGGGTGCGGAGTAAAGTCCGCAGAAATAATTGCGCTCCACCCTGCCACCACTAAAATCACATCAAAAAAACAAAGCCCAGAAAACCAGCTTCTGCAACCTGGTCATCACAATCACACTCCTTTAGCCTATTCCGCCGCCAACTGCGCGCCGTCGTCTGCCGGAATATATTTCGGCAGCAGCTCATCATAAAGCGCTTTTAAAT
This sequence comes from Peptococcaceae bacterium, assembly GCA_022797295.1. GTDB lineage: Bacteria > Bacillota > Dehalobacteriia > UBA4068 > UBA4997 > Avidehalobacter. The sequence continues at coordinate 48,788 of JAAWKH010000007.1, forward strand.
CCTGGCAAACCTGCTCATCTGCGGCAAGATAGGCCGTATCGTCGCTGAAAATATAGTATGGTGGGCACATACCCACGCCACCTTTTCGCCAACCCTTTTCTGTGTGCACGCTAAAGTGAATATATGGCTCGCCGGCCGCCTCCAGCTCATCCCTAACTTGCTGAAAGCTGAACTTTGGCCTGTTCATCTTAACCTGCTGCAACAGCTCCGACACCTGTTTCGCGTCCGCAAAGGAAAGCTGAGCGTGCTCAAAGCTTTGTTCTGGCTGGTCACTGTAATAATATATGTAAACCTCCAGTCCCTCAGCCTCCTGCACATCCAAGTAAGGCTGCCAATCCCTGGCATGCACAGGCCCCCAACTGCTAATCAAAGCTACTAATGCCAGACCGAATACAAACAAGCCAGAGCAGCAAATACCACTCTGTAAACAGGGCTTCTTCATCATACAGCCAATAAACAATAGCACGACCGCCAGCAAAGGACACCAAAACAGCACATCCAAAAGCAGCTTGTTCATACCCATATTTTCGGCAATAACCCAATTACCTAAACAAAAGATAAAAAGAAACGGCGTAAACATAAACGCAAAAATCGCAAATCTTTTCGCAATCGTCATCACAACCACACTCCTTTAGCCTATTCCGCCGCCAACTGCGCCTCATCACCCTCTGGTGTATATTTCACTATCAGCTCCGCGTAAAGGCTTTGCAAGGCCAAGCCCACCTCAGGGTTGGCCGCTTCATAACAACACCCGCCGCAAAAATAGTAATTATCTATCACGCCCAAGGAATAAGCCTTGTCATCAGCCAAACGCACTAAAAATCTGCCACGCTCACCTAAGGCGTCCTCTGGATAGGGAACCCAATCCCCGTCAATCGCCGGATTGCGCAGCTTCACCTGCTGCATAAGCTCCAGCACCTGCTTCGCGTCCTCGTCCGCCAATGCTTGCCCTTTGTCATTATCCAGCTGCACGCTCAGCACCTGAACCGTTTGCAAATCAGCATAGGGCCGCCAAACTCCATTAAACTTGTAATTAAATCCCCAGGCCGTGCTAGCCATCGCCAGCGCAAACAACAACACACCGGCCACGCAAACCTTTTGCCCACGGCCGCCGTCTTTCATATTGTAACCTACCAGCATTACCAAAAAGGCAACAATTAACAAAGTTTGAATAAGCAGCCAGGCTGCAAACAAATTATCCAACGCACAGCCAAAGCCAATCCCAATAAAAGTCAAAAAACCAACAATCGGCGCCACAATTAACCCTAACGCACAAATCCTTTTCGCAATCGTCATCACTATCACTCCTTTATACCATATTTGCCCCTATTATAGCAAAGAGGAGCGCATTTGTCAACGAATGCGCTCCTCTGATAATATTTTGTTTTACTTGCCAGGCCCAGCCGCCAGAATATCCGCGTCCACGCCGTGATATGTCTTAAAGTTCTCCACAAACAAAGCCGCCAGCTTTTTAGCGGATTCGTCGTAAGCGTCCTTGTCTGCCCAAGTGCTGCGAGGATTTAAAACCTCAGCCGGCACGTTGGGGCAGGTTTTCGGCACAGCCAAGCCAAAAATGGGGTCTTTCTCATATTCCACATTGGCCAGCTCACCGTTTAAGGCCGCCGTCACCATTGCACGGGTGTAAGCCAGTTTCATCCGGCTGCCCACTCCGTAGGGGCCGCCCGTCCAGCCGGTGTTCAGCATATAAACCTCAGTGCCGTATTTGGCAATGTTGGCGCGCAACAGCTTAGCATATTCACCAACCGCACGGGGCAGGAAAGGTGCGCCAAAGCCAGCAGAGAAAGTAGCCTGCGGCTCAGTAATGCCACGCTCGGTGCCGGCCAGCTTGCTAGTGTAGCCAGAAAGATAATAGTAACTAGCTTGGTTCTGGTCCAATTTAGCCACTGGCGGCAGAACGCCAAAAGCGTCAGCCGTCAGGAAGATAATCGCTTTGGGCTGGCCACCCTTGCCGGAAAGCACCGCGTCCGGAATATAATCCACCGGGTAACCGGTGCGGATATTCTCGGTCAAAGTATCGTCGTCATAATCAGCCAAACGTGTTGACGGATCCATAACCACGTTTTCAATCACCGCACCAAATTTAATCGCGTTCCAAATCTGCGGTTCGCCCTCACGGGAAAGCTTGATAGCCTTAGCATAGCAGCCACCCTCAAAGTTAAACACACCTTTTTCCGACCAGCCATGCTCGTCGTCGCCAATCAGCTGACGTTGCGGGTCAGCGGAAAGGGTAGTTTTGCCGGTGCCGGAAAGGCCAAAGAACAAAGCCGTGGTGCCATCTGCGCCAATGTTGGCAGAGCAGTGCATCGGGCAAACGCCTTGCTCAGGCATCATATAATTCATGTAGCTGAAGCAGGATTTTTTCATCTCGCCGGCATAGGAAGCGCCGCCAATCAAAATCTCCTTGCTGGTGAAATTCAGGATGATAAAGGCCTCCGAGTTTGTTTTGTCCAGCTCCGGGATAGCTTTAAATCCAGGCGTGCAAACCAAAGTAACCTCCGGCTTAAAGCTAGCCAGCTCCTCCTCAGTTGGGCGGCGCAGCAGCTGGTGAATAAACAGATTTTGCCAAGCATATTCGTTAATCACCCGCACCGGAATCCGATAATCCTCGTCCGCGCCAATGTAACCGTCGAAAACGAAAACATCGCGGCCCTCCAGATAAGCCTTTTGACGGCTGCGCAAAGCAACAAAAGCTTCTGGGTCAAAGGGCTTGTTGATTTTGCCCCAATCCACAGTGTCCTTGGTGGTAGCGTCCTCCACCACAAAACGATCCTCCGGTGAGCGACCGGTGTATTTGCCGGTTTCCACCGCCAAAGCCCCCGTGCTGGCCATGCGGCCCTCGCCGCGGCTCAAAGCTTGTTCCACCAGCAAGGCCGGCGCCAGGTTTTCAAAAATTGCACCCAGATTAATGTAACCGGCAGCTGCCAGTTGTTCTCTCATACTCATAAGCCATTCCTCCTTTTTCAAGACTGCCTGAAAGGCGTCTTAATTTTCTATTTTTTTATCCTGCTTGCCATTTGGGCAATATTTTTTCCTGTTTCTTCCTTATTATATATATCCTGGAAAAACGGCTTAGCCGAAAAAGCGTTTAATTTCAATCTCGGCATTCTCCACGCTGTCGGAGCCGTGAATCAGATTTTCAGTTGTGCAGAAAGCAAAATCGCCGCGGATGGTGCCGGGAACAGCCTCCTCAAATTTGGTAGCGCCCATCAAAATGCGCATACCCAAAACCACGTCGGGGCCTTCCACAATCATTGCCAAAACCGGGCCGCTGGTCATATAATCCACCAGTTCCGGGAAAAACGGCTTGTCTGCAATGTGAGCATAATGCTCTTTCAGCACAGCCTCGCCCAGCTGCATTGTTTTAGCCTCCACAATTTTGTAACCTTTGCGTTCAATTCGAGAGATAATCTCCCCTGCCACGCCGCGCTTCAAAGCGTCCGGCTTCAGCATAATGTAAGTTCTTTCCATTTGATTACTCCTTTTTAATTATATTAATATTACCATCCTAAATCGGCAAATATCCCATACCAATAGACTTGATTACGGCAACGCTCCGTTGCCTCCCGGAAAACATTTTCCCCATCCTGCCGGCGTTGATAAAACAGCCACATATCCTCCAGCTCACTGGGGCGCAAAAAACGCCGCTGCGATATTTTGCAGCTGTCATCCGGCGGCACATTGGGGCTTTTGTCCACGTAAAGGCTGTTCTTCTCCACGTAAACGTAAAACCACTTGCTGGCCCGCCGGTTGGTGGGCATTGTTTTCACATCGTGCGGGTTGGCGGCAAATTCCTCAACAATCTTCTGCCAGCGCTCCAGGCCAACCTGGTGCTTAAACCCGTTAAAATTATGTTTAGATGGCCAAACCGCGGCAAAAACGCCAAACCAGTAAATCAACATTTTGGTTTGGGCTTCCTCCTCGGCCTTGTGGGCCATGTTACGTCCCCAAATTTTTTCGCCCTTGCTCCAGCGCTGATATAAATTAAATACGCGCTCAAATTCGCTACGCAACAGGTGACGTTGCCGTTTCAGCTTGCAGGCACGCTCCTGATGCTCCGGATCCACGGCGTGGCGCACATATAAATTACCATTTAGGGCCACCACATAAAACCAACGGCCTGGTCGGTTTATTTTTGGTATGGTCTGCACATCCCGCGGATTTTTACCGAATTCTTTTAAAATTTTCTGCCATTTGGACTCCAGCTTCTGCGCAGGGTCCCTTGTAGTTTCTTTCGTCATAAGCAACCCCTTCTTTAATACTTAATTTTGTTATCAAACTGCTTTCCTTGCAGTGGGCCAAAAACCTGGTTAAAACAAATCACGCCGTACAATAATCTGCTCGCGGTCCGGCCCCACAGCCACCAGAGAAACCGGCAAGCCGCAGAGCTCCTCCAAGCGCAACACATATTTTTGCGCGTTTTCCGGCAAATCAGCAAAGCTGCGGCAGGCGGTGGTGTCGGACATCCAACCGGGCAACGTTTCGTAAATCGGCTTGCATTTAGCCAATTCCTCCAGCGTGCTGGGCATTTTGGTCACAATATGGCCGGTTTGGCTGTAGCCAGTACAAACCTTAATTTCCGGCAGCTTATCCAGAATATCCAGTTTGGTCAGGCACAAATCCGTCATACCGTTGACCAACGCGCTGTAGCGCACCACCACGCTGTCAAACCAACCAACCCGACGCGTGCGTCCGGTGGTTACGCCAAATTCATTACCCCAGTTACGCAGGTTATCACCCGTTTCGTCTTTCAGCTCAGTGGGGAAAGGCCCCTCGCCAACGCGAGTGCAGTAAGCCTTGGCAATCCCCAGCACCTTGTCGATACGCGTCGGCCCAATGCCCACGCCTGTGCAGCTGCCCGCGGCCACCGTGTTGCTTGAGGTCACAAAGGGGTAGGTTCCGTGGTCCAAATCCAACATAGACCCCTGCGCGCCCTCAAAAAGCAACTTTTGGCCAGCAGCCAACGCTTCATTCACCAGGTATATGGTTTCGCCCACATAGGGCGCAATCTGTTCACGATAAATCGCAAAATCAGCAATCAAGCGTTCCTTAATTTCGCCCTCAATCAAAGGCAGGCCCGCCCGGCGGAATATTTCGTTCTTTTCACGCAGATTGTAATCCAATTTTTCCAAAAAAGGCTGCCAGGCCAGCAAATCCATCAATCGAATTCCCTGCCTGGCAACCTTATCCATATAAGCAGGGCCGATACCGCGCCTGGTGGTACCGATTTTTTTATCACCCTTCAGGTTCTCCTGATAATCATCCATAGTAAAATGATAGGGCATAATAATGTGAGCTTTCTCTGAAATCACCAAATTTTTGGTGGAGACGCCCTCTTCCTGCAATTTTTTAATTTCCAGCAGCACAATGCCCAAATCCAACACCACGCCATTGCCAATCACACAAACAGTATCCGGGTTTAAAATGCCGGAAGGCACCAGATGCAAAGCATGGCGCACACCGTCCACCCAGATGGTATGCCCAGCGTTGGAGCCGCCCTGGCAACGCAAAACCATATCCGCCTGGTTGGCCAGATAATCCGTAATTTTCCCCTTGCCTTCGTCGCCCCATTGCGAGCCGACGACAATTAAAGAAGCCATAACAATTCCTCTTTTCTGCTGACAAATTTCTTGGGGCCATGAGCTTCTCGCCCTCTATTACCTAAAATTATACTATTTTCCACCCGTACTGTCAACAAATTTTTGTTTATGTTATCGCTTTTTTGCCGTTATTTATTCCGTTTTAAGCCTGCTCACTCCAAAATAAAGAGTGCCGGCAGCTCGGCAGGCGCTTCTCCCTGCCAAATTTCAATCCGCAACCGCCCTCCGCCAATCCGGCAAAGCAGATAAACCGGCTGTTCCAAATTATTCTGCCAGCGTAAATCCTTTGAACCCCAAGCCACCGTGGCGTCGCCGCCCGCAGGGGCGTAATCCACCGCCAAGGAGTGCGGATGCCGCTCCAAAACGCTCAGCTTAGTTTGACGCAAGGCCAGATACAATGTGCTGCTAACCTGACAGATACCGCCGCCCAGCCCTTGCACCGGCTGCCGGTCCACAAAAATGATGGCCGATAAAAAACCTCGCTCCGCCGTGCGCGGCCCCACCGCTGCATTAAAGGAAAATTCCTCGCCGGGGGCCAACTGCAAACCATGCAAGGCCTCTGCCGCCAGATAAATATTTTGGCTACGGTTCCGCTGCGCCGCATTAAAAGATGTTTCCGCAGCTGCCAGCAGTTCCGCCTCCGCCTCAACAGCCCAAATTTCCGCCAGCTTAGGCTGCGCCAACTGCCAAGCCGCCGCCATATCCAGCCCATTTTCGCCGCCCGGCTCCACAGCCTCACCGCCAGACCATTCCGGCAACTCCGGCAGCCAAACCTCCACCAAACGCTGTTCACTTTGCAACTGCCAGCTCAACCCCAACGGCTCCAGCAAAGCTAAAGGTAGACACAAAGTGTCCTCCAACAGCAGTGGCGCGGCATATTCCTGTTGAATTATCGCTTGCCCGTCAACTCCCACCTTTATCAGCTGCTGCCGGCCTGGTAAAAGCAGCACAAAGCCCTGGGCCTCCGTCCAAATGGCCGCCCCGCTGTGCACCCTGCCCACCTGATATTCCTGCCAACCCAAGGGCGTTCCGCCAGCCTCCGCCAGCAAACGCAACGGCAAATAGGGCTGGCCCAAATTCCACTCGTAGCCTGTGGAATCCGCAAAAACCTCCGCCAACCAATATTCCTGCCGCTCGCCGTCAGGCCTGTGCAACACCAGCCGCCAACCCAAAGCCTCATCTTCCGTCGTCTGGCCCAGCTCCAACCCCTCCGGCTCAGGAATAGCCCAAGCCCTGGCGGCCGAAAGCCCCAAAAACAACACAATCATAAAACCCAAAAGCAACACATAGCCCCGAAGCCCAGAGCGCTTTTGCATAAGCATCCCTCCTTTAGTTAGTTTAATTATATCACAGGGCTTGACGGCCCATGCGCTGCAATTTGCGTAAATTTAAGCGTTTATCCGCTTTTTTTGCCATATTCCGCCCAAAATACGCCGCCCCTGTCTATTAAAAACATCAGGCTGGCAAAATTCGCTGGAAAATAACAGGTTTTTTTTGCAAAAAAGCTTGACATATCCGCTTGTCTAGTCTATAATATTAAAGCGTGATGATTCACGCCGAACATTTTGGACCATTAACTCAGTTGGTAGAGTAGCTGACTCTTAATCAGAATGTCCACGGTTCGAGTCCGTGATGGTCCACCATATGATCCATTAGCTCAGCTGGCAGAGCACCTGACTTTTAATCAGGGTGTCCCGCGTTCGAATCGCGGATGGATCACCATCTGGCACGTTGGAGAAGCGGCTTAACTCACCAGCCTTTCACGCTGGCATTCACGGGTTCGAATCCCGTACGTGTCACCAAACCAAAACCTCTCAGATTTAATGCTGAGAGGTTTTTTTGATATGCTCACATCCAAAAAAGAATCGTAACCTTACAATAATGTAAGATTACGCCTTAAAATGCAAGGTAAAATCTCTGGTGGCCGCCTGCCGCTTATGTTAAAATATAGATAGTTCAAGTATAGTTGTCTGAAATGAGAAAGGAGAAAAACAAATGTCAATTTTAGAAGTAAAAGACCTGCAAAAAATTTATACCACCCGCTTTGGCGGCCAAAAGGTGCAAGCATTGCAAAGCGTCAGCTTCAGTGTGGAAAAAGGCGAATGGGTGGCCATTATGGGCGAATCCGGCAGCGGCAAAACCACCTTGCTAAATTTGGTGGCCGCGCTGGACCGCCCCACCAGCGGCCAAATCTTGCTGGAGGGGCAAAACCTGGCCCAAATCAAGGAAAGCCGCATCGCCGCTTTTCGGCGGGATAACCTGGGCTTTGTGTTTCAGGATTGCAACCTGCTAGACACCTTTTCCCTGGCAGACAACATCTATCTGCCGCTGGTGCTGGCCGCCCTGCCCTACAAAGAGATGGCCGCCCGCCTAAATCCGCTGGCTAACCAGTTGGGTATTAGCAGCCTGTTGGCGAAATATCCTTATGAGGTTTCCGGCGGGCAAAAGCAGCGCGCAGCCGTGGCCCGCGCTCTGATAACCAAACCCAGTCTGGTGCTGGCCGACGAGCCAACCGGCGCGCTGGATTCCCGCTCCGCCGACGAGCTTTTGGAGCTTTTCCGCCAGATTAATGAAAACGGCCAAACCATTCTGCTGGTAACCCATTCCGTCAAAGCCGCCAGCTACGCCGGACGAGTGCTGTTCATCAAGGACGGGCGAGTATTCCACCAACTTTATCGGGCCGGGCAACCGCAGCAGCAATTCTATCAAAAAATTGCCGAGGCGCTCACCCTGCTTTCCACCAACACTGACCAGACGAACGCCAACCACACGGCCCCAACCCAATCAATGAGCGCGGCTATGCAATCGGCGATTACAGGAGGTGTTGATTGATGCGCGGCTTTGGCTTTTACACACGGCTGGCCTGGCAGGGCATGTGCAAAAACGGCCGCGTTTATCTTCCTTATATATTAACCTGCATTGGTATGGTGATGATGTATTACATTGTGTGCGCCCTGCAAAACAGCACCGCCGTGGAAACCATGCGCGGCGGCGGCACAGTGCAGGAAATCCTCTCCCTAGGACAGATTGTAATCGGTTTTTTCTCGCTGCTGTTTTTGCTTTACACCAATTCATTTTTGTTGAAGCGGCGTAAAAAGGAGTTTGGCCTTTACAACATTCTGGGAATGAGCAAGCTGAACCTGGCCCGCGTGCTGCTGCTGGAAACGCTGCTAACCGCCGCACTGGCTTTGCTGAGCGGCCTGGGCCTGGGGCTGCTTTTCAGCAAGCTGGCCGAGCTTTCCCTCAGCCGGCTGCTCTCCTCCGGGCCCAGCCTGGTGTTTGAAATCTCCCCATTGGCCATCATTTCCACCCTAAAGCTTTTCAGTCTGATTTTTCTGTTGTTGTTGGCCAATTCCCTGCGCCAGGTGCATATGGCCCGGCCGGTGGAGCTGCTGCGAGCGCCCAATTTTGGCGAACGCCCGCCCAAAGCCAACTGGCTGCTGGCTCTGCTGGGCTTGATACTGCTAGCCGGGGCCTACTTTTTGGCCGTCACCATTAAAGACCCCATCGTGGCCTTGGGTTTGTTCTTTGTGGCGGTAATTATGGTAATCATCGCCACTTATCTGCTGTTCATTGCCGGCTCGGTGGCTTTGTGCCGGCTGCTGCAAAAAAACCCGCGCTTCTATTACCAAACCAAGCATTTTGTGTCCACCGGCAACATGCTGTTCCGCATGCGGCGCAACGGCGCGGGCCTGGCCAGCATTTGTATCCTCTCCACTATGGTGCTGGTAATGCTTTCCACCACCGGCTGCCTGTTTTGGGGCAAGGAGGCCGCCTTGCAGCAGCGTTTTCCGCAGGATATTATTTTCAGCATTTATGATGTTTTCTATCCGGCAGACGAGGCCGCCGCGGACGAGCGGCCGGGACTGGCGGAGCGGCAGAACTATATTCCGGTTTATCGGGAGCTGATTGAAGCGGAGCTGGCCCGGCGCGGCTGGCAGAATCAACCGGTTTTGGATTTCCGGCATCTCACCACCGTGGCCGCGGTTGAGAACAGCCGCCTGACCTTTGACCAAGACAAAATGCAGCAAGCGGAAAGGCTGGTGCAATATAAAGGCTTTTACTACGCCCATTTCATCCCGTTAGATGATTACAACCGCAGCCAGGCAAGCGCACTGGAGCTGCAACCGGACGAAGTGTTTATCTGCGAAAACCCGAACGCCCCTTACACCTGGAACACTCTGAGCCTGCCCCAAATTGAGCAACTGCCGGAATTTAAGGTGAAAAGCCTGCTACCGGAATTTCCGCATACGAGCGTTTCCAACTCGGAAATTTTGCCGGATTTGTGGGTGGTGGTGCCAGACGAGCAAATTATGCAGACCGTTTGCAACGTGCAGCAACAGGCATATGAGAGAGCTTCCTCGGTGGCGTGGTACTACGGTTTTGACCTGCCGGAAACGGCCAGCCCCAGCGAAAGCGATGAATTTGTGCGGGTGATTTGGAACCAGGTTGACGAACGCACCCAGCAGGCCAAAGCAAACGGCGAGTTTGAACCGCCGAACATTCATTATTCCGACATCAACGGAGAGCGTGATTGGTATTACAGCATGAACAGCGGCATGTTTTTCCTGGCCATTGTGCTGGCGTTGGTGTTTGTGGCCGGCGCGCTGCTGATTATGTACTACAAACAGCTGGTGGAGGGCTACGAGGACCAAGCGGGCTTTGGTATTCTGCGCAAGGTAGGCATGACCGATCGGGAAATCCGCAGCAGCGTCAACTGGCAAACATTGGTGTTGTTTTTCCTGCCGCTGGTAATCGCCGGCATACACCTGGCCTTTGCCTTTAATATGCTGCTAAAGCTGTTGCTAGCTTTCGGCCTTTCCAACCCGGCCTTGCTGGTTCAAATCAGCGTCATCTGCTATCTAATTTTCGCCCTGCTTTACATCGCCGCTTATCTGACGACCTCTCGCATTTACTACCGCATTGTGGCCAGTTAAGGGCAGCAATTAATTGGGCGAACAAAATACAAATTTTTTCAAAAAAGCTGCAAGTTTTTTCGGTAAAAAACGGTATTTATGGTAGAGAATTAAATACCACATTAAAAAGTATAGTTAAATGAGCAAAAAAACAATTTGTTAATATTTTCTTAATAATTTAGATTATAATTAATGATAAGATTATAAAAAATGTGATACCCATAGTTGTGAATTTGGAGGTGAACTTTATGAAAAAGATTTGGCGAGCAATAAGAATTACGTTGGGAGCAGTTGTGTGCCTGGGTTTAATTTTGGCGGGCGGCCTCACCTGGCAGGGTTGGCAGCTTTACAAACAGGCGGTGGAGGCGCGGCCTCTGGAGCAGGTGCTGGCTGAAACCCGCGCTGCGGAAAATTACACCACCCTGGAGGAATTGCCCCAGTTTTATCTGGACGCGGTGGTGGCCGTGGAGGACAAACGCTTTTACAAGCACGGCGGCATAGATTTGATTTCCATCGCCCGGGCGGTGGCCGCCGATTTGCAGGCCGGCGCTCTGGTGGAGGGCGGCAGCACCATCACCCAACAGTTGGCCAAAAATCTATACTTCACGCAGGAAAAGAAATTTGAACGCAAAATCGCCGAGGTGTTTGTGGCCTGGGATATTGAAAAAATGTGTGATAAAGATGAAATTTTGGAACTTTATGTTAATGACATTTACTTTGGCGCTGGTTATTACAACATCCACGACGCCGCCTGGGGCTACTTCGGCAAACATCCTGCGGATTTAACCGCGGCCGAAAGCGCTTTGCTGGCCGGGCTGCCAAATGCGCCCAGCGCCTACAATCCCAAAGCCAACCCGGAGTTGGCCGTGCAAAGACAACAGCAGGTTCTGCGCCGCATGGTGGATTGTGATATGCTCACCAGCGAGGAGGCCGGCGGCCTGGTTTTTATAGCGCAGGCCCTGACTTCGGAAATTGAACCTGTGACTTAGGAGCCTGCCAAAACTAAAGGAGATTTTACCAGCTAACATAATCAACTAGCCGCGACCCTAAAAGGTGCGGCTAGTTGAAATGGTTCTCACTAAGCTCTGTCTGCGTCCACTAAAGTGGACTTGCCAATCGCTAAGTGTTCACGCAATCAAAGCGGCGTTATCAAAAATGAACGCCGCTTTAATTTTTACTTTTAAGCTTTAATTTTTACTTTTAAATTAAGGAAAAATTACATATCCGCACTGACATTACTGGTGCCGCCGTTGGTGCCCATATCCGTACTGGAAAGGTCCCCGGTGCCGGTCATTGTGCCAGCCCCGTTCAGATAACCGGTGTTGGGAGTGGTTCTGGTGCCCCCATTGCTGCGATAGCTGCTGTTGGTGGCTCCGTTATACGTCCCGGAGCCATAGGAGACGCCATTGCCATAGCCGGCGCCGCCATAGTTATCCAAACCGTAGCCGGTGTAGCTGGTGGGAGTGCCGGTTGTGCCATTGGTACGGCCGGTGTTGCCGGTTTTGGTGTTGCTGCAACCAGTCAGTGCAGCCAAAAGCAGCAAGCAGGCCGCCAAAAGATAAGCCAATCTTTTCATTTTAAGTTTAGCCATTTTAATTTCCTCCATACTATTTTTTTATAACTGCGTTTTTAGTATGTGGTTTTGTGGCTAAACTATTAGCTGAACTTTTTTCCAATTCTTTTAAGATATTAACAAGCCAAACCAAAGTTTGAAAGTGTAAATTGCTTGATTTTTCCAATTTTAAACAGACCATTGAGTTTTTCTTAAAATTGAACAAACAAAAATAGCCGCCCAGTTTCGCGATTGTACGGCTATTTTTATTATAGTATTAATCGAGGACTGACCCACTTTAAGAGGTCGGCTCTTTGTATTTATATTATAGCATGGTGAAATTGTTTTGTCAATCTATTTCCCAAACTCCTATTAAATCACTAGGTTTGCTGGGTGGGTATTTTGAAGTTCCTGTGAAGAAAATGTGAAAAAAATTTAAAAATTTTCTGTATTTTAAACACAAAACCCCTTTACGGATTACAAAAGATGTGATATAATCAGCTAAGATAAACTCTGTGTAAACTGATTTAGTTGTATCAGGTGATGAGGCGCAGAGTGAGGGCCGCAAAATATCGGCCTGGGAGGAGGTTATAACTAACGTTCCTTATGTGCTGAAAAGCGCTCCGCCATTGCTAGCCAGCTTTGGGCAGCTGTTACAGGGGCAGGCTTGCCAAAAGCGCCTTGCTAAACGCGGCCGCGCAATGCAGCATTACATATAGGAAAGCATTTGGAAAACGCGCCGTGCCAAAACGTCGGCTGAAGCTAGCAGCCGGCCCCTGGCCGATGAACGTTCATTCAGCCGCTGGCACGTGCAGCATTTGCAAAACAATCGAAAAAGTTACATTACATTTTGGCTAACGCAAAGCAAAAGAGGTCATTTAAAAAACAGCTATTATTTTTTTCCTCCTCATTTTGTATGTGTTGTTGAAAAAAGTGTGCTTGTTCCGTTTTAATTGCAGCCAAATGCAAACGCAAGAAAAAAAGGAGGAACAAAACATGAAAGACAAAAAGTTAGTCAGAATCATTGGCTTAGTGCTTTTCATCGGCTTGATTGCTTGGACAGTTTCCACAATCATGAACGCTCCGGTAGCTCCGAATCCAGACGATTTCGGTGGCGCAGAAGCACAAACTTATTTGGACGCCAAAGCTGCTTATGACGCAGAAATCAAACATGGTCATGCCCTGTTGACCTTGGGCGCATTAGTGGTGGTAGCTTTCTTCTTCATTACTGAAGCAATTCCGATCGCTTTTGCAGCTATGGTTCTGCCCCCGTACTTCGCCATCTCCGGTATTATGACTATGAAAGATGCATATTCCGGCTTGATGGATTCCAACGTAATCCTGTTCGGTGGTATGTTCGTTGTTGGTGGCGCTATGTTCCAGACTGGTCTGGCGCAGAAAATTGGTCTTTCCGCCGTTAAGATTGCCGGCGGTTCTGAGAGCAAACTGTTGATTGCCGTTATGATTATGACCGGCGCGATGTCTGCTTTCCTGTCCAACACCGGTACTGTTGCTGTATTGATGCCCGTTTGCTTGGGTATTGCTGACAGCCAGGGCTGGAACCGTGCCAAGATTTTGATGCCTCTGGCTATCATGGCTTCTTCCGGCGGTATGTGTACTCTGGTTGGTACCCCGCCGAACATCACTGCCAACACCACTTTGGTAAATGCAGGTTACGAAATTGGTTTCTTTGACTATGCTCTGTTTGGTCTGCCGGTTGCTATCATCTCCATCGTTTACATGATGCTGATTGGCAATCGTCTGATCCCGGTTCGTCACTCTGACGTTGAAGTTGCTGATGAAGAATCCGGCAAAGTATATGACACCAAGAAACAGATTATCGCTGGCGCTGTTTTGGTTGGCGTAATCGTTTGCATGGTTACCAAGATTTTGGACCTGCACGACGCAGCTGTTGTTGGCGCTATCCTTTGCGTAGTTACCGGTTGTATGACAGAGAAAGAAGCTTACCAGTCCTTTGACTGGCAGACCATCTTCCTGTTTGCAGGCGCTTTGGGTCTGGCTACTGCTATGAAATCCACCGGCGCTGGCAAAATTTTGGCTGACCAAGTTGTAGACATGATGGGCGGATCCCCGAACCCGATCGTACTGACTGCAGTACTGTTCGTGATTACTGGTCTGCTGACCCAGTTCATGTCCAACACCGCCGCAGCCGCGCTGCTGTGCCCGATTGGTTTGTCCATTGCCGAGTCTTTGGGCGCCAGCCCGACGGCCGTTGTATTGGCTATCGGCTTCTCCGCATCCGCAGCATATATGACCCCTGTAGCAACCCCGCCGAACACAATGATTTACGGTCCTGGTGGTTTGCAGTTTATGGACTATGTAAAAGTAGGTACACCATTGTTCATCATCGTAATGATTATGGCATTGGTATTGATGCCTATTATCTGGCCTTTCTTCCCCAATGCTTAATATATAGGGAAACGATTGGACTTAGTTCAGTTATTAAAAAAAACAGAGTGGCTTTGAGCCGCTCTGTTTTTTTTCGCAACGTTTTTTAATTGAATCTTTTATTTTTTCTTATATCATCATCCATTCTTCCCAAATGCTTAATATATAGAGGAACAACGGCTTTCGTTTTACTAACTTTTTTACTTGCAAACAAGCAAAAAAAGTAGTATAATACAACTTACAAAGAGCTGAAACCCATCTTATTTAGGCGGTTAGCCCTCGGAATATAAAAACACGCCTGTGAACAGGTGTGTAGTTGAATGAATGAGGGATTGGGGCCCTCCTCACACACAAAGCGAGGAGGTGATGCTGATGAGTTTTATGGAAGTCGCAACGTTTTTATTAGTACTTATAACGTTGGCAGATGTGATATTAACCCATTGCAAAAAGAAATAGCCGCCCAGTACCAGTGGAAAACGGCTATTCTTTTAGCTAAAATTTCCAAGGGCTGACCCAATTTAAGAGGTCGGCTCTTTGTGTTTATATTATACCATAGAAAAATAAAAGATGCAACTAATTTTACAAACTTCATTATGGTATTGCTTCACAAGCAAATCAGCCCGCACTTTCAGCTTGGCTTCTTTGTTTATATCATCATCCATTCTTCCCGAATGCTTAATATATAGGGGAACAACGGCTTTAATTCCGGTTATTCATGGTGCTAATTGCTAGTTATTCGCAAAAAAAATATGGACTTTTTTCCTCAGCAGGTGTACAATATAATTATATAAAAAGCTTTTAACAACTTTTGCAAACCAACTATGGCAGGGGCTATGGTGATTATATGTAATTTGCTTGATTGGAGGTATCAGCTGTGATTAAAGATTATATTGCTCCTGCTGCTGCCCTGCGCAAATTAAAAAGTGCGCACACTCAGAGGCAAAATGTTTACATCTATGGAGCCAGCGGCTACGGCAAAACGGAGCTTGTCCAACAATTTTTAGCCAACCGCCCACACAAATATTTTTCTTTCAGTGATTTGGCAGGCAACATTAACAAGCTGCCAGCCAACGACGAGGAAATCACCCTGGTGTTGGACCATTTACAGTTGCTCACCAGCGATTTGTTGCGGGAAAAAATCTTAAATTTATGTTATTACAGAAAGGTTTGGTTAATTTTAATCAGCCGCAGCGCTTTGCCGCATTGGCTGCGCCCCAGCTATGTAAACCAGGGCTTCACCATCATCCACGAGGAGGATTTGCACCTGCGCGGCACGGAAATGGCCGCTTATCTGCAAACTCAGCAGCTAACCCTTTCCGAGGCGGAGCTGGTGCACCTGGAGGGCGCAACCGACGGCAACGCCTATGCCCTGCGCTATGCCTCCCTGCTGTTGCAGCAAGGCCACAAAATTGGGCCGGAGTTTTACTTGCAGGTTTGGGACGCTTACGCGGATTATCTGGAAACATTTGTGTTCCCCAGCTGGGACAGCACTCTGCTGGAATTTCTAATGCAGCTGAGCATAACCAACGATTTTGATTTGGAGCTGGCCAAAATGATTTCCGGCAACAGCCGCGCTGCCGCGCTGCTGGAGCACGCTCTGGAAACTGATAACCTGCTGCGCCAAAAAGGCGGCGTCTATCGCTTATCCCCCATCGCTCAGCAAGCCCTGCGCAGTTTGGGTGAAAAAAGGTTAGGCTCGGAGCGAATGAAAACCTACGCCTCGCGCGCCGCCCTCTATTATGAAATGCATGAGCAATTTTTGCCCGCCCTGCGTATTTTAGACCATTGCGGCAAGGATGAACAAATCCGCAGCCTGCTTATTCGCAACGCCCACCTAACGCCTGGCAACGGCTATTATTTTGAAATGCGCCAGTTTTACCTGCGCCTGACTGACAAGGAAATCACCGGCAACGTGGTGCTAATGGCTGGTATGAGCATGCTTTACTCCCTACTATTGCAGCCAGAGGAAAGCGAGCTTTGGTATAAACGCCTGCGCCACCTGGCCGACAGCGCCGTCAACGGCCAAAAGCGCGAGGCATTAAGCCGCCTGGCCTATCTGGACGTTTGCCTGCCCCACCGCAACAGCACCGATTTGCTGGAAACCTTTGAACGCCTGCCGGCCTTGCAGGAAAAAGGTATCACGCTTCCTGAAGTTTCCTTAACTGATAATTTGCCCAGTATTCTGAACGGCGCCAAGGACTTCTGCTGGATGACCAAACAGACTCAAAATATCTTAACCTCGCACAGCCAGCTAATTGAGCAGGTGCTGGGTTTGGCCGCCAAAGGCCTGATTGACGCCACCCTGGGCGAAACTATCTATGAAAAAGGCGGCGACACCTATGAAATCTTGCGTCTGCTCAGCCGCTCCCGTCTGGAAAGCGACCGTGGCCACAGTCTAATGCTGGCCTTTGTTACCATTGGCCTACGCGTACGCCTAAATCTGTTGTATGGCGATGTGCAAGCAGCCCTAGACATCTTAAAACCCTTTGAGCAGCAGGTGCGCGAACAAGGCGCCACTCATCTGCTGCCTAACATCCGGGCCCTCTATTGCCGCATTGCTCTTTATACCGGCGATAAGGCGGTAATCAACCGTTGGCTCACAGAAGCGCCCACGGAAAGCAAGGAATTTAACACTCTGGAACGTTATCGTTACCTGACCAAAGTGCGCTGCTACATCTCCTGCGGCAATTATCTGCAAGCCCAGGCCTTGCTGGAAACCTTGCGCTACTACGCCGAGCAGTACCACCGGCCATACATTCAAATGGAGGTTGGCCTGCTTTCCGCCATCATCAAGGAACGGCTAGACGGCGATTGGCTGGGCGAGCTGCTGCCCACCTTGCGCCAAATCAGCAGCTTTGGCTTTATTCGCTTGGTTAGCGAGGAAGGCGCGGCAATCAATCCACTGCTGCAAGCAGCCCGCAAGGAGTGTGCAGCAGACCCACAAATTAACCAGGATTGGCTGCGCACTCTGCTGGCCGAAACAGCCGCCGTGGCCGTGCGTTATCCGGTTTATCTGAAAAAACAGCTGGCTGAAGTGCCGGATTTCAGCCCCACCGCCCTTACCATCCTGCGCCTACAGGCCGATGGACTTTCCGTCAACAAAATTGCCGAACAGCTGGGTATGAAAGCCGTCACCGTCAAATATCACACCCGTGAAAATTATCGCAAGCTGGGCGTGGCCGGCAAAACAGACGCGGTGTTGGCCGCCCGCAACCTCGGCATACTCTAGCTTTATCACTCAGCGCTTTGCCTCAAGCAAACAGACTGATTCCTACCATATAATATTCCTTATTTTCGCACAATGTACAAATTGTTGTAACCCAAGCGGCGTAAAACCTGCGCAGCCATTTGGCTACGCCCGCCGCTGCTACAAAACAACAGCACCGGTTGATTGCGGTTGCCCAGCCGGCCAATTTCCTCTGCCAAACGTTCCACCGGCACCGAAACACTGCCGGCAGGGTGCCATTCCTGATGTTCCTCAGCAGAACGCACATCCAAAAGCAGCGCGCCGCCCTGCTGCCGCTCCTGTGCTTGAATTAATGTGATTAGCGGATTTTTTGCCATTTAGCTCACCTCAAATTTTTTCTTTATTATATGCAAAAAAACACTTGACAGACCGGCATTTTATTGGTATAATTCTATGTAGCGTTTGACGCTAATGCCGGATGCTGAGCAAAAAGGCGTCCTAAAAAAATGCCGGAGTAGCTCAATTGGCAGAGCAACTGATTTGTAATCAGTAGGTTGCGGGTTCAAGTCCCATCTCCGGCTCCATACTTGGAGGGGTTCCCGAGTGGCCAAAGGGGGCAGACTGTAAATCTGTTGTCTACGACTTCGATGGTTCGAATCCATCTCCCTCCACCAAATTCAAAAAGCGTTTCCCAAATGAAACGCTTTTTTATATTAAAATTCGCTTAATATAATTTATAAAAAATTGGCCGCCCCCTCGCTTAAAAAGGGGCGGCTTCTTATTTTAACGTAAATTAAAAGTATTCACCAGCTGTTTCAAAATACCAGCCTGCGCCCGCAGCTCCTCGCTGGTGGCGGCGCTTTCCTCTGAGGTGGCCGAGTTGTTCTGCACCACGCTGGAAATCTGATCAATTTTGGCCTGCACCTGTTCAATAGTATCAGCCTGATCCCTTGCGTCAACGGCAATATTATTGATAGTGGAAACAATTCCCTGGGCTTTGTTCACCACATCCTCCAGCTGTTTGGCGGTGACGTCGACAATCTGGGTTCCCTTATCCACGGCATTCATTGAACGTTCAATCAATGTGGTTGTATATTGAGAAGCCTCGGCGCTTTTGCCTGCCAAATTACGCACCTCATCCGCCACCACGGAAAAGCCCTTGCCAGCTTCGCCGGCACGCGCCGCCTCCACAGCGGCATTCAGCGCCAAAATATTCGTCTGGAAAGCAATATCTTCTATTGTTTTAATAATCTTACCAATTTCATTGGAGCTATCCGTCATTTCCTGCATTGCCGCAATCATTTCCTGCATCTTTTGATTGCTCTCGGTCAAACGCCGCCCCATATCCTCCGTTTGCTGTTGCGTTTGCTGAGCGTTAGCGGCGGTTTGCTTGATATGCCCAGTAACCACCTGCATAGTTCTGGCCAATTCATCCACCGAGGTGCTCTGCTCCATCGCTCCCTGGCTAAGCGCCTGAGCAACGTTAGACATCTGGTCGGCTCCGTCGGCAACCTGCTTTGAGCTGTTAACAATTTGCCCCATCGTTTCATTCAGCCTTTGCAAAATATCATTTAAGGAAGTTTGAATAGAAGCAAAATCGCCCACATAATCCTGGGTGGTTTGAGCATTCAAATCACCGTTAGCAATGCGCTCCAAAATATCCGCAATTTCCCCTATGTAGTTGCGCAAACGGCAAATGGTTCGGTCAAAGCTTTGGGATAAAACGCCAATCTCATCATTTGATTCCACATCCGCCATCATTGTTTGGTGCTGATTTAAGCCTAAATCACCTTTCTCAAAGGTTTGCGCCAAAACGGTTAAACGGAAAAGCGGCATGGAAACGGTTCTTTTTATATAAACGCTGACAATCCAAATTCCCACGATTATGCAGGCCAAAGCGGCAAGACAAGCCAAAAGCACGGTAAAATTCATATGGGCATAGGCTTTCGACATAGATATGCCGGCAAAAATCAAACCGTCAACCTGACCGTTAGGGCCATAGGTCGGCACATATGAGCATAAATGCTTCTCGCCAAGAATTTTGGCATATCCCACATACGACTGCCCCTGTTTCAGTACCTTATCGGCTATATCACTGGAAAGCCGAGTGCCAACAGCCCTTTGGCCATTTTGCTGAATAGTTGTGTAGGCTCTTTCATCGCCGTGGAAAATTGTAAACTCACAATCCATTTTTTCTTTCAGGGTGTCTAAAAGAGCTGTTTTGTCATCATCACCATCATAAGATTGCAGCTCGTAAGCCAAAACGTTGGTGCCTCTCACACAAACATCTTGCATAAGCGACATCGTAAGATTGTAAAACATTAGCACGCAAACCAAAACCACCACGGTTATGCTAACGCCAAGCATCACGGCCACCAAATTGCCCATCTTTCGGCCGATTCGCTTGAATTGTTTGTCATTTTTTTCACCTGAGGTATGAAATTTCAAATCATATCACTCCCAAACTATTAATATTATAATTTATATAAAAAAGCACCATATAAAAAAATAATTAAAATAGAAAAAAGCATAATATATAATTTAAAATTGGAAAAAACCCCAACCTTTTGCATTTTAACCCAAAACAAGCCTATTGTCAAGTACTTATTATAAAATTTTATTTTTTGTTATTTCAAAAAAACGGCCCAAAAATTCCACCATATTAAGTTATTTCTCTAAATTGTATCTTGCCAAAAACCGCTTATTACTATATAATAAAAATATCATTATCAGAGGAAAGAGTGTTGTATAAATGTCAATCAAAAACAAACTATTGTCTTTTATATTCAGACACAACTCCGAAAATATAGATAAAGACAATGACCAAGCTGAGTTTGATTATTCAGAAGATACTTATTCAAATGATTCAGATTTTAATATAGCAAATTCCGGCCTAAATTCTTCTTTGCTGGAATTATCGCCAGAACACCCGTTTAATCGTTTGTATAACCAATATCGAAAAACCGTTGACACTTTGCCAATGCCGCGTCTTTGCCTGGATGAAAAGGACGAACTGTCATATGAAATGGTTCGTAAGGAAAAAAACCGCCTGCGCACCCTCCTAACCGCGGCCTGCAACGCCAGATTAAAAGAGGCCAAAGGCGCCCCGGAAAAAAAGCCCAAGAAAAAATCAAAAAATCAAAAGGAAGAACCTGAAACTGTTGAACAGCCTACCGGCCCGCCGGTTTTAGACGCTTTTCCCTTTTTCTTTTTCTCCACCGACAAGCTTTACGCCTGGGTGGTCATCCTTCCGCCCATTAATGGCGGCGAGGATATAACTCATGATACGCTCTATCTGGCCTTGATGGACAATCAAATTGTTTACGGCGTGGACACCAGGCTGGTGGATCATATTTCTCATGATGAAAGACGCTACTTCAATCTGTTTCTGGTTGCCAAGGGAAAACCTGCTTTTGACGGGCGCAACGGTAATATTGTTGACAATTTTCCGCGCAAAATTGAAAGAGTGCTGGAAATTAATGAATATGATCAGGTGGATTACACCGCCCTGCACCTTATTCACAATGTAAAGCAGGGTGAGGAAATCAGTCGGCTAATTAAGCCAACCGACGGCGAGCCCGGCCGCACCGTTCAGGATCAGGAAATTCCCGCCAAAAGCGGTAAATTTGTTCCCTTGCCCCAAGGTAGAAACACCGAAATCAGCGAGGACGGCGTTAAGCTTTTGGCCTCCATCGACGGACACGTTGAATTTACCGGCCGTAGCTTTCAGGTTAAGCCGGTGTTGAACGTTGCCGGCAATGTCGATTTTTCAACCGGCAATATCAGCTTTTTGGGTGATATTAATATTGAAGGCGATGTGCTCAGCGGCTTCACCGTTCGGGCAATGGGCAACATTCATATCGGCGGCGTTATTGAAGCCGGCAGCACGGTAGAAGCCGGCGGCGATTTGGTTGTTGTTAAAGGCATTTTAGGCGACGGCAGCACAACTGTGCAATCCCAGCGCAGCGTTTTTTCAAAATATATCGAACACGCCACCATTTGCGTGCGAGAGAATATCCAAACTGACTGCATCATAAACAGCCAAATCTACTGCGATGGTGAAATATTGGTTCAATCTGGCCGCGGTAGTATTATGGGTGGACGCATTTGGGCTGCCCAAAAAGTCAGCGCCAGAATTGTTGGCTCGCCATCTGAATGTAAAACAGCGATTACTTTGGGCGGAAAACCGTGCGTAAACTTTGAACGTGAAACACTTAAACAAAGGGTAAACGACCTTGAAATGGAAGTTGAAAAGCTGGAATGTCAGCCGGATAGCCAACCAAAAGCCAGTTTGTTGAGCAAAACCAGAGTTCGCCTGGTGGCCGCTCAGCTTAAACTGCAAAATCTGGAAAAATCAATGGCCTCACAACAAATGGCAGAGGATAAGGATATAAAGCCTGAAAAGGAAAAAGGCCAGCTGGAAAGCAGCATTCTTTATCCGCAAACTGAAATTAGCATTGGCAAGGAAACCTTGTTTGTGCGTCAGGAATCCCGCCGTTGCGTTGTTAAGATGATTCAAAATGAAATTGTTATGATGTAAGCCTTACATTTTTTGGTCTAAAAATATTGTCCATTAAAAATATAAATTTAGTATTATGAACCAAAGCGAGGTATTAATTTATGAAAAAGCAGTTGATGCTTGTGGATGATTCCCTTATGGTTAAGTTACAAATTAGTAAAATGTTGGAAAACACCGATTTTGAAATAGTCGCCTACTGTGCAAACGGCGAGGAGGCCATTGCCAAATATGAGGAGATTTTGCCGGACGTCGTAACCCTGGATCTTATTATGCCAGGTATAGACGGACTGGAAACCGCTCAGGTTATCCTGGATAAACATCCAGACGCCAAGCTAATCATAGTATCCTCGCTAAGCGATGAGAAAACAATTAATGCGATCGAAAGCACCGGCATTAGCACTTACATATCTAAACCATTTGCTCGCGACGGCCTAATCAACATTTTGAATAAACTATTTGAATAAAAAATACACAAAGGAGTTTGCCGTTTAGCAAACTCCTTTCATATTGCCCTGTTAGCAGGTTGGGCCTTATTTTTCAGGCGCCATCTCCACAGCCCGCGCCAAAGCGGCGTCAATATTCGGCCGGAAATTTTCCGCCCCCACCAAATCATACATACCCGATTTTTGGAAAACAGACATCGGCTGCTCATTCACGTGCGAGAATACCATTTGAATACCCTTGCTTTTACATTCGTCGTAAAGACGGTGCAAACTGTTAATAGCCGTGATGTCCATTGCCGGAACCGCCCGCATGCGCAATATCAGCACCCGGCGACCGGTGTTCCGCTCAATATGCGGGATTTTATCCGCCGCACCAAAAAAGATGGGGCCGGTCAGCTCGTAAACCATCACATGCGCAGGCACCGGCATCATTCGGCCTTGCTCGTCATTAGTATCCTCCACATATTCCCATTCTTTAACCTCGGTCACATCAGCCATACGCTTCATAAACAGCAAACAGGCCAGGGAAAGGCCAACCACAATGGCCACCACCAAATCAAAAATAACGGTGAGCAAAAAGGTGACCAGCAAAACGGCCGCGTCGCTCAGCGGGGAATGTTGAGCCACCTGCACCACCGTGCGCCAGCCGCTCATATTGTAAGCCACCTGAAACAAAATGGCGGCAATGCAAGGCATAGGAATATGAGCAGCATAAGGCATCAGCAGAACCAGCACCAGCAGCAAAATAACCGCGTGAACCATACCGGCCACGGGAGAGCTGCCGCCGTTTTTAATATTCGCCGCCGTGCGGGCAATCGCGCCAGTGGCCGGGATACCGCCGAAAAAGGCGGAGCCGGCATTGCCTACGCCCTGCGCCACCAGCTCCATATTGGAGTTGTGGCGAGTGCCAATCATTTCATCAGCCACCACGGCGGAAAGCAGCGATTCAATAGCCGCCAGCACGGCAATGGTGAAAGCGTCTGGCAACACGGCCGCCACCGTTTCATAGGAGAAATTAGGCACGGCAAAATGAGGCAACGCGCTGGAGATACTATATAAATCACCGATGGTGTTCACCGGCAAATCAAACAGCTCAACCACACCGGCCGTCACCAAAACGGCAACCAAAGAGGACGGTACTTTTTTCAGCACCAACGGCCCCAAAAATAAAATCAGCAGAGCCAAAACGCCAATCCCCATTGCGGCCAGGTTCAGCGTTGGAAAACAACGCACCGCCTCCTCCAGCTTCCACATTGTGGCCACCGGCGATTGAGTGAAAGTCAGGCCAAAAAAGTCCTTGAGCTGCCCTATAATAATCGTAACCGCAATGCCCGCCGTAAAGCCAAGCGTGATGGTGTAAGGAATGAATTTAATCATGCTGCCCATCCGCAAAAGGCCCATTAAAATCAGCATAATTCCCGCCAAAACAGTGGCCACCGCCAGCCCCTCCAGGCCGTTTTTGGCCACAATGCCAGCCACAATGGTGGCAAAAGCCGCCGTGGGGCCGGCAATCTGCACCTTGCTGCCGCCCAAAGCCGAAATCAAAAAGCCCGCCACAATGGCGGTGTAAAGCCCCTGTTCCGGTGACACGCCTGAGGCCAGGGCCAGCGCGATGGACAGGGGCAAAGCAATGATGGCAACAATTAGGCCGGAAATCAAATCCTTAACCAAAGTTTCCCTGGAATAATGCTTCAGGGAATGATTAAACCTCCTAATAAGCACATCAGTTGTTTTTTATAAGGATATTGCAGTATATCTCCTATTACATTGACCTGCAAGAGATAAGTATTGTTTGCCGTAG
>JAAWKH010000028.1 GCA_022797295.1 Peptococcaceae bacterium
AGCCATACCTTTTTGTTTTTTAGTTTCCATTATTTAGTTCCCCTTTCCTTTCCATTTTATCACTTATTTTTCTGTCCGGCAATAGGGGAAAGGGGGCACCTATCAGTGTGGATGCAACATTGACAATCGCCCAAACAAACCGAACCCCATCCGGCAGGGTAACTTTGAAGAATATCGGGACAAGCGTTACCAGTGGTAACAAGCTGATAATCAGCGCAGCCAGACTGAGTTTTTGAAGTTTTTTCGTGATTTCCATATAATTACCTCATTTCTTTCTTGCCAAATTGAGTAGCAGCCAAGGCAAGGAGTATCGCAAATACTACGATTGCACAAGGCAGGAACGGCATTAGCGCAAATGCGTCACCAGATGTTTCCGTTGTAAAGTCATGCAAAGAGCAGGACACCAGATAACCACTGTAACAGTACGGATAAGCTAGCCAAAGCGGAGTATTAGCAACCAAAATGCCGGGAATAACCAGCAGCAGATTTAAGCCAACGGAAAGCAGCGGTTTTTCAAACAATACCGTTATGGCCCACATTGCTGCCAAGCAGGGGATCATGGTCAGAAACAGTCCCATGCACCATTTCAAGAGATAGAGAACTGGCAAGGTTTCTGTGACACCCATTGTTGAGGTGGCTACCATACCAGCCACTACAAACACCAACAAGAAAACAACCAGCTCCATGAACAAATAGAACATCAGAACACAAAACTTGGCCAGTGAAAGAGTCTGTCGGCTGATTGGCAAAGCCAGCATTTTTAGTATTCCATTGTTTTGTGTTTCTCGTCCCGCAATTATCACGCAAACTACGATCATGCTAAACGGCAGCAAATAGTAGGCGTAGACCAGGGCGCTTTGAATAAACATAGCGGGCCATGCGTTGGTGTACTCCGGCGTAAAATACCGGCTTAGGGCCGCCACGCCGGACGCTACAACCAGCAAGGGAGCAATAAAAATCAGGGGAACGATTTTCGAGCGTTTTACCTTCATAAACTCGATACCGAGAAAATCTGAAAAATTCATGCAGTTTCTCCTTTTACTCATAGCGTAGATTTTTCGCCAGCCATAAACCAAAACTCAGGAAAAGGAGCGTTTCAGCCAAAGCAAACAATATGGCAAGCATATCTGGCTGTGCGCTCATCGCAACCGCGGGCTTAAACATCACAATAAATGGGTGCACCATTAGGATTGCCGCAGCGGACGATGCCAGCGCCATCCCGCTTAGAAATCCAGCAACCCCCACACCAAGAGGAATCCACATATTTTCAAAGCGAGAGGAAATCAGCAGCATAAAAGACAGCACCGGCAGGGAAGTGATGAATGAATAGACCGTAAAGCGGAGCAGCGTTGCCATTTCAAATGAGCCTTGTGGCAAATCATTTATACCAATCTGCATCAAAGCCAGATTTTCCAGAGCTACCGCCACAAAGAGCATGACTGTTAAAATCAGAAATTTGCAGAGATACATTCCCGGTACACTCATGGGCAGCATATACATCTTTTTGATTGCACTGCCTTTAAACTCCATATTGTAGACCAGACAAGCCGCAATAACGATGCCGAACAGGTTCAGTATCATAATCATGCCGTAGAGCTGGGTCAGAAGTACGTCCATAGGGGCAAGGGGCAGATTCAGCAGCGCGTCTTTTCGAACGAGGAAGTTGACAAAGGCATAGGCTGCTCCTAAAATGCCGACAGCAAGCAGTACAAAGATTACTCCTGTCCGCTTTTCCTTCTGCAGTTCGATCACCAGCGCCCTCATAGCTTGGCCCTCTGCTTTCTGGCGGCGTTGTCCTGCTCTACAATGGCGAGAAATACATCTTCCAAGTTATCAGCGGACATTCCGGCTTGCCGTGCGCTGTGCCGCAGTTCGTCCAAGCTGCCCTCAAATAACAGCCGTCCATGATTAAGAATGCCGATGTCGTTTGCCATCAGCTCAATTTCCGCCAGCATATGTGAGGAAATAAGAATGGTGCAATCATACATATCCGGCAGGGACTTCACCAAATTGCGGATTTCATGGATGCCGGAGGGATCAAGACCGTTGGTCGGTTCGTCCAGAATAAGTATGGGCGGACGGCCCAGCAATGCCCCGGCAAGGCCCAGCCGCTGCTTCATACCCAAGGAATACTTCTTGGCAAGGCGATCGCCAAATTCGGATAGTCCCACCAGTTCTAAAGCGTCCGCCACGGTATTTTTCCGCAACCCCAAAATTCGGCGAATAACGTCCAGGTTTTCACGTCCCGTCAGATTGGCATAGAATGAGGGCGCCTCAATAAAAGAGCCGATTTCCCGCAGGATTTTCAGCCGGTCATTGGGAAACTGTTTCCCGTCAATGGTGAAGCGGCCATTTGTGGGGGCGGTCAGCCCCAGGAGCATTTTCATGGTGGTGGATTTGCCCGCTCCGTTGGGGCCGAGAAAACCATAAATGTGGCCCCTGCGGACATGAAGTGATACATTGTTGACGGACGTAAAGTTCTTGTATTTTTTCGTCAACTGTTCTGTGGTAATGATATAGTCCATAGATACATCCCCTTTCTGCTCCCTATGATATAATATCAAGCTGACTTTTACATTCTCGCTTCCTTACTTTTAGCTTACTTTTTCGGAGAGTTATCCCCAAAGCTGAAAAAGTATGATATAATGGGATACAATGGGAACAAATTGGAGGTGCCACAATGGACAATTCATTTTTACACAACAAAAAACTCCTGCTGGTCGATGACGAGCCGAAGCTTTTGAAAATGGTAACAGCTATTTTAGCGGACGATGGCTTTCAGCACATTGTTGCCGCCAACAATGTGAAAGATGGAATTACCGCCGCCAAAGAAGAAAAGCCTAACTTGGCAATCCTAGATGTAATGCTTCCGGACGGCGACGGCTTTTCTTTGCTGCAAAAAATACGAGAATGGACAGATATTCCTGTGATTTTCCTAACGGCCCGCGACGAGGCGGCGGATAAGCTGGCGGGCCTTGGCCTTGGTGCAGATGATTATATTGCCAAGCCTTTTCTGCCCCAGGAATTTCTGTTGCGGGTCTATGCGGTTTTACGTCGGTGTTATAAAGAAGACGCGCCGCTTTTAAAACTGGATAGCTGTACGGTTGATTTTAGTCGTGCCGAAGTTGATAAGAATGGGGAGATTATCCCTTTAACAGCAATGGAACATAAGCTGCTGGAAACGCTGGCGAGGAATGAGGGCCGTATTGTAACAGTGGATATGCTTTGCGAAGCCCTATGGGGAGATAATCCATTCGGCTATGAGAACAGTTTGAATGCTCATGTGCGGCGCATTCGGGAGAAAATCGAAGCTGACCCATCGAAGCCGACTTCTCTGCAAACAGTTAAAGGGCTGGGTTATAAACTGCTGGCGAGGAAATAGCTTATGAAAGCGTTTGGAAAATATATATCAAAGTATCTTCTCTCCTTTTTTATCGTTGCCCTGGTTCTTCTGCTGGTTAATGTTCTGGTGTTTACTTTGACATTTGGCAGTATCGTGTTCAGAGAATATGGTTCAGCATCTCCCTCAAAGATGCTGGACACTGTGGCTGCCGAGTTGTCCGTATCTGGCATATCAGAAAAAACAAAACAAGATTTGAGCAACTATCAAGTTTGGGCCATGCTGCTGAATGAAAAGGGGCATTGTATTTGGGAGGTATCCCTGCCGGAGGAAGTGCCAACGCAATACACGGTTCAGGACGTGGCTGCGTTCTCGAAATGGTATTTACAAGATTATCCTGTTTTTGTGCGGAATACGGATCAGGGTTTATTAGTATTGGGTTATCCAAAAGACAGTTTTACTAAGCTTACCGGAAATTATCTTCCGATACGGGCAATTAGGGTTTTTGCATTGTTTGTAATTGCTGTTTTTGTGCTGGATATATTGTTTTTGTTTTTTGTTTATTACTTCTCCAAACAAAAAATCTTAAAAAATACAGAACCGATTATGACTGCTATCAAAGCACTGTCCACTGGCAAACCTGTCAGCCTGTCTATTCAAGGTGAGTTAGCGGAAATTGCCGATAGTGTGCAGCTGGCAGCTCAGGTATTGAGCAGGCAGAACCAGGCTCGCGCTAATTGGATTAGCGGCGTTTCCCATGATATTCGCACACCGCTTTCTATGATTATGGGATATTCTGGGCGGATTGTCAGCGATGATACGACCAGTGAAAATATTAGGCAGGAAGCAGAAATAATTCGTGCGCAGAGTGCAAAAATCAAAGACTTGGTGCAGGACTTGAATTTGGTTTCACAGTTGGAATATGAGATGCAGCCATTTCATAAAGAACCATTGCGTCTGGCAAAGCTGCTGCGTTCTTATGCGGCGAACTTGCTTAACGCTGGCGTCAATTCGGAATATTCTGTTGAAGTGGAGATTGCTTCAGATGCCGAAATCGCAGTGGTAGAATGTGATGCACGGTTGATCTTGCGAGCTGTTGGCAATCTGGTACAAAATAGTATCCAGCATAATCCGCAAGGCTGCAATATTAGCTTGAGCCTTACTTGTTCAGAAACCAGCGTTTTTCTTACGGTAGCCGATGATGGGGTTGGCCTATCTGCCGAAAAGCAACGAGAATTGACAGAAAAGCCACATTACATGGAAAGTACCGATGAACGATTGGATTTACGGCATGGGCTGGGGCTTCTGCTAGTAAGACAAATTATGGCAGCACATGATGGAACAATGGCAATAGAAAATTCTCAAAAATACAAATTTATGATAACATTACACTTTCAACGAATGAAAACGTAGTATATTTAATACACTTAAAATACATTACTTATAGCATACACCTTTGGTATAAATCTTTCTAATTTTCAGATGAATTAAAAATGTTCGCTAAGAAAAATACATCTTCTTTGACTAGTAGGTGTATTTTTTTTGAGAAATTTGGATTTAAAATTGGGGTGAAAAATTCAACAACCCTACCTGAAAATTTTACATCTCTTGTTTGTACTCAAGTAATATCTCATAAAAAGCCGCTTGTTATCTAGCTTTTTGAATTTTCATAAAAGACATTTTGGTTTGATTTAGGATAGAGAAGAAAATCGCTCGGATTATTCCTCAAATAATTCCAAGCAAAAATCTGCTCGAATTTGAAATTAGAAAAGAAATAGAAAAGAATCAGAAAACTTTTAGAAAACTTTTAGAAAAGAATTAAAAAACCTTTAGAAAACTTTTTTAGTAAATCCGCATAATTGCTATACTTGGGAAAATCGAACGAAAAATAATATATCATTTAGAGGGCGCAAGAAAAATTCTTTATAGAAAAGTTCTCTGTCAAAGCTCACGCAAATAAATTCTAAGAAAACATCTCTGTTAATTCTCTAGTATGACAAAGGTTTGCCTCTTTATTTTTTTCTTTGGAGGCGATATTGCTTCAAGCTGAAAAATATGCTGAAATTTAGATGAATTAATATTTTTTTGAGACTTTGCATATATTACCACAATAAACAATGAGGCTAAATTATGATTAAGGTTTAGAAATACTTGTTTAAGGGTAATATGAATAAACGGAGGTGTAATATGCGAGTTATCGTTGATGATGCAAAGTCTGTTGTGGAAGTTTGGCTGATGAAAACGGAGAAAGATACATCGGTTAAGGATATAATTGCGAAATATAAACCTTTGAAATATACGGTGGCAATTTTTCGTTCAGGCACACAAAATTTAGCAAGTTCTACCAGCGCTTTATTGGCGAATAATATTTGAAAAAAGGCTTGTCAAAAAGCCTTTTTTCTGTTACAATGTTATTTAGATAAAAAACTATGGTGGTGAACAACATTGAGTATGGGGCTTACTATCGCTGGCTATTGTCGAATTTCAGTTGATACCGAATTGGATAGAGATAATACCAGTATTGAAAACCAGAAAGAGATTATTCAGCAATATGTAGAAAGGAACTTTCCAGACGCTCAATTAGACTTTTTTATTGACCGAGACCGTTCTGGTTATACGTTTGAGCAGCGAGAGGGTTACCAGCGGCTGCGGCCTAAATTGATGGACGGAACATACAAGGTTTTAATTGTTAAGGATTTTTCCCGTTTTTCTCGACGTAACAGTTTGGGTTTATATGAGTTGGAAACACTCCGGGATGCCCACGTTCGTATTATTGCTATTGGCGATGGTATTGATTATCCAACTAAAGATGACTGGATGTTAATTCAGTTCAAATTTTTGATGAATGAAATGCCTGTTACCGATACTAGTAAAAAAATAAAAACGGTTATTAAAAACCGGCAGCAAAATGGCAAATGGGTTTGTGCGGTGCCTTATGGGTATCGAATTATCAACACCAAGGAAATGACCTATGAAATCGACCCGCCGGCTGCTGAAACTGTGCGAGAGATTTTCAGATTATATAACAATGGCTGGGGATATAAAAAGATTGCCAACTATCTTACAGATAATGGTGTACCAACTCCAAGAGCAAACGAGATTGCTTATAAAGAATTAAATGGCCAAAGTACGAAAATAAAATCTAAGCGTGAATGGAGCATAATAACTGTTTCTAAAATTATCTGTAATGATTTTTATATTGGAACTTTACGCCAAAAAAAATATACCCGAGAGAAGATAAACGGTAAAGACAAACGCTTGGCTGAAGAAGAACACATTGTTTTGGAAAAAGCGCATACCCCAATTATTGATAATCGTACTTTTGCGGTGGCGCAGGAACAGCTTAGACTGCGCAGTAAAAGTAATTATCGCGGCGAGAAAAAATATGATACCTCATATTCAGGTTTTTTAGTTTGCGGCGATTGTGGTAGTCCTATGTTTTCAATGTCCAGGCCGGATTTAGCGCCGGCTTATATCTGCGGCACTTATCATCGGAGAGGCTTGAAGGGCTGTACGTCACACCATATTCGTGTTGATAAGTTGGACGAGCTTTTGAAACGGTATATTAAGCTGGTGAAAGAAAACTCTGCATCAATGATTGAGCAGCTTAATAACGCTATTAAAGACCAAGATAAAAAGGAAGAAAATATTGGTCAGGCTATTGAAACGCTGGAACGTCAGCTAACAGAAAGCAGGGAACAGCTAAAAGTTTTATTGAAACGCAAGATTGTAGATAGCATGAAGGTGCCAGAGGACCAGCAGGAGATTATCGAAGCCAGCTATGCGGATTTGGAAAAAGAGTTGCTTGTCAGGATTGGCAATCTGGAAAAGCAGATTGACCGAAATATTCTTGACCGTAACCAAATGTTGCAGGTTAATCGGGCCGCTAAAACTGTATTAGATGTTTTTGACGATATTTTGCAAAAGCCGAAACTGGATAAAAGTGATTTGGCGTTGATTATTGAGCGTATCACTGTTTATGAAGACCATTTGGATATTCAACTGAAAGCAGATATTGACGCATTGCTGGGCTGTATCCCGGCGGAGAATGGTGAGGAGGGCAATAACAGCGTAAATTTTAATCAAGGCAGTAAGGATAGCTTACCAGATAAAATAGTCCAGTCTGCTACACATCAGAGGGACAAGGTCTTTACTGTCAATGTTGTCAACAGCGGTGACCCACTGGAAATTTTCACCGCTAAAGATGGTGAGGTTATTTTCAAAAAGTACTCGCCAATGGGCGAATTTTCTAACTGCGCCGCGCACATGTGCGAAACCTTGAACCGCACAACCGGTTATATTTCCGCAGTGGCGGATAGAGATTCGATTATTGCCGTTTCTGGCGCACCTAGCCGCGAGCTGAGCGAGAAGCGCATTAGCAATGAGCTGGAGCGTCTGATGGAGGACCGGCAGATTTATCAGTATCAAAAAGGCGGCAAGTTGGTGCCGGTGGCTGCCGGGGAGGATAAATACAAATTGGCTCTGGCAGCGCCGATTATTTCAGAGGGCGATGTGCTGGGTGGAGTAATCTTTTTGAGCGATTCAGAAGCCCCCGAGAGCAGCGAGGTGGAATATAAGCTGGCCCAAACGGTGGCCGGATTTTTGGGGCGGCAGCTGGCAAACTAAAGGTAATCATCGTTGTTATCCCAAAAAAGCACACTCAATGCCAGTTAAAATGCTGACATTTAGAGTGTGCTTTGTTTTTGGCTATTAAAATGGAATTTTTTAGCGTCCGACAAACAGCGTGCCCACCTGGCCGCCCTCCAGCAGCTGGTAAATATCCGCCGGCCGCTGTCCGTTGGTAATAACCACATTAGTACCTTGAGCAGTTGCCAATTCGGCTGCCTGCAATTTGGTGCGCATGCCGCCGGTGCCTCGCCGAGAACCCGCGCCGCCTGCCAGCTTGTACACGCTTTCATCAATGGTTTCAATGCGGCTTATCAGCTTGGCGTCTGGGTGCAGGCGCGGGTCGTTATCGTAAAGCCCGTCAATATCGGAGAGGATGATTAACAGACTGGCCCGGCAAAGCACTGCCACCACGGCGGAAAGTTTGTCATTATCGCCAAAAAGCCGTTCCTCGGATTCAATTTCGGTGTAACTGACCGAATCGTTTTCATTAACGATTGGAATTACACCCATTTCCAGCATTGCATTAAAAGTGTTGGTCAGGTTTTCGCGCTTTTCTTCTTGCTCAATATCCTCGGCGTTTAACAAAATTTGGCCGATGGTTTTGTCGTAATCGCTAAAAAACTTGTCATAAAGGAACATATTGCTGCATTGGCCCACTGCGGCTGCGGCTTGCTTAAAGCGCATTTCTGTTGGCCGGCTGGGCATATTTAGCTTGTTAGCGCCAACAGCAATGGCGCCGGAGCTTACCAAAATAACCTCATAGCCCATATTTTGCACATCAGCCAGCACGCAGGCCAGCTTATCAAAGGAGCGCAAGTCGCTTTTGCCGCGCTCGTTGGTCAGGGTGGAGGTTCCCACCTTAACTACAATTCGGTTCGGGAATAATTTCATTTTTTAGCCTCTTATGTTTATTTGTAATCTTCACGGTCGGCCAGATATTTCTCTAGCTTACGCTTCACCCGTTGTAGGGCGTTGTCAATAGACTTCACATGGCGGCCCAAATCCTCGGCAATTTCCTGATAGGATTTGCCCTCCAGATAATACATCAAAACTTTCCATTCCAGAGAACTTAGCAGTTCGCCCATTTTGGTTTCAATTTCAGTGAATTCCTCACGACTAATGATTAGTTCCTCTGGGTCTGTCACTTTGTTGCCAGTGATAACGTCCAGCAGGGTGCGGTCGGAATCCTCATCATAAATTGGTTTGTTCAAACTCACATAGGAGTTTAGGGGGATATGCTTCTGGCGGGTGGCCGTTTTAATGGCCGTGATAATTTGCCGGGTGATACAAAGCTCCGCAAAGGCTCGAAAAGAGGAAAGCTTGTCACTGCGAAAATCGCGGATAGCTTTATACATCCCAATCATACCTTCTTGAATTAAATCTTCTTTGTCGCCGCCCAACAAAAAGTAAGTCCGCGCTTTAGCCCGCACATAATTTTTATATTTGTTTATTAAATACTCCTGCGCGTCAATATCACCAACTCTGGCAATCTCCACGATTTCCTCATCGGTCATACTCTCATAATCCGGCAGGGGTGTTCCCGCAATACCAAGCTTCATCAACTTTCACCTCTATCTCCTTTAATTATAACGAAAATGAGGAAAACAGTCAAGTAACTAGGCAAAATAAGTGTTGGTAATTTATAACCTTTGTCAAAAAAGTTCGATTTTTGTATTTTCATTGCTAGCAGGCAGGCGAGAGTGCACCATTTTTTCAAAATTTAGTCTTTTTAACAGCAGTTGTTTGCCGCAGCCCAGACATTGCAGACGCACATCCATACCCATACGTTGCACCAGCCAATCTGTGGAGCCGCAGGCGTGGGGTTTTTTCAGGCGGGCAGTGTCGCCAGGCTGCCAAGGCAACGGTGTTTTCATTAGCCGCTCACCCTTTCCACCAGGCTACTGCCGTGGCTTTCGCCCTCGTCTAACAAAATTTGTTGAGCCAGTTGTTCCTCCCATTTGCTTAAAAAGGAAGCGCACATTGATTTAACCGTCCAGGCTTCGTCATTGTTAAAGGCTGCTTGTAAAATAGGCACGGCCGCCGTGCCGCCGCAACGGCCCAGGGTTTCGCAGGCAGCGGCGCGCACACTGTTTTCAGGGTCTTGCACCAGCGGCGCTAAAAAGGTTAACAAATCCGGCGGCGGGGCCAAGGCTGAGGTTTTGGCTGCCAAAATTCGCAACTCTGCTTCCGGCTCTAAAACTGCAAATTGCAAAATTTCCGTTGAAGTAGCAGGGCGGAGTTGACCGACCAGCTGCAAAATGCGTTTTTTCTCAGCGGTATTAACGCCACTATAAACCATAGCCAAAATGCGGCCTGATTTTTCGCTGAAACCAGTCAACACTTTGCTAACTAGGGTAATATCATAAGTTTCGTCTTTTAGCGCGGCTACAATTAACGGAGAAATCATTCGTTCATCTGCCAAACGCAAAAGTAGGTTGGCGGCAGCCTCCTGCACCGGCTTAGCTTTGTCAAGCAAAAGGGCAATCAGGCTGTGCAGCAGTTTTTCCTGTGCCTGCTCTGGTAAAACAGGCCAAAGATCTGCCAATGCGTCCGCTGCCTGTGGTTCGGTTAGCTGGGTCAGATAAGTATCCGGCCATTTGGACACATCGGCCAGGCGACCGACTGCCTGTTTGTCTTCATCATTCATCACCGGCCACAGCTGCAAAAGTTTGGCCGCCTTTGGCTGTTTAGCTTGCCACTTACGCATAACCGAGGGCGTAAATTTAGCGTTACCTTTGCTAAACAACATTTAACCACCTCTTTGTATAAATTAAATAACAGTCAGCGCTGAATACCAAATCAGACTGCCAATGTCCAGAATTATGCCCAACACCACCTGGGAGGAGGTGAAAATTGTGTTGACAACAGCCAAATCGGGCAGCAGACCCACCAGCCATGGCAAAAACCAGACGTAAATAAAATATAGCACCATAATATATATGAGCAGCTCCAGGAGTGCGCCTAAACCGCGGCTGAGGCTGCCAATCAGCGGCGTTGCGTTCACCACGGAGCCAAAAGCGCCAGTCATAAAGCGCACCAGCCAGGTAATTGCCGCCGTCAGCAGCACAAAGATAACCAGCTCCAACAGGCGGCCCATAGCAGTGTTGCTGAAAAACCAATCAGCCAGCAAGGTGCTGTTGGCTGTTTCCTGCATTGTTTGGCCTAAGTGCTCCTCAAATTTGGGCAAAATGCTGGGCAGCAACAGGGGGGTTAGCCTTCTTGCTAAAAACACACCGATGATAATGCCACCATATGAGCCCAAAAGTTTGATGATACCACGCCGCCAACCGTCCAAAAGGGCAATTAGCAGAATGATGCCTAAAATTAAATCTCCCATCTATACACCTCTAATATAAAGAAATTATTTGCGCACCTGTCCGGCGCCATTAATCAGATATTTGTAGGAGGTCATGGCCAGCAGCGCCATTGGCCCGCGGGCGTGCAGCTTTTGAGTGCTGATACCAATTTCCGCGCCAAAGCCGAACTGAAAGCCGTCCGTGAAGCGAGTGGAGGCGTTGACGTAAACTGCCGCCGCGTCCACGTGCTGTTGAAAATAAGCCGCTGCCTCGGGGTTCTCAGTGATGATAGCCTCTGAATGGCGGGTGTTGTAGCGATTGATATGTTCCACCGCCTCTTGATAATCCTGCACCACACGGCAGGCGATGGTTAGCGCGCCGTATTCCGTGGCCCAATCCTCATCTGTGGCCGCCTGGCAGGGCAGGCTTTGCAGAATTGCCCGGGCCTTGGGGCAGCCGCGCAGTTCCACGCCAGCTTGTTGCAGGGCCTCGGCAATTTGGGGCAGTAACTGCGGCGCGCAGGCCGCGTCGATTAGCAAAGTTTCCGCTGCGTTGCAAACGGCTGGCCGCTGCACTTTGGCGTTCAGCACAATATCAATCGCCATTTGCGGCTGAGCGGTGGCCTCCACATAAATGTGGCAGTTGCCGGAGCCGGTTTCAATCACCGGCACCGTAGCCTGCTGAAGCACGCTTTTAATCAGGCCAGCGCCGCCGCGGGGAATTAGCACGTCTATGTATTGGTTTAAGCGCATCATTTCGCTGGCGGTTTGGCGGGAGGTATCCTCCAGCAGCTGCACAGCGTCGGCCGGCAGGCCTGCCGCCTGAACGCCCTGGCGCAGGGCTTTGGTTAAGGCTTGATTGGATTGCAGGGCGTCGCTGCCGCCGCGTAGCAGCACGGCGTTGCCGGTTTTTAAGCAAATACCGGCCGCGTCGGAGGTGACGTTGGGCCGAGCCTCGTAAATCAGGCCAACCACGCCCAGCGGCACCCGTTTTTGCACAATCTCAATACCGGAAGCCGCCTGCCAGCGAGTCATCTCCTCGCCAATGGGGTCGGGGAGTTCGCACAGGGCCAGCAGCCCGCCGGACATCTCTCGCAGGCGTTTTTCGTCCAATGCCAGACGATCCAACAGGCCGGCGTTCATTCCCATTTTTTGCGCATATTGCAAATCTCGCTGGTTGGCTGCTAAAATTTCTTTCTGATTGTTCAGCAAGGCGGCGGCCATTTGGTGCAAGGCCTGGTTTTTCTGTTCCGCCGGAGCGGCCGCTAACGTAAGCGAGGCGGCTTTGGCCCGCCGCCCCAACTCCTGCAAGGTAATGTTTTCGGAAATGTTAGTCATTTTGTTACCTCGTTATTCATTTATATTCAGTTTTTTTAAGCCGTAATCAGGCCCATAAAACCGGCAATCAGCACGATTATGCCTAGCACAATGCGGTACCAGCCGAAAATTTGGAAATCATGTTCCTTGATGTAGGCAATCAGGAACTTAATCGCTAAAACTGCCACCACAAAGCTAACCAGCATACCAGTGAGCAAAATAAGTAACTCGTTGGTGGTGAAAGCCAGGCCGAATTTCAGCAGTTTAAGAAAGCTGGCCCCAAACATCACCGGGATGGCCAGGAAGAAAGAAAATTCCGCTGCGTCGCGCCGGTTCACGCCCAGCAGCATTGCGCCCAAAATGGTTGAGCCGCTGCGGGAAGTGCCAGGCACTAAGGAGAGAACCTGAAAACAACCAATACCAAAGGCCAGCATATAGGAAATTTCGCTCAGCTCCTGAATTCGGAATTCCCGCTTGCGGTGGTTGTTGTATTTTTCCATTAAAATAAAAAAGATACCGTAAATAATCAAAGCCCAGGCCACCACGCTGTAGCCGCGCAGGTGCTCATCCATCCAGTCGTCAAACAGAATGCCCAAAACGCCGGCCGGAATACAGGCCACAATCACTTTGGCCCAAAGCACGGCGGTGGAGCGTTTTTCTGAATAGGTTTTACGGCGCGAAAACAAATTCAGCTTGTCGAAATAGAGATAAACCACTGAGAGAATGGCGCCCAGCTGGATTACCACCATAAACATATTCCAAAATTCATCGCTGACGTCCAGGTGCAACAGGGTATCGAACAGAATTAAATGCCCGGTGCTGGAAATTGGCAGCCATTCGGTGATACCCTCCACAACACCCAGGCAAAGTACCTTAAAAAATTCCAATAAACTCATAGATTACAAACTTTACTCCTCTCACAAATATTTTATTCCTCACGAATTTTAGCGCCAACCTCAATCAGTTTGCCCACAATGTTTTCATAACCACGATAAATATGGTCAACCTGACCGATGGTCGTTTCGCCCTCAGCGGCCAAAGCAGCTACAATCATAGCCGCGCCGGCCCTAAGGTCGGTTGCTTCCACGTAAGCGCCTTGCAGCTTTTGCACGCCTCTGATTAAGGCGGTGTGCCCGTGCACAGTAATATCCGCGCCCATTTTGGCCAGCTGTTGCACATGCATAAAGCGGTTTTCAAAAACCGTTTCCCGGATGGTGCTGTTGCCGGCCGCCAGCGACAAATAGGCCATAAATTGGGCCTGCATATCAGTTGGGAAGCCGGGATAGGGCAGGGTTTTGATTTCCACCGGCTGAATTGGGCCGGATGGCAGAACGCGCAAGCCGTCAATTTCATCAATAATCCGCACCCCTGCGTCATTGATTT
Source organism: Peptococcaceae bacterium (assembly GCA_022797295.1). GTDB lineage: Bacteria > Bacillota > Dehalobacteriia > UBA4068 > UBA4997 > Avidehalobacter. The sequence goes on from JAAWKH010000028.1 coordinate 13,965, forward strand.
TGGCAATCATCGGCTGCAAATGGCTGGTGATAACATTTTCCAAAAACAGCTCGCTGCCGGTGATGGCCGCCATCAACATAAAGCTGCCGGCTTCGATACGGTCTGGAATGGTGGTGTGGCGGGCCGGGTGCAGGGCTTTTACGCCAAAAATGCGCACCACATCAGTGCCTGCGCCTTTAATGCGCGCGCCCATTGCGTTCAGAAAATTAGCCAAGTCAACAATTTCCGGTTCCTTGGCTGCGTTTTCAATCACGGTGGTGCCCTCAGCCAAAGAGGCTGCCATCATAATATTTTCCGTCGCGCCAACGCTGGGGAAATCCAGGTAAATGCGGGCTCCGTGCAGATGGTTCACCTGAGCTTCAATGTAGCGCGGGCTGATGGTGATGCGAGCGCCCATAGCCTCAAAGCCTTTCAGGTGCAGGTCAATCGGCCGGGCGCCAATGGCGCAGCCGCCGGGCAGGGGAATTCTGGCCTCGCCCAGGCGGGCCAACAGGGGGCCCATAACCAAAAAGGAGGCGCGCATTTTCTGCACCTCCTCAAAAGGGGCGGTGCAATCCGTCAGGCCGGAGGCGTTAATTTGCAGGGTGCCGTTTTCAAAATGAGTTTTGGCGCCCAGATAGTTAAGTACGTCGCACATATAGCAGACGTCGGTCAGCCAAGGCGTTTCCTCAATTTCTGAAACGCCGTCCGGCAACATAGCCGCTGCAATTAAAGGCAGAACGGCATTTTTCGCGCCGCTGATGTGTACGGTTCCGTTAAGGCGGTGGCCGCCTTCAATTATAATATGGTTCACAGGGCTTCTCTCCCTAAACATCCTGTTCTTATTATATTCGCTAATGTATTCGATAATTATGCTTTTTTTCCTGCCTTTGGCAGAAAATCCAACCAATATTTAGCTGGTATTATCTGGCAAAGCTCTTTGGCGGGCTTTGGTTTGGGCTATCTGGTCATGGCTTGGCTGGAAAGTAAATCTGGATGGATGTTCCTTGTCCTTCCTGGCTTTGCAGTTGCAATCTGGCTTGCAGCTGCAAAACAATATGCTTAACAATAGCCAGGCCCAAGCCGGTGCCGCCGCTGGCTTTGCTGCGGCTTTTATCTGCACGGTAAAAACGCTCAAAGATACGCTCCTGATGTTCCGGCGGAATGCCAATGCCGTTGTCGCTGATTGTCAAAATCACGTCGCCGCCCTCGGCCGCCGGCGCGTCGGTCACTTGTATGCGTACCCAGCCGCCGGGGCGATTGTAGCGAATGGCGTTGTCGCATAGATTGTAAATCAGTTCCTCCAGCAGCTCTTTTTTGGCAAAAACTTGGCTGTAGCAGCCGCTAACCCGCAAATCAATGCCGGCTCTTTGGGCGTTAAAGGCCAGCAGGCCGGCGGTGTCCTGGGCGATGGGCAGCAATGGTAGCCATTCCAGTTCGGCCGCAGCCTGGGGCTCATCCAGCTCGGAAAGTTTTATAATATCCCGAATGATGGCAATTAATCGCCCTGCTTCGGCGTGGATTTTTCCAGCAAACTCTTTAATATCCTCCTGTTGAGCTATGCCTGTTTCAATCATTTCTGCATAGCCGGAAATTGAGGTGAGCGGTGTTTTCAGCTCATGCGAAACGTTGGCGGAAAATTCCTGGCGTTGGCGCAGATTTTCCTCCTTTTGCACCTGCCTTTGCTGTAATGCTTCAATGAAAGGCAACAGTTCTGGATAGGGGACTTGATTGTTCCACTGTTCCGGCGGGGTGGCTGCCAGCTCCAACAAAGGATGCAGCACCAAATCAGCCAGCCGCCAGGCCAACCAAAAAAGTAGGGTCAACCAAAGCAGGGCCAAGGCCAGCCTGCCTAGCCAGGCGTCTGCCAGCAGCTGGTTGCTGATGAATATTAACATCAGGGCCAGTCCGGCCATCAACAGGCCGCACACTACAAAAAGCTGTCTTAATCTACGTCCCACAAAATGGCCTCCTCAGGTTTAGCGGCTGGGTTATTCAATTTTGTAGCCCACATTGCGCACAGTTTTAATGCTGGCGCCACTTTCGCCCAGTTTTTGGCGCAGAGTTTTAATGTGCATATCCACAGTGCGGCTTTCGCCCTCAAAATCGGTGCCCCAAACCTTATCCATAATTCTTTCACGACTAAGCACAATGCCGCTGTTTAGCAGCAGCAGCTTTAAGAGTTCATATTCCTTAAAGGTTAGGCTGCATTCCTTACCATTGGCTAACACCTGCCGTTTGTCGTCATCCAGCACAATTTGGCCGGCTTGCAGGCGTGCTGGTTGGGGCTTTTGGATCCGACGCAACACCACTTTAACCCTAGCTACCAGCTCAATAATCCCAAACGGTTTGGTGATGTAATCATCTGCTCCGTTTTCCAGCCCGCGCACTGCGTCCACCTCAGTGCTTTTGGCTGTCACTATAATTACGGGTATATCGTGAGTTTGGGGTTGGTTGCGTAGCTTTTGCAGCAGGGCAAAGCCATCCTCGCCGGGCAGCATAATGTCTAGCAGCAGCAGTTCGGGCAGCTGGGTTTCACAGGCGCGCCAAAATTCGGCCGCGTTGGCAAACTCGGCCACTTCAAAGCCACTATTCTTTAAGGCGTAACTTTCCATTTGGCGGATATTAGCGTCATCCTCAACAATATAGAGCATAAAAAATCCTCCACTGTGTTATTATACCATAGAAAAAAAAAAAGTGCAACCGAATACCATAGAAAAAAAGTGCAACCGAATACCATAGAAAAAAAGTGCAACTGTATTTTGCAGATTGCACTATGGTATTTGTTCATAAGCGGTTCAATCATCGCCTGCGGCTTGATTTCACCGATATTCACATTATACCATAGAAAAAAAGAAGTGCAACCGATTTTACAGATTGCACTATGGTATTTGGCAAGCGTTTTTTGTTTATTATAATTTGGGCAGCTCCGGCAATTTATAAGCTTCTCGGTAATATTTTTGCAGATTTTTGTAGGATTGATTGCCAGAAGAGCGTAGTTCGTTTAGATATTTGTGGGTGTCAAAGCTGTTGTGCTGCAATTCAATAATGCAAGCGGCAATGTTGGAGCAGTGGTCTGACATTCGCTCCAAATTGGTCAATACGTCCTGGAAAATAAAGCCTTTTTCCAATGAGCAAAGGCCCCTTTGCATACGGTCAATATGCCGGTTTTTCACATTAATACAGATTTCGTCAATAACCTCTTCCAATGGCTCCACTTGAATAGCGTCGGCCAAATCCTCGCTGGCGAAGCAGTTTAGGGTTAAATCCAAAATTTCGCTGATCGCTTGGCGGAGTACCAACAAATCCTGCATTGCCGGTTCGGAAAAGCTGATTTTCTTTTCGTGCAGCTCAGTGGCGGAGTTTAGCAGATTACAGGTGTGGTCGCTGATACGTTCAAAATCAGTGATCGTGTGTAGCAGCTTGGAAATTTGCCGGTTGTCCTGTTGGGATAGGCTGCGCTCAGAAAGACGAATTAAATAGGAGCCCAACTTGTCCTCATAGCCGTCAACCCGGTTTTCATTTTCTTCCATTAAATCAGATTTTTTGGAATCATATTTTTGGAGCACCTCAAAGGCCAGATCCAGATTTTCCCGGCCGAGAATGCCCATCTCCAAAGTAACTTTATCAGCGGCGTCAATAGCCACGCCAGGTGTTACCAGCAAACGTTCGTCCAGCAAATTCGGCAACGCGGCGTTCTTTTTTTCTTCCTTATCTTTAATGGAGAAGCAAACCAGACGTTCCAAATGCTTGGTGAAAGGAAGCAGCACCAAGGTGCAGGTTACGTTGAATAAGCTGTGCAGAATAGCTACATTAAAAGCAGTCACAGGTTCGTTGAAAAAGCTGAAATGAATGATTTGGTTTAAGCCATAAAAGGCCAGCATAAAGATAAATGCGCCGATGATGTTGAAATAAAGATGGCCTAGGGCGGCTCGTTTGGCGTTTTTGCTGGTGCCGATGGATGAGAGCATTGCCGTAACGCAGGTGCCGATGTTTTGGCCTAAAATGATTGGCACGGCCGCGCTGTAGGTTACCAGACCGGAAATGGTGATGGCTTGTAAAATACCAACCGAAGCGCTGGAGCTTTGCAGCACAGCGGTCATCAGCATACCCATCAACATACCTAGCAGCGGGTTTTGGAAAAGCACCAGCAGATTGGCAAATTCCGGCATATCGGCCAGCGGTGCGGCGGAATCTGACATTAAAAGCATTCCGTACATCAACAGGGCGAAACCAAGGAAGATACTGCCAACGTCCTTTTTGCGGGTGCTTTTGCTAAACATTAGCAAACAAATGCCCACCATTGCAATGATTGGAGAAAAGGAGGATGGCTTCAACATATTGATAAAGAAGTTATCGCTTTCAATGCCCACCATACTTAAAAACCAAGCGGTGATGGTGGTGCCGATGTTGGCGCCCATAATAATGCTAAGGGCTTGCCGCAGCTGCATTATGCCAGAGTTTACAAAACCAACTACCATAACTGTGGTGGCCGAGGACGATTGGATAACCGCTGTGACGATGGCTCCCAAAGCTACCCCTTTGATAGGATTGGAAGTCATTTTGCCAAGTAGGGTGGTTAAGCTGCCGCCGGACTGTTTTTCCAGCCCCTCGCCCATTACGCTCATGCCATAAAGGAAAAAGGCCAGGCCACCGAACATATTTAGCCAATTAAAGAAAGTCATAAAAATTCTCCTTGTGTTTCTGAAAGCTTGTTTGCCATTTTTCAGGTTGCGCTTTTATTGTAAAAGCTAAAGGTAAAATCCGCACACAGCATTATGTAAAATTCTTGTAAAATATCTAGCAAATTGAAATTTTATTTTCAATAAAATTCTGTAAAAAATAAAATTACCTCTTGACAAATCATAAATTTATTGTATAATTGTATTAGATGATTAATACAGGGGTACAGTTACAAGTTGAACTAAATTTACTAAGGGGGTGAGTGGGTGGCCTGGGATTTTGATCCTGATAAGCCGTTGTATCTTCAGATTGTGGAAAATATCAAACTGAAAATTATCAATGGCGAATATCCACCGGGAGCGCGTTTGGCTTCCGTGCGGGAGCTGGCGGCGGAGGCCGCCGTAAATCCCAACACTATGCAGAAGGCTTTAAGCGAGCTGGAAAGAAACGGTTTGGTTTTTAGCCAGCGAACCAGTGGGCGTTATATAACGGATAACACATTGTTGCTGAAAAATTTGCGTCATCAAAGCGCCAAACAGCATATTGAAAAATATATCCTTTGTATGCAGGAGTTGGGTTTCAGCGCGCAACAGGCTGTGGAGCTGTTGCAAGAATATTTAAGACAAGGTGACAGGGAGTGAAATCGATGACAGATGTTCTTTTGGAGTGCAAAAATCTCTGCAAAACTTACGGGCATAAATCGGCCTTAAACGGCATTAGTTTGCAGTTGCAGCCAGGTAAAATTATTGGTTTGCTGGGCCCAAACGGCAGCGGTAAAACTACGTTTTTAAAGCTTATTAACGGCCTGCTGACGCCAAGCGCCGGCAGCCTGTTGATTAATGGCAAGCCGCCTGGCCGGGAAAGCAAAGCCATAGTGGCTTATCTGCCGGAGCGAACTTATTTGAACGACTCGATGAAAGTGCGGGAGGCATTGCGCTTTTTTGCCGATTTTTATAGTGATTTTGATTTGCAGCGAGCAGAGGAAATGCTGCGCAACTTGAATATTGAAACCACCGCCCGACTAAAAACGCTTTCCAAAGGCACCAAGGAAAAGGTGCAGCTGATTTTGGTGATGAGCCGTCAGGCCCGATTGTACTGCCTGGATGAGCCGATTGCCGGCGTGGACCCGGCGGCGCGCGATTATATTTTGCGCACTATTATCAACAATTATAATCCTGAGGCTAGTGTGTTGATTTCCACGCATTTGATTACAGATATTGAACAGGTGCTAGATGAGGTTATTTTTATCAGGGAGGGCGAGCTTTTGCTGCACAAAACGGTGGACGACATTCGTTTCCAGAACGGCAAGAGTGTGGATGCGCTTTTCCGGGAGGTGTTCAAATGCTAATTAAACTGTTGAAATATGAATTTAAGTTTACCGGGCGCAGTTTGTTGCCCATTTACGCGGCTTTGCTGGTGCTGACGGTGCTGATGAACCTGGGCGATGGTATGCGGTTTGGTTTTAATAATGCTGGAATGTTTGAAGGCTTTTTTAAGACTATGTTGATTTTTACCTATAGTTGTGTGATTAGTGCAGTTTGTATTATTACGGTGGTGTTGCTGGTGCAGCGTTTTTATAAAAATCTGCTGCGGGACGAGGGCTATCTGATGCACACTTTGCCGGTGAGCGCCGCCCAGAACATTGCCTCCAAACTGATTTGCGCGGTGGTGTGGTCGGTGGTTAGCCTGCTGGTGGCCGGACTTTCCCTGTTGTTTATTAGTATGACATTTTCGAATTGGCAACAGTTTTTTGACGGTCTTGCTGATTTTATTCACGATTTGAATGTTGCTTTTGGTATCCATTGGCCGTTGTTTGCTCTGGAAACGCTGGCTTTGGTTTTGCTTGCTTTGGCCAGCAGCATTGTGGAGGTTTATCTGGCACTGGCCATTGGTCACATCGCCAACAATCATAAAATTGCTTGTTCGATTGGGGCTTTTATTGGTCTGAAGGTACTTTCCGGACTGATCGGTCAACTGCTGGGCCATGGCATTGTGAATTGGCACTGGCTTAATGACTTCTTTCAAAACTTCTTTTATGGTTCCTTGCATGAGCAAATTGCCGGCATTCATATGATGTTGCTTGGTATGCTAGCCGTTAGCCTGATTTATACTGGGGTGATGTTCGTTGCTACCAACTGGATTATGAAGAACAAGTTGAATTTGGAGTGAGCACTTAGCGATTTCCAAGCCGTAGGCGCAGGAAGAGCTTAGAGCGAACCCATCCATTTGCCGTTAGGCAAATGGAAACCTTAATGAGCACTTAGC
>JAAWKH010000029.1 GCA_022797295.1 Peptococcaceae bacterium
ATATTAACATGCGGCTTTGTGCGTTCAAACTTTTGTTTTGCCATGTCGTTTTTCCTCCATTTTAGGCTTTAATTTTGGCTTATTTTAGCCTTTATTACGTTTCTTAAATTTTATAACGTTATAATTCGCGGTTTAGTAGCCTTTGCGCTTCTCAATAATCGCCTCGGCCACGTTGCGCGGAACTTCCTCAAAGTGCGAGAACTGCATCGTGTAGGTGCCGCGTCCCTGTGTGCGGGAACGCAAATCGGTAGCGTAACCGAACATCTCGGCCAGCGGTACCACGGCACGGATAGCTTGCAGGCCGTTGCGGCCCTCCATACCCTCAATACGGCCGCGGCGGGAGCTTACATTGCCCATAACCTCGCCCATATAATCCTCCGGCACCACAACTTCAACCTTAAACACGGGCTCCAGCAGCACCGGGCTAGCTTTGGCGCAGCCGTCCTTAAAGGCCAGGGAGCCGGCAATCTTAAAGGCCATTTCCGAGGAGTCAACCTCGTGATAGGAGCCGTCAACCAAGGTTGCCTTGATGTCAACCACTTCATAGCCGGCCAGCAAACCGGAGAGCATAGCCTCCTTAATGCCTGCTTCAATCGGCCCAATGAATTCTTTCGGCACCACGCCGCCCACAATCTTGTTCTCAAAGGTAAAGCCGGCGCCTGGCTCGTTGGGCTCAAATTCCACAACGCAATGACCATATTGGCCATGGCCACCAGACTGCTTCACGTGCTTGCCCACGCCGGTAATCTTGCTGCGAATGGTTTCCTTGTAAGCCACCTGCGGCTGGCCAACGTTGGCCTCCACCTTAAATTCGCGCAACAGACGGTCTACAATAATCTCCAGGTGCAGCTCGCCCATACCGGCAATAATTGTTTGACCAGTTTCCTTATCGGTGTGCACCTTAAAGGTCGGGTCCTCCTCAGCCAACTTGGCCAAAGCAATGCCCATCTTCTCCTGGTCGGCCTGAGTTTTGGGTTCAATAGCCACGTCGATAACCGGTTCCGGGAATTCCATAGATTCCAGAATGATTTCATTCTTCTCATCGCAAAGGGAATCGCCGGTGGTGGTATCCTTAAAGCCAATGCCAGCCACGATGTCGCCGGCATAAACCTCGGAAACTTCCTCGCGGCTGTTGGCGTGCATTTGCAGCAAACGGCCCACACGTTCCTTTTTGCCCTTGGTAGAGTTGTAAACATAGGAACCAGACTGCAAGGTGCCGGAATATACCCTAAAGTAAGTCAGCTTGCCCACAAATGGGTCGGTCATCACCTTGAAAGCCAAAGCGGCAAAGGGTGCGTCGTCGGAACTGGGGCGAGAATCCTCCTCGCCGGTATCCGGGTTTATACCGGTAATATCCGGCACATCCGTGGGGCTGGGCAGATAATCCACCACAGCGTCCAACAGCATTTGCACGCCTTTGTTCTTAAAGGATGAACCACAAAGCACCGGGGTCATGGTCACATCAATCGTGCCCTTGCGAAGACCGGCGCGGATTTCATCCTCGGTCAGCTCCTCGCCCTCCAGATACTTCATCATCAGGTCCTCGTCGCTTTCGGCAGCAGCTTCCAGCATCTTTTCCCGATACTCCAGGGCCATTTCCATCATATCCGCCGGAACTTCGGTTTCTTCGATTTCCTTACCCAAATCATCCTTATAAATTTCCGCCTTCATGCGCACCAAATCAATAATGCCCACAAATTTATCTTCAGAGCCAATCGGCAGCTGAATCGGCACCGGGTTGGCGCCCAGGCGGTCTTTAATCATATTCACACCGCGCATAAAATCAGCGCCGGTGCGGTCCATCTTGTTAATATAAGCGATACGCGGCACGCCATAGCGGTCAGCCTGACGCCAAACCGTTTCCGATTGCGGCTCCACACCGCCAACGGAGCAGAACACAGCCACAGCGCCGTCCAGCACGCGCAGAGAGCGCTCCACCTCAACGGTAAAGTCCACGTGGCCGGGCGTATCAATAATATTGATGCGGTTTCCCTTCCAGAAGCAAGTGGTGGTGGCGGAAGTGATGGTAATACCACGTTCCTGCTCCTGCACCATCCAGTCCATAGTCGCGCCGCCATCGTGTGTTTCACCGATTTTATGCACTCTGTTGGTGTAAAACAGAATACGCTCGGTGGTTGTTGTTTTGCCGGCGTCGATATGGGCCATAATACCAATATTTCTGGTGTTCTCCAAAGAGTTCTTTCTTGGCATTTTTTCCTCCAATTACCAACGATAATGTGCGAAAGCCCGGTTGGCCTCGGCCATCTTGTGTGTATCCTCGCGTTTTTTCACAGATGCGCCCACATTGTTGGCAGCATCCATCAGCTCAGCGGCCAGCTTTTCCTGCATGGTTTTGCCGCCGCGCTTTCTGGTGTTAATCACCAGCCAGCGAATACCCAAAGTTTGGCGGCGTTCCGGCCGCACCTCCACCGGCACCTGATAGTTAGCGCCACCAACACGGCGGGCCTTAACCTCCAGCACCGGCATAACATTTTTCATAGCTTCGTCAAAAACCTCCATTGGGTCTTTGCCGGTTTTGTCTTTTATAATCTCAAAAGCGCCGTAAACTATTCTCTCTGCCACGCCTTTTTTTCCGTCCAGCATAACCTGATTGATAAATTTCGTCAGGATAACGCTATTATAGACCGGATCCGGCAGAACATCGCGTTTGGGCGCACTTGTACGTCTCATTTCGTTACCTCCTTAAAATGAATAACAAGCCCCGAAAATCCGGCTCTTATTTCTTGGCGCCGCCCTTAGGCCGCTTGGCGCCATATTTGGAACGCGCCTGCATACGATTGGCAACACCGGCTGCATCCAAAGCGCCGCGCACCACGTGATAACGCACGCCAGGCAAATCCTTAACACGTCCGCCGCGCACCAGCACCACACTGTGCTCCTGCAAATTGTGGCCAATGCCGGGAATATATGCAGTAACCTCAATATTGTTGGTTAAGCGCACACGGGCTACCTTTCTCAACGCGGAGTTAGGCTTTTTAGGCGTAGTCGTATAAACTCTGGTGCAAACCCCTCTCTTCTGAGGGCATTCTTTCAACGCCGGCGCGGTAGATTTCTTTTCCACACTCTGACGACCTTTTCTGACTAATTGGCTAATTGTAGGCAAAACCGCCACCTCCTTCCCCGTAAAAACAAAGCCTGCTGCCGGCCGCATTGCCGGCGGGCCAGGCCTATCCAACGGATAGTAAATAGATAATTTTTTGTAAAGCAACCCCGGCAGCCCAGCCCGTTCCTGACCGGCTGCCAATGCGCGCTATTTCAGCAGTGCGACAACCGCCGCACCAACATCAATACCACAAGCGTTGCCCAATTCGGCGCGGGTGGGAATTTCAATCAGCTCAATGTCTTTCACCAAGCACAAAGCCACCACATCCGCGGTAACTTGCCGGTCAGCATCTCCGGCAATATATACCAACGCTACAGAATCTGATTCCAAAGCCTTAATTGTCTGCTTCACGCCAATGCGTTTCCTCGCAGATTGTAAGTCGCTCAAATCCATTTTCGGCATTAACCTCCCAGAATAGCGTACTTAAATATTTTAACAAGCATTGAGCCACTTGTCAACACACTTTTGCTTTTTTTTTCATAATTTTAAAAGTTTTTTTCATATTAAAAATTAACAGCCCTCTCCGCAAAAAAGCGAAAAGGGCTGGAATATACTTTTTTAATCAGAGCCTATTGCACCGAGGCGTATTCAGTGGAAACATAGCCTGTTACATTGCCGCGCTGAATACGATACCAGGTACCCTCGGTACCAAGCAGGGTGGCGGTATCGCCGCGGGACATAGAAGAGATTATCTCATAGTTGGTGCCAGGGCCGCGCCGCACATTCACCGAGCTGCCGGTAATGCGCACCGTTTTTCCGCTGGTGCTGGTTGAACCCAGATTGGTTGTGCTGCCCTGATTGGTCGTTGTGCCGCCAGGATTATTAGTCGTCCCTTGATTGGTGTTGTTTGGATTGGTTGTGGAGCCGCCTTTCAGTGCCGCCAACTCCGCTTCCACCTCTTCCAAACGGGTCGTCAAAGTGGCCAGGCGTTCGCCCAGCTGAGTTTCCACATAGCTTTGCGTGGCCACCGGGTCATCCGCATCACCCGGCAGAGTGGTCAGCGCTTTCACAATTTGCCCGCAGACAAAGCCCACCACCAGAAAAATAATCGCTGCAATAATCAGCAGTGCAGCCTTTCCTCTTGCATTCGGCTTCGGCACAATAATATCCCCCTTTAGTTATCAACAGAGCAGCGACAAAACCTGCCAAACCGCCCATAATTTTCAGCTTAAATATTGACCTTATTAATTATACCCCAATTTGTCCGCTTTTTCAATATTCTTTTGCAGATTTTTCAGTTAGTTTTGCAAATTTTTCTTACAAAATTACTCAGCTTGGCCGTTATTTTTTTCCTCCGCTGCCTTTTCGGCCGTTTCCGGTGTGTCGATTTCTGTTTTAACACCCAAAATACCCAAAGCTTTAGCGCAAAGAAGTACCAACACAAATGCGCCCAACACCACCAGCAAACGCACCAACGGGCTTAAAAGCGGCATCAAAATGGCAATGCAGCCCATAAACATCGTGATAGCGTAAATTATCAAAACCGTTTGCTTGTGGGAAAGCCCCTTGGCCAGCAAGCGGTGGTGCAAGTGCCCCTTGTCCGGCTGCATAATCGGCTTGTGCTCAATCAGCCGGCGGATAATCGCAAAAAAGGTATCCATAATCGGAATTGCCAAAATCAGGATTGGGATAATCAAAGCCACAATGGTGGCCCCTTTGGCAAAACCCATAATCGAAATAGCGCCCAACACAAAGCCCAGCGTCAACGAACCGCTATCGCCCATAAAAATGCTGGCCGGGCTAAAATTGTAACGCAAAAAACCCAGCGTGGCCGCCGCCAGCACAAACAACAGAGCCGCCGCCAGATTGTAGCCGTGAGAAAGCGAAGCCACCGCCAACGTGCAAGCCGAGATAATACTAACGCCGCCGGCCAAACCGTCCAGGCCGTCAATCAGGTTGACAGCGTTGCTGATACCAACCAGCCACAGCAAGGTCACCGGGATACCCCAGTAATCTACGTAGATTATATCGCCGCCAAAGGGGTTGCTCAAAAATTTAATGTAGCCGCCAAAACCCACAAAAACCAAGGCGGCCAGCAGTTGTCCGGCCAGCTTAGTGGTAGGCCGAATGCTGCGCACGTCGTCCACCAGGCCGGTAATGAAAACAATGGTTGCCGCCAGCAGCAGCCCCAAAGGCTCGCCGGCCAGCGTCAAATTGGGGTGGGAAAGCGTATAAACCAACGCGCCCGCCATAAAACCGCAATATATGCCCAGGCCGCCCATACGCGGCACCACGCCCTTGTGCACCCGGCGAGCGTCCGGCTTGTCCACCACGCCAAAGCGCAGAGCCAGCGTCTTGGCGACGCGGGTCATCAGCAGACCCACCAGCAAAGCCACCAGGCAGGAACTCAACAAACGTATCACCCTATTTTACCTCCGCCGCAGTTTGGCCGCCAGCTTGTCAACAAACAGCTGGGTTTCTGGAACTTTCATGGCCAGCACCGCCGCCGCATAAACCGCCACGCCGGCCAACACGCCAACGCCGGTTTTAGTCAGTGCGCCGCTCAAAGGCAGCAGGTTGGCACACGCCCAAACCGCCGCGCCCATCAAAACCGCCGCCAAGGCAATTTTCAGCAAGCTAGGCAGCATACTCTGCTGCGCCAGTTCCGGCAAGGCCTTAAACTTCAAGTAATAATACATCAGCAAGCAACAAACCAGCGCCGCCAACGAATTGGCCAAAGCCAACCCACCGCCGCCATAAGCCATGCTTTTATAAAGCGCCAGGCTCAGCAACACATCCACCACAATGGAAAGCGCGCCAATCCGCACCGGCGTTTTCACGTCCTCCAGCGCGTAAAACACACGGGTTATCACCATATTGGCGGCCATCGGCACCAAGCCCAGCGTAAAGCAAACCAACGCCCAGGCCGTGGCCAGCGTGGCCTCGTGGTCAAAATTGCCGTGCTCAAACAACAGCTCAATAATCGGCTCCGCCAGCAGGGCCAAGCCAACCGCCGCCGGAATAGCCACCAGCATAACGGAAACTAAGCCGCCTTTCATAGTGCTGGCCAAGCTCTCCCGGTTTTTGCGCAGGGAAAACTCCGCCAAAGCCGGGTATATCGCATTAGCCACCGCCGCCACAAAAATGCCCAGCGGCAACATCATCAGCTTGTTGGCGTAGTTAATATTGGAAATGGTGCCCTCCGCCAGGCCAGAAGCGAAAATCCGGTTGACGGCAAAGTAAATTTGGTTCACCGCCACGCCCAAAACAATCGGGCCAATCTCCCGCAGCAGCTGGCGCACGTCTGGGTGCTGCAAATCCAGCACCGGGCGATATTTGAAACCAATCTGCCAAAGCACCGGCAGTTGAACCACAAAAAAGCCGACAAAGCTCAGCAAAGTGCCCCAAGCCGCGCCAAAAATGCCGTAAGCCGCGCTGAAAAACAGCAATGAAACGATGATGATAATATTGGACATGCCCGGCGCAAAGGCGGAAACCGCAAAACGATAATGCGCATTACAAATGCCCGTCAGCACCATGCCCACGCCCATAAACACCACCGAGGGGAACATAATCCGGGCCAGGTTGGCCGTCAACGCCGCCTGCTCCGGCCCATAGCCTGGGGCCAGCAGCTTCACCAGCCAATCGCAAACGATAATACCCAACAAAGTAACGCCCGCCAAAGCCACCGCCGTCAGGTTGATGATAGCGCTGCCCACATAGGAGGCTTCGTCTTTGTGGCCGGCCACCAAATGTTTAGTCAAAATCGGCACCACTGCCGTCACCAGGGCATAGCCCAAAATGGCCTGCAAAAAGTATGGAATGGTGTAGGCCGAAAGATAAGCGTCGGAAAGCGGGCCTGCGCCAAAAGCATTGGCCAGGCTGGTCTCCCGCAAAAAGCCCAGCAGCTTCACCACCAGGTTCATCACCAGCACCACGCTGGTTGCTTTCAATATATTCTTCGCCATGTTTTAAATTACCTTAAAAAATCCTGTTTCTTCTATATTATTATATATCCGCGTAAATTAATACGCCTCGTTCATTTATCAGCCAAAATCCGGCAGATAGCCGCCAAAAGCGGCTGCCAACCAGCCAGCAGCGGCCCCAAAGGATATGCCACCGGCCGTTTCGGCAAGGCCAACAGCTGCGCGGCCACTTGCTCCGCCGGCAAGCTAACCCCACCCTCGGCCAAAGACATCTGCACCGAAGCCGCAAACGCCTCCACCTTAGGGTCGTAGCTGACGGCCAAAGCCGGCACACCCTGCGCAGCCGCCATAATCAGCGAATGCAGGCGCATGCCCAGCAGCAAATCAGCCCGGCCCACAGCGGCCCAAGCCTGCTGCGGCGTGTTCGCCAACCAAACCTCAGCCTTAGGCTGTTTGGCCGTCAACAAAGCCGCGTTAATTTGCGCCGCCAGCTTTTCGTCCTCACCCTGATGATAGGGCAGCAACGCCACCCGGCAGCCGGCCTGTTGCAAAGCCTGAACCAGCTGAGCCGCTGCGGCCGCATTAAGCCCCGGCCAAGGCCGCAAAGCCAACGCCACAGTGGGGCCGCCGGCCACATCCGCAGGTTCCTGCTCCGCCTGCGCCTCCGGCAGTTTCGGCTGCCAAAGCAGCACCGGGTCGCAAACCTGATAGCTGGGCACGCTCTGACCGGCCTCATCTTTCATAATTTCCGCCGCCAAGCGCAAGGAGGCGGCGTCGCGCCAACTGAGCAGATGACAACGGCTTAAAGCCCGACGGGTCAGCCAACGCCCCAGCCCGGTGCGCAGCGGCCCCAAACCTTGCGCCAGCACAATAGTAGGCACGCCTTGCTTTTGGGCCAACCGCAACAAGGAAGTGTAATACCACACTGAGCGCACGCTGGTCACATCCTGAAGCAAACTGCCGCCGCCAGAGCAAAACAGAGCCGCGTCCTGCAACTCCGCCCGCAGAGCCGCTTTATCCCAACGGTTGACGGCCCGCACATCCAGGGCCGCCGCCGTCTGCTCCGGCTTGGCGGAAAGCGCCACCAACTGAGCTTCCGGCAGCCGGTTTCGCAATATCTGACAAAGAGCCGCCAGCACCGCCTCATCCCCGGCGTTATCAAAACCGTAGTAACCGGATAATATAATCTTTTTTACTTTAGCCGACACGTTGGCTCTCCTCCTTAGCGTCAGCCTCTGCGGCCAAGCGGGCCACCTCCTGCCCCTTGCGCAACAGCCAACCGCCCGGATATTTCAACATCCAAATCAAAACAACACCCAGCAGCATGCCCAAAACCAGGCCGTTGCCGGTACGCACCAGGCTCACCGTCAACGGTGTGTGCAGGTGCTCAAACGTGTTCACCAAGCTCACCTGGCCAATAGCGCCCAACAGCACAAAGGGCCAAAGCTGCTTGCGATAACCAAAATACAACATCGCCAACATAATCGGGTGCGCAAACATAAATTCCTTAGTGCGCGGGCGAACCTGCAACACTCTATCCAAAAAGGCCCGGAAACTGCGCTCCAAATCGGAAACACCAACGGCGGTGTTGCCGGTGCGCAACATATAGTAAAGCAGCATTGCCGCCGCCAGGCCAGCCACCAGCACCAGGCCGATAGTCACCTTTTTTTGCAGCAATCGCCAGCAGCCCACCAGCAGATAACCAGCGCCGCCGTGTTCCTCGGCAATTTGATATAGCAGATAAATCATCAGCAGCAAAAGAGGAGCCAGCTGCCCCACTTTGACGCCGCTGAACACATTGATAGCCGACATATAACTGCGCTCAGAGAGAGTGCCCACCACCAGAGCCGCGCCAATCAAGGAAATCAGCGTAATCCGGCAAAGGGTGAGGATAGACATGGCCAGGCTGCGCCCCTCCGGCCGAGCCGCCGAAGCCACGCCCAAATAGGGGAAGATGACCACCGCCGCCAAGGCCGCCAATTTTTGCGCCAGATAACCCCGGCCAACAACCAGCAGGCCGGCCGCCAGCACCAAGCCCAGGCAAGGCAGCAACCAGGCAGTTTTGCGCAACCCGAAGCTTTTCAGCAACAGCACGCCGCCGGCCCAAACCGCAGCCAGAGCCGCCAGCAAGGCCCAACTGTGCCCCTGCATATCCGGCACAACCGACAATCGATTGGTTGTCACACCCTTAGCCTGGATAGCGTCCCGCACCGCGGCAATGTACTCGACGCTGTCCTCCAGCGATTGGCCAGAGCGCAAACGCAACAGCATCACATCCATACCGCGTTCATTGGCCGCCAAAGCAAATCGCTCCTGCAAGCGAGTATCGCTCAGTTTGGGCAGCTCGCCCTCGGAAACCGGGTGCATACGCACCATATTATATTCCATTTTCTGCAAAAAGCTTTGCAGACCAGTCTGCTGGAAAAACTCAATAGACATAGAGGGCAGCTTTTGAGCCTGCAAAATATCCGCCAGCCGGCGGGAAAGCTCCGGCCAGTTGACCTGCTGCACGCCGGGCAGCTCATTATCATTAAAGCCCACCGCCTGCGCGCCCAAGCTGCGCAAATCGCCAAACACAAAATCCAACGATTGCTCATCCACACTAGGCCAACTGCGCACCTGAAGCACCAAACCCAAACCAAAACTCTGAATAAGCCGGGCCTCCTCCGCACTAAAGCCAATGCCCAGGCTGGTTAAATCCGTGTATGGATAGGTTGTGCCCACCACAAAAAGCTGCTCCTCCTCAGCATTTTCCATCGTGTAAAGCTGGTTTTGGGCTGAGGTTTTATATTGCAAATTGTTGTAAACCAACTGCTGCTGCTCCTCATCATAGCACAGAACATAATTATGGTTATTATCAATTTGCGGCGTTTCCAAATCAGATAATTCTAAATCCTCAGCTTCCGCCGGTTCCACAATCTCCCAACCGCCAATTCGCACGTCATTCAAAAGCTGAGAACCGGTTTGCACCTGCAAGTAACCGCCGTTCTGCCAATCAATCAACATCGGCTCCTTATACACCACGCCGGAAACCAGAGGCCGGCCGGCCTCGTCTTTGGTCAGCTTTTGCAAAGCCTCCTCCACAGTGCAGCCGTTGCGGGCCGCGTTATCTTTCAGCTGGCCCCATTCCAAGGAAAGCAGCGTGGTTTTGCTGCCGGCCTCCGCCGCCAAACGCTCGCCAGCCACCGCCAAGGAGGCCAACACGCCCACGGCAATCAGTATATACAAAGGCCAACGCCAAAACTCCCGTTTATTATTGCCAGAATTATTGCTCAAATTGCTCAAAAAAACTGCCTCCCTTAATGCACAATATTATACAAACGATTTAACATCACTGCGGCTTCCGCCCAAGTGGTGTTTTGCTGCGGCGCAAAACGGTTGCCGTCCGTGCCGCCAATCAAGCCGGTGTTCAGACAAGCCGCCGCGCTGTCCTTAGCCCAGGCGGAAACCTGGTCGGCGTCGCGCATGGCCGCCAGCTTGCTGCGGTCGGTGGAGTAGCTATGCCCGGCCTTGCTCATCGCCCGCGTAAACAGGCAGGCCAGCTCCTCCCGCGTTATGGCGGCGTTGGGCGCAAAGCTGTCCGCCGTACGGCCGGAAAGCAGCCCTTCGCGCGCTGCCAGCAAAATCTCCTCATAGTACGGATTGCTTTCCGTCACATCGTTAAAAGGATTGCTCAAAGCCTTGCCGTCGTCGCCCAAACCCAGCACATTGGTCAGATACGCCGCCAGCTCGCCGCGGCTGATTGGCTCGTTAAACTTTTTGCCGCTCAAATCCTCCGGCAACACGGAGACCGACTGCAAAGCCCCAACGTCGGCGGCGGCCCAGGCCGGCACGCCGGTGGTGTTCACCTGGCCCGGCTTAGCAACGCCGGCAAGCACCGTCTTGCGGTTATCCGCATTGGTTTCGCTCACCATCAGATAGCAACCAAAGGCATAAGGCGTACGAATTTCCATTGTCTGATTTTCCGTGTCCGTGTGCGTCGGCAACAGCTCATTGGTGGTATACATTGATTTCAGCTTACGCTCCGTGTCGCACCACAGAAGAGCCAACGTCTGTTGCGGATAACGGCTGTTTACCGTGCGATAATTGTTGATATAATTGTAGACGATTGTAATATCGGCATTGTCCAACGTTTCAATGTAAGTATGCGTATTGTCGGAACCGCGCAGATACATTTCCAACTCCACCGCCTTTTGTGAAACCGGCCAAGCTCGCAAGCGCACCTGCTCCGAAGTGCGATATTCACGAGAAAGATCCAAGCCTTTCACATCGTCAACCCGAAAGAAGAAGTGAAAGCTGCGGCTAGAGGTGGCCGCCCGTTTCCAGTAATCCGAATTTACGATGGAAGCCGCCGGCAAGCGCACCGTTACATAATTGGTCACCATACCAATTTCCATATTCTGCTGCGCGGCATATTCCATAGCCGCCTTTTCCACAAAAACACTTTTACTGCTGGCCGATTGGGTCATATCCAAATTGGCCAAATCAACCTTGCCTTGCTCCAACATCAGCTTGGTAACCGTCAAGCTGTCCTTGGCGGTGCTGTTGGGCTTGGCAGTGCTGGTGCCGGAATCCGTGGTGTGGTCCTTGGGCTTGGTGCCCGACACCGGCCGTTTAATCACCGTGCCGCTGTCTGTAATAAAGTATTCATAGCCATCTTCCGTGTCATTTTCTGCCGCCAGTGCGCCGGCCGGCCAAGCCAACAACACCGCCATCAGCGCCGCCACTATCACCAGCAAACGCCTGCGGGCAGTTCCCAATTTTTCCCTAAACATAGTAATCCTCCTTTTTTGCTCTTTCAAGCATAAAATACAACTATCAACAGGTATCTAATTTATTATAAACGTTTTAGCACAATTCCTCAACTGTTTTTGGAAAAAAAACAGCAGGTTTTTACAAAAACCTGCTGCCAAAAATTTACTTTTGTTATTTACCAAGGCATTTTTTAGTTGCCAGTGCTAACCAAACCCTGTTCGATTGCCGTTTTGGCAATGTTATATTGCAGCAGCGCATTCAAACGTTGGCTGTCGTTGCTGGCCAAATCAGCCGCCGCCGCCTGAATATCGTTCTGGGTGTTCAAACCATTTTCATATTGCAGCACCGCCAGCCGATAAACCTCCTCCAGCAAAGCCTGCGTTTCATTGTAAACCTCATATTGCTCTCTGGCCAGGCTCAGATTTTCCAGCATTGATTTGGCGCTGGTGTAGGCCACGCTTTGAGCATTATCATATTCAATCTTAGCAGTTTGATAAGTCAGCTCAGCTGTTTTTCCGTCATAGGTGAAAGAGGGCTTGGCAAGCATATCATTCTTTTTGGTTATATCCGCCAGCTCAAACACCACTTCAGTCAGCTGCACCATAGGAGATCCACTCACTATTTCCTGCACCTTTTCCTCAACGTCTTTAATCAACAATGGGTCATAAGTCAGTTGACTGTTAGGCGACCAATTAGTTTCCGGGTCCAACCCCATAATCACATTTAGGCTGCGCTTATCCTGCACCGTTTTAGCACGCGCCGCATCCAACGCCGCTTTAGCGCCGTTCACCTGCGCCTGAGCAGAAAGCAACTCCAGCTTGGTGGCCATACCCTGGTTTAGGCGGCTTTCCACCACGTTGTACTGATTTTGCGCCTTTTCCAAAGCCAACAAAGCCGATTGTTCAGCCTGGCCGTCGCAAAGCACAGTGTAGTAAGCCTGAATGGTTTGCAAACTACAAGCTGCCTCCTGGCTGGCCAAAGCATAGGTTTGAATTTCCACCGCTTTTTTGGTAGCCTCCGGGCCGTAAACCGTAGCAGCATAATAAGTTTGGTTTTTGGCCATGGCTTTACCACCGCCAGAAGTGGTGGGTACGAAAACCACATTACCGTCAGTATCATATACCGGCGTTGGCATTGTCACCGTAGGCAGGGTAATTTGAGCCACTTGCTTAGCGGTTCTGGATTGACTGGCTGCCTTTTGCGCGGCCACCTCAGCAGAAGCTAAATCATTTCTGGCCTTCAACACAGTTGCATTATTGGTCATCGCCAACTCCATCGCCTCGTCCAACGAGATTGAGCGGGCCTCGCCGGTCAGCTGGGCCTCCACCTTAGGGCTGCCCTGCTCCTCCTCCTGCACCGCCACTTCCTCCGGCGTGGGTTCCTTGCCGGAAAGCAGCGCGGCCTCCGCCGTCTGCGGCTGCACCCAAAACAAACTGCCCGCCAGCGCCAACCCCAAGGCTACATTTTTGAAAGGTATTTTACTCATTTTTTTACTTCCCCCCAAAGGCTTTATCACATTTTAAATTTTGCACATTGTTTATTCTTTCTTATTATATCACATTCGCCAATTATCTTAACTAAACAATCTGCCTGTTTTGTCCAAAAATCGAGCGGTCACAAGCGGCAATTTCTGTTAAACCGCCGCTGTTACTTCCTCATCCGCGTGCAAGCCATTTTTGGATTTGGCGCTCCGCATACCCAACTTCTTAGCGCCGTCCTCAAACAAGCTATACATCACCGGCACAAACAACAGAGTCAACATTGTGGAAACCGCCAAACCAAAGGATACCACAATGGCCATGCCCGAAGCCATCTGGCCGCCGTCGCTGCCGAAAAAGGCCATTGGCAACATAGAAAGAATGGTGGTAAGCGCCGTCATCAAAATTGGGCGCAGACGCTGCGGACCGGCAATCAAAATGGCCTGGTGCAAGGTTTTGCCCTCCTCGCGCCGCAGCTGGTTAATAGTATCCACCAACACAATGCCATTGTTCACCACAATACCAACCAACATAATCAAACCAATCATACCCGTAACATCCAACGCATGGCCGGTGATAAACAGACCAATAAATGCGCCGATGAAAGCCGTGGGAATGGAAAGGAAGATGATAAACGGCTGGCTGAACGATTCATACAAGGCCGCCATAATCATATAAATCAGGGCGCAACCCAAAAGCAACGCCAGCAGCAAACTGCCAAAGGCCTCCACCATCTGTTCAAAGCTGCCCTCCGACATCACCCGATACCCCTGCGGCATCACCAGCTCCGCATCAAGCCGCCGGTTCAGCTCATTGGTGAAGCTGGCCAAATCCTGGCCAAGCAACGTGCAGCTAATGGTGACATAACGCTCCTGATTAATGCGGCTAATAGAAATCGGGCCGCTGCCCTGCTCCACGGAAACCACATCGCCCAAGCGATAAATCTGGCCGGTTGGCGAGGTCATCCGCTGGTTCAAAATCAAATCCAGATTATCCTGGTAAAGCTCCGGCACCTGCACTTTAATATCAATTTCAGAGCCATCGGTTTGAGTAAATCTGCCAGCCGTCACCCCGCTCACGTAGGAGCTAACGCTGGAAGCCACCTGCGGCACTGTCATGCCAAGCTGAGCCGCCTTGTTGGCGTTGATATTCAAATTAATTTCCGGCAAAGCGTCGTCCAAGCTGGTGCTTACCTCACGCGCAGCCGGCATAGATTCCATAATCGCCGCCACCCGGTTGCCCAACTCTTTCAGGGTTTCCAAATCCTCGCCGTAAATGCTCAGGGAAGCGCCGCTGCCGCCAGAGCTGCTCATGCTCATCATATCGCCAACGCTGACGCTGGCCTCCACGCCGGCCAAATCACCCAACCGGTTGCGCAAATTATCCGCCAGCACCTCAATATCCTGGCTGCGCTCACTCTCCTTTTTCAAGGTCAACATCATTTGGGCCACATTGTCACCGCTGCCGCCCATGCCAGCCTGGCCGCCCACAATCATCATATTATTAGTCAGGTCGTCGCCGATAACCTCATTAATAATCGCTTCTGCCCGCTCGGCCACCTTGGCGGTTTCCTCTTTGGCCACGCCGTCTTCCAGAGTAACCGTCACCGTCATTTGATTGCTAGAGGTGGAAGCCATAAACTCAAAACCAATCACGCCCAACAAGCCGCAGGAAACAACCAACAAGCCAAAAATCATCAAAACAGTGGTTTTGCGTCTGCGCAAGGCAAGCACCAAGGTTTTGCGGTAAAAAGAGCTCAGGGCTTCAAACCAGCCGGCCACCACATTTTGCATTTTGCCAATCATCGGCTTGATACCGCGCCCCTCCGTTCTGTAGCTGGCTTCCGGCCGCAGCAGGTTGGAGCACAACATCGGCACCAGCACAATGGCGGAAAACAAGCTGGCCAACATCGCAAAGGTGATCGTCAATGCCATATCCGTAAACATCACAGAAGCCATGCCCTCCGTGAAGCTGATCGGCAAAAACACCGCCACCGTGGTTAAGGTGGACGAGATAACCGCCAACATCATCTGGCTGGCGCCTTTCACCGCCGCGTCAAAGCCGCTCATCCCCTGGGTGCGCAAGCGTTGAATATTTTCCAAAATAACGATTGAACTATCCACCATCATGCCCGCGCCCAGAGCCATGCCACCCAAAGTCAGCACGTTAAACGTCATGCCGCGGAAATACATCAACATACAAGTGGCAATCAAGGAAATCGGAATAGAAATAGCAATTACCAAAGTGCTACGCACGCTGCGCAGGAAGATAAACAGCACCAACACGGCCAACAGCGCGCCGGTCAGCAAACTGTTTACCAAGCTGTCGATAGACATTTCAATCATCTCGGCCTGGTTCATCGCCACCATAAAGGTCACGTTGCCGGGCAGGCTCTGCTCCAGCTTGGCGCAAACGTCCAGCACCGCGTTGGCCGTGGAAACGGTGTTGGCGTCGCTCTGCTTGCTGATAGCAATATACATCGCTTCATTACCATTCTGGTAAACGTCCAAATCGTTCTTTTCCGGCACCAGCTCCACCGTGGCAATATCCTTCAGCTTCACAATGCTGCCGGTGGGCAGGGTGACGTCCACGTTTTCAATATCGCTTAAATTGTTATATTTACCCATCAAGCGAATGGTCATATTTTTGCCGCCGTCCACCACCTGGCCGGCCGCCATATTCATATTGTTAGCTTGAATAGCCCCCACAATGGCAGACATCGATAGATTGTAATTTTCCAAAACCAGCGGGTTCACCGTTATATTAATCTGGTTCACATAGCCGCCGCCCACGCTGACAGAAGCCACGCCGCTTTGCCGCTCCAGCTGAGGCACAATATCATTTTCAATGGTCTGCTTCAATTCCGCCAGGCCGGAATCGCTGTTGATGGCCATCATCAGGATTGGCATTTGGTTCATATTCATTTTCATAACCATCGGGTCGTCCACACCCTCCGGCAGATAACCCTCCACCATCGCCACCCGCTCCCGCAGGTTTAGGCCGGCAATATCCAAATCCGTGCCCCAATCATATTGCACCATCACCATTGAGGAACCCGTGGAGGAGATGGAATAAATATCTTGCACGCCCTCCACACTGGCCACCGCAGTTTCAATGGTGTCGGTAATCATGCTTTCAACTTCTTCGCTGCCCGCGCCGCTGTAGGTTGTCATCACCATTGCCACCGGAATTTCCATATCCGGCATCAAATCCATACCCAAACGGCCGAATGAAACCAAACCCAGCATCACAATGCAGACGAAAAGCATCATCACCGTGATTCTGCGCTTAACCGCTATTTTAATTATGTTCATATTATATTATCCTCCGCTGACACTCAGTTGTTGGCAACCGCCGCCGAACTGCCGTCAGCAGCATTTTCGGCGTTATCGTTGTTTTCGGCGTTGGTATCGTTTGTGTTATTTTCCGTTTCTGTATTGTCAGCTTCCGACTCGCCACTGACAACGCGCACCTCCGCCCCGTCGGAAAGCAAGTAGCCGCCCACAGTCACCACAGTTTCGCCAGCAGTCAGGCCGCTTAAAATCTCCACATTATTATCATCGGAAAGGCCGGTTTCCACATTACGCAGATGAGCCACATTTTGCGCGTCCACCACAAAAACCTGTCCGTCATTGTTCACAGCGCTTTTGGGAATAATCAAATTTTCTGCCGCCGATTGCTCGCGCACCACGTTCACCTCAGCAAACATACCGGCCATAATCTCCCGGTTTGGGTTGTCAATGATGATTTCCACCGGATAAGTCATAGTAGCGTTGGCCGCCACCGGCATAGAACTCACCCGGCCGATGTAAGGCTCCGCCGAGGCCGCCGAGATAGTCACCGGCACCTCCATCCCCTGGCTGAAACTGGCCAGCACGCTTTCCGTCACATTGGCCACCAGCTTCACCTGTTTGATGTCCACCACCCGGGCCACCGGGCCGCTGCCCGCCATATCGCCGGGGTTTACGGAAACCTCAGCCACCTGTCCGCTGATGGTGGAGCGCACCGTGCAGTTATTAATTTGGTCCTGAATTTGCTGCACCTGCAAACGCGCCCCCTCCAGGTTCATTGTTTTCACCGCCGTTTCCGCCTGCTCATATTGCGCCAGGGAAACTGCGCCCTCGGCATAAAGCGCAGCGTAACGGTCCCGGTTTTTCACCGCCTCCTGATAGGAAGTGTTCAATGTGTCATATTGGCTTTTAGCCAAAGCCAGCGCCGTTTGCAAATCCACAGTGTCCAGCTGGCAAATAACCTGACCATTGCTGATATAATCACCCACCGACACATTAACTGAGCGCACCACGCCCTGGGCCTTGGGAGCCACATAAACATCGTCTGTGGCCTCCACGTTGCCGCGCACCACGGTGGAGTTCACAATCTGCCCCAGCTCGGCCTGCACAACCTCCACGGCAATGCCAGGATCCGCCTGCTCCACCGTTTGTTTATCGCCGCCGCAGCCGCCGCACAAAAGCGCTGTTGCCAAAACAACAAGCATCCCGGCCAACAGCCACGGTTTTTTAAGTGTCATTTTCATATCAGATACCTTCCTTTTTTATTAGATTTTACCGGTGTTTTATGTAAATTATACTGAAAAAATATTAACTAAAGTTTAAATTAATATTAACTTTTAATATTAACTTTGTCTGACTTGCAAAAAAATTACCACCGCTGAAAAGCGATGGCAATTTTTTCAGTTAACATCTTGTTTCGCGTTTTTTAATGCTCCAGCGGAGACTCAGGGTCATCAACAAAAAATAAGCTGTAAGAGTAAGTAATTTTTTGGTCGCCGTTGGTTGTTTTGCTCTGCATAAGGCCGTCCTCGTCATATTCATAGGCATAGGTTTCCTCATTGCTGTTCAGCAGTTCGCCGCCAGTTCCCAGCTTTTGCCAGTTGCGTTTGGTCATATTATCATACTGGTCGTATTCAAAGGTGTAAACATTGACCGTCCCGTTTTCCTCCACAGTGCGCTCCTCCGTCAGCCGTCCTTGAGCGTCATAGCTCAGGCTGGCTGTGCTGCTGGAAACGCTGGTTTCCTTGTAGGGATAACTTCTGGAAAAAATTGTCGTCGTCAGCTTTTTGCTGCTCGGCTTATCTCCATTTTCAAAGGCATATTCCGCGACGACCTCCTGAACTTTACGGGCGCGATAGTAATCGCTGTCCACTTCCTTTTTCAGCGTCCCATCGCTGTTATAGTAATAAATAGACACGCTTCTGTTCGGATAATTGGAAAAGTCGATTGAACGCAAGGTACCGTCAGAATTATACTCATATTCAGTCGTCCGGCCGTTCTTTTCCGTATGAGAAATTGACCCATCGTCATTATAGTAATAATCCACCCTTGAGCCATCCGGCAAATTTTCCTGCCGCAGCACATATTGAAAACAAGCCAGATAATCCGGCGCCTGGCCCCAATCGCCAATCTCGCTGAAAGCGGCGTAGGCCTCCTCATACTCATCAAACTCCAACAATTCTACAGCGGAATCAAACGCTCCAGCGGTTCGCCAAGGGGCTGGCCGATGGTATCCTGCGGATAAATTTTCACGCTGGCCGCCTTAATCTGCTTGGCCTGCAAATTATACAGCTTCAACTGCACAAACACTCTGCCGGATTGATTATCCTTTTGCAGCGCCCCGGCGGCAATGGCCACCGGCGCTCCGCAGCAATAGAGATTTTCCGCCAAGGCAAAAAGGCGGCTGTATCTTTCGTTTGCGTTGCTCAATTTCCAGACACCCCCTTAAATGGTGGGCAAGTTATCAAATCCGCCCTTGGAGCCAATGCCTGCACCGCCATTGCGGTCTGGCAGAGCAATCACCATTGCCCAGCCCACAAAGCCCAGCCAAAAGCACCACCAAAAATACTTCCTATTCGAATGGCCTTTTTCAACAGCAATGGCATAAAACTCCTTGGCAATAAACCAAGCCAAGGCCAAAGCAATAGCGCACACCAACAGAACATTCAACATTGTAACATCATCCTTTCAGTTTTTTAAAGAAAAAAGTGGAAAACATTTGCTTAAACCCTAAAAAAGCACAAACTTCCACATTCAATTATATATATATAGTCAAGCTTTTTTTACAAAAAATTTCCACAAAAACCAAAATTTTTGTGGAAATTATCAATAACAACTATTAAACTTTTGTTTTCAGCTTGTCTTAAAGAGTGTCAATAATGATAATATAAGCAGCCTCCAGTCCGGTATAGTTGGAGCCGGACTTGGTTGTGTAGCGCACGCGCACGCGGTCGCCGCCATAAACGGCGTCTTCCTGGGTCACATCGTAAATAGTACCGTCAGAGCGCAGGCTTATTTTCAGTATCTGGGTTTCCGAATCCACAATAAACTGCTTGCCGCTTTCCGTCAGGCAAATATCCCCGGCATAACGCACAATCTCGCCCTCGCCGTAAGTGCCGCGGATTTGCTCGTCAACCACATTCACCCGATAAGCCTCCACGCCGTCCGCCCGATAACGGTAAGCGTAAAGAACATTCTCCTCCGGGGCCTGGTCGCCCTCCTTGCCGACATACTTCCAGATATAATCCGTGTTGTCGCCATAGAAGTTCACCACAGTGCCATCTTTGCCATCGCCAAACTGCTCCACAAAGCCAAACATCTGCTGGCCCTGGCCGCGATAATCGCCAATCAGCAGGCAGGTAATTTCCCCGGCCTTGTTGGTCACATATTGCACGTCCGCCCGATAGTCGGAGCTGCGCAAATCCGCCACATAATCGCTGGCCTGCAAGCGGTCCAAATTAACCTGGGAAACGCCGCCGGCGCTGTTCATCAGCAGCACCGCTGTGTCCGTGGTCAGCAAAAATTCCTTGCCGTTCAGCTTAATCTTGCTGCCAGACAAATCAGCCTCTCGCTTGTTGTGGGTGGCCACGTTGTTTTTGCCAACGTAGCTGACGCTGCCGGCCCGGCTAACCTGAAAAGCCACCACGTTGCCCGGGGTGCATTCCAGCTTGTTCATCTGCCAATCGCAGTTGGGCGAAACATGATAGGTCTGCTGCAAGCCGTCGGCAAACCGGGTTATGGTAATGGTTTCCCCGGTGCGGGCCGTCACCACGCCAAACTGATATTCCTGGCGCAGGGGGTCGTTCTCATCCAGCTGATAGGGCGGCGTCTGCTGCTCGTCCGCCTGCGGCAGCTCCAACATGCGGGCCACATAAGTGGCGGCCTGGCCGCGAGTGCAAGCTTTGTTAGGATAGAAATCACCGTCAGCAGCAGAATTAATCAGGTCAAGCTCCGTCGCCTTGTTCATATAATTTGTCGGCCAATCTACAGTTTGCAAATCCGCGTCGGTGTAGCCCAAAGCCCGCATTAGCACGGTGATAACCTCCGCATTGCTCACAGTATCCGTGGGGCGGAAAGTGCCCTCCGTATCGCCTTTCATCAAGCCCAAGGCCACAGCGTTGGCCACGTCCTTGGCGTACCAGGCATTTTTGGAAACATCCGCAAAATCCAGCTCCTGCACCGCGCCCATCACCACGCCGGTTTTCTGGCTTAATGCCAAAGTGGCCACTTTGG
>JAAWKH010000030.1 GCA_022797295.1 Peptococcaceae bacterium
AAAAAAGTATACTTTTTTGTAAACTAGCGGGGTGATTGATATGCAGAATTGGGGCAATCGGTTGGATTTAACCGGCCAGCGTTATGGTCAGTTGACGGTTCTGCGTCCGGCAGAAAGCATTGGTGACAAAACAACTTGGCTGTGTCGCTGTGATTGTGGCAATGAAGTGGTGGTTAAAACCCGTTATTTGCGCAGTGGCCATGTAAAAAGCTGTGGTTGCAAGCGAGCTGAGGGTATTGGCAGCCATCTTAATTACATTGACGGAACCTGTGTGGAAATGCTGCGGGCCAAAACCGTGCGCCGCAACAACACCAGCGGCGTGCCTGGGGTGGATTGGCAGAAGAAACGGGGGCGCTGGCGGGCCAGCATTTGCTTTAAGGGTCAGCGTTACTTTTTGGGCAGCTACGAGCTGTTTGATGAAGCTGTGCAGGCCCGCAGGCTGGCGGAGGCGAAGCTGCACGATGAGTTTTTGCAAAATGTCGCTCCGGGGCAATAAGGCTGCTAACCTGATCCTGTAAAGGGGGTGATTCCACCAGTGGTTTAAGGCCGCCGTCATCGGCATCAGTGGTGGTGGAAAAGACGTGATGCTCTTTGGCAAACTCAGTGAAAGCTGAGGACGCAAAGCTACGGAACTAAGGCGTTGGGACGAGATGGGAAAGTCCTGGGTGCTATGTCCGCCGGGCCGCAAATTATCGCAAACCTTGGGAAACTGAGGGACGCAAAGCTAATAGGGGGCTAAGTTTCCTTTTGGGAGATATGCCAGCCCGGCCGCCGGGTACTTTGCATCCGTATTGTGCAAAGAAAGGAAAGAATATTATGAAAAACTTTAGAAAACGTTTTACAGCTTGGTTGCTGATCTTCACGTTGGTTTTTTGTATGATGCCTGTAAATGTTTGGGCAGATGAGATTGCCGGTGATGACAGCAGTTATAGCGAAAGTTCAGCTGATACCAGCGAATCTGCTGATACTGGTGCAGATGTGGCTGATTCAGATGAAACTAGCTCAGAGGGAACTGATGAAAGCGCTGCTGACGTTGATAGCGATAGCAATGTTGACAGCGAAGCTGACGTTGATGACGAAAGCAATGTTGACGATGAAGCCGATGTTGACGATGAAGCTAATGTTGACGATGAAAGCAATGTTGACAGCGAAGCTAATGTTGACGATGAAAGCAACGTTGATGGCGAAGCTGACGTTGATGACGAAAGCAATGTTGACGATGAAGCCGACGTTGACGATGAAAGCAATGTTGGTGATAACAACAACGTTAATACCGATGATGCGGAGGCAGATAAGACTGACGAAGTTGATACGGATATAGTTGTTGACGAAGATAAAGTTATTGATGAGGATGAAAGCGACGCTGTAACTCCCGACAATGATAAAACTGAGGAGGAAGTTGCGGATGACGTTGTTAAAAATCCTGAGGAAAATCTTGATGGCGTTGTGATTGCGCCTGAGCAGAAAGAGCCGGAACAGACTCAAACACCGGAGCAAAAATTGCCGGAAGTTAATTTAACTCCCGACTTGAAATTGCCTGAGCTGGACAAATTGGTTGAACAACCGTTGGTTCCAGAAAAGGTGGCCTGCTCTGGTGATGAAAATTGCCTTGCTGAGGAGCACAATGAGGGTTGCCCTAAGTTTGCTCCACAGTTGCCAATCGTGCCGGTGCTTTCGCCTGAAGTGCAGGCTTTTTTGGACGCTGTGGCTCAGCTGCCGGAAAGTGTAACTTTGGAAAAGGCCGATGAGGTTTTGGCTTTGGTTGAAGCTTGTTGGGAGGCATATGAAGCTGTGCCTGCTGAGTTTTATGAGCAGGAAGCTTTTGTTGCTGCATTGACCAAATTACAAAGCTTGATGGAAGCCGCGGCGTTGCTGGTGGAAACTACTGAGTGGACCTATTCTGTTGAAGAGCCGATGGAAACCAAAGATGATAATTTTATAAGTAAAAATGGCTTGTTGCTTGAGGACAGAAAAAATATAGCTGATAATCAGCTTTTGGAACTTTTTGAAAATTGTAAAATCCAAGGTGCTGCGCCTTATGGAATTTATAAGGGTGAAACCTATGTGATTCCTGTAGACGGTAATACTGGTTTGGAAAAACGTCTTGTGGATGGTGGTTTTAGAAACGCTAAGCTTTCTGCTTCTGGTACGCATAAGCTTTACATCTCTGATAGTGCTGCTCAGCATGTGACGCCTTCCTGGAAAGTTGAAAAATCTGAGGATGGCACTGTTGTTGTAAATGGTATTGAGATTGTGGGTATAGAAGGCAGTGAAAAAACGTTTAATTTGCTTTATGTTCATTACCCAATGAACAGTGAAGATCCAGATGTTGTATTTGGTTGGAAAGTTTTTATTGCTGATAATCCAGAATCTCCCAAAGCGGACAATACTATTCCAGTTGCCCCTGGTGATGCTGCGGATTATTTTTGGTATGGCACTGAAAAACCGGCATATGAACGTGTGTTTACCAAGGGTGGTAAGGATCAAGAAGTAGTTTCTATGGTTATGGCGCCAATGAAAAATAGCTCTTATGATTGGAGTCCAGACAGTACAACGTGGACAGCAGCAGGAGATCATAATTACAGCGTGGTTTATTGTGCAGAAGTTGATAAGAAAACTAATCCTGATGGTGAGAAATATCGCATCGGAAAGGTTATTGAGGAATCCAGCTTTAATAAGAAGACACAGGATGCTCTTAGAGCAGTTATCGAAAATGGTTATCCTTTCCTTTCGGCTGATGAAATGAACTATCGTATGGGTACTAATTATGACACTGCTATATTAACTGCCGGCACTCAATATGCAGTTTGGGCGATTACAGATGGTGTACATGATGAAGTAACTAGTTTAGCGACAAAACTTACAGTTCCCAAACCATTCATCAATGGAAATCATATTTATATTCCAAGCTCAGGGGGAAGCTTTATCACTTTGTCACCTTCTGATACCTTACATTCAGAAACAGCGATATATTCTTTTGTTACTAGTAGTGTAAGTGGAAATAGCGAGGCTGCTAAAGCTATTGAGGAGGTAAAAAACTATCTGCTGAGCTGCAATGCCTCTGAACTTCAGACTGATTTCAAAATTGCTGAGGCAAAGGAAAGTTTTAGCAGAAATGAAGATGGTAGCTACAATGTTACTGTTACAGGCGAACTTAATCGTGAAGCGGGTAATTTTGATAATGAGTTGGAAAAGGTTGCAGTTACTCTGACTGACGGGATTAATACTGTTATGGGTACTGTCGAAGGGAAAAATTTCACTGTTTCTATGGAAAACATTCCTGCCAGCTCTGTTATAACCCTGAAAGCGGTTGCTTCTTTGGCTGATCGTATGCAGGTTTATTACTACACATCAGATACTGGCTATTACCAGAACTTCATTGGTGGTAATATAGGTACGAGTACAACAGAGGATAGCAAAGAATTTATTGCTCCAAAGGAGCCGGAAATTAAAACCGGTGATTTGACAATCACCAAGCAAATTGTTGGCGGTGGTGATCTGGCCGCGGCCAAGGAATATCACTTTACCGTAACCGGGCCGAATGATTATCAGCAAAAGGTAAGCATCACCGGCGCCGGCAGTGTAACTCTGTCTGAGTTGCAGCCGGGCACTTACAACGTTACTGAGGAAAATGCTGCGATTGACGGATATACCTGGAGCGTTGAGGGCAATGGTAATGTGTTGGTGATTGCTGAGAAGAATGCTGAAATTACTATTACCAACAGCTATCAGCAGATTGAGCCTAAAAAGGGCAGTTTATCTGTTGCTAAAAAGGTTGTTGTTGACGGCGGTGAGTTGACTGATGTTGATACCAGCACTGATTTTAATTTTACAATTAAGCTCAGTGATTCAACTGTTGACGGCGTTTATGGCGACATAACCTTTGTTGCCGGCGTGGCGGAAATTACTCTGCACCATGGCGAACGCAAAACCGCTGTTGGTCTGCCTGCTGGTGTTGATTATACTGTGACGGAAAAGGAAACTGCTGATTATATTGCTGATGCAGTTGAAAAAACCGGTGTGATTACAGAAGATGGCGCCGAAGTGGAGTTTACTAACACCAGAACTGTAACTCCGCCCACCCCGCCAACTCCACCCACTCCGGTAATTCCTGAAAATCCTGAAAATCCTGGTAATGATGATCCTGGCAGCGATGATTCTGGCGATGATGACCCGATTGAGTCGTTCATTCCAACGATACCACTTGATCAGCCGCCGGTGCCGCTGACGGAAACTCCCGTTGAAGAGCTAATCTTTAATGAGGATGTTCCGCTTTCTGGCCTGCCGGAAGAAGAGGAAGTTTTGTTGGATGAGGAGGTGCCTTTGGCTAAGGTGCCCAAAACTGGCGATAATCTGGTTTTGTGGTTCTTTGCCGCGTTGGCTTCTGGCCTTGCTGCTTTGGGCTTGAGCCGTAAGCGTGGTTAAAATTGGATAAGTAGGATTAAGCAAAACAGAGTCGCCGTTGAGCGGCTCTGTTTTAATATGCAAGGAAATTGGCTTTGAGTGCAATTTTTTGTTCGGGCCAACTGTATATTATTAGGGAACCAAAAATTTACAGAATAGGAGTTGATTGCTATGCAAAATAGATACAGACTAATTAATCAAATGAACTCGGAGGAATTGCTTATTTAATTAGATTAGAAAGGAAAAAAATGATTAAGATAACTAATCAATATAATACTGCTATAGTATATAGCGATGTAATTGACCCAGGAGCCGAGGGCTTGCTGCGGGCGCTTTGCGGCAGCCCTTTAACTCAGGGAAGCAAAATACGCATTATGCCAGACGTTCACGCTGGCAAAGGCTGTGCGGTGGGCACCACGATGACATTGAGTGAATATGCCGCGCCCGGTTTGGTTGGCGTGGATATTGGCTGCGGGATGACTGTTTTGAAGGTGCGCGGTCGGAAGCCGGAGCTGCAACATCTGGATAAATTGATTCGGGAGCGCGTGCCGGCCGGTCGGGCTGTGCGCAGCAGCGGCTCTCTGCACCGCTTTGCAGCGCAGGCTAATCTGGCGGAATTGGATTGCGCTCGCCATATTATGGAAAGTAAGGCTCTGCGCAGTGTGGGCACTCTGGGCGGTGGCAATCATTTTATTGAGCTGGACAAAGGCCAGGACGGCGCTTTCTGGCTGATTATTCATTCCGGCAGCCGGCATTTGGGCGTGGAGGTGGCTCAGCATTATCAGGAGGCGGCTTTCAAACAATGCCCGCCGGGAACGCCCTATGAATTTGCTTATGCCAGCGGCGGCCTGTTGGAGGCCTATCTGCACGATATGCGGCTAACGCAGGAATTTGCTGCGCTTAACAGGCAGGCCATTGCTGATGAAATTGTACGGGGAATGAAGTTCGATGTTTTGGAGCAGTTTGACACTATCCACAATTATATTGATACAGAAACGCGGATTTTGCGCAAAGGCGCGGTGTCAGCCCAGCAGGGTGAGTTGCTGTTGATACCGCTAAATATGCGAGATGGTTGTCTGCTTTGCCGGGGCAAGGGTAATCCAGATTGGAATTTTTCTGCGCCGCACGGGGCTGGCCGGCTGTTCAGCCGGTCGGAGGCCAAACAGAGCTTTACTGTTTCCCAGTTCAAAAAGGAGATGCACGGCGTTTACAGCACTTCAATCTGCCGGGCAACTTTGGACGAAAGCCCAATGGCCTACAAGCCAATGCAGGATATTATCCGGCAAATTGAACCGACTGTGGAGGTGTTGGCGCGTTTAACACCGGTTTACAATTTCAAGGCGGGTGAGGCGTGAGATGTTATATCAAATTAGCTCAGGCCAGGGCCCGGCTGAATGTGAGCTAGGTGTGGCTAAATTTTTGGCTTACTTGCAACGGCGGCACCAGGTGACGGTGGAGGAACTTTCAGCAGGCTATCACGCCGAAACTTATCGTTCAGTGCGCCTGCGCAGTGATGAGGATTTGCAGGCTTATGTGGGCTCAATTCAGTGGATTTGCCGCAGTCCTTACCGGCCGGCCCACAAGCGCAAAAACTGGTTTATTGATTTTAGTAGATTGGATGAGGTTGCAACGCAGTCTGCTTTTGACCCAGAGCAGATTGTGTATGAGAGTTTTCGTTGCAGTGGAAAGGGTGGCCAAAATGTTAACAAGGTTTCCAGCGGAGTGCGGGCTGTTTACCGCCCCAGCGGTCAGGTGGTGGAATGTACGGAGGAACGCAGTCAGCACCTGAACAAGCTAAAAGCAGCAGCCCGTTTGCAGCAGCTTTGGGAGCAATCTGGGCGCGCGCAACAGGCCGCTGTTAAAAACAGCCATTGGCGTCGGCACACCAGCTTGCAACGTGGTAACGCCCAAAAAATTTTTCACGGAATTAATTTTGAATAATATAAATATAGTAGGGGCAGGCATTTTAAGGAATGCCTGCTTTTATCTAAAATTAAATTGCACTTTTTCTGCTTCTGTGATATAATAACAGATATATAATAACGTGCGTAAAGCTGTTTGCAATGCTTGCAGGTTTAAAAAATCCTGTTGCTGAATAAGTCGCAAATATCACGCTAAAATATATAAAATTGGGTGCGATTTGTTTTTTTGCGTGATATAATATACGTGATATAATATAATAGAAGAAAAAAATCCAGAATACGGAATGAACGAAAATGAAAGATAAGTTAAAAACAGTTTTAAGAAACACTGGTATTTCCCTGCTAATTTCAATAGTGCTGATTTTTTGTATATTGGGAACTGTTGTGTTCACTGTGGCGCAAAAGGTTTCCAATGAAATGTCGGATTCGGCTGTGCAAAACTTGAGTGAAAGTCTGGATTTGATTAAATGCACCATTGAAGCGATCTTACGAAGTGAAGCCGATTTTCAAACTATGATGGCGCGTGAGCTGGCCGTGGTGGCTGACCCTGAGGAATATATCCAGAGCTATGAAAGAAACAGAACAATGGTGAAGCTTTCATTGATTATGTCTGGACAAACGCAGGGTGTTTCTAATGTTGACGAGGTGTTTTCACCGGCTGATTTGGATTTTTCAGCAGGCAGAACCATAAACGGTTTGCCGGTTTCTCAATCCTATTTGAATTATATGGGCGCGTGGTCTTATACAATAAAATGTCCTGTGGAAAAGGATGGTCAGGAAATGGCCACGCTCTATGTTGAATATACCTATGATTCGTTGGACAAATCTCTGCCGGATGGTTTTTATAATAGCCGAGCCACGCTTTACGTTATGGATGCTGAAAGCGAGCGGTTTGTTTTGAAGCCGAAAGGTATGGGGAAGCGAAGCGCTGGGCATTTGAATTTGGCTGATTTTTATCGGGCCAACAATATTGTTGACCAACAGTTGCGGGATGAGGTTGAGGAGTGTTTGCAAACTGGTCAGAACATTTTGTTCAGTCACAATATTCGAGGGGAAAATGCTTTAAGTTATATGTGGGCAGTCAATGACGGCAGCGTTTTCCTGGTTGGTTATGTGCCGTTTGAGGCCATTCAGCAGGAGGGCCGAACGGTTAATCAGTATATTCTCATTGTTGTGGCCGTTATGTTGGTGGCTTTTGGCTTGTGTTGTTTTATCTATTTTTTGAATGAACAGCAGCAGAATAAAATTCGGCAGGAGCGAGAAGCTGAACGTGAGGTACATAACAAA
This sequence comes from Peptococcaceae bacterium, assembly GCA_022797295.1. Taxonomy (GTDB): domain Bacteria; phylum Bacillota; class Dehalobacteriia; order UBA4068; family UBA4997; genus Avidehalobacter. Next base: position 7,614 of record JAAWKH010000030.1, read on the forward strand.
CAGCTGGCGGAAGCTTTGCAGGCGGCTCAGATTGCCAACAATTCCAAAACAATGTTTCTTTCCAATATGTCGCACGATATTCGCACGCCAATGAATGCTGTGCTGGGCTTTGCTCGTTTGTTGGATATTGATGCTGAAAATCCAGATAAGGTGCGGGAATATACCAAAAAAATTATGTCCTCTGGTCAACACCTGTTGGGCCTAATTAATGATGTTTTGGACGTTTCCAAAATTGAGAGCGGCAAGGTGGTGCTTACGTTTGATAAATTTACGCTGGCCGATTTGCTTTCAGCTGTGGAAACGATCGTTCAACCGATGGCTAAAGCCAAAAAGCAGCATTTTCATACGGAAGTTTTAGGAGTTAAATATGAGTATTTAATTGGAGATGAAACGCGGCTTAATCAAATTTTGATTAATCTGCTTTCCAATGCCATTAAATATACCCCGACTGGCGGTAATATTTGGTTTAGAATTAAAGAACTTAAACAACGTTCCAGTCAATATGAGTATATTCGGATTGAGGTGGAGGACGACGGCTACGGGATGACGCCGGAGTTTTTGGAAACGATTTTTGAAGCCTTTACCAGGGCGGAAAACAGCACCACCAACAAAGTGCAGGGAACCGGGCTTGGGATGGCAATTACCAAAAGCATTGTGGAATTGATGGGCGGCACCATTGATGTTACCAGTGAACTAAACAAGGGCACTTTGTTTAAGGTTGAGCTGGAGCTGCGGATTGCTGACGACCAGGAAGCTCCCAGCCCTGAAAATGGCCTGGCGGAGGCGGAAAACAATAGCCTGGCGGGATTACATTTTTTGGCTGCGGAGGATAATGAAATTAATGCCGAAATTTTGTTGGAAATTTTGGATATTGAGGACGCCAGCTGTGAAATTGCTGAAAATGGCCAAATGGCGGTGGAGCGTTTTGAACAATCCGCGCTTGGTGAGTTTGACGCTATCCTGATGGATGTGCAGATGCCGATTATGAATGGCTATGAGGCAACCAGAGCAATTAGAGCATTGCCACGTGCAGATGCAAGCAGCATACCAATTATTGCTATGACGGCCAATGCCTTTGCCGAGGATGAAAAAGCAGCCCTGGAATCTGGTATGAACGCTCATGTGGCCAAACCGATTGATGTTGATTTGTTGAAAAAAGTTATTAGGCAATATACCAAACGGGAGGAATAGACTATGAAAAAACAGCGGAGGCAGCTTGGCAAGGGCCTGTTGTTAGGTCTTTGTTTGGTGATGCTTTTAACGATGTTGACGGCTTGTGGGGGACATAGAAAAAACACCTCAAATTTGTTACCCTCTGATAATGGTGAAAAAAGGATTGTGAATTTGTTTAGCCCAATGGAAAAAACGGACCCCAATGCAGAGAATGTGGCCAGAAGCGCAACGGATAAAACTGTGATTATGGCTGAGGAAAAGTTAGGCGTCAGTGTGGCTTACATAACCTACACCGCTGAGGACAGCCGTGATAAAACCTATGACGATGTGTCCTTGGACAGAGCGCGTAACAATATGGACGATTTGTATTTGCTGAACCCGGACGCGATTAAGAAGCTGGGCAAGGAGGGCTTTTTGGCAGATTTGTCTGGCCTGGACAACGTTCAAAATTTAAGGGATGTGGTGCTGGAAGCTAATGTGGTTGATGGAAAGCTGGTGGCGGTTCCGCAGGAGGTTGTGGCCTATGGCTTGTTTATTAACAAGAATATTTTTGACGAGTGTAAGCTGAGCTTGCCGGAAACGCCAGAGGAATTTTTGGAATGCTGCCGGGTGCTTAAAGAAAATGGTTATGAAACCCCGGTTGGCGCTAATCGTTGGTGGTTGGAATGTTTTGTGCTGGCGCAGGGATTTGCAGATTTATATAATGGTGGCGACACCGAAGCGCAGATTGCAGCCTTGAACAGCGGCGAGCTGAAATACAGCGAATTGTTGCGCCCTGGCTTTGAATTTTTGCAGGAGATGATTGATAAGGGTTATATTGACGCGGAAAAGGCCCTGGTAAGCGAAGCCATTGAGGGTGAGGGAGCGGATTTTTTGGCTCAGAAAACGCCCATTGTGATGGCCTACTGGGGAGCGGCCAACACTAAAACAGCCTATGGAGCCACTGATTTTGAAATGGTGGTGATTGGTTTTCCAAGCCAGCGTGGTCAAATGCCGGTTATGCCGATGACAGGCTTTGGGGTTGGCGTAAACGCCGAGCACTTGGATGATGCGCTGAAAACCCTGGATGTGTTGATTTCAGATGAAGCGTTGCAGGTTTATGCTGAAACTAATCGGGTGATTTCTCCCTCCAAAAATGTGGCGGTGGAATGTGTGCCGGCTTTGAAGCCTCTAAATGATCGCATTGAAGAAAATGTTTATGTTTTGGGCTCTAATGCGAGTATGAATTTGGAGCAATGGGGTAACACCTGCCTGGTTGTGCGGATGTTGCTGGCTGGCGCAACGGTGGATGAATGTATGGCTGAATTTGATAGATTGCAGGCTGAAACGATTAAATAATAAAAGTAACCGCTCTTCAAATGAAGAGCGGTTACTTTTTGGCAAATGGCTGGGCGCCGAGGAAAGGAAGCCTGTCCTTTGCGCAAGACTGGCTTTGCAGCGCCTACGCCATTGCTTTAACTTCCCCTTTATCTTTTAAGGCTGCTTTTTTGTTAAATAGAGTTGTGGGGAAGCGAACCCATTAATGGGGTAGAACTTATTTTGCTATATTTTCTGAAAAGCGCATCAGCAATGCAGCGATTTCGGCACGGGTGGCATTGCCCTGTGGACGCAGAGCGCCATTGTCGCCGTTCATCAGCTCTTCGCCAACAGCCCAGCTAATAGCGGTGTTGGCCCAGCTGCTTACCTTAGCAGCGTCGCTGAAGTTAGCAATGCTGCCAGCGTTTTCAGTGTCATAGCCCTTGTAAGTAGCATAGCGGTACAGAATAGCCGCAATCTGCTCACGGGTTACGTTATCGTTCGGGCCAAAGCGGCCGTCCTCGTAGCCGTTCACGATGTCGTTGATAGCTGCCCAAGCTACAGCGGAGCTGTAGTACTGGCCGCCAGAAGAAACATCAGAGAAGCTGTTGGAGGAACGGGTTGCCGGTTCACCCTCCAGACGATACAGAACAGTTACAATCTGAGCGCGAGTGGTCTGGTCGTTCGGGCCAAAGCGGCCGTCGTCATAACCATTCATCAAAGCGTTCTCAGTAACGTAAGTGATGTACTCAGCATACCAAGCGCCGGAAGCAACGTCGGAGAAGCGTTTTACAGCTGCCGGATCCTTGGTTTCGTCAGTAGCGTTAGTCTTAACGAAAGTGGGAGTAACAGTCACTTTGCCTGCCGGCATTACAAAGGTGTACTTGTTGTCGCTAACCTTGGTCAGCTCAACGTTGTTGCCCTTGTTGTCAGTTACAACCAGAGTGTCCAGCTTGTAGCCTTCATTGGCAGTTACGTTGATGGTAACAGTCTGGCCGCGAGTGGGACGGGTGGGAGTGACGGTTACTTTGCCGCCCTCAACCTTGCTGGCAATGGATACATTGCTGCTGGAGCCGCCACCGCCACTGCCGGGATTACTGTTAATAATATCGCCGGTTGTATTGTTTTTCCAAACAGCCGTCAAAGTAATATCGCCAGTGATTTCAATTTCTTGGCCGTTTTTATAGTTGCCAGGCGTCCAAGAATCAAAGGTAGCGCCAGATTTTGTGAACTGATTGTTCATCAAAGTAACTTTTGCGGCCGGTACTTTGCCGTCTTTATCAGGGGCAGGAATTTGTACATTCTGCACATATTCTGTGCCAGTGGCTTCGCCAGGCTTAAATGTAATAGTGTAAACCAGCTTATCAGCAGATACTACATACTCAGAAAAATGAGAAGTAGTCATCGTGATAACGCCATTACGTACGGTGGCATTGGCAACGGGTTCCAAAGCATTAGCTCTATTGGTATTTACAAAATAAACAAATACATTGTTTGTAATACCCTCAGGAGCCTTAAATGTAACTGTAACGTTAGCATTAGCGCTCTTGATAACGTCCTGGCCTTGATATGTCAGGGCAAAATCATAGGCAGCTTTAATTTTTTCTGCGAATTGAGCGCCTGCACTGTTGTCATCCAATTTTACTGCTGTCAAAACAATGTTCTGAGCCGGCCCTGCTTGCAAACCAGTCTTTGCCAAATCCTGCAAAGCCGCGCCGTTTAATGTGATTGTAGCAACATTGGTAACAACATCAACAGTAACATCCTCATCTTTGAAAGTAGCAGCAGTTGTGGAGTCAATAAGAACCACCATCTCTTTTACAGTTTCATCTTTAACTGTAGCGTCAAAGGTCACTTTTTTGCCTTTAACATCCGCGCCACCCTCAGTTTCAGTGTTTGCACCATTGTAAGTACCAGTAATGGTTGCAACCAGAGTACCTGTTACTGGATCTTTTGAAACGTCTGCTTTCAAAGGTTCAATTTCAATCCAGATAGCTTGAAGTTCAACGGCCTGGAGGTAAATTTTATTAATTGTTACCGGTACGATTTGGCCCTCAGGAGCCCAACCCATAAATTTATAACCCTCTTTGGTAGGTTCAGCAGGCAGATTTGCCAGCTTGCCCTGGTTGTTGGTTGTCATCTCAACTTTTTCAACACCCTCAACATCAGCGTTAAAGGTAACCTTAACCGGCTTGTAGGCAACATTTACAGTACGGGTTGCACTGATGTTAAGGCCTTCAAGTGTGGCAGTGATTACAGCGGTGCCATAACCTACAGCAGTAACCTTGCCTGTTTGGTCAACCGTAGCAACCTCTTCATTGCTGGAAGTCCAACCAACTATGAAACCAGTTTCAACCGCTTTACCGTCGGCTTTAATAACGGTTTCCAAAGCTTTAGTAGCTTCTGCTGCTGTACCATTTACGAGCAAAGCAACCGTGGTATTTTCTTTCATGGCGATTGTGTAAACAACAGGATCGTTATAAATTGTATAACTAGCAGCTGCCAGCACTTCCATAACAGGGTTGCCCTTGTCGTCTTTAACAACTTCCATTGTTACTTTTCCGTCTTTGTCCTTAACCTCTTGCATTTTTGGCGCAGTCAAAGTAGCGGTAATGACAGCTTCAGTTTTCTCTTTAACCTCATTAGCGGTAACAGTACATCTTCTACCGTTGGGGCTCAGAGTAACAACATTTTTTTCAGGCTCAACCGTCCAGGTCAATTTCGCGCCATCTTTAACCTCAGAAATTTCTTTGATTGTATCATTTACTTTCAAAACTGCGGTCAAATTAGCTGTTCTGTTGTTACCTGTCAAAGCGAAAACATTGTTTGCTTCATTAATTGTAACAGAGTAACTGGTGCCAGCAACATGTGCAGTTGTAACAGTTACAGCACAGGTTGCTTCTGCGCCTTTGTAACTGGCAGTAATATTAGCTGTGCCAGCCTTAACGCCAGTAACCAGGCCATTGCTTACAGTGGCGATAGTCTCGTCACTGGATGTCCATACCAAATCACTGGAAACGTTAATAGTGCTTTCTGTATCACCAGTCACCTGGTAAACTGTAGCGTTCAACTGGGTTGAAGCATTTGCCTCTACCGTTACGGCTGTTGTGTCCAAAGCCACCCTGTAAGTTCCACCACCAACTGCCATATCTTCGCCAGTGGCCGCAAATGCGCTCATTGGCAGCATTGTGAACACCATGCAGAAAATCAGCAGTTTGGCTAAAAATTTCTTGCTCATTTTTTGTCATTCTCCTTTCTTCAAAATCCTACTTGGAACATAATCAATATTTCCTGCAAAGATATTGAGCCTCTTTGCAAGTCGCCAAAATGGCCGTTGCCCTCACATCGTTCAGCCACGGTCAACTGTCTGAAATGATTGGGCCAAAACAAGCCTACGGCGTTGTCACTGCCCTCCTTTCCGTTGCCCAAATTTACAAAAACCTATACTTTTTTGTAACGTAATTTTTGTTAAAAAAACACTTGTAAAATGTGGTTTAATCTGTTAAAATATCCATATATTGTTGTCACAAATGTTTACAAAAAAGTATACTTTATTGTAAATTATTCATTTTCGCTTAAAATAATAAAAAACAGCCGTATCTGTTAGAAAATGGCTGTTTTTTTGAGTTTAAAAAATGCCTCTTTAATTGCAGGATAACGCATTGTAATGTAGTATAATTTAGTAAAGCAAAAAGGGAGGTAAGCATATGACGGGGCAGAAAGAGGTTTTCAAGCAGGATTTGTCCAAAGAGGAAGAGCCGGGCGGTGTTTTTTTGTTGAAGCTGTTGTTTAGGCAGCAGCCGGCCTGGCCGAGTCAGCAAGATATGCAGGCGGTTATGGCCAAACATTTGGGCGATGTTGAGGGTTTTTGGTTTGATGAAAAAGGGGCCGGCTTTGCGGCCATGCAATATCGTGCGCATTTTAAGGACGGCGAGCTTCCGCCGCAGTTGATGTTGATGCCGAGTATGCCTTTTGATGGGGCGGAAATTGATGCGTTTCAGCGCGGCCAAATGTGGGATTGCCTGGAGGAGCGGGATGAGATTTTGGCTGCCTGCAAGTGGCAGGTGATTTGCACGGATATGTTGGGCGCAGGCTTGCGGCCGCAGGAGCGGGCGGCGATGGATATGGATTTTTTGGAGGCGATGGTGGAGCTGTTTGCGGATTGCGAGGCCGTGCTGTGCTTGAATTCTGGCAAGCTGCTGCTGGCGGACGATATTCGTGGGCATCAAATCCCTCGTGAGGATCGTTTTATTAAATTTGCGGTAAATGCGCGTTTCTTCAACATACAGGGCAGTGGTGATATGCTGGTGGACACGTTGGGCATGGGCCTGCTGTTTATGCCTGATATGCAGTATCATTTTCACGGAATGGACCCAAATTGGGTGGTAAATCACGCTTATTGTATCGCTTCATATATGTTGAACAATGAAAATCCGATTAAGTCTGGCGATACGGTTGACGGAATTGTGAATGGTCAGTTTAACGTCAACCTGCAATGGCCCTGCCGTTATGAGGGAGCGCTCATTCAGCCAGCGCGTGAAGTTATTGATGTTTTTATGAATGAATATGCCGCCGGGGCGCGGAACGATTAAGCGCAAAGGGGGCGGTGGATTGCTGTTGAAAGATTTGACCGTTGGACAATCCTGCGTGGTGGAGCGGCTTGACCTGCCTTTTCAGATTGAGCGGCGGCTGCAAGCCTTGGGCATGACGCAGGACACCCGTTTGCAGGTGTTAAACCGCAAGGGGCAGGGGATTATGATTATCAAGCTGCGCGGCACCAGGTTGGCCCTTGGTTGCAACATAACCCGACGGATTTCCGTGCGAAAGGTGGGATGGTAATTGCAGGATGATTTGACGATTGGGTTTATTGGCAACCCGAATTGTGGCAAAACCACGCTTTTTAATGCTTACACCGGCGCAAACCTGAAAGTTGCCAACTGGCCGGGCGTGACGGTGGACAAGGTGGAGGGCGCCATCCGCGACCACGGCCTAAACATTAGGTTGGTGGATTTGCCGGGCACTTACAGCCTGACTTCCTATACAATGGAAGAAATTGTTTCCCGGCAGTTCATTTTGAGCAACGAGGTGGACGTGGTTATCAACGTGGTAGACGCGTCGTCGTTGGAGCGCAATCTTTATCTGACCTTGCAGCTGCTGGAGCTGGGCAAGCCGGTGGTGCTGGCCCTAAATATGATGGATATTGTGGAGAAGCGCGGTATGGAGCTGGATTTGCACCGCCTGCCGGAAATGCTGGGGATTCCGGTTATTCCGGTTTCGGCTCGCAAGCGCAGCGGCCTAAGCGTTTTGTTGCACGCGGCGGCGCATCATCGGGATTGTGTGCGGCCGGATTGTCTGATTCATCAGCATAAAAATCAGAGCCAACATATGCATGACCATCATGCAGATTATGCAATGGTTTATTCTGATTTGCTGGAGGATAAAATTGATGAAATTATTCCTGTTTTGCAGCAAAAATATCCAGAGTTGACCAATTATCGTTGGTATGCACTGAAACTTTTGGAGCAAGATAAGGAAATTATGGAAAAATATCCGGTGGATTTGCCGCAAACCCTGGATAAGAACTATGAATCGCAGATTATTAATGAAAAATATGATTTCATTAGTGAGATTATTGATGAGGTGTTGTTGCACAAACAGCGGCAGGATAAGCTGACTGAGCAGCTGGACGCTGCTTTTACCAGCCGTTGGTTTGGGATTCCGATTTTTTTGGCGATTATGGCTTTGGTTTTTTTCCTTACCTTTACGGTTGGCGATTGGCTGAAAGGCTATATGGAGCAGGGGATTGACTGGCTGGCGGCCGGCGTGGGGCAATGGCTGGCGGCTTGGCAGGTTGGCTCGGTTATGGAATCGTTGGTGATTGACGGGATAATTGGCGGCGTTGGTACGATTGTGACCTTTTTGCCAAACATCTTTATCCTGTTTTTGGCGCTGGCCTTTTTGGAAGACAGCGGTTATATGGCGCGCGTGGCCTATGTGATGGAGGGGATTATGAGCCGTATGGGGCTTTCTGGCCGGGCTTTTATCCCAATGTTGCTGGGATTTGGTTGCACAGTGCCGGCTCTGATGGCCAGCCGTGCTTTGGAAAATGAGCGTGACCGCTTTAAGGTGATGTTGGTTACGCCTTTTATGAGCTGTAATGCCAGATTGACAATTTATATTCTGTTTGCGGAAATGTTCTTTGGTAATAATGCTATGCTGGTGGCGTATTCGATGTATTTAATTGGCATTGTAGTGGCGATTTTGGTATTGCTGGCTTTGCATTTGCTGGATCGGCGGCAGGAGGAGAATTTTTTGCTGATTGAATTGCCGGAATATAAGCTGCCAGATTTTCGCACTGTTTGGATTTACGTTTGGGATAAGGTGAAAGACTATCTGGGAAAGGCCGGCACCACAATTTTTGTAGCAACCTTGCTGATTTGGTTGCTGTTGAATTTTGGCCCGCAGGGATATGCCGCCGATATGGGCAATGGTTTTGGTGCAATGCTGGGCAAGCTTTTGGTGCCGCTTTTTGCGCCGATTGGCCTGGGTTTTTGGCAGATTACGGTGGCTTTGATTGCCGGCATTTCCGCCAAGGAAGTGGTGGTTTCCAGCTGTGCGGTGCTGTTTGGCGTGGTGAACGCCAACTCGCCAGCGGGGATGGCTACCTTTGCCGATGTGCTGGCCGGCATTGGTTTTGGCCCGCTGAATGCTTTTTGCCTGATGGTTTTTTGCCTGCTTTACATTCCCTGCGCGGCCACGCTGGCCACCTTGCAGAGGGAATCCGGCAGTTGGCGTTGGGCTGGCGGCGTGGCTTTGTTTCAGTTGGCCGTGGCTTGGGTGGTGACGTTTGGCGTGTATCGAGTGGGGCTGTTGTTGGTGTAAAGTAAGTTATCATAAAAAGTTATAGCAGCTTCTTGTTTGAGGAAGCTGCTATTATATTAATTTAATTTTCATAATGACTTTTACAACTAGCAATAATGATTGCTCCATCTTTTTCACAATAAACAATACGGTTGACATTATCTATGCGCCGGCTCCACCAGCCGTTTAGGTTTTCTTTCAAAGGCTCTGGTTTGCCAATACCTGTATAGGTGCTTCGCATAATATCTTTGATTAAAGTGTTTATGCGTTTTAAGGTTTTTTTATCTACATTTTGCCATTGACAATATTCCTGCCAGGCCTTTTCCTCCCATAACAGACGCATTTTAATCCTCCAACAAATCTCTTTCAACAAGGACGGCCCGGCCCTCTTCAATATCGGTGATAACTTTTTTTAGATATTCCATATTGCTTTGGGAATAGAAATGGTCAACGCTTACTTCAAATGGAATGCGTTGCTCATTGGCAACTTTGCGGGCAAATATGGTGAAAGCGGTGGTCATGCTCAATCCCATTTCTGCGCAGGCGTGTTCCATTCTTTTTTTGAGGTCTTCATCCATACGAAAGTTTACCATAACCTGTGCCATAACAATTTCCTCCTTTTTTTATTATTATAGAACATTGTAGTATGTTTTGTCAAGTGGTTGCTTTACATATGCTTTACAAAATTTTTTCAAAAAATTTTGCTTTTGGTGCTTACTTTTTTTATGAATTGCTCGATATAATAAATGAGGGTAGTTGAGCGTACAGGATGTCCGCCGGCTAAACGCAATTTAATAGTTCGGTGCCTTTTACACTTAACGCTGGCTCGGCGCGCAAGCTGGCGTGAGGGATGAAAGTGGCAGGGCTTGGACGCCCAGGTGCCTGAAAGCTGTTCAGCAAAGCTGAACGGCACAGCATGCACAGGCCACTTAGGTCTGTGTTTTTTTCACTTAACGATTGCCAAGTCCGTAGGACGCAGGCAGAGTTTAGTGAAAAAACATACATAGGCTGTAAGCCTATGTAAACCCAAAAATTCACTTAACGATTGTGAGCGTAGCGAATCCCGAAGCCCGTTAGGGCGAGTGGGCGAGGCCCAAAAGGCCGAAGCAGAGTTTAGTGAAACCAAAAATTTTTATGCAGGGGGAACGGATGCCCCTGAAGTATTTTAAGGAGGAAAAATTTTATGCGTATTCAACACAACATTATGGCGATGAACGCCTACCGTAACTACAGCAACAACACTTCTGCTCTGTCTAAGAACCTGGAGAAATTGTCATCTGGTTACAAGATTAACCGCGCTGGCGACGACGCTGCCGGTCTGGCTATCTCCGAAAAAATGCGTGCTCAGATTACCGGTTTGGAAGCCGCTCAGAAGAACGTTAAAGACGGCATCTCTCTGGTAAACACCGCTGAGGGCGCAATGCAGGAAGTCCAGGATATGCTGAACCGTATGGTTTACCTGGCTCAGGAATCTGCTAACGGCACTTTCGACAACCCGGTTGACCGCAAGGCTTTGCAGTCTGAGGTTGACCAGCTGCGTTCTGAAATTAACCGCATTGCTGATTCTGCTAACTTCAATGGTATTAAATTGTTGGATGGTTCTTTGTCTTCTACAGGCAAGGCTTCTTCTTCAACTTTTGATGGTTGGGATTCCATTAAAGGTGCATTGGCAGCTGGCCTTGAGGATGTTAATGCTACTAAAACCAAAGATACTCTTGTTATGGCTAATATGACCGCTGCTGCGGCGGCAGGTGATGAAGTATTCACTGCTAGCATTGGTTTTGCTGACGGAACCAGTTACGAGTTTAAGCTAAATGCAAAATTGGATAAAGATGACCCTACTAAGTTTGCATATGTAGACGATGAAGGTAATGAATTTTCTAACAAATTAGCATTAGCTGGTAACATAAAGGATGATGAAATTGGTGCAGCTTTTGCCAAACAGATGAATGCTAGTGAATTGGGTAAAACCTATAATTTCACATATGCTGCTGGTAAAATTACAATGGAAGCAAAAGAAGCTGGTGCTGGTGTAGTTAATGCAACATCTTTTGATATGACTTATATTAAGGGCGGTACTCAAACAGCTTTTGGTGGTACTTTTAAAATTGCGGGCGTAGACAAAGCTACAGCAGGTGCTTCTGTAACTGGTGAGGATGCTTATCAGGCTCTTGATTTATCTAATGCTAACATTTTTGATCATACAGATGACAAAACTTCTTTAGAAAAAGCAATGTTTGAAATTAATGGCGAAAAATTTGTCTTTATTGAAAATGGCAAAGTAACCGATGAGAACATTGCAAAGATGAAAGAGGCTGGTATTAATCATTGGGTTGAAGTAGGAGCGGTAAAGACTATTGACGAAAATGATGTTGCTGCTATGATTGAAAAAATCAAGCACGCTACTGGTTTAGATGTAAAACAGGGTACTGTAACCGCTGGCGCTTGGGCTGATGATGCTACTGGCACAAGCATTAAAATTGCTGATGGCGCTAGCTCTAAAGAAGCTGGCGGATTGATGTTACAAATTGGCGATAGCTCTGATGATTACAACCAGCTGCGCGTAAACGTTAAGGATATGCACGTTAAGGCTATGGGTATCGATAAAATTAATATTGGCACCCAGGCTGGCGCACAGGCAGCGGTTGACGTAATCAAGAATGCTATCAACTACGTATCTGATGTTCGCGGCACATTGGGCGCAATCAGCAACCGTTTGGATCACACCGCTAACAACCTGTCTGTAATGCGTGAGAATATCCAGGACGCTGAATCTGCTATCCGTGATACTGACGTGGCTGAAGAGATGATGGCTTACACCAAGAACAACATTCTGGTACAGTCCGCTCAGGCTATGTTGGCTCAGGCGAATCAGGTTCCGCAGGGCGTACTCCAGCTTTTGCAGTAATCGGTAACTCAATAGCACGTCATCTGCGTCGTCGTAGTCTAACTCGGGTTGTCGGCGTACTTGAGTACGCCTGCCGCCCCTCGTTATCCT